>NHBO02000041.1 GCA_002167845.2 Phycisphaera sp. TMED9 | reverse complement strand
CGCGGGCGATTTTTTTCGGAGGGCGCACCAGAGAAAAACGCACGCCGGAGACGGCGTGCGTTTCATGAGCGTCAATGAATGTCGGTCGTTGCGGAATGAAAGACGGCGGTCTTCGATCAGCCTTCGGAGGCGGGTCTGATCTGCCCGGCGACCGAGGGTGCTTCCTCATCGGCCACGATCTGTTCCGCGACCTCTCGCCGGTGAACGGCGACCTCGCGCGGAAACTCGAACGCCAGTCGGACTCGATCGCCCTTGATGACCGCCACACGAACGACACCGAGCGGGGATGCCGGGTCTCCGATGATGACTTCCTCGCCTTCGCGACGGGTGATGACCAACATGATCAGGTCCTCCTGCCTGAGGCACGTCTTCCAAGAACAGGTTTCAGAACAGTCTGGCTCTGAACCCGGGAAGCAGCCTGCCGAGATCGTTCGGCTTCTTACAGGGTAGCCGAACCCGGCCGATCGCAGAAGTCGAGATCGAGGGATTCCTGAGTCGCGTGGGTCGATCGAACGTCCTAATCGACGGCGATGACGTCCGTGACTTCGGGAACACGCTCGCGCAGATTTCGCGCGATTCCATCACGAAGCGTCATTTCACTGGAAGGGCAGCCGATACAGGCCCCGAGGAATCGGATTCGAACCACCCCGTCCTCAGAAATCTCGACGAGTTCGAAATCTCCTCCGTCTTCCTGGACGGCAGGACGGATGAGTCCCAGAACCCGTTCCACCCGCGATTGAAGCGGATCATTCGAAGCGTTGGAGTGGGGATCTGCCATGGCACGTTCCTTCGATTCACTCGGTCCAAGCCTGCTCCGGAGCCAGCCGGACCCTGAGTTCCTGATCGCTCGATGATAGAGTCAAACGCAGTCCTTCGCCGATCAACGGTGAATCTCCGGCCCTTGCAGGAGAATCATGGGTGAAGACGCAGGCATGGAGGCCAGCATTTCGTGATTTACAGAAGATCTTCCATCTCAGCCACGATCTCCAGGCAGCGGATTGGCCGGTCGGTCATCCCGTCGCCGAGGCGATTCTTCCGCGGGTGCCCCGTGGTCCTCTTGTCGATCTTGATCGGTGGCTGCTCACCAAGACCGATCGAGGATCCCGTCGCCGTGCTCTCGAATCCCAACGAGATCACGGGTCGGCATTACGCGGCCATGCGAATGCTCGAGGCCACGAGTGATCCAGTGGTGACCAGCCAGACGCTCAAACGGGTGATCGTGTCCGATGGATACTTCATCGAAGTCCGCGAGGCAGCCTACGACCGTTTGAAGACGATCGATCCAGAAGGCTTGAAACGGCTCCTTGAGATCCAGATGCCGAAGATCGACGCGCTGCAATGGCGGGCGCGTCTCTGTGAGTTGATTGCGGAAGAGCCGTGGATCGACATGACGCCCACGTTGATTCGGGCTTGGGCGCGTCCGATGCCCAACTGGGTCGACACGCCCGCGGAGCGACCGGAGCGGCTGGCGTTGGTGGAGATGTACGGTGAGGAGCGTTTGTCGGACGTCCTGGTGCAGGTGATGCTGGATGCCGATCCGATCGTGTCGGCCAATCTCCGGGCGAGATGCTGGGAGTTGCTGATCGCCGAAGGGCAGCGTGATCGAGTCATCGAATTACTCGCCGACAGTGAGATCTCACCGACCGACGGGATGTTCAGGGATCTCCGCACGATCGTCGACCGAACGAAGATCATTCCTCGAAACCGAGAGGAGATCATCTGGGCTCGCACGCTCTGTCAGCCGGAGAACAAGGATTTTCTCGCCGCCGCCGACGACGCCGTCAGCCGTCTTTCCGAGCGTCGTCGCGAGGAACTCGAGTTACGGGATCTCGGAATCCTGGTCGCGGCGATGCGGATCGACGCCGGCCTTCTGGACCAGGATGAGGAATCGCTCTACGCCGGACTGCGACGCGACGTGGATGCCCCGGGTCGGCGTCTCTACGCCGCGAACTTCACCGGCTGGAACAAGTCGCACACCGAACGTCTCCGTGATGTCCGAGAGAAGCTCGCGTGGAATGATCTTCTGGCGATGCGGATCGCGATCGATTCCCTTTCCATCGATCCACTTCTGGATCACGTGTTCGACTACGCGGAACGCGACCTGCTTGATGATGAGACCGAATTCGGCGGAGTCATCTCGGTCGATCCGCAGGGGCGGATCGAACTGCTCGAGTTCCCGCCCCGGCTCCGCCGGGGCGACAATCGATTTGAGGCGACGCAGGAGTTGTTCGACGCCGCCTACACCGGCGTCTTTCACTTCCACAATCACGCACAGAAGTACGACAACGCCGACTACGCGGGGCCGCACATGGGCGATTTCGCATACGCGGAATCGACCCGTGCCAACTGCCTCGTGTTCACCTTCATCGACAGCCGCACGATCAATGCCGACTACTACCGGCATGGCGGGATCGTGGTCGATCTGGGCACGTTTCGCCGGCCTGATTGAACCGCGATGCGAACCCTGCCGAGCCCGGGGGCGCCCGACTCGTTGATGCGGTGTTTCCGGAGCGGGTGAATCCGAACGTCGGGAAGATCGGCGACCACGGGCACAGGAGAGATTCCGGTTTGCAGGTCTTGCTCATCATCCTCGTCGCCGTCGTGCTGCTTCCTCGCACGAATTTTTCGGTCGGCGGGGAGATGTCGACGCTCATGAGCATCGGTCTGGTCGCGGCGGGGACGGTCCTGCTGCTTCTGCTGGCGGCCCTGAACGCGAGCGTGCTCCAGAAGCGTCTTTCCGGCGGTGAACCGGCACGACAATTCGAGCGAGCCGCTCGAAGTCTCCGGCTGGTGCAGTGGCTCGCGGTCGGAATCGTCGTCACCGGCGTGCTTCTTCTGGGTTTTCGGGAGGCGGTGCAGGCGGTCGTCGGGGATGTCCTCATTCTCGACGAGGTGATCACCCTCGCTCCGGCCCTGCTCGCCATCACCGTGGCGTGGTGGATCTTCCATCCCTTTGAACATCGATCCCGCGAGGCCACGCTCCTGCGTCGACTGGATGACGGACTCCCGATTCATCCTGCGCCATCGCGGGCGGCCTGGGTGTCCATGCAGGTTCGGACACAGATGTTGATCATCCTGCTGCCGCTCGGTCTGCTGGCGTTCACGGGCGATGTGGTTCGACTGGTGATCGATCGCAGTGACGCGGACCTTCCCGACTGGCTTCCGGCGTTCGCCTCGGCGGCGATGGTGGTTCCCATCGCGCTGGCCGCACCTGGATTCATGGTTCGACTGCTGGGGGCGAAGCCGTTTCCCGAAGGGGAGATTCGATCCACGCTTCTTCGGATGTGCGTGCAGGCGAAGGTGCCGGTCCGGGAGATTCTCCTGTGGCCGACCGGGGGGAGCATGATCAACGCGGGAGTGACGGGGTTCATCGGGCCGTTGCGGTGGGTGCTTCTCACCGACGGACTCATCGACACCCTGCGGCGGGAGCAGGTGATGGCGGTGATGGCCCACGAACTCGCGCATGCTCGGCGTCACCACATGCCGTGGATGGCGGTCACGCTGATCGCGCTGGCGATGATCTTTGCGGAACTCACCGAACCCCTGATGGTCATGCTCCGCGAAGCGAGCATCGACGCCGGCGGCCCGGCCTCGTTGATCGACGCGCAGCTGTGGTGGATCGACGTCGGGGCCACCGTGCTGGTGCTGGGAGGGACGCTGGTGGGTTTCGGTTGGGTTTCTCGTCGATTCGAGCGGCAGGCGGATGCCTTCGCGGCGGTCCGCATGTCCGTCGATGCCGAAGACCGACCGTCGTCGCGGGTCACCATCGAGGGTGTTGACGCGATGAGATCGGCACTCGTGGCCGTGGCGGGCGTGAATGGTGTGGCATTGGACCGATTCACGTGGCGTCATGGTTCGATCGCTTCCCGGCGACGCCACCTGCTCACCCTGCTGGATCGTCCGATCGACCGGCTTCCCATCGATCGCCTGATTCGGATCATCGAGGGGGTTTCCGTGCTGGTGGTGGTGGCGGTCGTGCTCCGCTGGGGGATTCAAGAGTCGGCAATTTTCGAGGAACCCCGACCTGATTCACCCGCCATGGTCATGATCGAGGGACAATGACCACATGCACTTCGTGAAGATGCACGGAATCGGGAACGACTACCTCTTCGTCGATGGTCGCCAGGAGCGGATCGCGGATCCGCCGGCGGTCAGCCGTCTGCTGAGTGATCGTCATCGTGGAATCGGTTCCGACGGTCTGATCATCATCGATCCGCCGGATGACCCCGCCAATCAGGCTCGGATGCGGATGTTCAATGCGGACGGCAGTGATGGCGAAATGTGTGGAAATGGAATTCGATGCGTGGCGAAGTTCCTCGTCGACCGAGGGATCAGCGAGTCCCAGCCATTGCTGGTGGAGACCGCCGGAGGCGTACGAACCCTGGCTTGGGACCGAGACGCCGCGGGCAAGGTCGAGACCGTCACGGTCGACATGGGCACGCCGCGCCTCGACGCCGAGTCCATTCCGGCACACGTTCCCGGGATCGAACCTGCCGGGAAGGTGATCGGACATTCGTTCGACCCCGTCGCCATCGGCGTCGAGGAAGAGGACGCGAAGGTCTGTGGAATGGAACCCGCCCTCACGCTCGTCTCGATGGGGAACCCGCATGTCGTCGTATTCTGTCGCGACGTCGCGGCGGCACCGCTGGAACGTCTCGGACCGATCTTCGAACATCACGCCTGGTTTCCAAACCGGATCAATCTGCATCTCGTCGAAGTGACGGGGCGCGGCTCGGTTCGAATGCGAACCTGGGAGCGGGGCAGCGGCATCACGCAGGCGTGTGGAACCGGCGCGTGCGCAGTCTGCGTGGCGTGCCTGCTCGAAGAACGAGCCGAATCGCCGTTGGAAGCGATGTTGCCGGGTGGCCGGTTGCGTCTTGAATGGTCCGGGGAATCCGGCGACTCGGTCTCGATGTCGGGGCCGGCGGCGGACGTCTTCGAATGTGACATCGATCCGGCGGCACTGGCCGCCGAAGCCGCCGGGAACGACCGGCAGGAGTGGAAGGCATGACCATCGATCTTGATCGGCTCGACGAATTCGAGGGGCGGATCGCTTCGGCGGTCCAGGCGCGAGACGGCCGGATGCGGCAGGAACTCGCGGAATTCGTGGGGATTCCCACCGGCTTCAACCATACGCCGGGTCTGGACGCGCTTCGGAAGCTGCTGGCGGGCCGGCTCGAGGCGGTCGGTGCGACCCTCGAGTCGATGCCGGGCCGACCTCGGCCCGGATGGATCAAGATCCGGACGGGCTCCGATGATCCGGAAGCCGCCGCCGTGGCCGAGGATGTTCCACCGATGCTGGTGGCTCGCCACGCGGTCGGTGACGGTCAGGACGCGGTTCGATTCATCATCTGCGGTCATCTCGATACGGTTCACGATCCCCATGGTCCGTTTCAGGCGCTCTCGGAAGATGTCGGTGGGCTGGCCCACGGCCCGGGGGTGATGGACATGAAGGGTGGCCTGCTCGTGGCGATCACCGCACTCGAGGTACTTCGGGAACTCGGCCGGCCGCTGGACTGGACCGTGGCCTTGGTTCCCGATGAAGAGACCGGGACCTACTTCTCGGAGCAGGCGTTGCTCCAGGTCGCGGAAGGGCATGATGTCGGGCTGGTCCTCGAGCCCGCGCTTCCCGACGGCTCGCTCGTCGTCGAGCGGATGGGTTCCGGGGCGTTCATGATCGAAGCGCACGGGCGGGCGACCCATGTCGGCCGCGCCTTCGCGGAAGGGCGGTCGGCGGTCCTGGCAATCGCTCGGGCGATCATCGAGATCTCGGCCCTCGCCGATGCCGACGCCGGACGCATCGTCAACATCGGCCCCATGCACGGTGGCCAGGTCACCAATGCCGTGGCGCATCACGCTCGCTGCTGGGGCAATGTGCGGTATCGCGACGAGGCGACGCGGCAGGATCTCGATCGATCGATTCGAGCAGTGGTCGACCGGTTGAACGAGGAGATGAAGGCCGAGGCGGAGGACCCGCCCAGGCTCGTGGCTCACACCGCGTTCATTCGCGCGGCCAAGCCTTCCACTCCGGAGGTCATGGCGCTCGCGGAGACCGCCCGGGCGGCCAGTGAGGACCTCGGCCATCCAATGCCCTTTGCCGCCACGGGCGGGGTCTGCGACGGCAATGTGATCCAGCAGGCTGGGGTCCCGACCATCGACACGCTGGGGGTCCGGGGCGGTGGAATGCACCGTCCGGACGAACATGTCCAGCTGGACAGTCTCGTCGAGCGGGCGACCCTGTTCGCGATCCTCCTCCATCGGCTCGATCGCGATGGATTCGGGGGGAGGTCGGGCTCCGGACGGTCGATACCATGAGGGGCCGTTCCGGAACGGTTGGATCCAGGGTCATCCTCGATCCGGCGGTCTCCGGCCCGAATTCTCGTCCATCGACTCCGTTCGAGTCAGTTCTCATCGGTCCCGGATCGATTCCCAGGAGGTCAGTCGCGTGAGCACGTCCCAGTCAGCCACGGTCGCCGAGTCATTTCGCCGAAGCCCGGAGGTCGTCGCCGCGATCGATTCGGTGATCAAGAAGCTCGAAACTTCGCAGGCGTCGATCACCGAAGCCCGGCCGCCGGTCGATGGTGGATCCGAGACCCTCGAGGGCTGGCTCGCCCGTTCCGCGGAAGCCCGCGGCAAGGGGGCGCTCTATCCCTACGTCGGGAGTGGCATGGGCCATGGGCCTCTGGTGGAACTCGTCGACGGTTCCGTGAAGTGGGACATGATCAACGGTATCGGTGTCCACATGTTCGGCCACAGCGATCCGGGCCTGGTCCGTGTGGCCATGGAGTCGGCGCTCGGTGACGTGGTGATGGAGGGCAACCTTCAATACAACTCCGAGAGCATCGAGATCGCGGAGTTCCTTTCGCAGGAAGCCTTGAAGGGCTCTCGACTCGGAAACTGCTTCACGACCAACTCCGGCGCCATGGCCAACGAGAGCGCTCTCAAGGTCTGTCAGCAGAAGACCGACGGGGCGCCGCGGGTCATCGCATTCCAGGACTGTTTCATGGGTCGGTCGACGACCATGGCCCAGATCGGCGACTCCGCCGCAGGCCGCGTGGGCATTCCCTTGAACACCCACGTCGACTACATGCCGTTCTACGATCCGGCGATGGGGGAGCGATCGATCGAAATGGCGGTCTGGCATCTCGACCAGTACCTCAAGCGATATCCGGGACAGCACAGTTGCTTCATCTTCGAACTCGTTCAGGGTGAAGGTGGTTTCCGCACCGCCCCGCGCGAGTTCTTCGTTCCGCTCATGGAAATGTGTCGCGAGCGTGGCGTGCCGGTCTGGGACGACGAAGTCCAGACCTTCGGACGCAACACCGAGATGTACTACTACGACGTCCTCGGGCTCGGCGAGTACGTCGACGTTCTCACCCTGGGCAAGATGAGTCAGATCTGTGCCTGCCTCTACACCGATGACTTCAATCCGAAGCCGGGGCTGCTGAGCGGCACCTTCATCGGATCCAGCAGCGCCCTGCAGGTCGGACTCGCCGCGTTGCGGCGGCTTCGCGACGGCGGGTACTACGGTGCGGATGGTCGGATCGCGCGACTGCATGCGGCTTTCCGCGAGCATGCCGACGCCTTCGTGGCGGCGCATCCGGAGTGGTTCCCCCCGGCGATCGACACCCTCGGTCGTCCGATCACCGAGATGGTCGCAGGCACCGGCGGCATGTGCCGGTTGACGCCTTTCGGAGGCAGTCGTGAGAAGATCATGAAGGCGCTGCACATCATGTTCGCGGAAGGGCTCATCGCCTTCATCTGCGGTCATGATCCGTATCACCTTCGCTTCCTTCCGCCGGTGGGCGTGATGGAGCCGGCTCAATTCGGGCCCGTGTTCGAAGTGCTCGAACGCTCGTTCAAGAAGGTCGACGCCGCAGATTGAGTGCGGTTCGCCCGCACCCGTGACGATGGTCGTCGACGGGATCAGATCGAAGGTTGGCAGGAGGCACAGGCATGTTCGTCATCCGTCAGGTCGCGACCGAGGACGTCACGACGCTTCTCAAACTCGCGCGGATGGTTCATTTCATCAACCTTCCGCCGAACCGCGACATCATCGCGTCGAAAGTCGTCCGCAGTCGACAGAGCTTCGGCAAGCAGGCTCGCGATCCGCGGGAGCGGAACTTCATGTTCGTGCTCGAGGATCTCGAGACCGGCAACGTGATCGGAACCAGTGCGATCCTTCCCTGCATCTCCTGGCCCGGCCATCCGCACGTCTATCTGGAGGTCACTCGCAAGGATTTCTGGAGTGATGATCTTCAGCAGGGCAACACCCAGGTGATGCTGACGCTGGGCGAAGACGTCTCGGGTCCGACCGAAATGGGCGGACTCATCCTGGCTCCGGGATATCGAGGTCACTCCGAGAAGTTGGGCAAGTTCCTGTCCATGGTCCGGTTCCACTTCATGGGGCTTCACCGTCGGCAGTTCAAGAAGCGCGTGATCGCCGAATTGATGGGTGCGATCACGCCGGACAGTCACAACCTTCTCTGGGACTACCTGGGCCGCCGGTTCATCAATCTCTCCTACAAGGAAGCCGACCTCTTCTGTCAGCAGTCCAAGGAATTCATGACCGCGCTCTTCCCGCGGGAGCCGTTCTACGCCTCTCTGCTCCCGCCCGAAGCGAGGAACCTCATCGCTCGGGAGAGTGACGAGACCGGTCCGGCGCGTCGAATGCTCGAGCGACAGGGGTTCGAGTACCAGGGGCACATCGATCCATTCGATGGCGGCCCGTATCTCGAGGCGGTTCGAGATCGGATTCCGCTGGTCGAAGCGACGAAGCGATGTGATCTGACCGGGCCGCTCACCGGGGCCGGAAAATCCGAAGGCATGGTCTCTTGCGAGGGCGAGCAGGGCTTCCGATCGGTACAGACCTCCTTCACCATGCGAGGCGAAGGAATCCGGATTTCCGCGGAGGCGATGGAGGCCATCGGTGCGACGCGAGGGTCGGCCATCGGGGTGACGGCGATGCCGAAGAAGAAGTCCGGCAAGTCGGCCAAGTCCGGCAAGTCCGGGAAATCCGGAAAATCGAAGAAGTCGTGATTCAGGGGATCGGGCGGCATCGCGCCCCATCGAATCGGCGAACGTCCTTTCGCCGGCCCATCCCGGATTCCGTGGGCGGGTCGGTGATCGCGCCTCGCGGATCTCTCTAGAATCACGACGGCTCACCCTCGAGCCGCTCGGAGAACAAGCATCATGTCGAATCACGGCACCGCCCTTGAACGCGGTTTTCTCGATGGCCCGCCCGCCAATCTGATCGATGGCGTGTTCCGGCCGCTGCCTGCGGGTGAGACGATCACCTCGCGGAATCCCGCGGCACCCGACGAGATCGCATTTCAATCCGGAGAACGTCTGGAAGACGTCGAGGCCACGGTCGAAGCCGCCCGTCGGGCGCAGCCCGCCTGGTTCGCCATGGGAAAGGCCGCGAGGATCGAGGTGCTCCTTCGATGGAAGGAAGTCACGGCCGCCCGCGCGCCGCGGATGGCGGAATTGATCACGCTGGAGATGGGCAAGGTGCTGTCGGAGAGTCGTTTTGAAGCCGGGGCGCTGGCGGGGAAGGTCGATATCACGCTGGGCGAACATTCCGCGGGTCGCATCGCCGACTACGAAGTCGCCGCTGGTGAGACCAAGTCCGGACTGTGCCGGTACAAGCCGCACGGGGTGATGGCGGTTCTGGGGCCGTTCAATTTCCCGGCCCACCTGCCCAATGGTCACTTCATTCCAGCCCTGCTCGCCGGCAATGCCATCATTCTCAAGCCCAGCGAAAAGACGCCGGGCGTGGGGCAGGCCCTCGCGGAGATGGCGGTCGAGGCGGGCGTTCCCGCCGGAATCTTCAACCTGGTGCAGGGTGGACCCGCCGTGGCCGCGGCGTTGTCGGCCCACGACGGTGTCGACGGCGTGCTCTTCACCGGAAGCTGGCCGGTCGGACGTCGCATCCTCGAAGCGAATCTCGACAACCCCGGACGGATCGTCGCCCTCGAACTCGGGGGATCGAATCCTTCGGTGGTGATGCCGTCGGCGGATCTGCGGCAGGCGGTGGTGGAGTGCGCCCGTGCGGCCTACGCGACGAGCGGGCAGCGATGCACCTGTACTCGCCGGATCATCGTGCATGCCGATGTGGCGGATCGCTTCATTCAGGCATTCTGCAAGGTCGCCAGCACGCTTCAGGTCGGTGCCGGTGATTCGACCGACCCGGTCTTCATGGGACCTCTGGTCAATGGGGCCTCGGTCGACGATGTGCTTGCATTCCAGTCCGACCTTCATGCGTCGGGTGGGAAGATCCTCGTCGAGGCGACGCGAATGGATCGGCCCGGCCACTTCGTGACGCCGGGGGTGGTCCTGGTGGACGGCTTCAGCATCGACCGTGATCGGGAGTGTTTCGGTCCATTGGCCCAGATCGCCGTCGTCGATTCGCTCGACGCCGCCATCGAGCAGGCGAATGCGACCCGCTACGGACTCGCCGCGTCGATCTTCACCGGCGAAGACGCGGAATGGGATCGCTTCTTCGGCGAATGCCGCTCGGGCTGCATCAACCGGAACACCGGTACCGCGGGGGCGAGCAGCATGCTGCCGTTCGGCGGTCTCGGACAGAGCGGCAACCACCGACCTGCAGGCGCCTTCAGCGTCGACTACTGCGCCTATCCGGTCGCCAGCATGGTCGAACGGGGGAGTGCCGCGGCGGTCCCCGCAGGCATGCTGCTTGAAGATTCCTGGCTCGACGGCTGAAACCGGACATGACCTTTGAACGGGAATCCTCGACCGATGTCGCCGTGGTGATTCCGGCCTGGAACGAGGCCGAGGACATCGAAGCGACCGTCTCCACACTTCGCGACGGGCTCGCCGAGCTCGGGCGATCGAGCGAGCTTCTGGTGGTCGATGACTCCAGTGAAGACGACACGGCCGCCATCGCCGAGGGGGCGGGAGCGACGACTCTGAAGGTCGAGAAACGGCAGATCGCCGCGGTCCGCAACGCCGGGGCGGCGACGACGACGGGTCGTCTGCTGGTCTTCGTGGATGCCGACACGCTCGTGCCGAGCGAGACGCTGCGGGAGTTGATTCGCGCGGTCGAGCAGGGGGCCGCGATCGCGGGGCCTCGGGTGGAGATGCCCGGCGTGCGTTCGCCGGTCAATCGGCTCTGGACCTGGTTGCTGCTTCGGGCGCTGGCGAACACCGGGGTGCTTCCCGGCTGTTGTCTGGTGATGCGACGGGAGATCTTCGATGCCGTGGACGGTTTCGACGAGCAGTGGTTCGCCAGCGAGGAAGTCTGGTTGGTGAAGTCGATTCGCGCACTCGGACGCGGGCCGGTCACGCGAGTGGATGCGCCGGTCTACACCTCGCCTCGCAAGGCGAACGCCGTCGGTCCGTGGCGCCTCCTCTGGCAGACGATCTCGATCGGCATGTCCGGTCCTCGCCGTTGGCGTGATCGATCCAGACTTCGGTTCTGGTACCAGCGCGATTCGTCCTGAAAAGGATGAGGCGCTTTGGGGTCGATGCCCCATGGATGCCCGCGCGTTTCAAGGCGATATTTCCTACATGGTCGATCCGCGTGAGCGGGCCTGATCGAACGCTCGTGCTTCGACGGTTTCTCCGGGGGGCGAACCTTCGAGCACCGAGGTCGGGTTCGTTCACGTGGATCGAACAGGTTCGTCATCTTCCGATGCTGGCAGCCCTTCCGGGATTTCGGGTACGGCGTGTCTCTCAGCGACTGATGAATTCGATTTCGGGCAGCGATCGAATCAAGAAGTTCGCTCGAGAGAACGCGAGGGAAGAGGACGAACGGAAACAGGGACGGCGCGGCGCGGGTCTTCGGATCCGCGCCGCGTTTTTTGGACGTGGCGGGTCATCCTTCCCGCCCTCAGTGGACGAGCGTGCCGTCGGCGACCTGGGATTCCGGACCGAGCAGCGTGATGCCGCCCGACGCGGCTTCCGCACCCAGCACCAGGACTTCACTCCGGACGCCGGCGATGGTCCGCGGGCCGAGGTCGGTCGCGACCACGACCTGTCGGCCCAAGAGGTCTTCCGGAGCGTGACGGGCCACGAGTTGTGCACTCGAGACCACGATTCCGAGCGGGCCGAGATCGATTTCGAGCACGTAGGCCGGCTTTTTCGCGCCCTCGTTCGGGCGGCACGACCGAATCGTTCCGATCCGCAGGGTGGTGCCCAGCGGTCCTTCGGTCCCGGGAGTCGTTGGGGTGGCCGGGGGCATGGGTACCGCGTTCACTCCGCCGCGGGGGCGCCGTCGATCTTGTCGGCCAGGAAGTCGGCGACCCGGTCGATCGCGATGCGTTCCTGGGACTGGGTGTCTCGTTCACGGACCGTGACCGCGTGGTCGGTGAGGGAGTCACCGTCGACGGTGAAGCAATAAGGGGTGCCGGCTTCGTCCATGCGGGCGTAGCGCTTGCCGATCGACTGCTTGACGTCCATGTCGACGGTGTACTTCCGGCGGAGTTCCTTGTGGAGCTTCTCGGCGACCTCGGGCATGCCGTCCTTCGCGACCAGCGGGAAGATCGCGGCCTTGACGGGCGCGACCCGCGGATGGAACTTCATGTAGACCTTCGAGGCCCGGCTCTCGTCGGGGGTGTAGGCCTCGCAGAGGAGGGCGAGCGTCCCGCGGTCCGCACCCGCGGAAGGCTCGATCACGTGCGGGAAGTACCGCTCGTTCTTCTCCTGGTCGAAGTACCGCATCTTGTCGCCCTTGCCGCAGTGTTCGGCGTGCTGGCGCAGGTCGTAGTCCGAACGGTGGGCGACGCCTTCGAGTTCGCCGAAGCCGGGGGCGGTGAACGGGAACCGGTACTCGATGTCGCAGGTGCCGGCGCCCTCCTTGGCGTAGTGGGCGAGCTCGCCTCGGTCGTGTTCGCGAAGGATCAGGTTGTCGCCGGCGAGGCCGATCTGCTTCCACCACGCGTAGCGCTGCTCGCGCCACCAGGCGTACCATTCCTCGGCTTCGCTGGGGTGGATGAAGAATTCGAGTTCCATCTGCTCGAACTCGCGACTTCGGAAGGTGAAGTTTCGCGGGGTGACCTCGTTTCGGAACGCCTTCCCGATCTGGGCGATGCCGAACGGCACCTTGACCCGGCTCGAATCGACGATGTTGTTGAAGTTGGTGAAGATCCCCTGGGCGGTCTCGGGCCGAAGGTAGGCCTTCGAGTTCTCGTCCCGGATCGCCCCGCAGTGGGTCTCGAACATCAGATTGAACATGCGGGGTTCGGTGAGCGTGCCGGGTTCCTTCGCATCGGGGCCGACCGAGATCGCCCGCTCCTCGGCGGAGAGGTCGGTGAACGGACAGGTGTCGATCTCTTCGTCGGCGACGGTCCGCTTCACGTACTTGTCGAGCTTCTTCCGAGCCTTGGCCGTGCTGTCGTCATCGCCTTCGATGCAGACGAAGATTCGTCCGGTGGTGTCGCCCTTCACGCCGAGGCAGATCAGGTGATCGGCCCGGTACCGGGACTTCGACTCCTTGCAGTCGACCATCGGATCGTTGAATCCACCGACGTGCCCGGAGGCGACCCAGGTCTTCGGATTCATGATGATCGTGCAGTCGACGCCGACCACCTTGACGTTCGCGCCGGTGGGCCCGGTCGCGTCTCCGTGGACGATGTCGCTCCACCAGGCGTCCTTGAGGTTCCGCTTGAGTTCCACGCCGTTGGGGCCGTAGTCCCAGAAGCCGTTGATGCCGCCGTAGATCTCGGAGCTCTGGAAGATGAAGCCTCGTCGTCGGCAGAGGGCGACGATGTCCTCCATGCGCTTGGTGGTCGTTTCGCTCATCGGGAATCCGGTTCGAGTGGGGCCCAAGGGGGGCGGGCGGTGAGGGAGTGACGGAAGAGGGGCATGGTAACGGGTACGATCCTCCACCCCGGCCTTCCATGGTCTTCATGGTCTCGGGCCCCGTTCCAGCGTCGTCGTCGCCCTCATCGGAGTTCCAGATCATGCCCTTCACGAATCGCCCCTGTCTGGTCACCGGTGGAACCGGCGCCCTCGGCTCCGAGGTCGTCCGCGACCTTCTCGAACACGGGGCCGAGGTTCACGTCACCTGGCGGGAGGCTCGCGAGCTCGATCGCATCGACTTCAAGGATCACGTCACGCTGCACGAGGTGGACCTCGGCGACGAGGCGTCGGTGGCCGCGGTCTATGAGAAGGCAGGGCCGATCTACGCCTCGATCCACGTGGCGGGCGGCTTCGCGATGGGCCCGATCCAGGACGTCACCCAGGCCGACTTCGAGGCCATGATGCGGCTCAACGCCGGAACCTGTTTCCTGTGCTGCCGGGAGGCGGTCAAGGCGATGCGGGCCGCGGGGCGATCGGCGGAGGACGGTGGTCGGATCGTCAACGTGATCGCTCGTCCGGCCATCGAGCCTGCGGGCGGGATGCTCGCCTATTCGACGAGCAAGGCGGCGGTGGCGAGCCTGACCCAGTGCCTCGCCAAGGAGGTCATCGGCGACGGCATTCTCGTCAACGCGGTCGCGCCGTCGATCATGGACACGCCGGCGAACCGGGCCGGAATGCCGGACGCGGACTTCGACGCCTGGCCCAAGGTCGAAGAGGTCGCTCGGACCATGGTCTGGCTCGCGAGTCCCGCGAACACGTTGACCACCGGCACGCTGGTTCCGGTCTACGGACGAGCCTGAGGCAGGCGTGGAGGACGAAACAAGACCGCACCCCGACCGTCTCGTGGGAGACTGCCGGGGTGCGTTTTTTCAAAGAGGATCGATTCGATGCGGTCGAATCAGTCGCGGCCGGGGTTTGATCCGATCAGCGTCAGCAGTTCCATGCGGGCGGCCGGATCCTCGAGGAACACGCCGTGCAGTTTGCTGGTGGTGGTCCAGGCGTTGCTCTGCTTCACGCCGCGATAGCACATGCAGAAGTGTCGGGCCTGGATGATCACCGCGACTCCCTGAGGCTGCAGGGCCTCCTGAATGGTGTTCGCGATCTGAGCGGTCAGTTTCTCCTGCACTTGAAGTCGCTTCGAGAAGATCTCGACGACCCGTGCCAGTTTCGAGAGACCGACGACCCGGCCGTTCGGGATATAGGCGACATGGGCCTTGCCCACGAACGGCACCATGTGATGTTCGCAATGGCTCTGGATCTCCATGTTCTGGAGAAGAACCAGCTCGTCGTAGTTCTCGACCTCGCCGAAGGTTTTCTGCAGCGGTTCGAAGGGGTCGGCCCGGTAGCCCCAGTAGTGCTCGTTCATCGCCTTCACGACCCGTTTCGGGGTATCGATCAGGCCTTCTCGTTCGGGATCTTCGCCGATGTATCCCAGCAGTGATTTGATCTGGGCCATCGCTTCGACGCTGGCATCGCTCTCGGGGTCGAATTCGGTGTAGGGCAAGGGGTCGATCACGGACGTTCTCCGGGGACGAAACTGGGCGGTCCATTCTAGCAGGCTCCCGAGGGTCTCTCGGGTGTCGTAGCATCTCAGATATGAATGATGGACTTTCAGCCTCCGAAGCCCCGGCTTCCCGGACCTTGATTCGCCCCGCGTTTCTGTGGTCGGATGGGGGCTTCAAACCGGATCATGAGATCGTCATTTCTGGAGATCGCATCGCCGAGATTCGGCCGGCCACCGGTCCCTCGGATTGGGCCGTCGCACTTCTGCCGGGGTTCGTCAACGCGCACAGCCATGCCTTCCAGCGTGGGATGCGAGGGCTGGGTGAGACCTTCCTCGAAGGCCAGGGATCGTTCTTCACCTGGCGGGCGTCCATGTACGAGCTGGTCGCGTCGCTCGATGTCGAGCGGGCGTATCGCACGAGCCGACTCGCCTTCGAGGAGATGCTTGATGCGGGCATCACCACCGTCGGTGAGTTTCACTACATCCATCACGCCGACGACGAAGACGAAGCAGCGCGTTGGATGCTCGACGACG
Organism: Phycisphaera sp. TMED9; assembly: GCA_002167845.2. GTDB lineage: Bacteria > Planctomycetota > Phycisphaerae > Phycisphaerales > SM1A02 > UBA12014. Next base: position 45,188 of record NHBO02000041.1, on the reverse strand, counting down.
CCGTCCTTCGGGCGGCTCGGGATGCCGGCATTCGAATCGTGCTCCTTCACTGTGACTATGTTCGCGGTGGATTCGACGATCGTCCGCTGGATGGAGGGCAGCTTCGCTTCGACACTCGAGGGCTCGAGCATTACCTGGCCAGTCTCGATCGGGTGGAGAAGATCGCCGAAGGTCCGTTGCAATCGGTGGCCGCGGTATCGCATTCCACGCGAGCGGTTCCGATCGATCGCATCGCCGCCGTCCATGCCGAAGCCACACGACGCGGAACCGCGTTTCATCTTCACCTCGAAGAGGTCGTTCAGGAGATCGACGATTGCCAGGCGAGCCACGGTCGGACGCCGATGCGGCTCGCGCTGGAACACGGGGTGATCGATCAACGGACCACCGCGGTTCATTGCACGCACTCGACTCCCGAGGATCTTCGCGACTTCGCCGCCGCCGGGGCGCGGATCTGTCTCTGTCCGAACACCGAGGGAAATCTCGGCGATGGAATCTGCGACCTCGCCACGATGCGCGACGCGGGCATTCCGATCGCGATCGGGACCGATCTCAACAGCCGGATCGCACCGGCGGAAGACCTTCGCTGGATCGAATACGTTCAGCGGGTTCGACATCAGATGCGCGGGGCCGTCACCGACGGCGCTGGACGCTCTGGTGGGGCCCTGCTGGATATCGCCACCGTCAACGGGGCGGCGAGCCTCGGGGTCGAGAGCGGTTCGATCAGCCTCGGGCGGCTTGCCGACTTCGTCGCGATCGACCTTGACCATCGCACGCTGCAAGGGGTCGATCCCGATCACCTCGCGGACGCCATCGTGATGGGCACCGGTCCCGAATGCCTCGCTGGAACCTGCGTGGGTGGCACCTGGGTTCGTGGGGGTCCGGACGCGGCGCGGGGGGGAGGCTGACATGCCGACCACGCGCATCGGCGTCGATCTTGGCGGGACGAAGATCGAGGCGATCGCCCTGGTGAAGGGTGAGATCGTCGCTCGCGAACGCGTGGCCACCCCGGCGGGCGACTACGACGAGACCGTGGCCACGATCGCCTCTCTGGTCGATCGGGTCGCCATCGATGCCGGGGCGGACGACTCGACCACGGTCGGCGTGGGGACGCCCGGCTCGGTCGATCGGGCGACCGGCCTGCACCGCAATTCCAACTCGACCTGCCTGAACGGCCGTCCTTTCGAATCAACGCTCGACTCGACGATTCGTTTCCCGGTTCGGACCGCCAACGACGCCAACTGCTTCGCCCTTTCCGAAGCGGCCGATGGCGCCGCGGCCGGACATCGGGTGGTCTTCGGAGTGATCCTTGGAACGGGAGTCGGTGGAGGAGTGGTGATCGACGGCGTGGTTCATGAAGGTGGCAACGGTCTCGGGGGCGAATGGGGGCACATCGGCCTGCCGCACCGCGAGGCAAGGGATGCGTCGCCGAGGCCGTGTTACTGCGGTCGCGCCGATTGTCTCGAGCAGTACTTGAGCGGGCCGGCCATCGAAGCGGAGTACGCCGCGGCATCCGGGAGATCGTCGTCTCTGGTCGAGATCGCGAACTCGGTGGCGACCGACGAAATCGCTCACGAAGTGATCGAACGATTCCACGATCGACTGGCGGAGAGTCTGGTCACGCTCGTCGACCTCCTGGATCCGCAGGCGATCGTGTTGGGGGGCGGGGTGAGCAATCTCGATTCGATCTACGCGGTCGTTCCCGGGCTCGTCCATGCGCGGGCCTTCGGCGGCCACGCGACGACCCCCATCCTGCGGAATCTCCACGGTGATTCGAGTGGCGTCCGCGGCGCGGCCTGGCTGTGGCCCGACGCCTGAGGCGATCCGAGCGTTTCGCTCAGCTCACGTGGCCGAACCGTGCCGGATCGAGCAAGGGCGATTCGATCGAAGGTCGTCCGTCGCAGAAGATCTCCGCGACCAGGCGGCCGGTGATCGGCCCGAGGGTCATTCCCATCATCGCATGGCCGGTCGCGACCACCAGACCCTTTGCCCACGGAACCTCGCCGATCATCGGCATGCCGTCCGGCGTGCAGGGACGGTACCCCGCCCATTCCGCGGTGATGTCCGCTTCGTTGATGTCCCGAAGATACGGCTGCGCGGCGCGGGTGAGATTCTCGAGTCGGGACCGGGTCCACGGTCGGCCGTGTCCGGCGATTTCGAGGGTTCCCGCGAGTCGAAGGCGGTCGAACATCGGCGTGAATGCGATGAACGTCTCGCGGAGCACGCCACCCATCTTCGGCAGTGCCGGAAGGCCGGTGAGTTCGCGGTGGTATCCCCGCGCGGGTTGAAGGGGCACGTTCAGGCCGACGGTCGCGGCGAGCGGGCCCGTCCACGTGCCGGCCGCGAGCACCACCCGCTCGGTCTCGATCACTTCGCCGGATGCGAGCACCACTCCCGTCACCCGATCATCGCTCGTGAGCAGTCGCTCCACACCTCCACGCTCGGATCCTTCTCGGATCTCGATGCCCTGTGTTTCCAGCCATCTTCGGAGGGACCGCATGAACGCGAGCGGGTCCATGGTGGCGCTCTGGTCGAAGCGAACGGCACCAGCGACCCCGTCGCCGAAGGCCGGGTCGGCCTTTCGAAGGGCGTCCCCGTCCAGGCGTTCCGCGGTGTATCCGAAGGGGGAGAGATGTTCGATCTCCCGTTCGGCCTCGTCGAGGCTCGAAGACTCCAGACAGACGTCGAGCCATCCGTTCGGCCGCCAGTCGCAGTCGATCGAGGCGTCTGATCGAATCTCGTCGAAACCGCGAGCCGTCTCCCAGCCGAGATGGGCGAGCACCGCGAGGCATGCGTCGAAGTGCGGTTTGTTGCAATGGCGGTGAAAGGTCAGCAGCCATCGGGCGAGATCACCATCGAAACGAGGCTTGATGTAGAGGGGGCTCCGGGAATCGAACATCCACTTCAATCCCTGGACGCTCACGCCGGGACGGGTGAGCGGAGGATGTCCATAGACGATGAGTCCGGCGTTTCCCAGGCTGGCGCCGTCGTGGATCGGTTCCTGGTCGAGCACCAGGCACGGGACGCCTCGTCGGTGGAGCGCCCACGCGCTCGCAAGGCCGATGATGCCTCCGCCGATGATGACCACGGGTTGTTCAGAGCCGGCCATGTCGTCGGATGGTAGTCAGGATCGGAAGCGGCGGGACTCGTCCGGGGGGCCCGTGCGAAAAAGAACGCGGACGGCGCCGGGGCGCCGTCCGCGTTCCAATCGAATTCAGGTTCCGGCACGCTCCCGAGCGGAGCAGGCCGGATCGACTCACGCGGTCTTGCGTCCCGCCTTCGCCGCGGCCTGGTACTTCTCGAGTTGCTCGCGGATGCTCGCGCCCATCGCGTCGTCGTCGGCCTTCTCGACGGCCTTCTTCTGAACCTTGACGGCCATGTCGAAGTCGCCCATCTCGTAATACGCCCGAGCGAGCGTGTCGAGAATCGCGGCGTTCGTACCGCCGGACGCCGCTTCGGCCGCCTTGGCGGCGGCCATCGCGAACTCGTAGTCTCGATCGGAGACCGCGGCGTCATCGAGGGTGTACCACGCAATCGAATTCATCATCATCGCGTTGTCGCGGTTGGCCTTGAGGATCGCCCAGCCGGTCTGATATCCCTCGGGATCGTTCATCGGGCCGATCATGGTCTGGAACTTCATCATCTGGAGGTTCGCGTCGTCAGGCAGCTCCGCGATGGCGGCGTCGAGAACCTTCATGGCCTCGCGGTAATCTCCGGACCGACTCGCATTGCGCATCGTCCGTCGGATCTCGGTCATCATGCGAGCGGCTTGTTGGGACTTCTCGTAGTCATCACGAAACTTGTCGCGATCCCACTTGCCGGCGACGATCTTCTTCAGCGGCTCGTCCATGGACATCGGATGGCCGATCCACGCGACCTTGCCTTCCCCGTCGACCACGAAGGCGCAGGGAATGCCGTTCCGCTTCGCCGCCTTCATGAAGGCGTTGCTGGTGGCTCCGTCACGGTCGACCGCGATGGTGTATCCGGTCTTCTTGTCCCACTGGGGTTGCTTGATGAACGACTCGACGACGGCGAGCTTCTCGTTGCTCACACCGATGATGTCGACGCCCTGGTCCTGGTACTCCTTCTGGAGTTCCGAGAGATGAGGCATGCCCGTCTTGCAGGGGCCGCACCAGGTCGCCCAGAATTCCATCACCGTGACCTTGCCGGGAGTGAACCCGTCGAAGTCGGTGTTGCCCTTGAGGATCTTCTGCACGTCGGGGCGGGGCGCCGCGTCGCCGATGGTCAGCGTTCGAGGCTTCTTCGCGTCCTGGGTCTCGGGGACCGCCTGCGGCATCGCGGCGATCTGCTCGCCTTCGATGACTCGGCTCGGCTTGTCCTGTCCGACGATCGCGGGTGCGTGTTGGGCGATGGCCGCGGCGGCGAAGGCGAGGCTCGCCGTCGCGATGATGTACATGGAAATCTTCATGGTCGTCGGTCCTCAGGCAATGAATGGAAGAAGCGGCCTCGCCGCTCTGATCACGGGTCAGTCAAAATCGTACCGTCGCTCGGCAACCAGGTCGTCGCAACCGGGGAATTCAGTCGAAAACGGGGTATCTGCCGAGCATGCGTGGGCGGCTTGAGTTAGCGGCGCCGAGGTGAACGGTAGGGCGGAGGCATTTCGCCCGGCTTCAGATATCCGTTGGTGTACGCGTCGAGATTCGCTCGCGTGGAATCTCCATGCCAGGTGCCGAACGCTCGGGCGACGGCCTTGAGTTGCCATCGAATCGCTTCATCGGCGTCACCACGCATCCACCAGACGCGGCCGAGGGTGTCGAGGACCGAATGGTCCGTGTAGCCCTGGATCGCATTGGCTCGTCGAGACATCTCGAGCGCGAAGTCCAGGTCTCGTCGGGGGACGTTCGGCAGGCTCACCGTGTTCCAGGCCAGATCGTTCAAGATCAGATAGTTGTCGGGAAACCGCGTCGCGATCTCCCGTCCATAGGCATAGGCGTCATCCGAGCGGTCGGCGTTGGCGAGCAGGATGTCGAACTTGGAGACCTGTCGCCCGCCGTTTCGTGGATCGAGTTCGATGAGTTCCTCGGCGAGGGCGATCGCCTCTTCCGTGGTGGCCTGTCCGCGACGCACGCGGCCACGAATCTCGCTCAGGGCGATCGAGGCCTGTTGTCGGGCGTTGTATTCCAGGACGGAGTCGCGGTATCCATCGGCTGACCAGGTGTCGGCACTGATCTTCGCGAGGGCCATCGAGGCGGTGTTCATCGGTCCGTGGTAGACGACTTCGCCGTTGTCGTCGAGCGCCACGACCGCGGGAAGGGTGGTCAGTCCGAGTGGTTCGATGAACGTCTGACGCCAGCGGCCGGCGTCATCAAGAATCGTCCGAGGTGCGATCGGCGCTCGGCCGGGAAGGTTGTCGAGCGTGTCCTCGACTCGCGATCGAGGTCCACTGGCGATCGAGAGCGTCTCGATCTTCTTCGACTTCACCCCGACATCGCCGAGTTGGGCGAGGTGCGTGCCGGTACCGCCGACGAAGGGCGACCAGAAGAGGAGAATCGTCGGTCCCGTGGTATTCCAGTCGGTGATCGGATCGCCCTTGATCATCGTGCCGCCGGGCGGGGGCGGCGCGGCCTCACCGATCATCTGCAGTTCGCGGATGGTCCCGGAATCGGGGGCGAAGCGAGAGGACGCCATCTCGTTGGTCGGTGGTGCCGCCGAGGGGCGGGTGGTCTGGCCGGGAACGGCGGTCTGGCCGAAGACAGGTGAGGCGGCGAGGAAGCCTCCGAGCATCACCGGCTTGAGGAGGCGGACGAGACGATGGGGACCGATCGAGTTCATATGAAGGAACGATAGTCGAGCGAACCCCTCGGAGTCGACCTTTCGGGATGGTGCTTCAAGTACGGAGGCGGCGGTCTCCAGCCGGTATCCTGCCCTCATGNCCGCCGCCTCCGAACCCACTTCCAGCCCGACCGCTCGACCCATCGACGGCAAGAATCTGGCCTTCCAGGTCCGCCGGACGGTGGCGCGTCGGGTCGCGGAAGGAAAGCGACGGGTCCGTCTGGATGCGGTCCTCGCGGGTGAGGACAAGGGCGCCGACATCTATGCCCACAACCAGCGGAAGACCTGTGCCGCGGTGGGCATCGAATATCACCTCCATCGGCTTCCGGCGACCGCCACCGTCGAAGAGGTCGAGGCGCAGGTCCGAGCCCTCAATCAGGACGACGAAGTCACCGCGATCATGGTGCACCTGCCGCTGCCCGAGGGCGTCGAGGCGGAGCGGATCCAGTCAATGATCGACGAGACCAAGGACGTCGAGGGGGTCAACCCCGCGAACATCGGCAACATCGTCTACGGCCGACGGAGTCTGGTGCCGTGCACCGCGCTCGCTTCGGTCGAGATGATCGAGTCGACCGGCATCGAGCTCCGCGGCAAGCGATGCGTCATCGTCGGGGCGAGCAACATCGTCGGCAAGCCGATCGCCGTCCTGCTGATGCGGGCGGAGGCGACGGTGATCTCGACCAACAAGTACACCGAGGATCTCGCCAGTCTGACTCGAACCGCCGATGTCCTGGTGAGTGCGGCCGGTGTCGCCGGTCTGATCACCCGTGACATGGTCAAGCCCGGTGCGGTGGTGGTCGACGTGGGCATCAATCGAGTTCAGGGCGCGGACGGAAAGCGTCGAACCGTCGGCGACGTGGCATTTGACGAAGTCGCCGAGGTCGCGGGACATCTGAGCCCGGTACCGGGCGGAGTCGGCCCGATGACCGTCGCGATGCTGCTGCGAAACACCGCCGAAGCCGCCGGCGTCTAGACCATCGAATCCAATCTGAACGATGAACCGCGGCTCTTTTTTCTCGAGTCACGGTGGAGATCGACTGTTGATCGTCGAAGATCGCCCAAGAGCGGCGAACGGTCGTTGATCATGGAGGTCACTCCGATGGGGTTCATTCCCACTCTGCTGATTCCGGCGATCCATTGGNGGCTTTGCCCACTATTTTCTTCCGCAGCGATGACGTTCATGAAGTGAAGCCGTGCGTCTGGAGGACGAAACGGACCCACGGCCTGATCGATGCATCAGGAGCTTGCGTGACGTTCCATCGCCAGATCCTGAGGATCGTGAACTCGAGCCCTTCCGGGGAGTTCTACTCACGACNTCAGCGATCTGAAACACCCCGTCCGGGAGACCGGACGGGGTGTTCGCATGGGTGCTGGGCGTGGGTTCGTCCGTCGACCCGGCATCGACCCGGAATCGANCCGGCATCGACCCGGACTCGACCCGGACTCTTGGCGAGGGTGAACCCCCGGGGTCTCAGAGGGTCTGCCCGAACAATCTTCGAGCGGCTTCGCGATAGCGATCCATCGTGCAATCAACGATGCTGGCGGGAAGCTCCGGGCCGGGCGGTTCCTTTTTCCATTCGCCGCGGGCGACGAGTTCGAGCAGGTAGTTCCGGACGAACTGCTTGTCGAAGGAGTCCTGCTCTCGGCCGGACTCGTAGTCTTCCGCCGGCCAGTATCGGCTGGAATCCGAGGTGAGAACCTCGTCACAGATGAGGAGCTCGCCGTTCGGCTCGCCGTCGAAATCGATCGCATGGCCGAATTCGAACTTGGTGTCCGCGAGAATGACGCCTCGCGCCGCGGAGTAATCGGCGGCGGCGTCATAGATCGTGAGGGTGAGATCTCGAAGTCGATTCATCAGATTCTCGCCGGCGATCTCGCAGGCCCGGTCGAAGTCGATGTTCTCGTCGTGTCCTTCGGTCGCCTTCGTGGCCGGCGTGAAGATCGGGTGGGGGAGACGGCCGCTGCGATGGAGGCCTTCGGGAAGCTGGATCCCGCAGACCATCCCATCGTCTTGATACTCGTTCCAACAACTTCCCGCGAGGTAGCCTCGAGCGACGCATTCGATCGGGACGACTTCGACGGAGCGGCACAACATCATGCGGCCTTCGAGCATCGAGCGTTCGCTGGCGGTGAGCCCCGGCACGTCCGCGGGTTCGGTCGAGATCAGGTGATCGCCGACCAGTTCCAGATCCCGGATGAAGTGGAACCAACCGAGACTGGTCTCGGTCAGAAGCCGGCCCTTTCCCGGAATCGGTGTCGGCATCACGACGTCGTAGGCGCTCAGCCGGTCAGTGGCGACGATCAGGACCTGGTCGGGATCAGTGGCCACCGGAACCCGGTAGACATCACGGACCTTGCCCTGTCGTCGGTCGGGCAGGGAGAGGTCGGTTTGAAACACGGCTGCGGTGGCCTCGGTCATGCTTGAATTCTATGCCCTGAAAAGGTGTTCGGTGAAGACTTGACGCGCGATCCCCGATCCGGTTGGCCGCTCGTCCCGCGAGGAAAAGTCGCCCGGCGTCGGAAGTTCTCCGGGAATTCGAGGCCGCAGATCGGCTGGATTCCGGATCTGGCATCCACCAGCCCGGTACACTCTTCCAGCGGTGGCAAATCGGCCCCCCAGCAGATGGAGTCGGTGTGGCGGAATTCCGATTCAAGCTTGATGAGCGGACGGGAATCCGCGTTGGTCGGCCCCCGATCGGCGCCAGGATGCTCGGGCCCGGTGACGCCAGCATGCGGGCGGAGATTCGTTTCCAGCCCGAAGAGCATGGCGGGACCTTTCACGTCCGAACCAAGGACGTGCCCGACGCCGCATTCCGGATTCAGGCCGATGTCGGTCGAGCNGGAGATCTGATTCTCCAGACCTGCCTTCTGCGGCCTCGTGAGAAGCCCTACGACCTGGCCCTGGAGCTCGCCCGACATCGGGTGAAGACCTATATCCACAAGTGTGAAGACTGGCTGATGTTCAATCCGGGCCTGGCGCCCGTCGCGGCCGAGCACTTCGAACGCGCCCGTGACGCCTTCACCAATGCGCTGGTGGCACCAGATCTTGATGCCGAGGGGCTGCTGGCCGCGACGGCCATCGACCTCGGGATGCAGGCCACCGATGAACTGGCGATGTCTCATGCGGACATCCTGCTCCATCGCCGGTACGGGCGGAAGACGGCGTCGGCGACCACGCTTGGAACCATCATCGACCCCCGGACGGATCCCAAGAAGATCGGTCCGACGCTCGAGTCCTTCGATCTGATCACGGTCCCCATGCGGTGGCGTGATGTGGAGGCCAAACGGGGGAAGTACGACTTCTCGACCCTCGACCGATGGATGACCTGGGCGCAGGAGAACGGCAAGCCGACCATCGCCGGTCCCATCGTGGACTTCTCTCCGGGCGCTCTTCCGGACTGGGCCGAAGTGTTCCGGTTCGATTACGCCTCGCTTCGGGATCCGCTCTACGACTATCTCGAGCAAGTGGTGGCTCGGTACATCAAGCACGTCGGAATGTGGAAGATCAGCGCCGGCATGCACCTCTGTCGTGGCGGTCCACGACCGATCAGCGAAGTCATCGATGCGACCCGCACCGCGGAACTCCTGATTCGTCGGCACAAGAAGACGGCACGGCGGATGATCGAGGTCCACGATCTCTTCGGTGACACCACGGCGCGAGTCAGTGGGTCGATCGGCGCCTTCGAGTTCCTCGAACGACTCGGGGCCGAAGGGCTTCGATTCGACAGCATCGGCGCGAGATTGATCGTCGGGGGAACCGAGCCGGGAACCCGCAGCCGGGACCTGATGACCTTGAGCGACACGCTCGACCGCTTCTTCGGCGATGAACATCCGCTCCTGCTCTCCGCGGTCGGAGCACCGTGTCGGAATCTGGGGGTCGGTGCGGGAAGTTGGGGCGACGCCTGGACACCCGACCGTCAGGCCTCCTGGGCGGCGAAGGTCATTCCGATGGCGTTGTCCAAGCCCTACGTCGAGGCGATCTGCTGGTCGGCCCACACCGACAACGCGACTCCCGACCCCGGTGGGGAGTCCGGCTTCGGCATCGTCGAAGAGGATGGGACGCCGCGAGCCGCCTACGAACGCCTGGTCTCGATGCGACGTCGCCTCCGGCGTCCGCTGGGGCCCTGGGTGCCGCCGGGCGCACACGCGTCGGCGGCCGTCCCCGACCACCGGGTGGACGCGGCGGATGGCTGAGTCCGCGTTGCCTGTCTCGACCGATCCCAATCCGGCCATTCGATTCCTGTCCTTCGTCGGGCTGGTGATGCTCGCCGTGACGGGCTTTGGAATGCATCAGGATCTCAAGCACGACGCCGTGGTGGTTCCGCCCTGGGCCACGCATCGAATCGACCCCGCCAACGCGTCTGCGGCGGAGTGGACGCTGGTACCGGGGATCGGGCCTTCGATGTCCCGCCGACTCGAACAGCATCGTTTTCGCGGTGGCTTCGCCTTCTCATCGGCCGCGAATCCGGAACCCGGGCATGGCCCTTGGAATCTTGAGGCGGTGTCGGGGATCGGTCCGATCGCCGCTCGCCGGGCGGCGCCCTTCCTCCTCCACCCGGCCTTGTCTTCGAATTCCGATGCGAATCTCGAGGCGACGGCTCGATGACCGCCAAGGAGAACACGGCGGTCGCGTCTTCGTGGTGGCTCGACCGCCTTTCCGTCGCACCGTCGGTCGTTTCGCTGACTGAACTCGTCGCCCTCGGGGGTGATGTCTCCGCCCGAGGCGCCTCGGGCAGCAGCACGGTGTTGATCGCGGGGTTGCTCGCGCGAAACGCCCCCGGACCGATTCTGCTGGTCGTTCCTCATCTTGATGATGCCGATGAAGCGGTCGACGAGTTGACGGAATTCGGAATCGACGCGGCGTCGTTTCCCGCGCTGGAAGTGATGCCGGGAGAGAGCAATCCGGCGCTTGATCTGGTCGCGGCACGTCTGGGTCTCTTGCGACGCTCGATCGACGGTGAACTTCCCGCAGTGATCGTCGCGCCGTTTCCGGGGCTCATGCAAGGCGTTCCGGTTGCCGTGGATCTGGGTGAACGGCTCCGCGTGGTGCGGGAGGGCGGGACTCTCGATCTGACGGAATTCGCCGCCTGGCTGACCAACGCCGGTTGGGTTCGGACCGACGCGGTCGAGACGCCGGGTGAATTCGCGGTTCGTGGTGGCTTGATCGACCTGTTTCCGCCGGGCGGCGGGATGCCGGTCCGACTCGATCTCTTCGGTGACGAGATCGAACGAATTCACGAGATCGATCCGGGGTCCCAGGCGATCGATCGGCGGGTCTCCGAAGTCGAGTTGATCGGCAAGACCGAAGGTCTGCTGGGTGCCGACACCGTGCCGTTCATCGGGTTCCTCCCGAAGACCACCACCGTGGTGCTGGCGGAACTCGGAGAGATCATCGAGCAGGGGCGAGGCTACTGGGAACGAGTCCGGGATTCCGGCGGAGTCGAGGGGCCGCCCGCGACCATGAAGGCGTTGCGGGAGAGCGCGCGATGCCTGCTTGATGTCAACGAATTCTCGGCCAGCAACGCCGCGGATCGGATGGTCGGTCTCGGGCCGTCGCCACTTCCGCCGTTCCCGGAGGAGATCGCGGGGGCGGTCGACGAACTTCTGGAATTCGCCGCGGAGTTCGATGTGGCGCTGGTCTGTTCCACGACGGGTGAACACGAGCGTGCGGAGGAGATTCTCGAACGACGACGGAGGGAGGACGCTCCGAACGCGGACCGGATTCGCGTGGAACGGCGTCATGTCCACCGGGGATTCGCCTGGACCTCCGAAACGGACGGCGAACGTGGCTTCGCCGTCGTTCCGTTTCACGAGATGCTCAATCGCTGGGGTGTTCGGAGGCGTGGAAACAAGATCCGGACCGGCGCCGCTCGGCAGGACTTCCTTCGATTCGAACCTGGTGATCTGGTGGTCCATCGGGATCACGGTATTGCACGCTTCGTGGGGCTTGGATCGCTTCCGAAGGACGGCGGGCCCGACCAGGAGGTCATCACCCTCGAGTTCGACGGTCGATCGCATCTTCATCTCCCGCTCAGTCGCATCGAGCTGGTTCAGAAGTACATCGGGGCGGGCAGCTCGACGGATCCCGGGCTCTCGCTGCTGGGCGGAAAGCGATGGAAGCGGCAGAAGGCGCAGGTCGAGGAGGCGGTTCGGGATCTCGCCGGTGAGATGCTCCGGGTCCAGGCGGCGCGATCCGCGACCCCCGGCATTCGTTTTCCCGCCGACACCACCTGGCAACGCGAGTTCGAAGCCGCCTTCCCGTACGAAGAGACCGAGGATCAGGTGACCGCGATCGCAGCGGTGAAGCGGGACATGGCCTCGAGCATGCCGATGGATCGGTTGATCTGCGGTGACGTGGGCTTTGGAAAGACGGAGATCGCGATCCGGGCCGCTTTCAAGGCGGTGGAGTCCGGTCGGCAGGTCGCGGTGCTCGTTCCGACCACGGTTCTCGCGGAGCAGCACGAGCGAACTTTTCGGAGCCGGTTCAAGGCGTATCCGTTCCGAATCGAATCGATCAGTCGCTTCAAGACCGGCGCCGATGAGAAGAAGATTCTGACGGACCTGAAGGAAGGCCGGGTCGACATCGTGATCGGCACCCACCGGATCCTGTCCAAGGACGTGTGGTTCAAGGATCTCGGGCTGATCGTGATCGACGAGGAGCAACGCTTCGGCGTCGAACACAAGCAGCGATTGCTGGCCGCCAGAACCGTCGCCGATGTGATGACGCTCAGCGCGACTCCGATTCCCCGAACGCTGCACATGGCGATGCTGGGACTTCGAGACATCTCGAGTCTCACGACGCCGCCGCTCGATCGCCGGGCCATCGTCACGGAGGTCATTCCCTGGAACGAGCGTCGCCTGGCCCAGGCGATCCGGCGGGAACTCGCCCGGGAGGGCCAGATCTTCTTCGTGCACAACCGCGTGCACGACATCGAGTCGTTCGCCGACGAGGTTCAGAAGCTCGCCCCGGATGCCCGCGTCATCATCGGCCACGGCCAGATGTCCGACGGAGAACTTGAGAAGGTGATGCTCGCGTTCATCCGGCGCGAAGCGGACATCCTGGTCAGCACCACGATCATCGAGAGCGGCATGGACATTCCGACCGCGAACACGATGTTCGTGCATGACGCACACCGCTTCGGATTGGCGCAGCTCCATCAGCTCCGTGGCCGGGTGGGTCGAAGTCGCCATCGGGCCTACTGCTATCTCCTGCTCCCCGAAGAACGCCGGATGACCGAGGACGCGCTCCGGCGTCTGAAGGCGATCGAGGATTACTCGATGCTGGGGGCGGGATTTCGCATCGCCATGCGCGACCTTGAGATTCGTGGAGCCGGCAACCTGCTTGGTTCGGAGCAGAGCGGGCACATCGCATCGGTCGGGTACGACATGTACTGCCGGCTGCTCGAGGAAGCAGTGCGGGACATCAAACGAGAACGACGGGTCGTGGCGGGGGACACCACGATCGAGATCGGCCTCGAAGGGTCGATTCCCAAGGGATACATCCCGAATGATCAGCGTCGCATCGATGCCTACCGACGGATCGGCGAAGCGGATCGATTCGAGGATCTTGACGCCGCGGTTCGTGACCTGGAGAGCGCCTACGGCGATCTGCCGAGCGCGACCCGGCGGCTCGTCGAACTGGCGGAGATCAGGCTCGCAGCCGCATTGCTGGGCGTGTTGACGCTCTTCGTCAAGGATCAGGACGTCATCTTCCGCACCACGGCGCCGGCACGGTTGCAGGATGCATTGGAGGGCGTGCAGGGGACGGTTCGGATGATTGCGCCGGACGGCGCGGGGGGAACGATCGAGGCGACGGAGGGGACCGAGGTCGAGGTCTACTTCCGCCCGCCGGCGGCGTTTCTCGAGCCAGGCAGTCTCGCCACGGTGCTTCGGCGGCGGCTTCGTCCACAGGCGGAAAAGATCGGCGATTCGATCCCGACGATCATCCCGGAAGACTCGGACTGAGGCTCATCCCTCGGCGGCCTGCTCACCGGTGTTCTCGTCGGTCCTCTCGTGGGGCGGCCGCGGTGGATTCCGCCCGGATTCGACGCTCTCGGAGTGTTCAACTCCGCTTCCCGCCGCCCCCTCCGCCGGTCAATCATCCTCGTGGTGGTTACGTTATAGGGAAGGTGGTCTCGGAAGATCGGCGACTCGGCGAAGAGTCGACGTTGATCCCCGAAAGTCTGGAGCAACATCGTGATGGAGGAAAGCCGTTCAGGAACTCGTCTCGGGGCCTATACCCTCGGCAGGCTGCTCGGAAGAGGCGGCATGGGCGAGGTGTACCTCGCGTCCGATGAACGCCTTGGCCGAAGTGTCGCCCTGAAGATCCTCCGGCCCGACGTGGTGGCCGATGCCGAACGCCGTGCTCGGTTCGAGCGTGAAGCCAAAGCCCTCGCCGCACTCAAGCATCCCGGAATCGTCGCCCTTCATTCGTTGGAGGACGCGGACGGTGTCACGTTCTTCACGATGGACTTCGTCGAGGGTCGCACGCTCGCCGAGATCATCCAGGACGAAGGCGCGATGTCGGTGGAGCGGATTCTCGAAATCGCGATTCCCGCCGCAGACGCCCTCGCCGCGGCCCACAAACGCGGCATCGCGCATCGGGATGTGAAACCCGACAACATCATCGTCGGGCCACGTGGTGAGGTCACGGTGCTCGATTTCGGTCTTGCCAAGCAGGGTGGACCCACGAGTTCGACGGCGGACCACGCCATGGTCACCGCCACGGCGATCAACGTCACCGTCGAGGGAAGGATCTTCGGGACGGTCAACTACATGGCGCCCGAGCAGGCGGAGGGAAACGAGACGACGGTCGTGACGGACGTCTTCTCGTTCGGGGTCGTGTTGTACGAGATGGCCACCGGCACGCTTCCGTTCCAGGGGGAGACCGCCATGTCGATGATCTCCAGCATCCTGAAGGATCCACCGACGTCGATGCCGACTCGGGACGAGGCGCTTCCTCACGAACTCGAACGGATCATCCATCGCTGTCTCGAGAAGGATCCGGATCGTCGATGGCAGACCGCACTCGACGTTCGCAACGAACTCCAGATCCTCCGAGCGGATCTCGCTCGCGGTCCGCGACCCGTGCTCGGGGGGACCGAGTCCTCGCAGGCCTCGTCGAGCCCGACGGGACGGCCGCTGGTCTGGATGGTCGCGACGCTGCTCTTCGCTGCCGTATCCCTTGGGCTCGGGCTGTTCGCCTTGCAGGGTCATTCAACGGCGGAGAGGGCGGTCGCGGAGAAGGAGACGGCGATCGCCGAGGCCGCAGAGGCCGCCGCCGAAGCCATGGCCGCCGAGAAAGCCGCCTCGGAGAAGGTGGCATCCATGCTCGCCGATGACGAACAAATCTGGACCTTCGACTGCCTGACCACCGACGCCGGGGTGGAAGGTGAACCCGCGCTCTCGCCCAACGGGGAATTCATCACCTTCGTGATGCGATCAGGCGAACGCGAGGACGACAGCATCTACCTGCTCCGAGTCGGCGGCAATCGCCCCATCGATCTGACACCAGACATGACGGGGGAAGAACAGTCTCCGCGGTTCTCCCGGGACGGCGAGCGGATCGCATTCCGAAGCGGCAAGGTCGGTGAGACGGGTGCGATCTACGTGATGGGGGCGACGGGGGAGCAACGAAGCCGTCTCGACATCGATGGATTTGCACCGGACTGGTCGCCCGACGGTCGCCGGCTGGTGTGCTCCACCGAGGGATACACCGACCCGCACGGTCGCCCGACCGCGGGCAGCCTGGTGATCGTCGACATCGCGACCGGCAAGTCCGAGGAGATCTTCGCGGGAGATGCCGTCGATCCGCGGTGGTCTCCCGATGGCGAGTGGATCCTCTTCTGGAGTGTGGGCACGGTGGACGAGGATGGGCGATTCAACATCACCGGGCGTCGCGACATCGGCGTCGTCCGGTCGGACGGAAGTGATTTCCGCCTGATCACCGACGATCTGGAATTCGACTGGAGCCCGGCGTGGTCCTCGGACGGTCGACGAATCGTCTTCAGCAGCAATCGCGGTGGTCCGATCGGTCTCTGGGAGATCGATTTCGATCCCGGGAGTGGAGTCACGGCGGGCCGGCCGCGCCCGTTGCCGGCCCCGAGCACCTACGCCGGATCGATCGACGTCTCCCGTTCGGGCGACACGATGGTCTTCGTGGACGGGATGCGTTCGAACTCACTCAGCCGCGTGAAGTTCGACCTGAAAACTCTGGAAACGAGCGGTCTGCCTGAGAGTGTGATGAGCGGAGGTTTCGGAGGCAACTTCGACGTCAGTCGCGACGGAGAACGCGTGGTGACGAGCGGGGGACCGATGCGGTCCGACGACATCTACGTCAGTCGAGGCGACGGCAGCGGGGTCCGTCAGGTGACTGACGACAGCTTCCGAAATCTCGCCCCGATGTTCGCCCACGATCCATCGCAGATCCTGTTCTTCAGCAATCGTTCCGGTGACTACGAAGGCTGGTCGTGTCGATCGGAGGGAGGCGGCTATCGAATGCTCACCGATGGATGGCGGTTGATCAACACGCCGGCGGTGAATCCGGTCGATGGAACGCTGGCCTTCACCACGGAGGAGAACTGGTACATGGTCTCGCCCGATCCTCGGGGAATCCGGCTCGAGGACACCGAACCGATGCCCAAGATCGATGAATCCGGTCGTTGGTTCTTTCCCAGTGATTTCACTTCGGACGGACGACGTCTGCTCGGCACCGTTCGAGATCCGGGCGGTCGGCATCCGCTCGCCTTGCGCGAGATCGGAATCTACGACCTTGAGGACGAGACCTACCAGGTGATCGAGGAACGACTGATCGACGGTCCCTTCGAAGTCGTCTGGGCCCCGGACGATCGGCGGATCCTGCTTGGCGGAATCGACGGGATCCACCGGTACGATCCGGATTCCGGCGATGTGGCGATGATTCTCGNGAACGAAGGGCCCATGGCCCAGAACTTTCAGGTCACCGACAACGGCTACATCTATTACTCCACGCCGGTCGACGAGCGGGATATCTGGATCGCCCGTCGAACCGACACGCCGGAACTGACGCAGTTTGGAAATGAGGCCGGGGCGGCGGTCGGCGATGGAGATGCTTCGAAATGATCGTCCCGTCCGGGCGTCGTCGTGACGCGTCATCCAGTGAGTACGGCAGGTGCATCCCGCAATTCGAGATGGTTGACGGACGGGCATCATCGGGCCGCACGGTGGCGGGTCGAGGGCTCGGAGCGGGATGCGAGACGCGGTTCAGGAGTCGGGACCTCTTGGATTCCGAAAGGGATGTCCGGTGGGTGCCCGATGCGAATTGTTCCTGATCGGACAACTCATTCGAATACCGAGCCCACGACCAAGCGAGAGACCTGATGATTGAATTCACAAAGTCGAACACCGATGATCAAAGTTCGAAGAGATTTTCGCGTCGGCAGGTGCTGGCCGGGGCGATCTCGATGGGTGTGCTGCCCGCCGCGATGCCGAGTCTGCTTCGTCGAGAGCCGGAAGTCGTCGACGTGTTGGTGGTGGGAGGGGGCGTCTCCGGGTGCTACGCCGCCTGGCGACTCGCGAAGGCGTCGCCAGGAGATCGCATCGAACTGCACGAGCGAGGTGATCGCATCGGGGGACGCCTGTGGTCGGTGAGGCCCACGGGGATGACTCGGCAGGTCGCGGAACTCGGTGGCATGCGGATTGCCGACAACCAGACGCCGCTCCTCGGACTGGTCGCTTCGCTCGGACTGACGGTGGATCCCTATCCCGCCACCACCGCGGAGGACATCTACTTTGCCCGGGGGATCCGGACCCGGGCCTCGAAGATCGTCGCCGGACCGACTTCCGGATTCCACGTTCGCGAGGATCTTCGTGGCAAGACGATCTCCGAGCTCTTCGAAGTCGTCGTCAAGAAGGCGACCGGCCGGACAAGCTGGTCGAGAGAGGAGGTTCCGGAGATCGTCGACGAGGTGAGATATCGCGGTCACCTCCTCCGCGACCTTCCCTACGAGTGGCTCTTTCAGGACATCCTCGGACACGAGGCCGCCCGGATGCTGGTCTTCGCCATGGGTTATGGCCGCCCCAACGTCAACGCCGCGGTCTTCATGAAGGAGGCGATGCTCGATCTCTTCGTCGGCGGCTACCGCCATGTTCGAGGGGGATATCAGCAGGTGCCGGTCCTGCTCGCAGAGAGGGCTCGCCGCCTTGGCGTCGATGTGCGGATGGAGTCCGAGATGATCGACCTTCGGTTCGACGGCGACCTGACGGCCGTCACGTTCCGGGACGCCGCGGGTGGTACGCAGGTGCGAAAGGCCCGAAAGGTCATCGTCACGCTTCCCATGTCCGCCTACGGACGACTACCCGAGGGCTGTCCGCTTCGCGGCCCGAGTCCCCTGACGGTGATGCGAGATGCGTTGCTGCCGGTCCCCGCGACCAAGACCTACGTGAACTTTCCGACCCAGTGGTGGAAGTCGATGGGCATCGATTCGGGACGATCGATCACGGATCTTCCGATTCGGCAGGTCTTCTACCTGGGTGATCCGAGTGGTCGCGGCCTCACGCTGAGTCCCTACGTCGCCGGTGATTACGATTCCGGTTTCTGGTCCTCGCTCCTGCCTGCTTCCGGGCATCGGGGCCCGGGTGACGGGATCGTGGGCGACAGCATCCGCCGGCAGCTTCAGAAAATGCATGGGATCGACATCCCGAAACCTTCNGAGATCCTCTTTCGCCGGTTCGAGGGTGGCGCGGTGGGACACGGTTGGAACATGTGGCGGCCCGGTTTTGAACCGTCCAAGATCGTCTCCGGCGCGAGGGCTCCGATCGCCGGACGCGAGGTCCATTGCGTCGGGCAGGCGACCAGTCGGATTCAGGGCTGGGTGATGAACACGCTGGAGACGACCGAGTCCGTCCTTCGGTCGAGGTTTGGCCTGGAAAGCCCCGGCTGGTGGCCTGCGTCGTACGAACTTCAGTAGCATTCATCCACCCGAGGGAGCGTGCGGGATTCGGCCGACTTCCTGAATTCACCCGTTCAGTCGCGCCTCGAACGGGCCATGTCGTGATCAAAGCGATACCTTCTCACGGCATTCAAGTCGGTCTTCTGGAGCAGCGATGACGTTCGAAGAAGAAAAAACGATTCCGGCCAAGGTCGAAGGCGCGGTCGGCGAGTCGACTGAGATCATCTCGGATACGTTGAACGACTGGCTTTCCCCGCTCGAAGGAACCCCCTTCCTCTACATCGGCGTGGTCACGGTCTCGTTGCTGATTCTCCTCTGGCTCCTGCATCTGGTCTTCCGGTTTCTCGTGATCCGGCCGCTTGTCGGGAATCGCCTGTTCAACCGGTCGAAGTGGTTGAAGACTCAGGATCTGATCGATACCGGGGTTCTGTCGAGCATCGCCACGATGCTCTCGATCCTGTGCATCGGGGTGGTCGTCGATCTGCTGCCCCGGATCGGTGCCGCCTACGAGGAGGGCGCCACCCGGGTCGTCGATGCGCTCTTCGTCTTCTTCGCCGCCCAGTTGATCGTCCGGACAGGTCGTTTCCTCGACATCGTCTATTCGCGGCTGCCCTCGGTCGCTCGCCCCGGAGCGCTTCAGGGCTACGTCTCCGTCGGCGCCTTTCTCGTCTATGGCGCGGCGGCCGTGCTCATGGTGTCGGTGATCATCGACGTTTCACCGCTTTATTTCCTGACCGGGATCGGGGCGGCTTCGGCGATTCTGCTGATCTTGTTCCGCGACACGCTGCTTTCGATGTTCGCGAACATCATCGTCACCACGGGAGATCTCGTTCGAGTCGGGGACTGGATCCATGTTCCATCAAGCAGCGCGGATGGCTACGTGATCGACATCGCCTTGAACGTGGTCAAGGTCCAGAACTTCGACAAGACGATCACCGTGCTCCCGACGTATCTTCTGGTCCAGGAGGCGTTCCTCAACTACCGCGGGATGTATCAGTCGGGCGGACGACGGATCAAGCGTTCGATCATGCTCGACCAGCGGACGATTCGGCCGCTCGGGTCCGCCGATCTGGATCGCCTCGCGGGAATTCCGTTGATGAGTCGGGCGATGGAGCTCCAGCGTGCGGCGCCGGCGTCCGAACCGGGTGGCGACCGGACGACGAACAGCGGGCTCTACCGTCACTACGTGCTGGCGTACCTTCAGGCGCACCCGAAGATCCACCAGAAGGACTTCACGATGCTGGTTCGTCAGCTTCAACCGACGGCCGAAGGGCTCCCGCTCGAGCTCTACTGCTTCGTCAACGACACCGCGTGGGCGCCGTTCGAGGAGGTTCAGTCGACGATCTTCGACCAGCTGCTCGCCACGTTGCCGGCGTTCGGCCTCCGGGTCTACCAGGGCGAAAGCGACTTTCAGGAACCAAATCCCGAGACAAGGCGGCTGGAAGTCGACCCGGCGGTGTTCAGGGCGGCGGAAGGCACCTCGAACGGCGGGGGAGCCTGACGAGTCGGGCGTGTCTCACCCCATCAANAAGTGCCGATGGTGCAGGGCTCGATCCGCGCCATCCCCGACCAGCGAACTTGCGGTTCTGACGCCCGGAACAAGACGAAGGCACCGGTCTGTCGGACCGATGCCTTCAAGAAAACGGACAGGGCGGGATTCGAACCCGCGGTACCGCTGACGCGGTACGCCGGTTTAGCAAACCGGTGCCTTCAGCCGCTCGGCCACCTGTCCTGGGTCGGGGATTGTAGCAGGAGGGGGCGGGGGATTCAGTCGTCGATCGTCACGGAGACGAGGTCGTGGGTTCCGCCTTGGACACCCAGCCGCCCCAGCAGGGAGGTCCGGAGCACGACCAGCCCGTCNTGGTCCATGGCCAGCCGAAGGGAAGGGCCGTCCGGGTTCCCATCGATGGTGGTCCAGCAGTGGACGTTGAGGGGGCTCGACCCCCTCGTGACTTCGATCGATTGCGAGGTGCACGGGGCGACCACCGCCGCCACGACCTCTTCGTGCTCGATCCGCTCCAATCTGATTCGGTCGGGGTGCAGCGTCGCCCGGACTTCGAGCGGCTCCATGGGCTGTCCCTCGTCTCCACATGCGAGCGCCCGCCAGACGACCCGGACTTCCGACGGCGACGTCTGGATGTCCGACGGGGTCGGCGTGGGCGAGGTTCGGGGGTGAAGGATGGACATGGCGTTTGCTGAGGACGGTCGATTGGCGTGTTGAGCGGGGGCGATCGGTGAGGGAGGTCAGAGGAAGGACGAGAGAAGGCGGACGGCGACATCGAGACCCTTGCCGCCACGGCCGATGAATTGGTCGCTGAGGCGGTCCAGGCGACGGAGCGCGTCGTGCATGGAGTCGAGTCGGGCGAGATGGGCCTTCAATTCGGCCGTGTCTGCGGTGGAGTCGATGTTGGCGGCCTGTCTGGTGTCGTCCAGTGCCGCCAGAAGTGGCTCCAGCTCTCGACGTTTCCGGGCTCGCACGATGAGGCTCAGGAGATTCCAGACATCCTGCTCTGCTTCGAAGTATTCCTTGCGATCTCCTCGTTGGCGGGTCTTGGTCACGATTCCCCAGTCTGCGAGCGTGCGGAGCGTCATCGAGACGCTTCCACGGCTGACCTGGAGTCGATCCATGATCTCATCGGCGCACATCGCCCGGCCCTCGATGAACAGCAGGGCGTGAACTTCAGCCACCGAACGAGGAACACCCCAACTCGAGCCCATTTCGGCCCAGTGGGTGATGAACGTGTCGCGGCTGTGCTCGAGTCCGTCGATCTCGCTGGCCAGGGCACCGGCGATCGGCGTCTCCTTCATCCGCTCAGCCGGCACGTGCTCAGCAGGGCTCCCGTCTGAATCGGGGGAGGGGNGTCGGGGAGTCGGTGCGGCGGTCGACATGAAGGGAGGGTAGTCCTTTACGGATAGCCAGGTTGGATGTTTTCAAAGATTCTTGAAAGTACTGGACACTTTNTNCAGCCGCTTGGACGGCCNCCAGGCCGCCAATGAAAAACCCTCGCCATCCCGAAGGGGGTGGCGAGGGTTGGGTATCTGAGAATCCCAGAGGATCAGGGATCGTTTGGTTGATTCGGGTCGTTCACGTCCAGGTTGATCACCTCGAACTTCGTCTCATAGTTCGGAACCCCGATGAAGCCGAGGCCGACGGTGTACACCCGAAGATCGACGTCTCCGTTGGCTTCGAAGAAGTTCGATGCAGGGAAGGTGGCCCCGAGGTCATAGTTGTTCTGGTTCTCGCCGGCCGTCATCACGCTGACCCCGAGCGGCTGATAGCGGTTGGTCGAGACGTTCTTGATCCAAGGCACTTCCAAGACGACCGCAGCCGTTGCCTGTGAGATGATCACCAGGTTGGCGTTCTCGACCTGGGAAGGCTCCCAGCCGGTACTGAAGATGACGCCGAGATCGGTGGTCTGGCCTGTTGCCAGGTAGGCGAGTCCGCCCTCCGCCGAACCCTGTCCCGCAAAGTCGGAGCGGATCGCGATCTTGTTGCCATCATCGAAGCCAAGTGCGAGCCTGCCACCGCGAACCAGAGTTCCGTGGTAGACCCGGATCTTGCCGCTGTAGCCGGTGCCGACCCGGGTGATCACCTGAACGCCGCAGGCGGGCAGGTTCGGATAGATCCCGATCGGATGCGGGTCTTCGTCGGGCTGAAAGTCTCCATCACAAGCGTCGGGACTTCCGAACGTGGTCGGTCCCAGTGTGGTGCAGTTCTCGGTTCCAGTGGTCAACACCTGATCCCGAAGCTGTTCCCCGGAGAGCGTGGTGTCGAAGAACATCTTGGCAAACCCCTGCATCCAGATCGCAGCGCCGGCATTCTGGGGCGAGGCGAAGCTCGTTCCATTGAAGCCCGCGGTGTAGGAGCGAAGTCGGTTCACTTCGAGCGGATCCAGATCCCGGGGTGGACTGAAGAAGTCTCCATTCGGCTCCTGAGTCGTACTCCCATTGAAGAGTTCACCGTATCCCACCGTCGCTCCACCCAGGCCCCATGCATTGATGGTGACCTCTGCACCGCCATCGGTGTAGTTGCTGAAGTTCGCCCGGCGTCGACCAGTGTTGCAAGGGGGGGCGGCAGCGCCGACCTCCATGCCTGGATTGATGGCACCCACGATGAAGCACCCGGAATCATCGCCCGCTTCAGCGTTGCACGGCACACAGTCGTTGCCGGCCGAGATGGAACTGATGAGGCCGGCATCACTTGCGGCTCTCACCAATGTGTAGATCGCGGGCAACGCGGTGATCATGTTGCCGCCGCCGAAGCCGATCGAGTAGTTGATCACGGCGCCGGGTTCGAGGTATTGGACGACACTCGCCATTGCGGTTTCGAGCCGGGCTCCATCTTCCACGCTCACGGTCGGGAAGAACCACATTTCGGCACTGGAGGCGATACCTCGGACTCCGTAGTCATTGTTGACAGCGCCCATGACGCCAAGGCATGCGGTTCCGTGGTTGTTGAAAGCCTCATCCAGCAGAACGATGGTCTGGTTGGGTTCCGAGATGACATCCAGATCTTCGTGATTGACGTACGCCGCAAACTCGACCACGGCACCCTGGATTCGTTCGCCGGTCTCGATCAATCGAATGGTCGAGTAGTCGAAGAAAGGATCCGATGCGAAGCTCGGGAACGGGTTTCCAGGTCCGCGAGGATTGGCAGGGGATTCCGGGAGGATCTGAATCGCGTTGTCCCACTCTTCGGGGGTGACGTCATCCTGCATCACGACCTGGTACTCGGCACCGTACATCCACACCTTGTCGGGGTTCGGGATGACGCCGCCGTTGGNGGCGCCGCTGCCGTATGAACGCCAGATCTTGCCGGACAGATCTTCGAGGCCGGCGATGTTGTATCCGCCACCGTCGAAGATGCCTGCCATCAGATTGTCGTCAGCGACCTTGAAGGGGGATGTGTAGGCCTGCTGGCCAACGGTTCGAAGGGTGGCCGGNTCGACGGAGGCGGTGAACTGCGACGTCGGACCGAANTCCTCACCGGGTTCGCAAACGTCTCCATAAAACTCGGTGAGGGCGACACAGTTCGCGTCCCATTCCAGACTGCAGCAGGCGGGGTCATTCTCGCAGATGGACGCACAGCAGGCCGGGATGGAACATCCGGGTGCGGGGTGCGGCTCGAAGCACGTTCCGAGCAGGAAGGGTGCGACATTCGAGAACACCAGCATCGATTCCGCGTCTCCTGCGACGGGGGTCGGTAGGCCAGGCCCCTGATCCGGAGCGGCGTCCGGGTCATAGGTCGAGAGGCAGGGGTCGTATCGATCCGGTGACGCAAGGGCGAGGTTGTCGTTGGTGTAGACCGATCCCACGCAGTAGAGGTTGGCAAGCGCGGCGCAGTAGACGTCCCAGCCTTCGCCGGAGTCTTCTTCGTTGCAATTCTCATTGATTCCCGAGACCAGCTCGCAGCATGCGGCATCGGCACACCCGTATCGAGCGGCTTCATCATCACCCGGGGCGGGGTTGCAGCCGCCCAGGAACGGGGCAGCGGTGGCATCGTCTCCGTCCCAGCATGCATCCGGATCTTCGTTCGGGTTGGGCCGGTTGCAGATGACTTCGTTCATCGCATCGCATCCCTGCGGCGGGGGATCTCCACCGGCCGTCTTCAGGGTGAGATCGATGGTCACCCATTGAAGTTCCGGGCGTTCGTTCAATTCGCGTGCTGCGGCGAGAACTCGGCCTTCGTCGGTGCCGGCGGGGAATTCGATTCGCATCATGGATGCGAGGTCGGGTTGCCGTCGGTTGCTGTGTGCAAAGGCCTTCTGCTCGATCAGGTCGATCGAGTCCTGAGGCAGCATGATCAGCTGCCGAATGGTTCCGCCGAACTTGGCGACGATGTTGTCCACGCTCGAGAGATCCTGGCCCGCAAGGCTCAACGCGCGATTGCCAGCGACCATGCCGGATCTGGCCCTGAGGTCATCGCGGAACTTGATGGTGAGCGTTCCAGACGCCAGAGAATCACCGGTCTTGGGATCGGTCGGAATTCGGAGCGATGCCGTGGGTTTCTTGGGAACCAGATCGACTGGGCGAACCTCGACCGATCGGGCGGGGTTCTTCATGATCGGTCGCGCCGTCATCATCGGAAGGCTGATCGGATCGGCCGAATCAAGCCCCGTGTCAATGATCACGCGTCGAGTGTCGTCGGTCGCTCGCGTCTTCTTGGCTTCGACCGAGGCGGGGCCTGTGGTCGCGATGGCCGATGCGGCGACGAGGGATCCAAGTCCCAGTGCGGCGAACGTTCTCAGCATCATGCGTCTGATCTCCAAATCAGTTCGTGCTCGAAACGAGCTGGCGGAACTCTCCGCCTCACTCCCGGAAAACTCGCGGTCTCATCATCTACTACGTCAACGATCTCAGATGAGGGCGAGGTTGTCGGGAAAAATACGGGTCAGTCATCGGGAGGTTCCCGCGCATCCTGCGCGAGGAGCCCGAAACAATAGTCTACCCTCACCCGGAACCGCCCCGCAATGCCCCTGAGGGCCGAACTTATGGATCTCTTCTCCGGATCTCTTCTCCGGATCTCTCCCAGGATCTTGGGCGGTCTGGGATCAGAGGAGATTCGACGGCAGTCCGCCATCTCCGTTCTTTCAGATGCCCGAGAGGCTCGAAAGTTCACGAAATCGGATTCATCACCCGGCTGCCGATGTCACGGCGGAAGAAGGCGCCCGCGAATTCGATTCTGGCGGCGGCCCGATTGGCGAGGTCCTGTGCGGCGGCGAGATCGGCGGCCAGAGCGGGCACGCTGATCACGCGGCCGCCCGCCGTCACCACCCGGTCTCGGTCATCGACCGAGGTCCCCGAATGGAAGACGATCACGGCTTCGCCTGGTCCGGCTTCTGCCTCAGCAGCCTCGATTCCCGTGATTTCATGGCCCTTGGTGATCGAACCGGGGTATCCGGCGCTGCAGAGGACCACGCAGCAGGCGGTTCTGGGATCCGATCCCAGGCCTGATTCCAGCGAGTCCAACTGCCCGGCGGCAGTGGCCCAGAGGACCTCGAGGAGATCGCCCTGAAGCCGAGCCATCAGGGGTTGGCATTCCGGGTCGCCGAACCGGCAGTTGTATTCCAGAACCTTCGGGCCGCCCGAAGTGAGCATCAATCCGGCGTAGAGGACTCCTCGGAACGTGATTCCCTCGCGTCGGAGCCCGTCGATCGTCGGGACCAGGACGTCCCGCTCGATCCGGGACATCATTTCCGGCGTGGCGAGGGGGGTCGGGCAATACGCGCCCATGCCGCCGGTGTTCGGGCCGATATCACCCTCTCCGACCTGTTTGTGATCCTGACAGGGGTCCAGCACCCAGATCGAGCGGCCGTCGACCAGTGCCAGGACGCTCATCTCCTGACCTTGGAGCAATTCCTCGATGACGATGGTGTCCCCGGCAGCCCCGAAGCTGCCCTGAGTTCGTCGTTCTGGATCACCCATGATCATCTGAACCGCCTCGACGGCTTCTTCGGGGGTGCGGCAGACGATCACGCCTTTGCCCGCAGCCAGCCCGCTGGCCTTGACCACGCATCCTTCCTCTCGACTCATCGCATACGCGATGGCGGGGCTTCGGTCTTTGAAGATCCGGCCTTCCGCGGTTGGAACCGATGCGGATCGCATGATCTCCTTGGCCCAGGCCTTGTCGGCTTCGAGCCGCGCCGCGGCCTTTCCGGGGCCAAAGACCAGTCGGGTCTCGGTGGCGAGATCATCCGCCCAGCCATCAGCCAATGGAGCCTCCGGGCCGATCACCACCAGGCCGATCTCCTCTTTGTCGCACCATCGATTCAGTCGGAACATCGCGGGTTTCGAGATTGGTTCGGTGCAGGGAGTCCCGATGGCCCGGAGCCCGGCATTGGAGTCAGGATCGATCCACAGGCGGCCGAGCCGGGGAGACTGTCGGAGCCGCCATGCAAGGGCATGTTCGCGACCGCCGCCCCCGATCAGGAGGACGTTGACACGCTCGGGCATCGAGGGGCGGGTTTCTGGGGGCATTCTGACATCTCCGGGGACGGTCGAATGGCAGAGTGTAGCGGGGCGACGGGTCGGCCTGACGTGCTCGGAAGGGGGTTGATCTGATACATTTCGAAGTTCATCGGATGAGACGCCTCGGGAGACCTCGGCCGGCTCATCCGCTTCGTTCGCCTGAATGACCCCCTCTCGGGAGTTCGCATGTTGATCCGCTCGCTCGTTTCACTCACCGCCGGCCTTTGCCTCACCGGTTCCCTGACCGCCGCCGATACGTCGGTGACCAAGACTCTGAATGACAACATTCGGAAACAGGCTCGAGAAGAGAGCACTGGATGGCAGGGACTCTTCGAGGCCTACCTCGACATGACGGATCCTCCGATGGAGATCGGGGATCGATTCAATCAGACGACCGTCTGGACCGGCATGAAGGACTGGAAGGCGGTGAGCGACTGGGCTTCCTCCAACGCCTCCGTCGCCGACGCGCTCAAGGAAGCCGCGGACCAGGTGATCATCGGTCTTCCGTATGGGGCGGACAACGTCGATGCCCGGTTCAAGGAAGCCGGTCTCGTGGCCGACGTCCATCTCGAAGCCGAGGGCGAAGTGGTGGTCGCGTTCCCATACCTCAAGGCCTTCCGGGCCTTCGCGACCTGGACCGCTGCGGAACTCAATCGGCGGATCGAAGCCGGCGAATACGACGAAGGCTTCGATGTCGCCGTCGCCAACGCTCGAGTCCTCCGTCACCTGTGTGATCGCCAGATGCTGGAAGAGAAGTCGGAAGCGATGAGGCTTCTCGGCGAAGCGATGTCCGTGATGCGAGATGTCATGTACACCTCGGTGGATCGCGTTCCGGCCGATGTCTATCGTCGAATCGCCACCAAGGAACTCCCGTTCCTGAAGATCTCCGACACCGAGCGGCTCAAGCGACTGGAACTGCCTGAAGGCGACCGTCTGGTCGTGGATGCGGTCCTCGAAGAAGTCTTCATGGAGAATGGCGCTCCGGATTCGGAACGACTGGCCGAGGTCTTCGGAGCGCTCCAGTCGCAGGGCAGCCCGCTCACCCGCTTCGGCGCGAGCAAGCGATGGAAGCGGATCGCCGAGATTCACGGAAGTCTCGAGGCGTCGCAGGAAAAGCTGACCGACGTCTACGACGACTGGTGGCGACGATGGAAGATCAAGCCGTATGACCCGATTCAAACGCTCCCGAGCGAGTTTTCCAGGCTCAACGAAGTGCGATACGCCATCGTTGCGGAGTCGATCGCGGACATGAAGTCCCTCTTCAACGCTCGCAATCAACTGGTGGTCGAGATCAACGGCACCATCATCGGCTGTGGGCTCTGTGGTTATCGCGTCGAATTCGGCAAGTGGCCGGACGACCGTGAGAAGGCGTACGCGAGATTCATCCCCAAGCGGTTCGACTTCGATCCCTACGACAAGGGTTACGGCCGGCTGTTGTTCGACTTCCTGGGGAGCCGAAAGGACGCGGTCGAGACCGACTACGGCAGGATCTTCGTCTCCGACTGCATCGTCTACGCCCGCGGCGACGACAAGGAAGACTCCAACTTCCGAGAGTCGAGTCTCGATGGAATGACCGGTGACATGATCGTCTGGCCGCCGTTGCGGGCGCTCGCCCGTGAGCAGGACCTGATCGACTGAAGTCAGCTCGCCCTCGTCGAGAATTTGAAATGGAGACCGCTGGAATGAGTGATGCGACTCGCGAGAACGATGTCGAAGATGTGGTGATCATCGGTTCCGGCCCCGCCGGATGGACGGCGGCGATCTATGCCGCTCGCGCCAACCTTCACCCACTGTGCATCGTTGGTGTTCCCAAGCAGAATCCCGCCCCGGTTCTTCCCGGCGGTCAGCTGATGCTCACGACCGAGGTCGAGAACTACCCCGGCTTTCCGGATGGAGTGACCGGCCCCGAGATGATGATGATGTTCCAGAAGCAGGCGGAACGATTCGGAACCCGCGTCAAGGGCGCCGACGTGGAGCGATGCGACTTCGGTGAACGTCCGATGGCCCTCCATCTGTCCAATGGCGAGACGGTCCGGACCAGGTCGGTGATCATCGCCACCGGCGCCACCGCGAACTGGATCGGACTCGACAACGAACTGCGACTCGCCACCAACGGTGGTGGTGTCTCCGCCTGCGCCGTCTGCGATGGCGCGCTTCCGGTCTTCCGCGACAAGCCGCTCGCGGTCGTCGGCGGTGGTGACACCGCGATGGAGGAGGCGGCGTACCTCACGAAGTTCGCCTCGACCGTGCACATCATCCATCGACGAGATTCCCTGCGGGCGTCGAAGACCATGCAGGATCGGGTGCTGTCGGCGGACAACGTCCAGATGCACTGGAACAGCACCGTGGTCGATGTGATCGGAGAGGACTTCATCACCGGCCTGGTTCTCGAGGACACGGTGACGGGCGACCGGTCCGAGCTTCCCGTCAACGGGCTCTTCGTGGCCATCGGTCATGCTCCTGCCACCGAGTTCCTCAAGGAAAGTGGAATCGCCTTCGACGACAGCGGATACGTGTCGCTTCCCGATGGTGGATCGAGTGCGACCAACCTCGAAGGCGTGTTCGCCGCGGGGGATGTCGCGGATCATGTCTATCGACAGGCGATCACCGCCGCCGGCATGGGTTGTCGGGCGGCGATCGACGCCGAACGCTGGCTCGCCGGACACTGAGGGGACTGGTTTCGGTTCCTTTCGGCGCGGATTCCTGCCGGATCGGGGCCGTCGAGCCACCTGACTCGGCGGTTTTCCCTACCCTCCGCTCATGCGAAAAGACGGACTCATCACCGTACTCATCCTGGTCGGCCTCGTGGCCGGGGTGATTCTTGGCCAGTGGCTTCACGTGTCCTCGAGCGATCCCGCCGCCGTCGGCGGTCAGTGGATGGAGGTCGGCAAGATCATTCTGGTCCGGCCGCTCATGCTTCTGGTGCTTCCGCTGGTGTTTCTCTCGGTGGTCGTCGGGGTGACCTCGATCGGTGATCCATCCCGACTCGGGTTGATCGGTGGGGCGACGCTTCTCTATTACTTCAGCACCATGCTGGCGGCCGTGATTCTGGGCGCCGTGCTGGTGACGTCGCTCGCGCCGGGCGTCGGCTTGTCTCCCGAGGCGATCAACAGTCTCCAGAGCGACGGGGCCACGGCGTATCAGGCGAGTGACGGGTTGCGGACCGCCATGGGCACTGCCAACGACAAGGGGCTTGGCGGCGCCTGGATGAACATCCTCGAGCAGGTCATTCCCACCAACTTCTTCGCCGAACTCGCCGGCGGGCGCACCCTCGGGGTGATCGTCTTCGCGCTCTTGCTGGGGCTCGCCCTGGCGGCGAGCGGGCCCGCGGGAGTCCCGGCGATCAAGGTGTTCAAGTCGCTCTTCGACGGCGTCATGCGGTTGGTGCTCTGGGTGCTCTGGCTCACGCCGATCGGCGTCTTTCTGCTGGTGACCGGTACCGTGGCGAAGATCGGTCTTGGGTCGATCGCCGGTCCCATGGGCGGTTATATGACGACGGTGCTGCTCGGGCTCGCGATCCATGGGTTCATCACCCTTCCGCTGGTGCTGGTTCTCTTCGGTCGAACCAATCCCTACGCCTTCATCTTCAAGATGCGCAAGGCGCTCCTGACCGCCTTCGGTACCGATTCGAGTTCGGCGACCCTCCCGGTCACGATCGAGACGGCGATCGACGAAGGCGGTTGCAGCAAGCGGAGTTCGAACTTCGTCCTTCCCCTCGGAGCCACCGTCAACATGGACGGCACGGCGCTCTACGAGGCCGTGGCCGTGGTGTTCATGTTCCAGTTGTGGGGGATCGATCTGGGGGTCGGGGAGCTGGTCATCGTCGTGGTGACCGCCACTCTGGCGGCGGTGGGCGCCGCCGGAATTCCCAGCGCGGGTCTGGTCACGATGGTGATCGTGGTGACCGCGGTGAACACCAGTCTCGCCGGCAGAGGCGTGCAGCCGTTGCCGCTCGAGGCGATCGGCGTGATCATCGGAGTCGATCGAATTCTCGACATGTGTCGAACCACGGTCAACGTGCTCGGTGACGCGGTGGGGGCCAGGATCATCACCCGCCTGGCGCCGGATGACGACGAAGACGTCGGGGCGACCGAGACGGCCTGACACCCTTCGTGACCGCCACCGGTGCGGTCAGGGGGTCGGAGGGGGAATCGTCGATCGCACGTTCAATTCGACCAGCTGGGCGTCGTCGATCGCGGACGGAGCCTCGATCATGAGATCGGCGCCCGACTGCGTCTTCGGGAAGGCGATGACGTCTCGAATGTTGTCGGTACCGACGATGTGCATCACGAGCCGGTCCAGACCGAATGCAATCCCACCGTGCGGCGGGGCGCCGTGCTTGAGGGCCCGGAGCAGGAAGCCGAACTTCGCATCCGCTTCCTCCGGGGTGAGCCCGATGAGATCGAAGACCTTCTGCTGTACTTCGGGTTGATGGATACGGATCGATCCGCCTCCGATCTCGCTTCCGTTCACCACGAGGTCGTATCCGGCGCTGATGCAGTTGCCGGGGTCGGTCTCGAGCAGGCCTTCCTGGCCCGGCTTGGGCGCCGTGAAGGGGTGGTGAAGCGCGACCCAGCGGTTGGATGCTTCGTCGAGTTCGAACATCGGGAAGTCGACGACCCAGACGAATTTCCAGGCGGATTCGTCGACCAGTTGGAGGTCTCGGCCGACTTTGATCCGCAATTCGCCGATCGACTTGGTGGCGACCTCCCAGGTGTCGGCGGTGAAGAAGATCGTGTCGCCGGCTTCGCAGCCGAGGCGCTCGATCAGTTCCGCGGCGATGGGTTCGACGAATCGTCCGACGCCGGATTCGAATCCATCACCGGTGCACTTGGTGGTCGGGACCCCGCCGGCTCCGAAGGTCTTGATCCATTCGGAATAGCCGTCGGTGAGCTTTCGAGTCAGTTTCTCGGCACCGCCCGGGACTCGGAACGCCTTCACGACGCCGGAACCCATGGGGCTGGTCTTCTCGAGGGCTGCGTGGAAGACCTTGAAATCGGTCTTCGCGGCCAGGTCGCTGATGTCGGAGATCTCAAGGCCGAACCGCAGGTCGGGTCGGTCGATGCCGTAGGTCTCCATCGACTCGTGCCAGGTCATCCGCGGGATCTCGCCGATGTCGACGCCGAGCGTCTCCTTCCAGAGCTGGACTGCGAAGTCGCCCATGGTGTCGAGCACGTCCTCCTGATCGATGAAACTCATCTCGAGGTCGATCTGGGTGAACTCGGCCTGTCGGTCGGCTCGAGGATCCTCGTCGCGAAGACACTTGGGGATCTGGATGTAGCGATCGCATCCGGCGATCATCAGAATCTGCTTGAAGAGTTGCGGGCTCTGGGGAAGCGCGTACCAGGCGCCGGCTTCGAGTCGGCTGGGGACCACGAAGTCACGGGCGCCTTCGGGCGTCGACTTGATGAGCAGCGGTGTTTCGATCTCGAGGAAGTCCCGCTGATGGAAGTAGGCGCGGGTGAACTGCGCGACCTTCGACCGCGTCTCGAGGATGCGCTGCATCTTCGGTCGTCGCAGGTCGATGTAGCGGTTTCGGAGTCGAACCTCTTCGCCCATCTTCTCGGCTTCCTGGTCATCGGGAAGGATCGGCGGG
This sequence comes from Phycisphaera sp. TMED9, assembly GCA_002167845.2. Lineage (GTDB taxonomy): Bacteria > Planctomycetota > Phycisphaerae > Phycisphaerales > SM1A02 > UBA12014. The sequence goes on along the minus strand of NHBO02000041.1, from coordinate 12,905 downwards.
GTCTCGGCCTTGTTCAGGACTTCGAGCTCGGTCGCGAGGACTTCGATCTCTCCGGTGTCCAGCTTCGGGTTGGCGCCGCCACCCCGGACGCGGACCGTGCCACGAATCGCAATGACGTCCTCGCGGCGAAGGCCCTGGGCGAGTTCGACGATCTCGGAAGGCGAGTCGGCCACGTCGAAGACGATCTGGGTCAGTCCGTGGCGATCTCGCAGGTCGATGAAGACCAGGGACTTGGAGTGTTCGCGATAGGTGTTGACCCAGCCGGCGAGCACGACGGTGGATCCGTCGTCGGTCTTCCGGAGGTCGTTGCAGAGGTGGGTTCGCTTGAGCATGGGCGGTGAAACCTTGGTCAGGTGCTTCGGAATCGAGGTGAATCCGAGATGGTACCGGACCTCCGAGTCGTCCGGTGGGGGTCGGGAGGCGATCTGGGTATCCTGCCTTCGATGACCGATCTCTCCGCGATCCCCGATGCCCCGGAATCCCGGCAGACGATTCTCTTCACGGCGTTCGAGCCCAGTGCGGACGCACAGGCTGCGCCGGTGATCCGAGCCCTGCGGGCACGGGAACCGGGCCTTCGGCTCGCCGCCTGGGGAGGTCCGCGCATGGAGGAGGCCGGGGCGGAGATCATCGAGCGAACGAGCGAAGACGGCGTGATGGGGCTCGCCGGTTTTCTCAAGGTGTTCGAGATGAAGCGGACCATCGATCGGATCGATGCGTGGGCGGTCACCAACGGCGTTGATCTCCACGTGCCGATCGACAGCCCCTCCGCGAACTTTCCAATCTGCAAGCGGCTTCGAGGACACGGGGCCCGGACCGTGCATCTGATCGCACCGAAGGTCTGGGCGTGGGGGCATTGGCGGGTCCGCAAGCTCCAACGCTGGAGTGATCACGTCCTCTGCAACCTGCCCTTTGAAGAGGCCTGGTTCCGGGACAAGGGCCTCGCGGCGACGTTCATCGGTCATCCGGTCATGGCGAGATCACTGGACGAGGATGCGCTGGCGATCGAACGACGGAGCCTTCCGCAAGGAACTCCGAAGATCCTGATCCTCCCGGGCAGTCGGAGTGGCGAGATCAAGGGAAATCTGGTCCATCAACTCGAGGCCTTCGCCGAGATTCGTGCGCGGCATCCCGAGGCGGTCTCCGTGATCCTCGCGGCCAATGAACGAGTCGAAGCCGCCATTCGTGAACGATTCGATCCACTTCCTCCCGCGGTCACCCTCGAACGGGGTCGACTCGACGCCGCGATCTCATGGGCTGACCTGGCTCTGGCCACGAGCGGCACCGTCAGTCTCGACCTGGCACGGCATGTCTGCCCGATGATCGGAAGCTACGCGATCCCGCGATGGCAGACCTTGGTGGCGCGGACCATGCTGCGGATCCCGTTCAAACTGCTGCCCAACATCGTGGCCGGCAGGGAAGTGGTGCCCGAGTTCGTGCCTTACGATCAGCGACGCGGTGCGACGCCGATCGTCGAAACGGCATTGCCGTTGTTGGACGATCCCGCCGCACTCGCCGCGATGAAGACTCGACTCGAAGGGGTTCGCGCGATGTTCGACGGGCATGATCCCGCGATCAAGGCGGCGGACGGAATCCTCGACGTGCTTCACCGCGACCACTGAGCGGCGGCGTCGGACTCGATCTCTTCAGACCCGCCCGACGGGATACACCGCGACCAGAGCGGTGTCGTTCCCGTGCCGGTCACTGATGGGGGCGGTGCGAACCACCACTCCCTGGGTCGGCAGGCCGTCGGAGGCCGCGTGGTGATCGAGGGCGATCGCTTGAGCCACCAAGGACGGCTCGTCGATGCCGAACGCGATCACCAGGACCGCGGCGTGATGAATGGCGTCGTCGTGGGCAAGCCGGGCGAGATCGATCTTGACGCGTTTGGGAAGCGAGGCGAGATCGCCAGCGTCCCGGGCATCGCGACATGCCGAACCGGTCTTGAGTTCCAGCCAGAAGACCTCCTCCGGCTCCAGCGCCGGTGGCGGAGATGGCGCATCCGGATCGTCGAAGAGCGACGGTGGTTCTTCGCAGGCCAAGAGCGCCTCCGCGTCATGCCCGAGCGGGTGGTCCATCGGTCGCAGGACGAAGTCGCACCGCGAGCCGGCCGACCGGACCGGCTCGTCGGCACGCTTGGGAAGACGGATCTCCCGCAGGGGATGGAGGCCGGCGGCGCTGAAGGCGGTCTCGAGCATCTGCTGCAATGCCCGCTCGTCGAGGCTGTCGACGCCACGAACTTCCTGGGCGAGGTCACGGGCGTCTGCATCAGCGCAGACCGCCGCGACCGCGGCGTCGGCCACGGTCGCGGCGGAGATGGACAGGGACGTCGAACGTCCGAGGGACGGATCCGAACGACTCATTCTTCGGTCATGTCCGTGAAGGACCGGGCCTTGTGCGAATGGAACTCGCCGGAGCGCAGTCGACGGCCGTAGTCGTGATACGCCTTCATCGCGATGCCGCCGAAGACCAGCATGATCGGGATGTTGGCCCAGAGCATGACGCCGGTGCCGAGGGCGGTGAAGTTGTCCAGCTCCTTGTCGCTGGTGATGATCGGGAGCGTGGAGACGATGATCATCAGGCAGTAGAAGATCTTGTACGGAAGCACGCTTCCCTTGCCGAGCATGAAGACCATGCCCTGTTCGCCGTAGTAGCTCCAGGAGATCATGGTCGAGATCGCGAAGAGCCAGGAGGCGATGAGGATCAACCAGGTCCCCAGCCCCGGGATCGCCCGGTCGAAGGCGTGGGCGGTGAGCGTCGCGCCCGGATAGTCCTTGTACATCTCGTTGTCGAGGAAGGTGGGCGGGGCGTCGCTGGTGATCGAGCCTTCCTCGAAGATCGCGACGAAGCCGCCGTTCTGGAGTTCGTCGACCTCGCCGTAGACCCGGACCCGCTTGGAACCGGTGTCGTCGTCGAGCTGGTCGGTCTCGGCGATCATGAAGACCGTGTCGCCGATTCCCCAGTCCTTTCCGGTGGTCGCCTTCGCCGCCTTGTGCTTCCCGGGGAGCGGGACGTACCAGGTCTCCGCGTCGTCGTCATCGTCCGGGTCCGCGTCGCCGAAGGCGCCGATGTTCCAGCCCGCGTCGGACTGGGTGACCGCCGGGGTCGCGGCGAGTGTCGCTTCGCCGGTCGCACCACGGTCCCACGCGCCGGTGGAGAGGATGACCAGCGCGGTCAGGGTGCACACGATGATCGTGTCGATGAACGGCTCGAGGCCGGCGACGACCGCTTCCCGGACGGGTTCCTTGGTCTTCGCCGCACTGTGGGCGATGGGGGAGGATCCCTGTCCGGCTTCGCTCGAGAACAGGGCACGCTTCATGCCCCAGAGGAACGCGTATCCGGCCGTGCCGCCGATGAACGCGCCGCCGGCATCGGTCGGGCTGAAGGCGCTCTGGACGATCAGGCCGAGGATCGAAGGGATGGTGTCGATGTTCATCAGCAGGACGACGCCACCGGCCAGCAGGTAGAGCACGCACATGAACGGGACCAGGATGCCCGCGACGTGGCCGATCCGCTTGATACCGCCGATGATCACCGCACCGACCACGATGGCCAGGATGATCCCCACGCCGATCGCCGGAATTCCGAGGGCTTCCTCGGTCTGGACCCCGACGTTCCAGGCCTGGAACATGTTCCCGCCGGTGATCGCCGAAATCAGCAGGGTGATGCAGAAGATCACGCCGACGATCATGCCCAGCGGGGCGAGGCCCCAGTCGGCGAAGGCCCGCTTCGCGACGTACATCGGACCACCCTTGGGGTTGTCCGGGTCGCTCACGTCCCGATAGATCATGGAGAGGGTCACGGAGGTCGTCTTCAGGGCCATGCCCGCAAGTCCGACCATCCACATCCAGAAGACCGCACCCGGTCCGCCGAGGGCGATCGCGACCGCGACGCCACCGATGTTGCCGAGCCCGACCGTCGCGGACAGCGCCGCGGACAGGGCCTGGAAGTGGTTGATCGCGCCCGGGTCGTCCTTGTCGTCGAACTTGCCCGCAGTCACCGCGGTGCCGTGCACCAGCGCCCGGTACTGGCAGAAACCGGACCACAGCGTGAAGAGGACGCCGACGCCGAGGACGACGTAAAGGACCCAGTCGGCCCAGATGACGCCGTTGATCGCGCCGATGAACTCGTTCATGCTGTCGAGAAAGGGTTGCATGCAGGGAGGCTCCGGGCCGCGGGGGGCGGCGGGTGGGGATCAGTTCCAGATCGAATAGAGAAGTTCGTTGGCGTCGTAGAGGCCGATCTTCTGGGCCAGCACGAGCAGGACCATCGCGGGTGCGACGAAACGGACGAGCAGCAGCCAGATGCCGATCGTCGCCTTCGAATGACTGGCGAGTTCCGCGTCGCGGAATTTCCGGGGAAGGAACCAGCCCGCATAGACGGCGATCAGCAGACCACCCAGCGGAAGAAGCCAGTTGCTCGCCACGAAGTCGAAGGTGTCGAACAGGCTCATGCCGAAGCCGGGGGTCCACGAGGCGAGGAAGAACCCGTCGGACATGCTGAAGGCGACCAGGGTGCCGATCCCGAAGATCAACACGCCGATGGAGATGACGGCCCGCGGGCGGGACCAGTTCCAGCGGTCGATGAGATAGCTGGCGGCGACTTCGAGAAGGGAGATGGCGCTGGTGAGCGCGGCGACGGTGAGCAGGAAGAAGAACACGGCGCCGAGCAGAATGCCACCGGAGCCCATCTCGGCGAAGGCGAGCGGCATCGAGATGAAGACGAGTCCCGGTCCCGAACCCGGATCCTGTCCGAAACTGAACACGATCGGGAACATCATCATGCAGGCCAGCAGCGCGATACCGGTGTCGAGCCCGCCGATCCAGACGGCCTGTCCGAAGAGGGGGGTGCCACGCTTCTGATACGACCCGTAGGTGATCAGGGCGCCCATGCCGAGGGAAAGCGTGAAGAAGGCATGGCCGAGGGCTTCGAGCACCCCCGACGGCTTGAGTGCCGACGCATCAGGCTTGAAGACGAAGGATATTCCTTCTGCGAAGCCGGGAAGGGTGGCGGCGAACGCGACCATGCCCAGGATCATCACGATGAGGATCGGCATGAGCACCTTGCAGGCGGATTCGATGCCTTTCCCGATACCGGTCGCGACCACCGCGACCGTCAGGAACATGAAGATCCCAGCCCAGAACATGCTCGTCCATCCATCGGTGGCGAGACCGCCGAAGAGCGCTCCCATTCGGTCGCCGATCAATCCTCGTCGGAACTGGTCAACGCCCTGGCGTCGAACGGATGCTTCGTCGAGGTCGGCGAACTCCTCCGTCGCGGTTTGATTCGCGGCCGCGCGGACGTCGTCCATTTCGGCGGAGAGGGATTCCACCGTCGAGACCGCGGCCTGGACCCGGGGGTCGCCGAGGAGGCGGGCGCGACGGACCGGATCGGGAACATCGGAGCTGGTGGTGGCAGCCATCGCGGATTCGAACTCGGCGTTCAACTTCCACACGCTCGGGGCGACTCGAGCCTCGATCGCATCGATGCGAGGATCCGCGATCCGGTTCGCTCGCCCTGCGATCAGGGAATCCCGCATGGCCTCCGTCGAGGTGGTCGCTTCGTAGACCCGGCTTTCCGCCACCGCCTGTTCGCGGATCGGCTTGCCGAAGTCGACGAGATGTTTCACGGTGTAGTCCATCGACCACCCCGCGACCACGATGTAGAAACTGAGGATCAGGAAGGCGCCGATCACGCCCATCCAGCCGATCAGGGACCAGCCGGTCGGCTTGCCCTTCAATCGCTCGAAGGCGACCACGGGTTGGGCCTGTGCAGCCCGGCCGATCATGATTTCGGCGGCGAGGATGGGGAGCCCGACGAGCAGGATGCAGGCGAGGTAGATCAGAACGAACCAGCCGCCGCCATTGGTACCGGTGATGTACGGGAATTTCCAGATGTTCCCCAGGCCGACCGCCGAACCTGCGGCGGCGAGGATGAAGCCTGTTCTGGAACCCCAATGGGCGCGTTCGCTCATGCGATACGGACTCCTGATCTTCGATTCTCGGGAATCCGGGTGGATCACCGTCGCCGAAATATACCTTGGATCGCCCGAGAGGATCGGCCAGCGTCGTCGGAGCTCTCACGGATAGAATGGGGGAGATGCGGGACTTCAGACTTCGATCGGATCTTGAGCGAGTGGTGGTGGACGGTTATGCCTTCCCGCTTGGTGTCGCGCGGCTCGATGCTCCGCCGCCGCTGCCGGGATACCTCGTCGACTATGTGCCGAGCGAGGGTGCGGAGCCCGATACCTATGCCTTCCAGGTGGCGATCAGCCATGAGGGTCTCCGGGATCTCGTCCACGAGCTCTTCGAGATGCTTCCCGGGGAGGTCTCTCCAGCCGTCGAGATCGGGTCGGTCGATGCCTATCGATCGATCGACGTCTATCTCGCGGGTGAGCCGATCTTCATCGACGACTTCGTTCGGACCTGGGACGACTTCGAGCCGATCCTTCTGGAGGAGGTTTCGCTCGGGGTCGGCGCCACCTCCGAGGAACCCTATTTCGAGGTTTTCCTCGATGCATGGAAGACGATCACCATCCATTGCCAGACGGACCTTCGAGAGGACGTCGAAGCCAAGCTCGAGAAGCATGGACTGTCACAGGTCTCACGCATCTGGCTGGAGGACGCGTTCGACGAGATCGATCCCCCGTATCGGATGCGGGAGATTCTCGTGATGGAAGACGAACACTCGCCGGACCTCGATGAACTGCTCCTCCAACTGCGTGCCGACTGGGGGCTCCAACTCGACGTCGATCCGAGCTCGAACATCGATGACGGCGGACGCGAGCTCGGGTACACCCTTTGGCACGCGATCGCGATGGCCGATCCCGCGGAACCAAGAAGTGGCGGCGCCTACATCTCGGTCTGGGTCACCGCCCGGAGTCTTGATGAAGCGGAGGAGCTGATCGAGGCTTCCGTGGAAGGTGGGGGCGAGTGGATCATGTCCGCGATGTACTCGATCGAACGAGTCGCGCACGACGAGCGGCCGGACGAACTGGCCGACCTCGAACCTCGAAGAAGTCGGACTGAAGTCCATTCGATCATCATCGATGAATGGGGCGAAGGTGACGGGCCCGACGGAAAGCCTCCGTCCCCCGGAAGCGACTGGGGCACCCCGGGCGGCCGTCTCTCGAACTGAGCCGGGCCGTCGAGCGTGAAGTCACCGAAGGAAGAACGATCGAATGGCAGAGAACTCAGGGAAGAGCGACAAGGCACCGGACGGATCCGCCACCTGGATGGAGGACGGTCTGCGGTTCGAGTGCACCTGCTGCGGAAACTGCTGTACGGGCGGCGAAGGTGCCGTCTGGTTCGATGACGACGAAGGTCGGGCCATGGCCGCGCACGTCGGCATGGAGTATCCGGAGTTCCTCGTTCGGTACACGAGGATGATCGACGGGCACCGATCCTTGAACGAGACCGACACCGTGCATGGCTTCGACTGCGTCTTTCTCGATCGAGAGAAGATCCCCGGCAAGGCGGTCTGTGGTCTCTACGAAGCCAGACCCACCCAGTGCCGGACCTGGCCGTTCTGGCCCGAGGTGGTTCGAAACGAGCGTGCCTGGAATCGAACCAAGAAGAACACGCCGTGTCCGGGAATGGGAAACGGCCAGCTCTTCACGGTCGAGCACATCGTCGCTCGACTTCAGGAACAGCGCGACTCCGAAGGAAAACCCTGGTGACCGCGACGCCTTCCAGCGTGGTCCGTTCGTGGTTCGAGGCGGCTGGTCGCGCGGACGTCGCCATGGCGATCGAAACGGTTCACACGGAGATCGCGGAGGCGATCCGGAGCGTCGGGCCGATCTGTCTTGCCAGTGGCAACTGCTGTCGATTCGAGGCGCACGGACATCGGCTTTACGCCAGCGGGCTCGAAGTCGCTCGTTGCGTGGCCATCTGCGAAAACGAGGGACGAGGGATCACCGCCGAGGATGTCGCATCCGCGCTCGAGCAGGGAGGGTGTCCCTGGCAGGACGGCCGGCTCTGCACCGCTCGGGCGGGGCGTCCCACCGGATGCCGGGTCTACTTCTGCGATCCACGGGCGGGTGAGATCGTGCCTCGGCTCGCGGAAGAGGCGCACCAGCGGATCCGGGCGATCCATGACGAACATGAAATCGAATACGTCTATGGTGAGTGGCGAGCGATGCTCCAAGACGTTCTCGGAGCGGAGCCCGGTCTGGTCGCGTGAGCGGCTGACGTCTTGGCCTCGAGCCTTCTTCATGGACGCCGTCGGGGGGGTCATCCGAAGGCGGGAGGCATCGAAACCTTCACGGGTCAAGAAAAACGCGGGGAACGACCGGCTGGTCGTTCCCCGCGTGAATCAATAAAGGTGGGTGGTGAGGATCATTCCTCGCCGACGCCGGTCTCCTGAAGCTTCTCGGGAGTCAGCACTTCGACCACCGCATCGCGGCGTTCCGCGCCGGCGTCCTCTGCCGCTCTCGCCGCTTCCTGCCGCATCTGCATCTCGGCGGCGAGGTTGATCTCCGGCTCGTCCACGAGCCGCTTGACCTGCATGCGGGTGTATTCGTGGAATCCGGTACCGGCCGGGATGAGGTGTCCGAGCAGGACGTTTTCCTTGAGACCTCGGAGCGTGTCGACCGCGCCCTTCAGGGATGCTTCGGTCAGCACCTTGGTGGTCTCCTGGAAACTCGCTCCAGAGAGGAAGGACTCGGCCTGGAGAGAAGCCTTGGTGATGCCCAGAAGAAGCGGCTGTGCCTTGACCGGCTTGGGCTTCTTGGTCTTGGCGATCGCCTTTTCGTCTTCCTTGGCCTTGTCGTTGGCTTCCTTGATCTCGGACTTGAGCACCATGGCCCCGACCGGAAGGTCGGTGTCGCCCGGATCCTCGATCCGCATCATGTCGCTGAGCTTGTTGTTCCACTCGCGGTGCTGCCACTTGTCCACCACATCGTTGGGAAGCAGATCACTGTCACCCGGCTCGGTGATCTTCACCTTGCCGAGCATCTGACGAAGGATCACTTCGATGTGCTTGTCGGAGATCGGCACGCCCTGGGCTCGATAGACGTTCTGGACCTCGTCGAGCATGTAGAGGTGGAGTTCGTCTTCACCCTTGATCTTGAGGATGTCGGCAGGCACCAACGGTCCGTCGGTGAGACGATCGCCGGCTTCGACATGGTCATTGGTATGCACCAGGAGGGCGGTACCCTGCGGCGCGTAGTGGGGGACCGGGTCGAGATCGCCTTCGGGATGGATGAGAATCGCCATCTTGCCCTTGCGCTTGTCGGGATCCAGTTCCACACGTCCGGAGATCTCCGCCATGACGGCGGGGTCCTTGGGGATCCGTGCTTCGAAGATCTCGGTGACGCGGGGAAGACCACCGACGATGTCGGCGGAACGACTGGCGCCCTTGGGCACACGTGCCAGCATCTTTCCGATCACGATCGGGTCGCCGTCCNCGACTTCGATTCGAGCGTTCGCAGGAAGGTGGTGGAAGTCGAGCGTGGTGTCTTCCTTCTCGTCCACGATCTTGATCTGCGGCGTTCGGTCTCCGGTATGCGAGGTGACGATCCGCTCGACCTTGCCGGCCTTGGTCTTCTCGACCTTGTACGACTGGTCTTCGACGAGGTTTTCGAACCGGACGATACCGCTCTTCTCGGCGAGAATCGGGCTCATGTGAGGGTTCCACTCGACGATCGTGGCGCCCTTGGAGACCTTCGCACCCTCGGGGTGACGGAGTGTCGCACCGTAGGGAACCTTGAACTTGTCGATTTCGCGACCCTTGTCGTCGACGAGATGGACTTCGCCGTTTCGCTTGAGCGCCACCAGCTTGGTCGATCCGTCTTCTTCGGCCACTTCGACCGCGTTGCAGTCCACGAGGTTGATGAAGCCGCCGGCCGGAGCCGACCAGCTCGTCTCGGCCAGCGATCGAGTCGCCGTACCACCCGTATGGAACGTTCGCATGGTGAGCTGGGTGCCCGGCTCGCCGATCGACTGTGCGGCGATGATTCCGACCGCGAGTCCTCGTTCGACGGGCTGTCCGGTCGAGAGGTCACGTCCGTAACAGGTCGCGCACACCCCGCGAGGCGTGAAGCAGGTGAGGGGGCTTCGCACGTGGACGGAAGGAATCCCGAGTTCGTCGATCCGCTTCGCGGCGACGTCATCGATGATCTGGTCCTTCTTCACGATCAGCTTGTCGAGGAGAGGNTCTCGAATATCCATCATGCTCGTTCGACCGATGATCTGGTCTTCGAGCGGAACNTCGACTTCCTCNCCCTTGAAGATGGCNCGNTTCGCNATGCCCTGGGTGGTTCCGCAGTCGNCTTCGATGACCACCACGGACTGTGCCACGTCGCAGAGCTTCCGAGTCAGGTAGCCCGAGTCCGCCGTCTTGAGTGCGGTATCGGCCAGTCCCTTTCGAGCACCGTGAGTCGACGAGAAGTACTCGAGGACGTTGAGGCCTTCGCGGAAGTTCGCTCGGATCGGCGTCTCGATGATCTCGCCGCTGGGCTTGGCCATGAGGCCTCGCATGCCGGCGAGCTGCTGCATCTGGCTGTTGTTACCTCGAGCTCCCGAGTTCATGAACAGATAGACGGGGTTGAGGTAGCGGTTGCCGCTCTTCTTCTCGATCGACGTCTCTTCATGGGTCACCGGGTCACGGCGATCTTCCTTGAGGGCGTGGATCAACTTGTCGGTCAGATCCTTGCGGCAGGTCGCCCAGATGTCGAGAAGGGCGTTGTGCCGCTCTCGCTCGGTGATCGCACCGCTCTGGTACTGCTTTTCGATCCGGTCCACGATCTTCTGGGCGCCGTCGAGAAGAGCGGCCTTCTCGACCGGGATTCGAAGGTCGTTGACGCCGAAGGAGAGGCCCGACGTGGTCGAATGCTTGAAGCCGACTTCCTTCATCGCATCGAGAAGGTCGATGGTCGGCGCCTTGCCGAGCCGTTCGAACGTCTCGTCGATGACCCGGGCACAACCCTTCTTCCCGAGGAAGCAGTTGTAGTAGGGCATCTTCGATCGCTCGGGAAGGATCTCGTTGAAGAGAATCCGCCCGACGGTGGTTCGGATGCGCCGGTTCGCCGGCATCGCTTCGACCTGACCCTTTTCAGAGTTGGTCATGCTCACGAAGTCCTTGAGACGGACCTGGATGTGCTCATGGATCCGGATCTCTCCGAATTCGAAGGCGAGCATCGCTTCCATCTCGTCCTTGAAGACGCGAAGGTCGTCGAGCTTCCGGGTCGCTTCGTCGCCGTTCTCCTCGGTGAGGAAGGCGACGCCCATCACGATGTCCTGCGAGGGACTGACGATGGGGTTGCCGTTGGCGGGACTGAAGACGTTGTGCAACGAAAGCATCAGCACGTGGGCTTCGGTCTGGGCTTCGAGTGAGAGCGGAAGGTGGACCGCCATCTGGTCGCCGTCGAAGTCGGCGTTGTAGCCGGTGCAGACGAGCGGATGGATCTTGATCGCGTTGCCTTCGACCAGCACCGGCTCGAAGGCCTGGATACCCATCCGGTGAAGGGTGGGGGCGCGGTTGAGGAGCACGGGATGGTTGCGGATCACCTGCTCGAGAATGTCCCAGACTTCCGGGTCACGGCGTTCGAGCATTCGCTTCGCGCTCTTGATCGTGTCCGCGTAGCCATGCTGCTTGAGCTTGCGGATGATGAAGGGCTGGAAGAGTTCGAGGGCGATCTTCTTGGGAAGGCCGCACTGCCAGAGCTTGAGCTCCGGACCGACGACGATCACCGAACGAGCGGAGTAGTCGACTCGCTTGCCGAGAAGGTTCTCGCGGAACCGGCCCTGCTTGCCCTTGATCATGTCGGTGATCGACTTGAGCGGACGGTTGGACGAGCCCAGAACGGGGCGACGGCATCGGCCGTTGTCGAACAGTGCGTCGACGGCCTGCTGGAGCATCCGCTTTTCGTTGCGAATGATGACCTCGGGGGCGTTGAGGTCCATCAGCTTCTTGAGCCGGTTGTTCCGGTTGATGATTCGGCGGTAGAGATCGTTGAGGTCGCTGGTCGCGAAGTTGCCGCTCTCCAGGAGCACCAGCGGACGAAGGTCCGGCGGGATGACTGGGACCACGTCGAGAACCATCCAGGTCGGGTCGTTCTCGGAGCCGCGGATCTGCTCCACGAGCTTGAGTCGCTTGGAAAGGTCCTTCTTCTTCTGCTTGCTTCGAGTGTTGGCCAGACCATCNCGGAGTTCGAAGGCGAGTTCGGTGAGGTCGAGCTGGTCGAGAAGCTCGCGNACCGCTTCGGCGCCCATCATGGCGGTGAANGCGCTGGCACCGAACTTCTCGCGGGCTTCGCGGTACTCGTCTTCGGTGAGGACCTGTCGGGTGGTCAACTCGGTGTCGCCGGCGTCGGTGACCACGTAGTCCTGGAAGTAGATGATCTTCTCGAGATCACCCGTCTTCATGTCCAGCAGATTCCCGAGCCGGGAAGGCATGGCCTTGAAGAACCAGATGTGGACGATCGGGGCGGCCAGGTTGATGTGGCCCATTCGCTTTCGGCGAACCCGGGAGTGGGTCACCTTCACGCCGCAGCGGTCGCAGATGATGCCCTTGTACTTGGTGCCCTTGTATTTGCCGCACGCACATTCGTAATCCCGTTCGGGACCGAAGATGCGTTCGCAGAACAGGCCGTCCTTCTCGGGACGGTAGGTTCGGTAGTTGATGGTCTCGGGGCGCTTGACCTCTCCGAAACTCCAACTACGGATGTCATTGGGGCTGGCAAGGGTGATCTTCACCGAGCCGTAGTCGTTGACGCGATCAAAGACGTTTTCAGACATTTCGGTCGTGCTCCCGCGGGCGGGGTTTCTGCAAATCGAAGAAAGGGACGATCAGAGTGCGAGCCTTGGTCAGAGGACCGAGCCCGTCTCCTCCTGTTCCTTCTCCAGAGAGATGTTCATGCCGAGACCCTTGATCTCGTGGCAGAGGACGTCGAACACCACCGGCATGCC
>NHBO02000040.1 GCA_002167845.2 Phycisphaera sp. TMED9 | reverse complement strand
ACGTGATCGATCGATCACGTCGGGCCGGTTTCGTTTGCGCGGTGGGAACACGACGAGATCAGCGACGAAGCCGATACGGATATTCACGCCGCGTTTCGAAAGGCGTCGCTGATCTCGAATTCGGCAAGTGTTCCTTCGCCGGTCTCGACGAATCGTTCGACGTCTTCGATCGCCGCGATCTGATGGCGTACGCGCGACGCATTCTCGGGATCGGTCTTGAGCGGGTCGCCCTGTCTGGCGGCTTGCTCGACCGACGCCCTCATGGTGGATTTCACGGATTGAGGGGAGACGCCCGCTTCGCGTGCGAGTCGTTCGGCATACTCCTGCTCGATCGCCAGAAAAAGCTGATTGTGCTCGACCTGGTCCCGCCACTTGTCCAGCGTGAACACCACGGCCTTCTGCAGCCGGGTGTTCGTCCGCCGCAGTTCCTTGATGGCGCGGACGGTCTTCGTCCGTTCGCGGTACCACCAGGCGGCGATGGCGGCCCAGCCGCTGAGACCGCCGATGACGGCGGCGAGAAGAAGAACGGTTTGAAGCGTGCTGTTCATGAATTCGATTCCTCTTTCAGGCCGCGGTGAGCTGGGATCCGGCGTACTCGGACTGCGTGATCTCGGTGACGATCTCACCGTTGATCATGAATCCCATGTCACGGACCGTCTGGAGTTGGTCATCGATTCCGGACTCCTTCGTGACACGGTGGTCATGGGTGGTTCCATCGCCGAGCTTCAGTTCCACCGCTCGGCGGACCTGCTTCTTGATGGTCACCGGTGCCGCGCCTTCATGCTCCGAGAGTCGGCCGCAGAATTCCTCTTCGAGCGCGGAATAGAGTCGAGCCTGGCGAAGTTGGTGGACCCACTTGCTTGCCAGATGCTTGCGTCCGGCTCGCAGTCGTTCCAGCTCAGCAGTCTGGGTTGAGTACCGACGGTGCCAGTGGTGCAGCGTGATGGCAAGGGTGGCGATCGCGGCGAGCATGCCGGCGATGCTGGTGATCAGGGTGATTTCCATGGAATGGCCTTGGTTGAGAACTCGGAAGCCCATGCGGTGTTCGCATGTCTCCTGTGGCATCGGGTACCGATTGCAACGACTGAACCGTCTGGTCCGGAAATCACGAAAATAGGTTGATCAGACGGCGACGAACCGAGCGTCGTCGACCTCTGTCTCACCGTCGAAGCGATAGGCCACGAGGGGGCCACCCCGGGCCACCGACCAGTCCAGGCAGGCCACATTCGGCGCCAGGCGGGTGGGCTTCGATCCCTGCATCCAATAGTGCCCGACGAAGACGGGTGGTTCGTCCGGCCCGTACTGCCGCGAATCGGGGTTGATGGCTTCCGGCGCAATGGCGACGTCCGGAAACGAGTCGTCACGAGTGAGGGCATGCTCTCGATAGGTCTTGCCGTGCGGAGACTCGAACCACCTTGCGCGAATATGGTGGCGGGGTGAGCCTTCGGGATCCGTGAGGACGAGCCCTTCGGGAAGAGGGATCTCTCGGCCCTTCAAGACCTGTTCAATGGCCTTGAACTCGGATGAGCCTGGCTTGCAGGTGGCTTGCATCAAAGGTTCGGTCAGAACGCCGCTCGTTTCGGCGAGCATGTGATCAAGGAAGTCGATCGATGGTTGGTCCCAGGTGGCGTGAACGGCACGAGCTCCGTTGGCCTCGAACCACAGCGGAAGCCCTCGCATCCAGTCGATCCATTCCAGGGCGTCTTCGCCGAGTGACAAGAGCGTTGGAGCGATCAGTTCTCGCCGAATCGGCGTGTGGCGTCGGCACGGTTCTTCCGGTCGATCCGGACGGGGGGTGAACCAGGCGATCGCGTTGTATTCATGGTTCCCCATCAGGGCGACGGCGTCGCCTCGATCGACCATGCTCCGAACGGTCTCGAGCGTGCGCCGGATCTCCGGCCCCCGATCAACGTAGTCGCCGAGAAAGACCGTGGTCCGATCGCGGTGCCTGGGGATCCCGTCGAGCCACTCGTAACCGAGCCGTTCCAGCAGAGCATCGAGCTTGGATGCGTGTCCGTGCAGATCTCCGATGAAATCAAACCTGCCTCCGGGGCCTGCGGGGTGGGTCGCGTCCGCTCGGCGGTCATCCGAAAACTCGGGGGAATCTGGATTCGGGGAAGGCATCACGGGAAGAGGGTGGCCCAAGAGGGGATCTGAAGGGCCGGACCCTCGAATCTTCAGGAACCGATCCCGACGAAGAGGGGGCCGAATTCGGCCCTTCGTGCCATATAGTAGAGGGGAGTCACGCCAGTCGAGTCACGGGACCGCTTCATGCTGCGATCAGACGACATGCCGATCAGGACGAATGCCGGACGCCTGGTCTGGGCGATCGCGCTCGGAATCGGAGGCGTGGTGTCGATTTCCGGTGGCGTCTCGACGACGGAGGCTGACGACGATTCGGTGCAGACGCAGGTCGATGCCGTCGGCATCGAGTTCTTCGAACGGAAGATTCGGCCGATCCTGCTGGAACACTGTCTCGATTGCCACGGCGAAGACCCCGAGGCCTTGAAGGGTGGCTTCGATCTCTCGCATGCCGCGGGCACGCTGGCGGGTGGTGAGTCCGGGGTCGCGATCATTCCAGGGGATCCCGAAGGCAGCGCTCTCTTCCAGGCGGTCAGCTACGCGGACAAGGAGTTCGCCATGCCTCCGCGGGGTCGCCTTTCCGATCAGCAGGTCGCGGACATTCGAAAGTGGATCGAGATCGGTGCTCCCGATCCGAGAGATCGGGAACTCGTCGCGCCGATCGAAACGCCGCTCGACCCCTGGCGAGATCCGACCGGCAAGGGACGAGAGCATTGGGCCTATGTCCCGATGGCGGACGTCGTGCCGCCGAGCGTCGAGAATCCCGCCTGGTGCCGAAACGATGTCGATCGGTTCATTCTGGCGAAGTTGGAAGATGCGGGGATCGAGCCCGCACCGGAGGCCGATCGAAGAACCCTGGCTCGACGCGCGTATTTCGATCTCATCGGTCTGCCGCCGTCTCCCGAGGAGATGGAGGCCTTCCTGTCGGATGATCGGCCGGATGCCTGGGAACGGTTGATCGATCGATTGCTCGAGTCGCCTCACTACGGGGAGCGTTGGGGACGACATTGGCTCGACGTGGCGCGGTATGCCGACTCGAACGGCCTTGATGAGAACACCGCATTCGCCAATGCCTGGCGGTATCGCGACTGGGTGGTGCGAGCATTCAACGACGATCTTCCGTATGACGATTTCGCGCGGATGCAGATCGCCGGCGATCTGCTTCCGGAGCCGGACGATCGCGAAGCCGCGATCGACAACCTCGTCGCCACGGGTTTCCTTTCCCTCGGACCGAAGGTCCTGGCAGAGCCGGACAAGGAAAAGATGCTCGTCGACATCGTCGATGAACAGGTCGACGTCCTGACCAAGGCGTTTCTCGCCCAGACCGTCGGCTGTGCTCGCTGCCACGACCACAAGTTCGACCCGATCCTCCACGCCGACTACTACGCCATGGCGGGGATCCTGATCTCGACGCGGACGATGGAGAACTTGAACACCGTGGCCCGGGTGCGGGAACGCCCCTTGGCGCCGATCGCGGAGATCGCGGCGTCCAAGGCGCATGCCGAAGCCAGGAAAAAGAACGAGGCCGCCATCGCCGCGGCGAATGCTGAAGGCAGTCGCCGGCTCGGCGACGCCTGGTCGAATCGAACCGCGGACGTGATGCTGCTCGCCAGTGAACTCGAGCGGACGCCGCGAGTCTTCGAGGCCGAAGAATTCGCCGACTCGAATCTTGGGGTCAATTTCGACAACTACGGATCCGGAATCGGGATCATTCATACCGTCGCCACCAGCGATCGGCAGTTCGTCGAGTACGAGGTGCCGGCCGAAGAGGGCGGGCGTTGGCACGTCATGGCTCGTTTCGCATCCGGTGAATCCCGACCGCTTCGGATCATGGTCGGCGAGAAGGTCCTCGCCGAAGGTTTCTGCGGCGAAAAGACGGGCTCGTTCGAAGTCGAATCGATGATGTGGGCGAAGACGGTGGTGGACGTTCCACCCGGAACCTCCCGGATTCGGTTGGAGCGGCCGACGAGTTTTCCGCATCTCGATCGACTGGTGATGGTCAGTGATCTCGAACTTCAGGCGTTTGATGCGGAACTGGCCGCGCTCGCCGCGCGATCGGGCGTGGACGAACCGCTTCTCCGGCGTTGGGCCGAAGCGCTCGCGGGGGAGTCGATCTTCGATTCGTGGCGTCGATTTGCGGCGATCGCACCGGAGAACTGGGAGGCTGAAGCGGCCGCGCGGACCGAGGAACTCCAACGGCTGTATGCCGCCGATGCGACGGCCGGTGATGGCAAGATGGTTCGGAGTGGGGTGACACCTCGCGAGACGCCCTTCGTCCGGTCGATGGTCGCCGGGCCGCCGCCGAGAAGCCTGGCTGCCGTGGCGGATCGCTGGCAGGCGGCGAGCAGTCTCGTCGTGGACACCTGGAATCGACATCGCAAGACGGCCGAGGGGGATGCGGCGAAACAACTTCCCGACCCGGCGCAGGAGCAGTTCCGACTTGCCTTGCTCGGTCCGACCGGCGTGCTTCGAATGGGACCGGATGTCGCCGACCACTATCCTGAAGAACTTCTCACTCAGATCCGGGAACTGCGAGCGGAAGCCGAGGAACTGTCCGCGTCGGCGCCGCAGGCGATCGCGACCGGAATCGTGGTCGAAGAGGATCAGCCGCGGGATCTCCCGATCTTCGTCCGAGGTGATCACACCAACAAGCAGGACGCGTTGGTTCCTCGCGGATATCTCACCGTCCTCGAGGGAAGGGCCGTGAGCCCCGAGATCTCCTCGGAGGTCAGCGGACGTCTGGAACTGGCGCAATGGATCACCGATCCCGTGCATCCATTGACCTCGCGAGCCATGGTGAACCGCATCTGGGCCTGGCACTTCGGAAGAGGAATCGTCGCCACTCCGAGCAATTTCGGTCTCCGCGGCGAACGCCCGACGCATCCCGAGTTGCTTGATTGGCTCGCCACTCGGTTCGTCGAACGCGATTGGTCGATGAAGGACCTTCATCGCTTGTTGATGAATTCTTCGACGTATCGACTTTCTGGTCGACCCGACGCCCACGCGGTCGCCGTCGATCCAGGGAATGATCTTCGATGGAGAAGAACCCCTCGTCGTCTCGAGGCCGAACTGGTCCGGGATGCGATTCTCGAAGTCGGTGGATCGTTGGATCGAACCGTCGGTGGGAGCATTCTTCGGACGGGGAACTTCGGATACGTGACCAATGATCAGTCGAGGAGCAACGAGCGATACGGGGCCTCGCGGCGGGCGATCTACATGCCAGTGATTCGAAACGACATGTACGAGTTGTTTGCCACTTTCGACTACACCGACCCGAGCGTTTCCTTCGACCGGCGACCCAGCACGGTGGTCGCGCAGCAGTCGCTCTTCATGATGAACAGTCCAATGGTGGCGTCACAGGCGGAGCGCCTCGCGGGGTCGCTCCTCGAGAATCCGGAACTTGAGGACGACGCCTCTCGGATCATTCGCGCCTACGAGATCTGTTTCGCGCGACCCGCGACCAGTGTGGAGATCGAACGCGGTCTTCGGTTCCTCGGAGAACTCGAACCGGTCGTCGGCGAGTCAACGCGAGTCAGCTGGCCCGACGCTGATTCCATGGGCGGGTCCATGGGAGCCGATCATGACGAAGGCCCCATTGACGCCCGTCACCACGCCTGGCGGAGCTTCTGCAAGGTTCTCATCGCTTCCAACGAGTTCATCTACGTTCGATAGATGAGGATCTTCGGCCTCCGGATCAAGAAAGAGACAAGATCTTCCGATCAGATTCTCATGCGAATATCAGATGTAGATTCAAGTCGAAAAAACAACATGGACCTGATACGGTTTCTTGCCGCATCTGCAGTCATCTATGGGCATGCATTTCATCTGCAGAATCTTGAAGATCCGCTTGAGAGTGTCACCGGAAGATCCACGGGGTCCTTGGCGGTCGCGATTTTCTTTTCGCTGAGTGGCTTCCTGATCGCAAAGAGCATTACCACTCGGAGATCCGTGCTCGAATTTGTCGTAGCCAGGGCACTACGGATTCTTCCAGCACTTTTTGTTGTCAACTTGCTTGTGATTCTCGTCGCGGGATTTGCATGGACGACTCTGGGAGCCGGTGAATTCTTCTCGAATTCTCAGACCTGGTCGTATTTTGCATGGAATTCCAGTCTCCTCAAGTGCCAGTACGAACTCCCCGGCGTTTTTGAGAGCAATCCTGGCGGCCCGGCAGTAAACGGATCTCTTTGGACTCTGCCGGTTGAAGCGAGAATGTACGGGATTGTTTTTCTTGCGGGCTTGACGAGCCTGGCTCTTGGCAAGTTCCTCGGCGGAGAGTTCGAGCGGCGACGCCGGGTCGTAGGAGTCTTCGCGATCGTCGCCATGGTGCTATCGCTATTCGGCTGGGCGGCCATGGGCATCCCCTATGTCGGGGGAGTGCTTTCTGAACCAGGCGTTGAACTTCTCGGTTACTTTGGCTTCGGTATGTTTGCCCACGCCTTTCGTGAACGAATTCATCTCGACGGCCGAATCGTTGTGGCAGGTGGAGTCGCTCTGCTCGCGACTCGCGACTCGGCATTTGCCAATGCAATGTTCATTCCTTGGCTTGCATATGCCTGCCTCTGGATCTCTTACACCCCTCGCCTTCAAGCAAGTGGATTTGGATCACGAGGCGACTTCTCATACGGAATCTACATCTTTGCATTTCCCGTTCAACAGTGGATCTATTCGGTTTCGCCCGGCATGGCACCACTCAGCAATGCGGGGTTCACGTTTTGCATCGTGATCGTTCTGGCAGCGCTTTCCTTCTGGTGTATTGAGCGGCCTTGTCTTGGCCTGAAGAAACCGCTTTCGGAGAAGATCCAGATGTTCTTCGGCAAAAGAGTCACGTAGTGAGCGGGGAATCAGCTTCAAGAGCTTTGGAGTGCTTCCGGTCCAGATCGTGGAGATCGATTTGCTCTGCGTTGGATAAGACGGAATTCTGCATTTCCTAGGCCCGACCTGCCTGTATTTGTGCGACCCGCCTCGGTTCCGCGGGTACCCTTGAGAGACCATGAGCGACTTCTGCGGCATTCGACCGAATCATTCCCGACGCGACATGCTCAAGCAATGTTGCGGCGGATTCGGCGCCGTCGCGATGGCGGGTCTCCTCGCAGACGAGGCCAAGGCCGACGAACTGCTCAGTCGCCCCGGCAAGGTCGACCCTTTCACCCGTGGCCCTCTGGCGGTTCGCCATCCACACTTCGCACCTCGGGCGAAGCGGGTGATCTTCCTGTTCATGCATGGCGGCCCGTCGCAGGTCGATACCTTCGACTACAAGCCGAAGCTCCAGGCCGACCATGGGAAGGAACTTCCGTTCGCGAAGCCGCGAGTGCAGTTCGCCCAGACCGGCAGCCTCATGGCCAGCCCGTACAAGTGGAAGCAGCACGGCGGTTCCGGACAGTGGGTGAGCGAGATCTTCCCCGAGACCGCGAAGGTGGTCGATGATCTCTGCTTCATCAAGAGCCTGCACGGGTCGAACCCGGCGCACGGTGCGGCCCTGCTCAAGATTCATACTGGTAGCGAGAACTTCGTACGACCCTCGATGGGATCGTGGATCACCTACGGGCTCGGATCTGAGAATCGCGACCTGCCTGGCTTCGTGACGATCTGTCCGACGCTCGGTCATGGCGGCGTGAACAACTACTCATCGGCGTTTCTTCCGGCGGCCTATCACGGCACCGCCATCGGGCACGCCGGCGTCAAGGCATCACAAGCCCGCTTCGAACACATGACCGCGATGGGTGAGGCGGGCGTGCAACGAGCCGAATTGGATCTGCTCAAGGAACTCAACCAGCTCGGACTGGACGAGCACGGTCCGAACGCCGCGTTGGAAGGTCGAATCGAGACCTTCGAACTGGCTTTCAGAATGCAGGGCGTCGCACCCGACGTGATGGACCTCGGAAACGAGACCAAGGCCACCACGCAGATGTACGGCCTCGATGACTCGGTGACCGAGAACTTCGGTCGCCAGTGCCTGCTGGCCCGCCGGTTCAGCGAGCGCGGCGTCCGATTCGTCCAGTGCACCCATTCCTACAAGTGGGATCAGCATGGCAATCTGGAAGCAGCACATCGGAACAACGCCCGCGAAGTGGATACCGGAATCGCGGCGCTGATCACCGACTTGAAGAACCGCGGCATGCTCGAGGAGACGCTGGTCATCTGGGGTGGTGAATTCGGCCGAACGCCGGTCGCACAGGACGGCAACGGTCGCGATCACAACCCGCATGGATTCACGATGTGGATGGCGGGCGGTGGCGTGAAACCGGGCTTCTCCTACGGCGCCACCGATGAGTACGGGTTCTATGCCCAAGAAGACAAAGTTCATGTGCACGACCTGCACGCGACGATTCTCGCGTTGCTCGGGGTGGACCACGAACGGCTGACCTATCGAGATGCGGGTCGCGACTTCCGACTCACCGACGTCGCCGGTCGCGTGGTCTCCGAGATCTTCGCCTGAGTGACGCGGTTCTGATCAGTTCGTGGGGACGTTCACCGCATCGGTCCGAACCACGATTCCTCCGGGCGCGTCGACCCATCGCCCCTT
This sequence comes from Phycisphaera sp. TMED9, assembly GCA_002167845.2. Taxonomy (GTDB): domain Bacteria; phylum Planctomycetota; class Phycisphaerae; order Phycisphaerales; family SM1A02; genus UBA12014. Next base: position 50,017 of record NHBO02000040.1, on the reverse strand, counting down.
GATGCGAAGCGGTTCACCCGTCGCGCTCTCCACCAGACCACCGGCGGCCCGAACGACGGCGCATCCTGCGGCGTGATCCCAGCTCTTTTCGCGATATCCCTCGCGGGCGAGCCGGAGATAGAGGTCGGCTCGGCCGCTGGCCACCATCGCATACTTGCACTGGCTGTCGATCCGGATTGGTGTGGTCGCCACGCCGGTCGCTTCGAGTGCGGCGCTGGTTCGGTCTTGATCGCCATGGGCCTTTTCGTAGGACAGGCAGACGCGGACCCGGCCCTCTGGAGGCTCGGGGGAGACTTTGATCGGCGTCAGGGCTGCGAGCGTGCTTGCCTGGGCATCGCCGGCAAAGGCGCCTTCGCCGACGATTCCAAGATAGACGCTTCCAGATGGGTCCGCGGCGCCATAGTCCTCCGCGGTTCCGAGCGAGAGGTGCGGACAGCCGAGCAGTCCGACGATGGGTTCATCTCCTTCGACCAGCCCGAGGGCGAGCGCGAACTGCTGCCCTCTCAGGAAGCCCTTGGTTCCGTCGATGGGATCGAGCGACCAGAAGACATCCCGACCTTCTTTCTCAGGATCGAGTCCGCCGGCATCAAGGAGCTCGCGGATCTCGGCTTCGGAGGTCGGAGCGTCATCGCCGAATCCTGATTCCACGAGCGCTTCGCCGGCGAGGCGGATGATCTGTTCGAGCATCCTTGATCCGCCGGCGTCCAGTGAATCCGCGCCTTCTTCGCCCACCAGTCGTTCAGAGTGAGGCACGGCGGCCGCCCGCATCGCCGCGGTCACCGCGACCTGGACCGCCAGGTCTGCGACGGTCACCGGGCTCCGGTCGTCTTTGAGAAGATCCGCGAGATCGGCCCGCTCGGCGGCGGCCCGTCTCGCGACGCGGCTGGCGGCGGAGACGGCGGTGAGAACGGCATCAAGATCGAGGTTGGGCATGGTGTCTCGAAGGTGAGTTGAGCGAGAGGGCAGAAGATATCGCCCATCAGCCCCTGTCGTCGGCCGAATTCTCCTCGCGGGATGGCCGAAAAAGCGATTCCGATGTTCCGGCCCGGAATGGGTGAAGAGCCCCGGGGGCGATCCATCGACATTGTGAAGCCGGAAACCCGAATGGGCCGATATTCCCAGTCGTCAGAGCGCGGGTGCTGCGCTGATCTTCTGCGCGTGGAGACGCGATCCTCGACCGACACCATCTCTCGGATGGTGAACGGCGCCGGCTCGCGTCATGAATTCAAATCAACTTCCATTTCAACATCGGGTCGCCGGCCGACTGCTTCTGTTCGCCGGGATTCCGATCGTCCTCATTCTGGTGCTGGTCGGGTTCACCAGCTTCGAACGCACTGGAGAGTACGTCCGATCCGCGGTCGAACAGCAGGTGCTTGATGCATCACGCTGGGCGGCCTTCGATCTGGCCGACGAGAATCTTCAGGCGGTGACCGCGGCAAGAATGCTGGCCAAAGCAGCGGAGTCCGGGTTCCACGGTGATCGCGGCAAGAGTCTGGATCTTGCCCGCCGAGTACTCATCGATACGCCTGCGCTTCAGGCCACCTATTTCGGCTGGGAGCCTCGGGCGGATGATCCGGTGGCATTCGGGCAGTCGGAAGCCTCGGCGTCGATGGATGATTCCGGAAGGTTCCTTCCGTACTGGCATCGTGACGCCGATGCGCCGGACGGGATCACGCTCGAGCCGCTCGTCGGCGTGGACGATCCCGACAGTCTCTATTACCGAGAAACCCAGCGAGTCTTCGAGGAAACCGGCGTCGCCACGAGCGTGGTGACGAAGCCCTACACCTACGAGGGCGTTCCGCTCATTGAACACACGCATCCGATCGTCATCGATGGCGAGTTCGTGGGCATCGCCGGAGTCGATCGATCTCTTGCGGGTCTGCAGAGCCGACTCCAGATGATCCAGAGCGGTCTCGGCGAGGAAAGCGATCTGTTTCTTCTCACGCGTGGCCTCTTCATCGCGACCACTGCAGACGCGGGCGTCTCGGCATCCGACCGGTTGCAGGAGACCCAGGTCGAGTTGAGCCCGTACGCCAGCCTCTTCGATTCCTTCGCCGAGCGTTCTCGAACGGAAGATTCATTCGTCCTGGAGTCCTTGGATCCCGTCCTCGGCACCGTCTGCATCTATGCCGTTTCAACCGTTCGGCCCGGGGATTGGACGCTCGTGGTCCGGCAGCCGATGTCGGTGGTCGAGGCACCCGCACGAAGTCTGCTCACCAACAATGCGATCATCGTTCTGATCGGCCTCATGGTGGTCGGGGCGATTCTGTTCTTCGTCGCCAAGCCCATGATCGGCCGGATCGAACGTTCCGCCGGGGCGGTGGAACGTGTCGCGGACGGGCAGTTATGCACCGAGATCGATGCGGACTCCGCTCGCGATGAGACCGGTGTGCTGGCCCGCGGTGTTCTCCAGATGACCACGCGGCTCCGCTCGCTGGCCGAAGAGGTCAGATCGGCTCGGTCCGAACTCGACCAGGTCGCCCGCGAGGTCATCGAGACGAGCGATCGAGAAGCGGAAGCCGCCAGCGGGTTCGGCGCGAGTACCACGGAGATCGCGGCCGCGGTCCGTGAAATCGCGGCCACCACGAGTGAACTGGCGGAAGAAGTTCGTCGGGTCGACAAGCGGGCGGCGGATACCGCCCGCACCATGGATTCCGATCGTTCGCGGCTCGAAGACATGTCGGGATCGATGCACGCCGTCGAAGAGGCGACCAGCGGAATCGGAAGCCGGCTCGGTGACATCAACCGGCGGGCGTCGGAGATCACCGGAGTGGTGGAGACGATCGGGAGGATCGCGGAACAGACCAACCTGCTCTCCGTGAACGCGGCGATCGAAGCGGAAAAAGCAGGGGAGTATGGAACCGGATTCCTCGTGGTGGCCCGGGAGATTCGGCGTCTCGCGGATCAGACCGCGAACGCCACTGGAGACATCTCGGCGACGGTTTCGGAGATGCAGTCCGCGGTCTCGAGCGGCGTGATGGAGATGGATCGGTATACCGATCGAGTCCGCCGTGCCGTCGAACAGGCCAGCGAGGTCTCCGATGGTCTCGCGACCGCGATCAATGCTGCGAGTGAGAACGCGGCCGCCTTCGGGCGAGTGGCGGACGGCGTGGACTCCCAGGCCGCTGGCGCCAAGCAGATCGACGAAGCCATGAGCGGTCTTTCGACGACGGCGGACAGCGCCCATGAATCCTCTCGGCGACTTCAAGAAGTCTCCCGTCGGCTCACCAACGCCATCGACATGCTTGCCGGCGCCCTCTCCAACTGGAATCTCGATGATCGTGGGAGCGATGGCTCCTGATGCAGGTGCTCGAACTCACCATCGCAGGCAAGGGCTTCGTACTTCCCACGGAACGTGTGGAAGAGGTCGTTCCGGCGGTCAGAACCCGGCCGTTGGCGGATGCGCCCGCGTGGATTCGAGGGGTCTTCGATCATCGTGGAAGTCTGATTCCGCTCCTCGATCTGCATCTGCTGGTCGATGAAGAGGCGGCGAGAACTCTGATCGGTTCTCGGATCATCATCATCGACGTGGCGCAGACATGGGAAGGCACCGACGCTTCTCCACGAACGATCGGACTCATGGTCGAGCGCATCCAGGAAGTGCTGGATGTCGATTCGCCGGGAGAGAGTGATTTTTCAGGGATCGCCGTCGAATCCAGGCCGTATCTTCGCGAGATCCTCCACGCCGAGGATCGAACGCTTCAACTGATCGATCCGGACCGGATTCTTCGGTCGGAACATCAGGAGATCCTCTTTGGTTCCTCCTCGGGATGATGCTGCTCGTGACTGAATCCGATCACGATGAACTTGCACGCATCGCGAGCCTGAGCGGGCTCGAGTCCGATCTCTTGCGCGGGCCGGGCATCACTCGGTGGCTGGATCGCCGTGCTCGATCGCTCGGTCTGGATGAGCGTTCACATCGTGCGATGCTGATCGAATCCGAGGAGGAGCGTCGCATTCTCTCCGAGCAGATCGCGGTGCCTGAGAGTTGGATCGGTCGATATCCGGTGTCGTTCGATCTGCTTCACGAAACAGCGGCCGCAAGGACCAAGGAGTCCTCCGTTTTCCGCGTACTCAGCCTCGGTTGTGCGGCAGGCCAGGAGCCGTTCACGGCCGCGGCATGCGTCTTGGACGCGGGGATCGATTCGTCGAGAATCGAAGTTCTTGCAATCGACCGGAGTCGGTCCGCGATCGAGATGGGATCAAACGGAGATCTGCCGTCGATGGCGGTTCGTGGCGATCTTCCGGAGTACATGCGTACCCGGCTCCAGCCATCAGGTCGACGATGGAAGGTCGATGATGAACTCCGGCGTCTGGTCCGGTTCATCGAGGCGGACATCGTCTCTGAATCGCTTCCGGTCGCGCCTGGATCCTGCAACGCGGTCTATTGCCGGAACGTCCTCATCTATCTCGAATCCGATGCGCGAGATCGGCTCTGCCGGAGAGCGGCGTCCTATCTTGCGAAGGACGGGATCTTCTTTTCGGGCCACGCCGATCCGCCCTCGGACCTCCTTGAAACTCTCGATTCCATCGATCGCCCCGGCGCATTCGCCTGGCGACGCCGAGGTGAATCGGACCCCCGACCGAAGAACACGAGCTCCGAATTCACCGTTGGACGAGTGGCTTCGCGGCGAATCTCGCCACGCCCCTTGAAGAAATCCATCGATCCGACGATCACGCCTCCGGCGGAGCAGGGGTCGCCCGAAGAAGTGATCGCGATTCAGCGATTGGCGGATCTCGGCCGACTCTCGGAAGCACGAGAGCTGGCGGAAAGACTGCTGGTGGAACATCCAGCGGACCTCTCGGTTCTTCTCATTCTCGCCACGATCGACAGTGCGGATGGACGGGTCGAAGCCGCCCGAGATCATCTCCGCCGTGCCTTGTATCTCGATCCTGATGATCCGTCGGCGTTGTTTCAGATGGTGGTCTTGTGCGAGAGCGAGGGTGAGCTCGACGTGGCGGCGCGATTCCGCCGCCGGATGGATCGACTTGCCACGGACGGAGGGCCCGAGGAATGACCTGGACGAATCGATCCGATGATGCTCGTGGTGAACAGTCGGCCTCGCGTTTCGCGATGGATCGACTGCTCGAACGACCGATCACCTCGGAAACGTTGGATGAAAACACGCGACTCGTCGGCCAGCGGCACGAAGAAGTCGAGTCGGATGAACTGACGGTGCTGATCGCTCGGATCGGCGATGAATGGCTGGGATTCGACGCACACTTCGCCGACCGTGTTCATGCGCCGACGGCGATTCGTCGAGTACCTCATCGCACCGCGGAACATCTCGCAGGAGTCGCGGCCGTCGACGGAGAGATCATTCCTGCGGCGCGACTGGAGGTCCTTCTGGATCTCGTTCGCGACGCCGCGCCGGTGGAACCACGTTTCGTCGTGGTGGGCCCGTCGGACCGACGTTGGGCGATTCCGGTCGACGAAGTCGAAGGAATGATCCGGGTTCCTCGGGCATCGATCATCGATCCACCGACGACGGTGTCGGCTTCGCTTCATCGACACACGATGGGACTCGTGTCGATGGGGGATCGGCTGGCGGCATTGCTGGATTCAACGCGGCTCCTGGATCTCCTGGATGGAGGACTCCGATGAGCGATCTCGGCGGATTCTCGATGTTCGATCTCTTCCGGGAGGAGGCGGAGACTCATTGCGCTTCGCTCGAGGCAGGACTGCTCAAGCTGGAAGCCGACCCCGGCGATGGTGGTGTCGCGATCGAACCGCTCATGCGGGCGGCACATTCGGTCAAGGGCGCGGCGCGGATCATCGGACTCGACATCGCGGTGGGCCTCGCGCATGCGATGGAAGACGTCTTCGTGGCGGTTCAGGACGGCAAGGAGGTTCTCGTCTCCGAACGGGTCGACCAGCTGCTCTCCGGAACCGACCTGCTCCGAAGTCTCTCCGAACTCGATGAGACGGCGATCGAGGGCTGGAGTACTCAGAACGGACCGAGAATCGCCGAGACGATCGCCGCGCTTGAAAAGGCCGTGGCACCGGGATCGCCCATCGAGGCGCCACCGCCTGTCGAAGCACCGGGCGAAGTACCTGAAGAAGTCCCGGCCGAAGTTTCATCGGTCGTCGAGGCTTCAGCCGGACCTCCGGCCCCGACACCGCCCGCGGTTTCAGAGGTCTCGGAGACCGAGGCGCCTGCGGAACAGGATGAAGAGTCTCGAACGGTCCGAGTGGACTCCGGTCGCCTCGAGCGGATGATGCAACTTGCGGGCGAAGTGATGATCACCTCTCGTCGATTCCAGGGCATTCGAGAGCGAGCCGCGGATTTCGACCAGCGATTGGAAGGAATGGAGAGCGGCGTCGGTTCGGCGTTGCGCGAAGACGGTGATCCGCTCGGTGCCCTTCGGAAGGAGATCGACGATGGCCGTCTCGCGGTCACCGGCCTGATCGATGATCTCGACGGTCTGCTTCGGCGGACCGAGGAGATCTCGGCGGACCTCTACGGCCAGGTCCTCGGCAGTCGAATGCGTCCCTTCGAGGACGGGGGCCATGGATTCCCGCGAATGATCCGCGACCTTGCGAAGAAACTGGGCAAGAAGGTGCGATTCGAGGTTCAAGGAGGCCGTACTCGTGTGGACCGGGAGATCCTCGCCTCGCTCGAAGCGCCATTGACGCACGTTCTCCGGAATGCGGTCGATCACGGGATCGAGCTTCCGGAAGCGAGAAGGGCCGCTGGCAAGCCCGAGACGGCGACGCTTGTGCTTGAAGCGCGGCACCATGCAGGAATGTTGCTGGTTCGAGTGCGGGAAGACGGTGGTGGCATCGACCCCGAATCACTGCGACGGAAGATCGTCGAGCGGGGATTCGTCGACGCGGCCATGGCGTCACGTCTGGACGGCCCCGAGTTGCACGACTTCCTCTTCCTTCCCGGGTTTTCGACCGCGTCGGCGATCACGGAGGTCTCCGGACGAGGGGTCGGTCTCGATGTGGTGCAGTCGATGGTGCACGAAGTGGGAGGTGCGGTTCGCGTCGAATCGACGCTCGGCGTCGGTACGACGTTCGAACTTCAACTTCCGGTCACTCGATCGGTGGTCCGGGCCGCATTGGTGGAAGTCGATGGAGAGCCGTTCGGCCTCCCTTTGGCGCGTCTCTCCCGAGTCACGAGAGTCCCCGCCTCCGAGATCACCACGGTCGAAGGTCGCCGGCAGTTCCAACACGAGGGCGGAATGATCGGATTGATCCGGTTCGCGTCCCTCCTCGGACTCTCCGAGACCGAAGGAGATCCCGAGGTCGAGAGCGTCGTGGTCGTCGGTGATTCGACGGGCCGATGCGGGCTCGTGGTCGATCGGTTCCTCGGCGAACAGGATCTGGTGGTTCGACGCCTTGATTCGAGGTTCGGAAGCGTCCCGCACGTCGGTGCCGCCGCGATGCTGGAGGACGGCAGTCCGCTGTTCATTCTGGATGTCGAGGATGTTCTGAAGTCGATTCGACAACTGCTCGGGGACGGACGGCTCCGAGGAACCGGGCGTGATCGAATCTCGAGCGAAGAGGTTCGAGCGAAGCGGGTCCTGGTGGTGGAGGACTCGATCACGGTGCGCGAGGTCGAGAGGCAGATACTGGTGCAGATGGGACTCGAGGTCGAGACCGCCGTTGACGGCGTTGATGGTTGGAATGCGCTGCAGTCCGGTCAATACGACCTCGTGGTGACCGACATCGACATGCCGAGAATGAACGGCATCGAACTGGTGACCACGCTCCGGGCGGATGAACGATTCAAGACGATCCCGGTGATCGTGGTCTCCTACAAGGATCGCGAATCCGACCGCCTCGCCGGCATGCAGGCGGGCGCCGACGCGTATCTCACCAAGGGGAGCTTTCGGGAAGGATCATTCGTGACGGCGGTTCGGGACATTCTTGGAATCGACTCATGAGAGTCGGCATCGTCAACGATCTTCGAATGGCGACGGAGGCGTTGCGTCGGATCATCGAGTCGAGTGACGGACTCGAGGTGGCCTGGACCGCGGTCGACGGCCAGGATGCGGTTGCGAAGACGGTCGGCGATCGCCCCGATCTGATCCTCATGGATCTGGTCATGCCCAACATGGACGGGGCGGAAGCGACCAGCGTCATCATGGCGACGCATCCCTGTCCGATTCTGGTCGTGACCGCGACGATCGAAGGGAATTCCCGCCGCGTCGTGAAGGCGCTGGCTGGCGGTGCGGTGGACGCCGTGGAGACGCCGACCATGGGGCTCGACGGGACGATTCGGGGCGATGGCCCACTTCTCGAACGCATCGCCCGGCTTCAGCGCGATCCCGAGGGCTTCAAGAAGTCGTCGGATTCCCCCTTGGAGGAGTTTGCAGTCGCTCCCCCGTCGTCTGAAGCGGTGGCGACATCGAAGGCCAGGCCATCGGTCCTGTTGCTCGGGGCGTCGACCGGAGGGCCACAGTCGATTCGCACGGTGCTTTCCGCGCTTCCGGCTCCGTTCTCCCTGCCGATCGTGATCGTGCAGCACATCGACCATCGATTCGTGCCGGGATTGACCAACTGGCTTGGAGAGGCGACCGGACATCACGTGGTCGGCTCGACTCCGGGTCCGATGCGGCCGGGCGAAGTGGTGGTCGCGGCGTCGGAGTCCCATCTGATCCTGACGAAAGACGGATATGATCATCGTCGCGAGCCGGCTGAGAGCATTCATCGTCCTTCGGTCGATGAATTGTTCCTCAGCGCCGCGGGGTGCGACTTCAAGGGCATCGCGGTTCTTCTGACCGGGATGGGCACCGACGGGGCCGAAGGAATGACGGCCTTGCGAGCGGCTGGCTGGCACACCATCGCTCAAGATGAGGATTCGAGTGCCGTCTGGGGGATGCCTGCCGCGGCGATCCGCGCAGGTGGTGCGATGGAAATTCTTTCCATCGACGAGATCGGCGATCGAGTTGCGTCGCGGCTCGGCATCGTTGGAGCGGAATGATGAGCGAAATGGAACTTGAATCCCAAGACACGGTCCGGGTCCTCCTGGTCGACGATCAGGCGATGATCGGAGAAGCGGTTCGTCGCATTCTCGCCGCCGAGACCGGCATCGCCTACGAGTACTGCCAGGATCCCCTCAAGGCGATCGAGACGGCCGAGCGTTTTCTGCCGACGGTGATCCTTCAGGATCTGGTGATGCCGGAGGTGGACGGGCTCGATCTCGTGACCCAGTATCGAGAAAACGAACAGACCTCCCAGGTGCCGATCGTGGTGCTCAGTTCACGCGAGGAGGGGACCACCAAGGCCGAGGCCTTCAAGCGTGGAGCCAACGACTACATCGTCAAGCTCCCGGATGCCTTGGAGCTTGTGGCGAGAATTCGATATCACAGCGCGGGTTTCATCGCAGCCATTCAGCGGAACGAAGCATTCCGCATGCTTGAAGCCAGCGAGAGTCATCTGCGCCAGGAGCTTCAGAAAGCGGCGGACTACGTGGAGAGCCTGCTGAACGAGCCGATCGAAGGCGCGATCACCACGCGATGGTCTTTCATTCCTTCCGCGTCCCTGGGTGGCGACAGTTTCGGTTACCACTGGATCGACGAAGATCGATTCGCGATCTATCTCCTCGATGTCTGCGGCCACGGCGTCGGTCCGGCCCTGCTCTCCATCTCGGTCATCAATCTGATTCGCAGCGGGTTCAGAGACCCCGAAGTCGTGGCTGATCCGGCGTCGGTGACCGCGAGGCTCAACGATTCCTTCCAGATGTCGGATCACGGGGGAATGTTCTTCACGCTCTTCTATGGGGTCTACGACCGGCGGACGAGCGAACTGACCTGGTGCGGTGGTGGCCATCCTCCCTCGTTGATCGTCTCCAAGGACGGAAGTCATTCCTGGCTCGATTCCCAGAACATGGTGATCGGTGCTCTCCCGGGAATGGAGCCACAGGTCGATTCAATCAAGATGAAACCCGGCGACCGACTTCTGGTCTTCAGCGACGGCGTGTTCGAGCTGAAGATGGCCAGTGGTGAGATGTGGGACTTCGACGAGTTCAAGGAGTTCATCTCTCGCCCCATCGGTTCCGAAGACGACCGAATCGCCGAACTGACGTCGAAGGGGCGACTGCTCATGGAGTCGGATCAGTTCGAGGACGACGTTTCGATCCTCGAAGTCGATTTCGAGTGATCTCCGCCGGAATCAACGATCCTTTCGTCCTGAATAATCGGCGGCTCCATGGCGGTGAAAGGCACTTTGGTCCGGCAATTATTGCTTTACTCTGGAATGACCATTCCGAGGGTCTAGAATCGGTCGGGTTACCGTCAGGATCGAGGTAATCCGAGCCGATATCGAGAACGAGGGCGGTCGTCTGCAGTTCCGCCTTCGACATCGGGCGGTGGCTGGTACCAACCAGATCAGTGCGGTTCCCCGGGTAGGACGGGGTCCCAAGATCCTGGTGGTCGTCGAGTCTTCCAAAGTGTCCACGAGGTCAGGAGCTTCAGCATGGTCGGCATTTCGGGTTCTGGAAACGTTCACAAGTGTGAGGTCGCGATCATCGGTGGAGGACCTGCGGGGTCCACGACTGCGGCGCTCCTCATGAAGTACCGGCCCGATTCGAAAGTACTGGTGCTCGAGAAGGAGAAGTTCCCTCGGGACCATGTCGGTGAGAGTCAGTTGCCCTCGATCAGTGCGATCATCGATGAGATGGGCTGCTGGGACGAGATCGAGAACGCCGGATTCCCTCTGAAGATCGGTGCGACGTATCGATGGGGCAAGAATCCCGAACTCTGGAACTTCGACTTCGCACCACCGAGTGAAGTCGAGAAGCTCGCTCGCCCCACTCCATACGAGGGACTGAGGCGCCAGACCGCCTTTCAAGTCGACCGTGCGATCTATGACGAGATTCTTCTGGACCACGCCGAGAAGCTTGGTGCGGAGATCCGGCAGGAGACGCAGGTCACCGAGGTCCTTCGTGACGGAGATCGTGTCGAGGGTCTGAGACTTTCAGACGGATCGACGGTGGTCGCGGATTACTACATCGATGCGACCGGCCATGTCGGAACGCTGCGGCGGGCCATGGGCGTTGAAACCAAGCCTGAGACGAAACTCCAGAACGTCGCTTTCTGGGACTACTGGGAGAACGCCGACTGGGCCATCGAGGTCGGTTCGGGCGGCACGCGCGTGCAGGTCATGAGCCAGGCCGCCGGCTGGATCTGGTTCATTCCGCTCGGTCCCACTCGAACTTCCATCGGGTACGTCGTCCCCTCGGACCACTACAAGAAGCTGGGCTCGAGCGTTGAAGACTGCTACCACGATGCGATCAAGAATGATGATCGGATTTCCGCGCTCATCAAGAATGCGACGCCGCGTGGAATGGTGGAAGCGACCAAGGACTGGTCCTTCACTTCCAGTCGCGGCCATGGCGAGAACTGGTTCCTGGTCGGCGAGTCGATCGGGTTCGCCGATCCGATTCTTGCCGCCGGAATGACCCTGGCCCACACCGGAGCTCGTGAACTCGCTCATACGCTTGCGGAGCTGCTTGCTTCCAAGGAGAACGAGGAAGCGGACTGGCTCAAGGATTCGCTCAGCCAGTCACAGTTGCGACGCGTCCGGCAGCACATTCGCTTCGCGGACTTCTGGTATGCGTCGAATGGCCAGTTCACGGACCTTCAGGAGCATTGTGCGGAGATCGCTCGCGAGTCCGGGATCAAGATGTCTCCCGAGGCGGCTTGGAGATGGCTCGCGCAAGGTGGATTCACCAACGAGAACACTTCGACGCCCGCACTCGGAACCTGCGATCTGCCGTCATTGAAGCAGGTGCTTTGGAAACTCACCGACAAGAAGGGTGATTGGGAACTCAACCACAAGAACGTGCTCAAGCTCAATCTTCGCAACGCGGAACGAAAGATGATGCCGGTGTACGAGGATGGAGTGATCAAGCGGGAGGACTGCTGGGTCCGAGGGCAGAATCGCCTTCCGATGACCGGCATCTTCAAGGTCGTCGTGGACATCCTGGAGCAGGAGTCACGGATCGATCGGATTCACAAGATGATCGTGGACTACTACGGTGGGCCGACTCAGAAGAAGAGTCACCTGTCGCCGATCAAGGTCGCGGTACAGGCGATGGAAGCGATGATCAACGAGGGTTGGGTGATCGCGAAGATCGACAAGAAGTCCGCCAAGATGGCGATCAACCGTCCGGAGGAGAACGACTTCATTCATATGAATCGGGACGAAGACCCCGCGGCTTCGAAGACGATGGATTGAACCGGATGGTTCAGCCCGAGGGGCGATCCCCTTGAATTCGCCGTATCCGCCGATCTCCCCAGTGGTTGATCAGTGAGAAGCCGCCCGTGATCATCGCCAGGGCGATCAAGGACGCGGCCAGGGGCCAGCCCGAGATGCGTTCCGCGGCACAGAATGCGACGAACTGCACGACGCAGAGAATCGAGACGATGCCCAGCGTGATCCCCCGGGGGATCACCGATGCGGCGAGCGCTCCGAGTGGAGCGCCGATCGCCACGACCGGGGCGGCGGCGTACCAGTTCGACCAGACTTCCTTCGGGATGCCGAAGGCGAGTGCATTGGTGGCCAGCCCGACGATCGAAGTGAAGGTCATCAGGATCACGCTGGATGTGATTCCACAGCGTGCATCGACTCTCACAAGCAGGACCAGAACCACGAAGAGGAGCATGTCGACGCCGACGCCCGTGATGCTGGCGATGAAGAGCCCTCCTCCGAATCCCACCAGCAGGCCTATGAATCGATCGAAGCCCGGGTGCGGATGGTCAAGCGGCTCCGGTTCGAGCAGGTCGCGCATGAGTCTGAATTGAGCGATTCCGAAGCCCGCCCAGGTCACCGCGAAGAGCAGCTTCACGAAGAGATCGTCGACCTGCGGGGCCAGAAAGACGACGCCGATCGGCGTTCCGATCGCGGATCCGATCATCGCCGGGATGACGACGTTCCAGGCGACCGGAAGTCGCCGGCTGAGGATGTAGACGCTCGCGCTCGTCATGCCGATGGCCTGGATCGCGAAGGAGAAGTCCCGCCCGATGGCCGCGGACTCACCGAAGACCAGCACCAGCACCGGGAAGCCGATGGTTCCACCACCCATCGGGGTGGATCCTGCGATATAGGATCCGAGCGCCATGGCGATCGCCATCGGCCAGTTTCCGAGCGCGGTTTCAAGGTGCCCGCCACCGACGATCAATCCCCCGAGGCACGCATAGAGCACCGCGATCCAGATCAGGAAGGTTCGAGGGAAGAGCCGGCGGTTTTTCGGGGAATCAATCACAGGCAGAGATGGTCTTCGGAATTTCCGCCTCGGCGACTCAAGAATCCGGCGGGGTGGAGGGCTTCGACGCCCCGCCTCCGGATCCGAGGATCACCGCGATCCACTGCAGGTCCTCCGTTCCCTCGAGGAGGATCTTGACGATCATCGTCAAGGGGACCGACAGGAACATGCCCACCGGTCCGAGGATGAACCCCCAGAACACCAAGGATAGAAAGACGACCAAGGGGGAGAGACCCATCCGCCGGCCCATGATTCGCGGTTCGGTGATGCTTCCGATGCTGATGTTGATGGCCAGATAGACCATGGCGACGCCGATCGCCGGTCCGACACCTTCGAGGACGAGTGCCAGCAGTACCGCCGGAACCGATGCGATGATCGAACCGAGCGATGGAACGTAGTTCAGAACGAACGCGATCAGGCCGAGCACCATCGGATAGGGGACGCCGAAGAACCAGCAGCCGAGTCCGGCGAGAATCCCCGTCACCGCGCTGGTGTAGGTCTTGACCACCAGATAGCCCTGGAGATCACCGAGGACGCGGCGCCAGCGAACCACGGCCTCGTCGCCTTCGCCGACCTTTCCTCCGAATGCATCGTTGATCGACCGGATCTTGTCCGGAAGAACCGTCGCCTCCATCAGAATGAAGATCACCGTGAGCAACACGAACACCGTGCTCTGCAGGAGACCGACCAGGGCCGCGAGCGTCTGCTGGATGTACGGGAAGAGCCTTGCCGGATCGAGAATGTCATCGACCTGATCCAGCGTGATGTCCGCGCCCTTCCCCTGGAGCCACGCGACACCTTCGGCGATCTTGTCCTGAAGCAGTTTCTCGTAGGTCGGGAGTTCCTGGGCGAACGATGTCGCGGTGGACGCGATGATCGCGGCCGCGGCGAGCCCCACGAGCATCACCACGAGAAAGACGAGCATGGCGGCCAGCCAGCGGCGAATCCCGAGGCGGACCAACGCCGCCGTGGGCGGCACGCTGATGACTGCGATGAAGATGGCGGCAAGGATCGGAACCACGATGCTCGCCGCCATCTTCATGCCACCCGCCACGATCACGAAGGCCGCGAGTGAGACGAACGCACGGGTACCGGGATGATTCGCGACGCGGGAATCGAGCATGGTGAGAGTGTACCGGTCGGGCGGAGGGGGCTCTTGATGAAGAGGCTTCCACGGCTGTTCGCGGCGAGCCGCTCGACGGGGACACCCCCGGAGAGCCTATGCTGTCGAGAGTCGAACCCGGTCGGGAGTCACCGGAAGGGCCGTGAACCGTTCGAACCCGACTTTGTTGACCCGCCGACCGAAGTTCTCAGGAGATCTCCGTGTTCCACTCGATTCTTGCGTCCCTCTTTGCCACGATGACCTTCACGATGGCGCCGGAATCGCCGGCTCGACCGCNGGCGGCGATCTCTCCGACGAGCGCCCACGCCTCGGCCGAGATTCCACGAATGCGACCGATTCGAGTCTTTCGAGGCGTNAAACTCAAGCGGCCGATCCAGGTGGTGGTGCGGCCTGATCAGCCCGACGATCTCTTCGTGGTCGAGCAGCCGGGACGGGTCTTGGTGCTTGATCGCACGACACCGGATCAGTCCAAGGGGAAGGTCTTCCTCGACATCCGCCCCGAAGTCCGGATGAAGCACAACGAAGAGGGCCTTCTCTCGATGGCCTTCAGTCCCGAGGTCGCGACTGATCGAACGTTCTACCTCTACTACACGGCGAGCAGCCCTCGGCGTGCCGTCCTGAGCCGATTCAAGATCGCTGCCGACGGAACCGCGGATCCGGATTCAGAGGAAGTCCTGCTCGAGGTGGCCCAGCCGTTCGGCAACCACAATGGCGGNACGGTTCTGGTGGGCCCCGACGGCATGTTGTATCTGGCTGTTGGAGATGGCGGCGCGGCCAATGATCCGATGGGGCACGGCCAGAATCTCGGCACCCTTCTGGCGACCGTGCTTCGGATCGATCCTTCCGGAGCGGAAGGCGACCGCGCCTACAAGATTCCCGCGGACAACCCATTCGTCTCGGACGCCTCGGCGAAGCCTGAGATCTGGGCCTATGGATTGCGCAACATCTGGCGCATGAGTTTTGATCGCGAGACTGATGAGCTCTGGGCCGGGGACGTCGGCCAGAACCAGTGGGAGGAGATCGACCTCATTCGCAAGGGTGGAAACTACGGTTGGCGATTCCGCGAAGGCAACCACCGTTTCGATCGGGCGACACCTCCGGAAGACGCGAACTTCATCGATCCGGTCGTGGACTATCCCCGGTCCGATGGGATCAGTGTGACCGGTGGGTTCGTCTATCGAGGCACGGCGCGTCCCGCGGCGGTCGGCGTCTATCTCTACGCGGACTATCAGTCCGGTCGAATCTGGGGACTCCGGGCCGAAGATGGAGANCTGATCGAGGGGCCCAAGGAGATCGCTCGGCTCCGAAACTCCCTGATCTCCAGTTTCGGGGAAGACGCGGACGGAGAGTTGTGGCTGTGCACCTTCGAAGGTGATGCGATGTCCGGCGAAGGCGCCATCTGGCGATTCACCGGTCCTCTGGAGCGGAGCGTCGCCAGTGGTGCGAAAGCGCCTTGAGTGGGAATTCCGAACTGATCGGATGTCGAACCTGCGGTGGTGTCTCCGGCGTGCCAGGAGATCGACCGGTCGGGGAACGGAGGGATCTCCGTTGTCCGTACTGTCGATCGCGCGTGGACGCGGAATCTGCAGGGTCAGCGTCAATCGCTCGTCATCGAACCGCCGCGCTGGCGCTTGCGGCGTTGGCGCTCTTTCCGCCCGCCGTGTTGCTTCCGGTGATGCGGATCGAACAGCTGGGCCATTCCCACGAGACGGGNATTCTCCGCGGTGCGTCGGATCTCATCACCGAGGGCCATGGATGGCTCGGGCTCATCGTTCTTGTTTGTTCCGTCGTGGTCCCGATCTTGAAACTGTCCGGATTGCTTCTGCTTTCCACGACGAGGATTCGCGCCAGAGCGGCCACTCGCGCCCTCGTCTGGCAGGTGGTGGAACGGGCGGGACGTTGGGGCATGCTGGACGTGCTGCTGGTCGCGGCGCTGGTGGCGATGATCAAGATCGGCGACCTGGTCTCGATCGAACCGGGCACGGGTGCGCTGGTCTTCGCAGGCATGGTCATGTTGAGTCTCCTTGCCTCGATGAGCTTTGATCCCCGTCTGGTCCGAATGGAGGATTCGCCATGAGTGAAGACACCGCGTCCGCAACCGATTCGAAAGAAGATCCGATCGTTCCGGCCGCCATCGTCGAGACCTCGAGTCGGCGAAGTCTGTTCATCTGGATCGTTCCGCTGTTGGCGATCACGGTGACGGCATGGGTGTCCTTGGATGCCTGGTTCGCTCGCGGCCCGCAGATCGAGATCGAGTTTCTCGAGGCCCACGGTCTCGAGGCGGGAGATTCGGTGAGATGCCGGGGGGTTGAAGTGGGGCGGGTCGAGGAGGTCTTCCTCGACTGGGNCAACGGACGCGGTCGAGTCAAGATCAAGGCGAGTTTCGAAAAGAACGCGANTTCGCTTCTCCGGATGGGCACTCGATTCTGGATTCAGCATCCGGAATTCGACTTCGGTGGCATTCGCGGCCTGGATACGGTCGTGGGGCCTCGATATCTCGCGGTCCTTCCCGGTACCGGAGCGATCGATGACGGCCCTTTCATCGGGTTGAATCGAATGCCGGTGGTCGCGGACGTCTTGTCCGGCGACCTTGAGATCATCGTCGAATCTTCCGAACGAGCGGGTATGCGGCGGGGTGGTGTGGTCTCCTATCGGGGCATGCCGGCCGGCCGGATCCTTGATGTCGAGTTGGCCTCNGATTCCACCCGGGTTCGGTCGACGGTGTTGATCGAGGAGAGATATGCGCCGCTGGTTCGAAGTGGAACCCGCTTCTTCTCGATCAGCGGTGTGGCCTTCGAGTTCGGACTCGATGGATTCCGGACCGATGTCGATTCGTTGGAGTCGATCATTGCGGGTGGCATCGGTTTCGCGACGCCACCCGATGCAGGCGCGGCCGCGGTCACCGGGGCCCGCTTCGAACTCGCCTCGAAGCTCGACCAGGATTGGCTCGAGTGGTCGCCGGCCATCGCGTCCGGAGATCTCTCGAGCGAGTCACCTCCGAAGGTGCGGGCGATTCTTCGCTGGAAGTCGGGCCTGCTTCGACGTGCCAGATCGAGACGAGGCTGGATCACGCTTCTTCCGGACGGAACACACGTCGTTCCAACCATGCTCGTCACGCCTCCCGAAGAGGCTTTGGGACCGACGTTGGAATTCAACGGGATCTCCCTACCGGTAGGCTCGATCACGACGTCGGCGGCACCTTGGTCGAGCGCGTTGCGGGTCATTTCGGGGGAGAAGGTTCCGGCCTCATGGACTTGGGGATCCGGAGAAAGGACTGTTCAGGTACTTGAGTCTCCATTGGACCCCGCATCGACGATGTTGGTTCACGCCGGCGCTGATCTGGGGCCGATACCGGTCCCTGCGGGCCTCTGGCGACGCGTAAAGAGCGGAATTGTGATCGACCGTGGGCTCGGTTTCGCCGATGACATGGTTGGCTCGCCGGTCACCGATGCAGGAACGGGATTCCTGGTCGGATTGCTCGTCAACGAGGCCGGCGAGGTACAGGTCGCATGCGTCGGCCAGGTACGCGACAACGACTCCTGATCCGGATCAATTCCGCCAATGCAACTCCCGGTACTCACGATCGAAGAAACCTGCGAACGTCAACTCTGCACCGGGTGCGGAGTGTGCGCCACGATGGAGCCCGATCGGTTCCGGATGGGCGAATCGCTCGATCTCGGACGACGCCCCTTCGTGAAGGATGGCGCGCCGCCGACGAACGGCGAGGGCCTCGCGTGTTGTCCGGGAGCCGGCCTCTCACATGCCGAGACGGAGCGCACCGAGGCACAGCACGAGGAACTCTTCGATGCCTGGGGCCCGATCCTGGAAGTCTGGGAGGGCGCCGCCGGGGATCAGGCGATCAGGCTTGCCGGAAGCAGTGGCGGGGCCGCGACGGCGCTGGCTCTTTACTGCATCGAAAAAGGGGGGATGGCCCGCGTGGTGCACACGGCCGCACGGGAGGATGTTCCATATCTGAACGAGACGGTCTTCTCCACCAATCGCGAGGAACTTCTGGCTCGCACCGGAAGCCGGTACGCGCCGGCGAGTCCGTGCGATCGGCTTGATGAGGTCGCATCCCTGGAAGGGGAAAGCGTTTTCATCGGAAAGCCATGCGACGTCGCCGCCGTTCGATCGGCTCGCCGTCGCCGTCCTGATCTGGATTCCAAGCTTGGTTGTGTGATCGGTTTCTTCTGTGCCGGGGCGCCGAGCACGAAGGGAACACTGGCGCTCTTGAACGACGTCGGTATCTCCGATCCGACNCGACTCAAGAGTCTGCGGTACCGCGGGAACGGATGGCCGGGCATGTGGACCGCGGTGCATGAAGACGATGCCGGAGTCGAACANGTCGTCCAGCGGACNTATGCGGAGTCTTGGGGTTTCGTCCAGCGATACCGTCAGTGGCGTTGCTATGTCTGTCCGGATCACACCGGCGAGTTCGCGGATCTTGCGGTCGGTGACCCCTGGTATCGGGAAGTTCGCCCCGGAGAGCCCGGGAGTTCCCTGATCGTGGTTCGAACCGAGAAGGGACGTGCGATTCTCAAGGCCGCGGTCGAGGCGGGTTACATCGAGGTTTCATCGGAGGATGTGAGTCTCCTTCCTCGTTCACAGCCGAATCTGCTCAATACCCGAGGAGGGCTCTGGGGTCGGTTGCTGGTTCTCCGCATCTTCGGTGCCGCGGTGCCGCGATACGAAGGACTGCGTACCTTTCCGTTCTGGGTTCGGAATCTGTCCCTCAAGGCCAAGTTGAGCTCGTTCAGCGGGACCATCAAGCGCGTCTTCAAGAAGCGGCTTCGCGAGCGGGTCGATGTGACCGAGTGGACGCCGCCGAAGGCTTGATCCCGTCGAACGCGCCGTCAGAATCGCCAGCTGCCGAACACGCCGATGAAGGGAGCCGGATCGAGATCCGTGCTCGCGAGCTCGTTGCCGTTCGAGTCGTCGAGGCTGTAGGTGTTGAAGAGTGACACGCCGCCGACCACGTCAAGACGAAGCCCGTTTTCAAATCGCCAGGTCGCTCTCGCCCAGAGTGGGAATCCCGTGTCTTCGCCCACGCCCTTTCGGCGAACGAGCGGTCCGTCGTCGTCGAGCCGAAATCGCCTTGATTCGTAGCGACCACCGATGGCGACTTCCCGAACCTTGTCCGGTCGCCAGGCGGCCTCGATACCGGCGCCGGTCGGATACACCTCGGGGCCGAGCACGTTGGAGATCAGGACCGTGTCGGTCACCTGCCAGTAGACGACGAGGGCGGGGATCACCAGGATCGAATCCTCGATCTGCGAGGAGATGATCGCCCCGGCTCCCAGAGAAAACGTCCGACTGAACGCGTAACTGATGGCGCCGAGGCCACCGTAGGTCATGGAGTCTGCGGCATCGGCGTCTCGTTCGCCGGCGAATCGGAGGTCGAGACCGACGGTGGTGGACCACTTCTCGTCGATCTTCCAGGTCGCTCGACCAAGCAGGGCGATCGCTTGAACATCCGACCATGGCGCGGTGTCCGCAGCGGGAGAAAGCTCCGACGTTCCGTCGAAGTCGTACCAGTCTCCGCCCCAGGCGATGCCGAAGTTCCCCGTCACGTTTTCGCCCGCTTCGAATCCGATCTTGAATGCTGCGAAAGCACGGTCGACGGAAACCGAACCGCCACCGGAGAGGTCGGCGCTGAATTCATGGACGTAGCCTCCCGAGGGTCGGTAGTCGACCACCCGGAATCCCGACTTGTCTTCCTTGAGCGTCACGTCGGCCACCGCAGCGTCGTCCGGCGTCGATGCTTCCTGGAGAAGAAGAAGCGCGTCGCCGGAGAGCGACGTGTGAACGGAGAACGCCGCGATCATGGCGATGGTGCGGGGGCGATGAATCTTCATGGGCGGTCTCTGTAAAGGTGCGTCGGCTTCGAACTCGGTCAGGTGGTCTGTTCGATCGCGGCTTCCGTCGGGAGGGTCTCGACGATGTTGGTGATCACTTCGTCGGTGGTCACGCCTTCCGCTTCCGCTTCGAAGTTCAGAAGGCAGCGGTGGCGCAGTGCCGGGAGCACGATCTCCCGGATGTCCTGGACGGCCACGCTGGTTCGGCCGTCAAGCAGGGCTCGAACCTTCCCGGCGAGGACAAGGGTCTGCGCCGCACGAGGGCTGGCGCCGAATCGGAAGTAGCGATTGACGTTGGGCGTCGCGAAGCGGCCGTTCGGGTGCGTTGCGAGGACGAGTCGGACCGCATAGTCCTGCACCGCAGGGGTGATTCCGACGCGACGCACGAGTTTCTGCTGCTCGACGATCGTCGGGGCATCGAGCACCGACTCGATCGAGGCTTCGTACCCGGTGGTCGTTCGATCGAGAATCTCGCTGAGTTCTTCGCGGGTCGAATAGCCGACCTGAAGTTTGAAGAAGAAGCGGTCGAGCTGGGCTTCGGGCAGCGGGTAGGTGCCTTCCTGTTCGACGGGGTTCTGCGTCGCCATCACGAAGAACGGTTTGTCTAGGACGTGTGTTTCGCCGCCGACGGTGACGGATTTCTCCTGCATCGCTTCGAGCATGGAGGACTGCGTCTTCGGGGTGGCGCGGTTGATTTCGTCGGCCAGCACGATCTGTGCGAAGAGCGGGCCCTTGCGAAACTGGAACTCACGGTTCCCATCACTCTCGACGACGATCGTGGTGCCGGTGACATCGGCCGGCATCAGGTCGGGCGTGAACTGGATGCGGTTGAACTGAAGGTGGAGGGCTTCGCTGAGCGATCGAATGAGCAGCGTCTTTCCGAGGCCGGGCACACCCTCGAGGAGGGCGTGGCCGCCGGCGAACAGACAGGTCAGGACGCCGTCGACGATTTCCTCATGGCCGACCACGGCGCGGCCGATCTGCTCGCGGACGCGTCGATAGTCCGAGCCGAACTTCTCGATGGCGGCGGTGACTTCTTCATTCGGTGATCCGGTCATGGCGTGCGGTTGCTCCAAAATGAGGCCGACGAGTCGCTGCCTGCGACCCGTCGTGCCCCGGGATGTTCGCACAGTATGCCGCGCCGGGAGGGATCAGTCGTCCTTGTCGGCCGCCTTGCCACCGGTATTTTGCGGAAGATGCTCGAGAACCTCGTCGGCGAGGCCGTACTCGACCATTTGAGGGGCCGTGAGCCAGTTGTTCCGCTCGCAGTCTTCGGCGACCTTCTCGGCGGTCTGGCCGGTCTGCTGGTGGTAGATCTGATAGATCTGGTCCCGCATCCGGAGGATGTGACGGGCCTCGATCTCGAGATCGGTGGCCTGTCCTTCAAGCACGCCGTTGAGCAACGGCTGGTGCATGAGGTTTTCGCTGTTGGGAAGGCAGAACCGCTTGCCCTTCGCGCCGGAGCAGGCGATCACGGATCCCATGGATGCAGCCTGTCCGATGACGAACGTCGAGACGTCATTGGGAATGAACCGCATGGTGTCGACGATGCCGAGTCCCGACGTCACGCTGCCACCAGGGCTGTTCACGTACATCGAGATGTCCGCGGTCGCATCCTCGTTGGCGAGGAAGAGCAACTGAGCCACCACGAGGTTGGCCATTTCATCGCCGACGGGGCCGCCGCAGAAGATGATGCGGTCATTGAGCAGCCGCGAGTAGATGTCGTAGGACCGTTCGCCGCGGCCGGTCTTTTCAATCACGATGGGAACGAGAGTCATGTTCGGTCGTCTCCTGTCACCGGGTCACTTGGAATCCGGGGACTTGGTGCCCTTGTTCGGCGGGAATTCGGCGACTTCGTCGACGAGTCCGTACGCCAACGCCTCCTTGGCGTCGAAGAATTTGTCTCGCTCGCCGTCCGCCGCGACCTTGTCGACATCCTGGTTGCAATGTCGAGCAAGAATCTCGTTGAGGGTCCGCTTTGCCTTGACGATTTCCTCGGCCTGGATCTGGATGTCCGAGGTCTGTCCCGTGACGCCGCCGTAGGGCTGGTGAATCATCACCTTCGCGTGCGGGAGGATGTGCCGCTTGCCCGGCTGGCCTGCGGCGAGAAGCACCGAACCGCCCGAGTAGGCTCGGCCGATGCAGTAGGTCGCCACTTCGCTCGAGATGAACTGCATGGTGTCGTAGAGCGCGAGGGTGTCGTCGACCGCGCCGCCGGGGCTGTTGATGTACAGCTGGATGTCCTGGCCTCGCTTCTGATTCTCGAGGTAGAGCATCTGCATCATGACTCGGGCAGCGGAGGCCTGGTTGATTTCGCCGATGAGGAAGACCACTCGGTTCTCGAGCAGCAGTTCATCGATCGACATCTCCCTGGTCCTTTGATAGTTGACCGAGGCGACGGGATTTCGAGGGTCCATCGCGCCTTGGAGGCCTGCCATCATCAAGGATGGGTCGATGCCATCGAAGGGGTTCGGGAAGGAGTTTGAAGTCGAGTGGTCTTGCATGCGGTCGTCCGTACGAAGCAGTCGAAGTCGGGTGACGGGGGAAGGTCGAGGATGATACGACGGTCCGTATCGTGGTGCCTCGATCGACGGATCAGGATCCGGTGCGTTCCGATCGAGGCGGGTCAGCTGAATGTCACGCCAAGGTCCCCATCGGGGAGTGCCCTGGGCCCCCGAGTGCCGGCGGCATCGAGTTCATCGGATCTTGAGGCGGGCAGCGTGATTCTGAATGTCGCTCCGGCGTGATTCCCTTCCAAAAGGGTGATCGTGCCCAGATGTTGCTCGACGAGTTTTCGGGCCACGGCGAGGCCGAGCCCCGTCCCACGCTGGCCCTTGGTGGAGAAGAATGGCTCGAATATCCGGTCCCGGCGGTCAGCAGAGATTCCGGGGCCGTTATCGAGCACCTCGATGACGACCTCTTCCCGGTCAGGATCGAACTTGGTGGTGACCAGGACCCGCCCGGATCGATCGTCGACCGCATCGAGGGCATTTCCCACCAGATTGAGGATGACCTGATGCAGTGCATCCGGATCGATGGGAATCGGTGGCTCGGCGGGGTCGGATCGGCATTCGAGATCGATCTCTCGTCGGTTTGCCGAGGCGGCGAGCAGCTCCACCGCATCGCGGGCCACCGTGCCGGCTTGTCGGGATTCGAGATCGAGGCCGCGGTCCTTGGAATAGACCAGCATGTTGAGGCTGAGGGCCAGGATGCGATCGAGATTCCGCGCGAGAATGGTCCATCCCTGGCGGGCCAACTCGGTGTTGTCGCGATTCAGGGCGAGTTCGACCGCATCCGCGCCGCCTCGCAGTCCCTGAAGGATGTTCTTGATCGAATGGCTCAAGGCCGCGATGGCCTCGCCCATCGCGGCGAGTCGCTCCGTCCGGCTGGCGTGGGTCGTTCGGTCTGCGGCCAGGAGAAGAAGGCCGCCGATGTTGCCGATCAGGGCCAGCAGATCCAGATCCTCTGGTCCCCACGGTGAACTCTGCGGCCGGCTTGCCACGAGTATCGCTGGCGGAAGATCCGAATCTCTGATCGCGATCGCAATGATGGACGGTCCGCCGTCGACGAGTGCGATTCGCGGTCGTTGGGAAGCCAGCGCGGCCTGAATCAGTTGGCGAGGAAGCTCCAAGGGAGTTCCAGGATTCTCGCCGTCGGTGGTCTTGATGATGGGACTGCCGATGACTCCGCCTTGGTCGTTCAATCGGACCAGCGCGGTGGCGTCCGCACGCATCAGGTCGCCCGTCACGGAGCACAGTCCGTTGACCATCGAGATCGGATCGGACTCGGTGGCGAGTTCGAGAAGCGGCAGGAGTCGGTGGTCGGCATCGGAGGAAGACGGCGCTTCCGGGAGGATGATGACCTCGGTCAGGGTCGGATCGGCCGCCCGGATCCCCCCGCCAGTCGTGGTTTCTTCGGAATGAACGAGGACCAGAATCGTGTCGCCGCATCGAATTCGATCACCGGGACCGATGGGAACTCTTTCAAGCACCGGAGCATCGTTGACGAAGGTCCCATTGCTGCTCTCGAGATCGCGAATCCACCATCGGCCTTGATCCGGGGTCAGCTCGGCGTGTCGTCGACTCACCGAGTCATCGCGGATCGGGATGGCCTCCGTCGATCGGCCGATGAGCTGCGGTTCCCGCTCTGGAAGCGGGAATCGAGCGCCGGCATCAGGTCCTTCAGCGACAAGCAGGGAATACACGCTGGAAGTCTATGGCAGGTCACTCCGGCACGGTTCGGTCTCGGCTCCGATCTCGGGTCGGGGTACCATTCACCCGATGGCCAAGGCACCTTCCAAGCCGTTTTCCTTCGATCCAGGGCACCGGATCATCCTGCTCAAGGGGAAGGAGGCCTACCTCCACACCCAGTACCTTCGAATGATCGAGGCCGGCCTGGAGGCTGCCAACGGAGGCCCCCCGGCTCGATTCGACTTTGAAGGGGCGTCCACGGATCTCGCGACACTGCTCGATGAACTTCGCAGTTACGGGCTCATGCAGTCGCACAAGTTGATCGTGCTCGAGAATGCCGACGCCTTCGTCAAGCGGGAGTCGCACCGACGCGGACTCGAGGCTTTCGCAGAGAGCACGATGGAGGAAGCGACGCTGGTCCTTCGGACGACCGGCGACTGGCGTCCCGGAAAGCTCGACAAGTTGATCGCGAAGGCCGGCATCGTGGTGGCATGCGACTCCCCGAATGCCTCGGCGGCGATCGCGTGGTGCGGTGGCCGGGCGGAGAAGGAGCACTCGGCAGCCATCCAGCGGGATGCGGCCGGCTTGCTCGTGGAACGCGTCGGAACTTCGCTCGCCAGGCTCGATATGGAGATCGCCAAACTCGCCGTCGCTGCCTCCGGTGATCCGCCCCTCATCACGGCTGATCTGGTTCGGAACATGGTCGAGCCCAGCCGTGAAGAGCAGGGATGGATGATCCAGAGCGTGGTCCTGGCGGGTGATGCGGGCCGGGTCGTCCGGACCTTCCGTGCCTTGAAGGAGATCTCCAGAGTGCCGGATCAGGTGCTCAGTTGGGCGCTGGTGGACCTTTGTCGCAAGCTCCATGAAGGGGCGCGGCAGTTCGATGCCGGTGGTTCTGATGCGGCGATCAGCAAGTCGCTCAAGCTCTGGGGTCCTGATTCAAGTCCGGTGTTGGCCACCGCCCGTCGTCTGGGAGGACACGAGGCGGCGAAGTTGCTCGACCATGCCGTCCGGACCGATCTCGCCCTGAAGAGCGGGGGGTCGCAGGACTCGACGCGGACTCTTGAAGGCCTCGCGGTGATTCTGGCCGATACATGTGGTGGGCGGCGGAATTCGCCGGCTCGCGGCTGAGCGGAGGCGACCTTCCAGCCGAGTTCGAGGCAGGCCGAAAGAACGGCTGCCGCCAATGGTTGTGCGGGTGAAAGTCGTCGTTGGATGACCAATTCGGTCCGTGATCAGAGTCACCCAGGGCAGGATGCCAGATGGGTTCACGGACACTCAAGCGGCAGGAGGCCGATTATGTTCAGGTTGATTCGGACCGGCAGCGAGGTCAGTAAAGATGCCCGATCCACGGGCCGCTCGATGACCGCTCAAAACGCCGTTCTTGGCCAAAAAAAGCATGTTTTCTTCGGTGGGATCGCGTTGGCGACGACGGCGATCGCCGGGTGCGCCGCCAACTCGGTGAGCCAACCCGCGCCAGCGGTCATCGCATCAGAGACGACGACGGTCCCGACGCTCACGTCTTCCCCCGGACCGGCCACGGGTGGTGGGGACGGTCTCGTGGGATCCGTGCCCTCCGAGGACGATCTCGTCTCGCTTGCTGGTGGTATCAGCGATTCGGGCTCGATTTTCGGTAGCCCCGCTCGAGCCCCGGATCTGGAGATGGCGTCCTCGACCACCGAGGAAGGGCAGCAATCCGTGGTTCCATCCTCGGCACCCGATGATCAGATGACGGTCGAACCAGTCACGGCCGAGTTCATTCCCACCAACCCCGATGTTCCGCTGATGGAGTCGCGGCCCGATCTGGAGAAGATCGCGACCGTGCTTCGTGGCATGGCCGCCGAGGCTGATGATCCTGTTCCGTACCACCTCGCGGAGTCGATTCTCCCGCTCTTGGGGGTCAAGGGACTGACGTCGTCCACCCTTGGCGACTTTGAGTACCCGGAGGATGATCTGGATGGAGCGGAAGCATCGATGCTGGCAGAAGTGTCGGTTTTCTCCGCGACGGTCCGCACTCGCCTCGACGGGGGAGAACCGACGCGTGTGGTCCTCATCGAAGAACTCGAACGCCTCTTGGACCGCTTGGAACGCAGTTCTCGGCTCACCATCGCCGTGGCCGAACTCTGCAGTGAAGTCCGTGGCGCCGGCGACTACGAGCTCCTCCCCAGGGTCTTTGCGAGTGGTCGGGATCAAGAAGTGCTCGTCTACATCGACTTGGACGGCGAAGACTGGTCCGAGGTCGATGGTGGGCAATGGGCATGGGCCGTGGAGTGGCAGCTCGAACTTCATCAGATCGCGGATCAGTCGATTCCTCATCAGACGGAGTGGAGCCGGCAGGAGATCAAGCGGGCCTATCCGGTCGACGACAACTACCTGCTCATCCGGTACACGATCCCCGCTGAGGACCTTGCCTCCGCCCTCTATACGCTCAAGATCCGGGTTCGAGAGCCGGGAACGAGGCGTGAGACCGAGCGATCGATCCAGTTCCAGCTTGTTCCCCGGAGCACGATCGGTCGAGGATGATCGGTCGCGGAATTCATCGAGAGGGGCTGGTAGCATGCCACCCCGAATGACCGACCCGAACCGTTCATTACTGACCCTTCGAGGCCTCGACGCGGGAACGTTGACCGCACTTCTCGATCGGACTGAATCACTCCTGGGAGTGGTCCAGAGCGGGGCTCATCCGCCGCAGGTCGATGCCGGTGCGATGGTCGGCCTCCTCTTCCTCGAGAATTCGACTCGAACCCGCTGCAGTTTCGAGGCCGCCGTCCATCGGCTCGGGCACCATCCCGTGTCCCTGACCGGCCAGGGGTCGAGTGTCGGCAAGGGCGAATCTTTGTCAGATACCGCTGCCAACATCGCGGCGATGGGCATGCAGGCCCTGGTGGTCCGAACCTCGCTGTCGGGCGGTGCGGCCCAGGTGGCCCGAATCACCGGGATCCCGACGATCAATGCGGGAGATGGCCGGCATGAGCACCCGACGCAAGGCTTGCTTGATGCCTCGACGCTGAGGGCCAGCCTGGGCTCCCTCGAAGGGAAGCGAATCCTGATCGTCGGCGACATTCTCAACAGCCGGGTGGCTCGCTCCAACATGCACGCCCTCACCGCCTTGGGGGCGACGGTGGTGCTCGTCGGCCCGCCATCGCTGGCCCCGTGGACTTTTGCCGAAGGGGGGCCTCGGATCGAGGTTTCTCATGATCTCGATGCGGTTCTCGAGAGTGCCGATGCCGTCATGATGCTTCGTATTCAATTGGAGCGTGATGCCGGAAGATCGGTCTCCAGCGACTATCGGGCAGCCTTCGGAATGACCTCCAGTCGGGCTTCTCAACTGCGAGAAGGCGTTCCCGTGCTTCATCCGGGTCCGATCAACCGGGGGGTCGAGTTGGACGACGACGTGGCGGCAGATATTGCGCGTTGTCTCGTCCTGGAACAGGTGACGCGAGGCGTCGCGGCGCGGATGGCGATCCTTGAATGGGTCTTGAATTCCCGCGAACTCAATTAGAGACGGTCGAGAAACGTCGGTCTTTACTCAATGCCGCATGGTCTGGTCGCCGATGAATCGGACGAACCGGGTGTGTGCCGCAAGTGGCGGTGCTGCTCACCTCGCGCCCTACGGGGCTGGTACGGAGTCCGGCGTGCGAAGTCTCACCAACGACAAGAGTCCGGGAATGATCATGCGAACAATCGTCATGTTGCTTTTTGTGATGATGTCCACGATCTCGATGGGTGGCTGCGAGGTTGATTCGTTCTTCAACCCCAGCGTGACCGGCTATTACGAGGGCACCCCATCCTCGATGCCGATTCTCAGCCGAATCGATGTGATCGAGCGGGAATCAGGGTTTACGCCGGAAGTGACGAAGCCGACGTCGGACGACCTGGTTCCCAACGAACTGGTGTACCGACTCGCCCCCGGCGACGTGGTCCGCGTGGAGATCTACGAGCTCGTCTCCGCAGGCCAGACCGACGTCTCGGTCCGCGTGATCGACCAGGCGGGTTCCATCCGCCTTCCGACCCTGGGTGACATTCAGGCTGCGGGTCTGACGGTCGATGAGCTTCAGGAAGACATCATCAAGCGGCTGACGGGGCTCATCTCCGATCCGCTGGTGACCGTCGTCCTCGAAGACGGGCGGAGTTTTCAGTTCACGATCTATGGTTCCGTGGCCGGAACAGGCATTTATGCCCTCACCAGGCCGGATTTCCGCATCATGGACGCGCTGTCGCTCGCGGGAGGCACCGCCAGCACGACCCAGAAGATCCTGATCATTCGGGAAGTTGCGATCGATGAAGCGGTCCGTCCGGGATACGAACGCGGCGAAGGCGTCCCCGGATCCGGCAACGATGGATCGAGCGAAGAAGACCTTTCAGACATCGATGCGCTGATCGACGCGTTGGGCGGCGATGGAGCAAGCCCCTCGGCGATGCGCCAGTCTGACGAGCCACCCGTCGACGTGGATGATCTCAAGGGTGTGTCGGTCGACGACCGACCCCGAGCCATCCCCGGAACCGATCGAGTCCGCAGCGCTTCGTCGGAAGAAGGAAGCGGTGATGCTTTCATCTTCGACGAGGATGGTCAGGAGTGGATCCGCATCTCGGCCGAGGAAGTCGCGGAACTCGAGCGGAGCGGTGGAAGCATCAGGCCGAACACCAACCGCGAATCCGTCGCGGAGATCCAGGCGTTGCGGGAAAGCCCCTACGCCACGCGAATCATCGAGCTCGACTACCAGGCACTGGCTCGTGGTGACAGCAATCTGAACGTCGTGATTCGGCCGGGTGATCGAGTGTTCATCGATACTCCGGAGATCGGGGTCGTCTACATCGACGGCGAGATCATTCGTCCAGGCGTCTATCAGCTTCCGATTGCAGGAAGACTGACTCTGAGTCGTCTGGTCGCCGCGGCCGGCGGGTTGAATCCGATCGCCATTCCCGAACGAGTGGACTTCACTCGGAAGATCAGCGTTGATCGTGAAGCGACCTTGAGGGTGAACCTCGCCGCGATTCGAAATCGGTCCGAGCCCGACATCTTCATGCGTCGCGACGACCACGTTCACATCGGAACCAACTTCTTCGCCGCACCGCTGGCGGTGATTCGAAATGGATTCCGCTTCACCTACGGCTTTGGATTCCTGTTGGACCGGAACTTCGGAAACGACGTCTTCGGGCCTCCGCCGACCAACATCGGCAACGGCGGCGGCGGATGATGCTCCGCGCGGATCTGCGTTTTCGACGATTCCGCGGCGATCGTGGGGATGAGAACCTGATTCTGGCCGGATCTGTCTGGGCGACGATCCGGTGAGCGTGCGACGAAAGACCTTCCGCGGAAAATCTTCCGGGAAAATCCCCAATCGAACGAACCCGGTTTGGCGGCGGTGGGGTACTTCCGTCACAGGTGACGCCGCCCCGGCGCGCCGACTTCGGGTGGCTTGGACTGAATTCCACGGCCTCCAGAGCCGATGGCAAGAGACATGACCACCGCAGCCTCAAAGAGCCCGGAATTGGACGCAGAGCGGACGGTAGAGATTTCGCCGCGAACGTTCTACGTGGGTCTCGGAGTCATGGTCGCGTGCCTGGCCGGGGCATTCTTCTACTTTCTGGTCTCACAGGTCGAATATGCGATCGACTCACCGGATGACTGGGGGCATACCCTGCTGGTCCCGGCGATCGCGGGTTGGCTCGTGTATCGGGATCGCGGGCGTCTGCAGAAGATGCAACCGTTCAAGCCGGCGTGGTCCGGGGTGCTGCTGGTGGTCTTCGGTCTCGCCTTCTACCTGACCGCGATGCCCGGGATCGGGCCGAAGTGGTTGATGATTCACCACAATGCTCGCGCGGTCGGAATCGGAATCACGCTCTTCGGAGTCGTGCTCACCATCTTCGGCTGGCGGCCGATGCGATTGCTCTGGTTCCCGATCGCCTACCTCGTCGTCTTCAGCACCACCTACACCGATGGAATCCTCAACGTCATCACCGAACGCCTGCAGGACATCAGCGCGCGTGGTGGCTTCCTTCTGTTGCTGTTGCTCGGCGTGGACGTGGATCTCTCCGGAAATGCAATCACGCTCTTCCCGAACGGAACCGACGCCAACGGCGCGCCGCTGGCCCCGATTCCGCTGAATGTCGCCGAGGCGTGTTCGGGAATGCGAATGCTGGTCGCGTTCATGGCTCTCGGCACGCTCATGGCCTACGTGGGTTTGAAGTTCTGGTGGCAGCGGATCCTGCTGATCGGCCTCGGTGTTCCGGTGGCGGTGATCGTGAACGTTCTTCGCGTGGCGACCCTCGGCGTGCTCAGTCTGTGGGACCCCGGCTTCTCCTCGGGTCAGTTCCACACCTTCATCGGCTTCGTCTGGCTGGTCCCCGCGTTCATGTGCTTCCTCGGATTGATGAATCTGGTCAGTCGTCTGGTCATCGAGGTTCCGGAAGAGACGAAGAAGCCCGTCAAGAAGGACCAGGAGAGTTCTTCATGATTCGGTTCCACAGTCGCGTCAAGTCGGTGTACGCCTCGCTCCTGATCGTGATGATCCTGGCGATGGTGGCTTTTCCGATCGTGATCACCTCTCTCGGAATCTACCTGCGGAAGAAGCCGGTCGAGATTCGCGAGAGTCTCGATTCGATCCCCGCCCGCCTCGGCGTCTGGGCGAAGGACGGAGAGGATCAGCAGTACTCTTCGGAAATGGTCGAGGAGCTGGGGACGAACCTCTATCTCTCCAGAGACTATGAGCGACGGGACGACCGGGTGAATGTCCACGTCGCGTACTACACGGGTCTCATCGACGACGTCCCTCATGTTCCCGAACGCTGCTGGGCCGCGAATGCGAAGTGGGAGCGGGTGACCGGTCACGATGGAATCACGCCGATCGAAGTGAGGATCGACGGTTCGTCGGTCGCCGACGTTCCCGCCAATCTCGCGTCCGGAGAGCGGTACGAGTCGATCCCCGTGGTCGATCCGGTGACCGGGGTCACCAATGAGGTGCATCTTCCGGTCGGCGACTACGAGATGACCGTGGTCGAATTCAAGCCCAATCCCGCGGACCCCAAGATGCGCCAGGTCGGTGGCTATTTCTTCATCGCGAACGGTCGGATCACTCCGTCCGCACGTGGAGTGAAGAATCTCGCCTTCGATCCAAGCGAAGAATACGCCTATTACTGCAAGGTGCAGTTGTCACATAGAGGCCGAATCACCGATCCAAGCCAGGACACCCTGGTTCCTCAGTTCATCGAGATCGTTGAGGACGTCATTCCGGAACTCATCCCGGAACTCGTGCAATGCCTTCCCGACTGGGTTGAAGTGGAATCACTTCGGCCGTCTTCATCCGTGATTACCCAGAAGTCCGACTCCTGAGAACTCCTCCCATGGCCAAGCAGAAACTCAACGTCAAGTTCCTCGCCATCTTCCTCGGCATCGCCGCGGTGTTGCTCGTGGCGGCCACCGTCATCGGCCTGGTGATCTACCGAAACGATCCCATCAAGCACATCACGACCGGCGATGGCTACATGGCCAACCAGCAGTTCGATCGGGCTGCGAAGTCGTATTTCCGCGCCTTCGGCAAGGATCCGTATCAGACGGCCGAGTATCGACCGATCGACAAGTCAATCGAGGCGGTGCAGTCGATCGTTCCGAAGACGGACATCGAGGCGCGAGACCGTCAGAATCAGATTCTGACGCTCTTCGCGAACAAGGCCATCTATGCGCCTGATCCGGCTGAACGGGATGCGACGATCACCGAACAGGTCATTCCAGTGATGCGCGGCATCGGAATCCGGCCGCAACTTCTCTCGACGCTCATCAATCGCGATGACCTGAGCGACGAGACGAGGGCTCGTCTCGAAGGACTTGCGGTCGAGCCGGACTGGATGGGTGCTTCAAGGCTCTCTTCCAACGAGTGGGAATCCACCAGAGGCGAGCTGGAAGAGATCATCGAGCTCGATCCGACCAACGTTCGAAATCAGTTTGGTCTGCTCCGCGGAGAGCTCGAGCAGGCGTTCAAGCAAGGAACCAATTCGCTGAAGATCTCCGCCGCGACGGAGCCCTTCGACGAGGCGTTGGCGGCAGCGCGGGAGTCGGCGGGATCGGCTCTGGAGTTCGACGCCATCGAGGTGGAGAGAAACCTCCGGATCGCCAGAATGGGTTTGCGGAGTCAGGATCTCGAGGGCCGTGGCGTGGAAGCGCCCGATCCGGAACGAATCGGGGCCTTGGTCGAGGCGATCAAGGAAGCGTCGGAGAATTCCCCGACGGAAGCCGATCGCGAGCGATTCGAACTCCTGCAGAGATTCTTCATCGCCAATCACGGGCAGCCTTGGGCGAACGCGCGTGATCCGCAACTGACCGCGGTCTGCAACATCGAGCTCCTTGACGGGATCATCGCGTCGTCCGGTGCCATCTATGCCATCGACCCCGATGACTTCCGCGGAAACGCCTCTCGATTCGATTCTTTGGCGCTGTTCTCACAGGAAGAAGCCGAGCTCGATCGTCTGGAACTCGAACAACTGAAGGCGGACGGGAGACTCGTGGAAGGGGAGCTGACGCCGGCGGAACGTCGAATGATCGCGAAGAGGGCCGATCGCCTTGCAATGGCGGAAGAGATCATTCTTCTGGAGCGTGGTTCCATGGGTGGTTCGAAGACCGCCGACGGAACGTTCGGAACGAAGGTCAACCTCAACGAGGTCTACTTCAAGCCCATGCAGAGGATCGCCAAGAAGGTCGTGCTGGCTGAGGCCGTCTTGGACCATCAGGCGGTTCGAAACGGTCTCGAAAACGACGAGCTGGCGGTGGCGCTTGCCGACGTGGATGCCGCGCTCGAGGCGTACCGTCTGGAGTTCGAAGAAGACGACGACACGGAAATCAACAAGGCCCTGCTCGTCGTCGAGGCGTTGCGGGGTGAGAATCTCGAGCGAAGAGGCCGGGTCGCTGAAGCTCGTGGTGCCTTCGGAAAAGCGGTCAAGGCATACAACCAACTGGTCTCGGTTGGTATCGAGATGGAGGACCAGCTCCGGCCCGACGAACTCGATGCCGCCATTCTCGCGACCCGCAAGAACGGACAGTTCGGAATCGCCACCGGGATCAAGCGGCGTTACGCAGATCGGAACCCTCAGTTCTGGGAGGACGTGGCCTTTCTCCAGGCCTTCGCACAGGACCTCTTGAACGAGGGTCGGATCGAAGAGTCAAGGGTGTATGCACTCAAGGCTCAGGGCCTTGCGAAACAGAATGGAAACGCCGAGAGAGTCGCGATCCTCGAGGAGATGTTGTCTGCGATCGCGACCCGTGGCCAGTCAGGCCAGGCTTCCAGCCTGGCGGGAATGGACTTGCTTGCCGACGATTCGGCGGCCCTCGCGTCGGGTGATATCGATGAGCGAAAGAGGATTCTCAATTCGATCATCGAACTCCCGGAAAGCGATCCTGCGGTCGCTCGCCGAGTTCGGATCCAGGCCCTTCGGAGATTGATCGGCATCGCCGATGACGAACAAGACCAACAGGCCCTTCAAGATCTCGCAGAGAAGCTTCGACGACTCAGCCCGGACGATGCGCTCGCTTCGATGATTCTGGAGAGCGAGTCCAGAAGTTATCTCGACCGGGCTCGCGCGCTGGCTCGAATCAACATCGAGCAGGAAATCGGACTTGATTACACGCCCGAGGAACTGGACGTCGTGATCGCGGGTTACTTGAACGAGTACCTTCAATCCACCAGCCTTGCCGCCAACAACAGTGAAACGCTGCCCGCCGAGTTCAAGGCGCAGCGGGCCGAGGTGAAGGCGGAGGCGGAGCGGCTCAATGCGGCCATTCTGGCGATCGATGACGACAAGAAATCTCCATTGGTTCTTCGGTATGTGATTCGAAGATCTCTCAGCGCCGAGTATCGAGACATCGAAAAGGCACGAGCCTGGATCGAACTCATGCGATCCATGGAGGGCGAGTCGGAATTCACCGTCCAATCGCAGTTGATGCTCTATCGCATCACCGGAGAAGATGACAAGGCGCTCGAGTTCGCGGCGCGAGCCTGTGAAGAAATGGGATTCGGCACCGCCGACATCAGATTCGCATACGGCCTCCTGCTGGGCCTGCGGAATGACCGTGACGGCGCCCTTCGGCAATGGAGATTGGCGAACGAACAGGCGCCCCGTGACCTCCAAGTGGCCGTGGCGCTCTCCGATCTTCTCGCGACCACCGGAGAGACTTCGCAGTCCCTCGAGGTTCTGCGAAGAGCGAACCTCGCCGTCGGGTCATCCGATCCGGGTTTCCGCGAACGTTGGCTTTCCGCCGAGTCGACGATCGGGAACAACCTGGTCGTCATCAATGAGCGACGTCGGGTCTTTGAAGCCAACCCCGGGAACATCAGCAATGCCATTTCACTCGCTCAGGGGTTGATGCAATCGCGTATCGATCGAGAAGATCTCACCGAAGAGGTCAAGGATCCGTCGACGGGTGAGATGACGTCGAAGCCTGCCTACACCGAGCGGGAATGGGCACGCCTGAGCGCCGCGGAAAAAGGCAATCGGATCACGATGAAGGGACGTCAGCGTCTCGACGAGGCGGCGACGGTCCTGCAACGGCTTCGTGCGTTCGACGACACCGATCCGAACGTCATCGTCGCGATCAGTCGATTTCGACGTCAAGCGGGCGACAAGTCGGAATCCAATCGAGAACTTCAAGAAGCGATTGATCGCTTGGCGACGATGACGGACGAGCCGGCGAATCGTCGGGCGAAGATCATTCTCGAGCAAGGCCGTAATCTCTGGACGGAAGGGAGCCGGGCCGCGGCCCGGGAGAAGTTCCAGGAGGCGATCGGTCTGGAAGCGGCGGATTCGGTGGAGATCACCGCATTGGCCGCGGAGTTCTTCACATCGGCCAACGAAATCGCAGAGTCGATTCCCCTTCAGGAGCGGCTTCTCAGTCGGCTCAAGGCTGACGACGCCCGGTTGGCCGTGATTCGGATGGTCGCACGCGATCTCGTGAACGCGCTCCTCTTCGTGGACGAACTCGAGAGGGCGGAGGCGTTGATCGCCGAGTACGTGGATCCCGATTCGACCAGTTACGGAGAGCAGATCGTCATCGGGCGACTTGAACTGGCCAAGGCCGCACAGCTCTGGAAGACCGCCGGAGATCGGCCGGGTGCGATGAAGAAGATCGAAGAGACGATCGCGATGGCCAATGCGGCTGCGGCGATGTCCGAGTCTCAAGGTGAAGCGCCGTTGCTGCGTGGAGATGCCCTGCAGCTTCAGCTCACCATGATGACGGATCCAGATGCTTCCAGGGACGTGCTTGAAGAAGCGACTCAGAGTTATCGTCGAGCAATCGCCTTCGAGCAGAGAGATTGGGCGAAGCGTCTCTCGCTCGTCCAGTTCCTGGTTCGGAACTTCGAATACGAATCCGCAGTGTCGGAGTTGGAACAGTTCATCAGCATTCGGAACGATGTTCCCGACGCGTCGGTGCGACTGGCGAATCTCCTCGACACTCGATTGGATCAGAGTGGTCAGGCGATCCAGGTCGCCCAGGCGGCGTTGAACCGTGCACCCAAGAACATTCAGCTGATCAACCTCGTCGCAACGCTTCGTGAGAAGCGCAAAGAGTACGACAAGGCTGCAGCGCTCTATTCCCGAGCGTATGCGATGACGGAGCAGCCGGGCTTTCTCGCTCGGGAGATCCGGGTCCGAATGAACCGGCCGCCGCCGGACGTGAACGCCGTCCTGAAGCTGGCGCAGGCGAACCCGACCGAGTTCTCGAAGGATCCGGCACTGGCATCGGCCTACGCGGCGGCGGTCAAGCTCGTCGCGACTGATGGAAACCGGGGACTGAGTCAGTTCCAGAACGTGTACTCGGCCTTCAAGTCGAACACGGACGCGGAAATCGCCGCGAACGCCGCCGATCCATTCGTTCAGAGCAGGGCGCGGGAGTATCAGGAGCGGGTGATGGAAGTCATCGCCTTCTGGTATCCATGGCTCTTCGGAAATCAGAACATCGAAGGAGGCTTCGATTACAAGGAGAAGGATGCGGCGGCGCTGGCGGACTTCATCGAGCAGGTGTCCCAGGGCAGTCCGTCTTTGCACGATCTCCTGCAACTCAGCAGGGCATGGACGATCGCGGAGAATGAAGAACTCGCGACCGCGGCGCTGGAGCGAGCCTTGGAGTTGGAGAATATTTCCGAGTCCGGGCGGTATGCAGCGTATGTTCGCCTCGGGACCCTTCTGCTCAATCTGGAGGAACCGGATTGTGAACGCGCCTTGGAGATCTTCGAGCAGGCCATGGCGCTTCGGCCGCAGGAAGATCTGGTGAAGAACAATCTCGCCTACGCCATTCTCAAGTGTGGTCGTGACCTGAACAAGGCGCTCGAGTTGAGCCTCACCGCGGTCGAGTTCAGACCGGCGAGCGCGTCTTTCCGAGACACCTTGGGCGGTATCTACTTCGCCATCGCGGAGTCGCTTGACGAGTCCGACCCGGAGCGGCTCGAGTACCTGCGTGCGGCGGAGCAGGAGTTCCGGATCGTTCTGAAGATCAGTCCCAGGAATCTTGATTATCGGATTCGCATTGCCGACGTCTTCCTGAGTCTCGGGAAGTGTGGGGACGCAAGAACTGCGCTCAAGATGGCCGGAGACGCCGGTCCGACGCCGAAACAGCAGGACGTGATCGATGCTTTGACCCTAAAACTCGCTGATTGCGAGCGTGATCGATGAACTCCGGGTCTTCAGTGTTGATAGAGGTCCATTAGGCCGATTCTTAGTGGTCAGCAACCCAGAAATCCTTTGATCCAGTCGGATCTGAAAATCGAGAACTCATGAGCGTCCAGACAACAAGATCATCCGCCCCTGCTTCGGCCCGCTCCGGCGCGCCGTCCAAGGGAGGCAACGCCGTCGATCCGTTGCGGCTCCTTCGGCAGAATCTCACCCTCTTCATCGTCACCGGTGTCGTCGGGTTGGTTCTGGGGGTCTTGTGCTTCGTGGTCGCGGCCGGGTTCTTCCCGAGTTTCCAGGGGGTCGTCCGCTACCAGCTTCTCGAAGAAATCGGAAGCGCCGACGTGGCGATCGGCAAGGAAACGAGAAACGAAGACACGGTCGCCCGGCTGGCGCAGACGGCTGCGTACAACGCCATCTCCGAGCCGCTGCTTGAGAAGGTCGTCCGGGACCGGGAGGTTCAGGGCATTGCGTGGATGGATCAGTTCAAGGACGAAGCCGGGTTGGTCAACCACACCGAGGCGCTCCGCGAACTCATGGATGAGATCACCGCCAGTCATCTGAAGCGAACGCAGTTCTTCGAGATCAAGTGGAGTGCCGGAAATCCGGATGACGTGATGGCGCTGCTGAACAGTGTGACGCAGACTTACGAGCAGTCCCGAAGGAACGACCGTGAGAGCCGCCTTCGAAAGGCGATCGATCCGTACGAGGTCTCCGTCCAGCAGATCGAGAGTGACATCGCCGACCTCGAGAACCAGATCGAAGGCGACATCGAGTCGTCGGAGATTCTCACGCTCGAGAACGACGGTGGGTCGGTTCAGGAAGACCTGGTGAATCGAGAACTCGAACGAAACATGGTTCTCACCCAGATCGAGCAGTACAGCGGCCAGCAGAAACAACTTCAAGCGAAGTTGACCGGGTTCCAGGATGCGTCCCAGGACGACATTCGGGAAGCCGAGATGGATCCGGTGGTGATGAAGTCGCTTCAGGAGATCCAGTCGATTCGTGGCGCACTGGCCGAGCATCGACAGAGATTCGGTTCGGATCACCCTCAGGTCCGAAACACGCAGGGAATGCTTGATGCGCGAATCCGGGAGAAGGATCGGAAGATCGACGAGATCATCAACCGAAACCTGACCAGTACCTTGAGCGGTGTGACCAATGCCTTGGCGCAGCTGGTCAACACCGAGAAGATGCTCGATGACGAGATCATCACGATGCGGACGGCCCTCGTGGAATCGACCGGGCATCTCTCCGACCTTGCGAAGCTCGAAGCGAAGCTTCAGCGCAAGGAAGAGCGAAAGCAGGACATTCAACGGCAGATCGACGACATCAAGGCGGTCTTTCTGAGAACCGACTCGGACATCGTCACGCTGGCCGTGCCGGTGCAGAGGCCGACCGAGCCGAACTTCCCCATCTGGTACACGATGATCCCGGGAGTTGCATTCCTCCTGGTCCTGACCGTGGGCGGGGTCGTCTTCGTTCGTGAGTTGTTGGACCAGCGAGTTCGAACGACGACCGACGTTCTGGGCGTTCCGGGAGCGAGGCTTCTCGGAGTGATCCCCGATCTGAAGGACGATCCGACCGATGCGACTCGAGCGGAGACGGTGGTTCGGGATCATCCCAACTCCGTGCTCGCCGAAAGCTATCGACAGTTCGCGGCCTCTTTCCGCCGGGCGAGACTCGATTCGGACGCCAAGAGCGTGCTGTTCTCGGGCGGAATGCCTGATGCGGGAACGACTTCGGTCGTATTGAATCTGGCCTCCACGGCGGCGGCCGCCGGCCGCTCGGTGGCCGTGGTCGACGCCAACTTCCGAAGGCCCAAGGTTGCTTCGATGCTCGGGCTCGATCCGAACGATCCGGGGCTCGGCGACATCCTCTGTGAGGGGCGTGAGATCGATTCCGTCATCAGCAAGACCTCCGACGGGATCTCCGTGATTCCTGCGGGGACCTCGACGAACCGGGTCTATGAACGGTTCGACGGTGAGGCGATGAGCGAGTTCCTCGGTCGCATGCATGATCGATTCGATGTGATTCTGATCGACGGCCCGCCTCTGGTGGTGGCCAGCGAATCCATGAGCATCGCAAATGCCGCAGATGCTTCGGTTCTGGTCGTCCGGGCCTATTCGGAGCAGCGAGGCCTCGTCGCCCGGCTGATCCGGCAGCTCAACGAACAGTCGGGTTCCTTCCTCGGCGTCGTTCTCAATCGCCCCCGAAACACGGCTGGTGGTTATTTCCGTCGGAACTACGAGGCGATGGCCGCGTATTCCAACGACGACGAGTCGGAGTGAGGAAACGGTCCGCGTTCGAGGTTCGAAGTCAGATCACGGAAGAGCTAGGAGCGTCACTTGGCCGATGGTGAAATCAACCTCGTCACGGGCGGGGCGGGCTTCATCGGCTCGCATCTGGTGGATCACCTTCTGGACGCAGGCGGACGGGTGACCGTCGTCGATGATCTTTCGACGGGATCGCTCGCGAACCTCGAAGCAGCGATGGCGTTCGCTCCGGACCGAGTGGAGTTTCTCGAGGGCCGGGTTTCGGACGTTCTGCCGGAGCTTGATCATTCGAAGATCGCTCGAACCTTTCACCTTGCCGCCGCCGTCGGTGTTCGGCTGGTGGTCGACGAGCCGATTCGCACCATCGAGACCAATGTTCATGAGACGTCCGCCGTTCTGGAATTCGCCCGACGTGCCAAGGTGCCGACGCTGATCGCGTCGACCAGTGAAGTCTATGGCAAGGGGACCAGGACGCCGTTCGCGGAAGAGGACGACGTGGTCTACGGCCCGACGACCACGACTCGATGGTCGTACGCATGCTCGAAGGCCATCGACGAGTACCTGGCGCTGGCTCATGATCGTGAAGGGCTTGCGCCGACGGTGGTGGTGAGATTCTTCAATACCGTGGGCCCTCGGCAATCCGGTGAGTATGGAATGGTGCTTCCTCGATTCGTGGAAGCGGCATTGGAAGGCCGCCCGATCGAGGTGCATGGAGATGGCAGGCAGTCTCGATGCTTCTGTGATGTCCGAGATGCCGTTCCGGCGCTGCCTCGACTGCTTTCGGATGCCGAAAATCATGGACGCGTCTTCAACCTCGGCCGTGCCGACCTGGTCGAGATCGGTGATCTCGCGCAGATCGTGAAGGCCAGGCTTTCCAGCGAGAGCGAAGTCCGCTTCATTCCCTACGCCGAAGCATTCGAGGAGGGGTTCGAGGATCTCCGGGTCCGGCAGCCTGATCTCGATCGAATTCGTAACGCGATCGATTTCGAGCCGAAGATCACGCTGGCGATGACCATCGATGATCTGGCGTCGAGCCTCCAGGCGGGGAAGGTCGATCGATGATGTCGTCGAGTGCGAGCAATTCCCAGAACGAGCAGCCTTTCGAGTTCTCGATCATCGAACCCGGCATGCAGGAGTCCGACGGTTTCTGGATGAGCGTCCAGGATGTGTGGCAGGTTCTCGTGGGAGTCGATCGATCCGGTGATTTTCCGGTGAACGTGCCGGAATGGACGAGCCTTCTCAATGCCTTCCTTCCGATTCTGATCGTCGCCTTTCTCGTGACGCTCTTCACCGTGCCGGTCGTTCGCTGGCTTGCGGTCAAGTTCGACATCGTCGATCACCCGGACGGCGATCGAAAGGTCCACGCCTATCCGGTCGCGTATCTCGGCGGCATGGCGGTGTTCGTCGGTCTTCTGGGGGGGATCTTCGCCAGCTACGCCTTGCCGTCGCTGGTCTCCGCCGGTGGAAGCGCCATCGTCTCCGAATACTCGTTGGTCCCGTTCGCGGTCACGGCGGGGATGTTCACGATCTTCGTGACCGGGATGTTCGATGACATCTTTCATTGGGATCCTCGGCTGAAGATCGCGGGCCAGTTGGCCGCCGCGGCCTTCCTGGCATTGAGCGAGATCGGCACCGCCGCCACTCGAGGCCTCATCAGCCCGATTCTGAATCGCTGGTCCGTTCCCAATTCGAACGTCTGGTTCCTTCCCGATGGTCGCGAGATCTCGGTTTGGAACTGGATCGACCTCGGTCCGGCGGGCGTCGAAGGTTGGATGAGTTGGATTCCCTGGTACAGCGTCGATGGGATCTACTATTGGGCGGGTGTGATCTTCATCGCGGCGCTCATTCTTGGAGCCTGCAATGCCGCGAATCTCATCGACGGTCTCGATGGTCTGCTGACCGGAAGTGTCGGCATCATGGCCGCGGGGTTCGTGGTGGTCGCCGTCATGCTGGCGATCGTGGACCGTCAGGAGGTCGAGCCGCCGGAAGTGGGTGATGCGGCGATGGTCGCGGTGTCCGTCTCTGAGGCAGAGATCGAGCTCGATGGTCAGGAGACGTTGGTGACCCTGCTGCGCGAAGAGGCCGAGAATGGATTCGGCGAATCCAAACTCCGGGAATTCGTCAGTCGTCAAAGCCGTGAGTGGACGAAGGAAGAAGCGGGGGCCACGCTGGATCTGAATGGCGACCAGCGATTCGATGCTCGCGACACCGAGCTTCTGGGGACGGTGATTCAAGTCGGGATCGGGCCACGCCCCGACCGGCTCGCCGGTTCTCGGCTCGTTCTGGCGCTCGCGCTCTTCGGTGCCGTCCTCGGTTTTCTTCCATTCAACTTCAATCCCGCAGTGATCTTCCTCGGTGATGCCGGGAGTCTGTTGCTGGGCTACGTCTGTGCCGTTCTGATTCTCTCGCTCGGCGAAGAAGGGCAGACCCACTACGTGATCGCCGGCCTGATCATCTTCGCCCTGCCGATCATGGACACCGTTCTGGCGATCATTCGACGCAAGATCGCGGGCGTTCCGATGTCGGTGGCTGATCGGAACCACATCCACCACATCCTTCTTCGAAGTTTCGGCTCCGTGAAGAAGGCGGTACTCGTTCTCTACGTGATCAACATCGTCTTCGTGCTGCTCGGCGTGGGCCTGGCGGCCGCAGTCGCCTTCGGTTTCGCGCGATATCTCCTGGTCTACGGCGTGGCGACGATCTTCTTCGGGCTCGTCGGCGCAGCCGCGCTCAAGGCCGGTCTTCGGCATCGCTGGATGATGCAGACCTTGGAGGCGCGTGGGCGGGAGTCGGTCGAGGGCGCTTCGGTCGCATCAAAGGACACGAAGCCCCGTCGCGACGCGGGTTGAGTCCGGTTCCCGGTGTGGATCAGCGGAGTACCGAAGCGACTTCGGTCTCTTCGTCCGTGGGGACGCCGAGGTACTCGAGCGCGTAGTCCAGGACATCACGAACCACACGGCCCGCGGAATAGCCTCCGCCGTATCCATGCCCGTTGTGATCGAGGTTCGCACCCGAGTGCTTGTCGGGATCGTTGAGTCCGCAGGCCACGATCAGTCGCGGTTCGTGGAACGGGCCGGCGCCGACGAAGTTGGGATTGTATCGCTCATCCCAGTATCCCTTTCCCGCCCAGGTCCCTTCGCCGAGGCGACCATCCGCTCCGGGCCGGGGGGGTACGAATTCATAGCGCACCATCTGGGGCGTTCCCGACTTGCCCCACAGTCGGTAGCCCTTCTCGCTGATCGCATGTCGACCGGTTCCGGCGGGACTGATCACGGTCTCCAATGCCTTGCGGGTGGCCATGACGTCGGCGTGAGCGAGCACTCCGGCGGTCGGGACGATCCTGGTGGGCAGCTCGGAGGAGGGTCTGACGATTCGCATCGTTGGAAGACGCCCGTCGTTTCGTGCGATGGGGCAGTAGCTTCGAGCGAGTTGCAGCGGGGTGACGCCGATCTCCTGCCCGAAGCTCACGCTGAGTTGGCT
This sequence comes from Phycisphaera sp. TMED9, assembly GCA_002167845.2. GTDB lineage: Bacteria > Planctomycetota > Phycisphaerae > Phycisphaerales > SM1A02 > UBA12014. Next base: position 7,222 of record NHBO02000040.1, on the reverse strand, counting down.
GTAGAGCGGTGTCCAGGCCGAGAGCGGAGTGAGCATCGCGGTCTGCTCTCCCGGCATGTTGATTCCATTCTCATTGAGGAATCCGAAGGCTCGGAACATCTCCCTCATCCCGGTTCCGACCGGTTCTCCCAGGTTGCGATCCCGATCGGCCATCCGGAGCGCGACCATGGCCATCGCGGTGTTGAGGCTCTTCACCAGGGCGGTCTCCCAGGTCACGTTGGAGTGCCCATAGGCATCCTTGATGCGACGGGTGCCTCGCTGTCCGGGGTAGGTGAAGGTCAGTCCGCCGGTTCCGAAGCCTCCTCCCGGCGTGCCCCGTCCCTTGGCGTCACGGATGGTCTCCGACGGATTGGCGAGTCCTCTGGAGACCGCCCATGACCAGAAGACCGGCTTCATGGTCGAGCCTGGTTCCACCAGATCGGTCCAGACGCGATTGCGCCCGAAAGACTTCCCGAGTTCGTCTCTGACGGGATCAAGTGAGGACTCCGGCCAACCGCCGCGTCGTCTTCCTTCTTCATTGTCGATCAGGTCGTGTGCCGCGAGAACGTCGCCGGACACCGGGTCGATCACGACGATCCATCCACCGACCGCATGGTGTTCCGCGACGGCGCGAGCGAGTCGCTTCTCCACGTAGTCCTGCAGGAAGAGATCGATGGTGAGTTCGATGTCGCCGCCGTCCTGTCCTGGTTCGTAGTCGCCTTCGCGTACGAACAAGGGGCGGTTCTTCACATCCTTCTGGAACCTCATGCTTCCGTGTGTCTGCTCCAGCGCACGATCCCGAGCGGCTTCGACGCCGGAGGATCCTCGTTGTCGTCGCTTCGATCGGGATGCCTGCTCGGTCTTCTGCTCGACGCTGATCGGCGATGCGTCGTTCGCCTTCCAATCGGCCGCGGGACCGAAGTCGCCGACCGAACCGAGAATGGCCCGTCCGGCGATGCCGTCCACGGTGCGGCGGGTCGTCCGTTCACTGAGCACGACGCCGCCGGGGAGCACGGAGCGGAGCATCATCCGGTCGACGTGCAGGAGTTCCTCCGCTTCGGCGATCTTCACGTAGCGGGCGTCGAGATTCTCGAAGAGCCGGTCTTCGATCACCGCCGAGTCGAGACCGGTGTGTTCACCGATGAGTCGTGCGAGGGGCGTGAGCGGATCATCGATGCCCTCGTCTCGGGCGCGGTCCATGATGATCTTCACATCGACGGCGAGGTCGTATCCGATCACGCTCATCGCCATCAGCCGCCCTTTGGCGTCGATGATCGAGCCTCGAGATTTGATCTCCGAGACGGTCGAATGTCTTCGTCCCATGATCTCGGCGATCGTGGGGTCCGGAGCGATCTGCAGTTGAAGGGTTCGGCCGAACCCGACCGCAAGGATCGCTGCCGTGCTCCAGAGGATGAGCCGGGCGATGCGATCACCGCGTTTCAGGTCGGATGCGGTGTCTTCCGCGTGCTCGATCGGTTCTTCCGACGGCTCGAAGCCTGACTTCATCCCATCAACTCCCGAGGTTCGAGGCGGTCGGATCTTCTTGCTCGCTCGCGACCAGATCCGTCGGCATGGCGGGCGTCTTCGCGGGACGATCGAATTCGGGGGTGAACGGAAAGGGAATCCAGGTGAGATCCCCGTCTCGTTCGGTTCGCGTTCGATACTCGTCGAGCCGTTCCAGATTGGTCAACTCGCCGATTCGGAAGGCCTTGGCACGAAGGTCTTTCTCGAGCGAAGTGATCTGGCGTCGGAGAGTGCTCTGGGTGGCAAGGACATCCTGCTCCTGCTGTCGCAGCACCAACAGCCCGCAGGCGGTGCCGCCGAGCGTGAGGACCACGAGAGTGAGCTTCCAGAACATGGGTGGGGGATGCCTTCCGGGAAAGTCGATCAGCGAGCGGGGATCTTGAGGACCTGACCCGGATGGACCTGGGTATCGCTCAGTCCGTTGAGGGTCTGGATGTCCCGCCATCGAGATTGATCTTCAAGTTCACGCTTCGCGATCCTGCTCAGGCTGTCACCAGGGAGGACTCTGATCTCACGGGCGTCCGACGTCGTTGATCTGTTGGCGATCGTTCGAGTACGCGTGGACGAAGCGATGTTGCGATCCGGAATGACCAGCACCATTCCGACCCGGAGATCGTCGGCATTCGGGAGTACGTTGCGATTGGCGTCGGCGATCGCCTTCCACTTCCTCGTCGTTCCGAAGAACTCGGTGGAAATCGACTGGAGGGTCTCGCCCGAGGCGACCTCATGGGTCAAGGGCCGGACGGTGGCGGGGCGAGTCGGCTCCGCGACGATGCGGCCGGAGATTTCGTTGGCTCGAGCGATCTGGGTGATCTCGGGCGAATCGACCTTCGGAGTGTTGAAGGTGATCTCGGCCTGGGGACGCGGTTCGATCGTGGCGATCGATGCGTTGGCTTCAGGCTCGCGATATGCCCGGTTGGGGGATGCTTGAATGCTCGAGGGTGGACGGTACTCACTGGTCACGGAGTTGGTTGGCAGCGAGTCGTGCAGCCGGGTCGAGGTCGTCAGGTGATCGGTGATGAGGATTCCGACGAAGAGAATCAGGCCGAAGCCCACGACGAGTGCCAGTTTGTGATCTCGAGTCATGTGTCGTCAGCGTCCCTGCTGTCGGGGTGGTCTCTGTCGAGCCACCGTTGTCACGTACCTGCTTCGACCGGAGGCGGAGGGTTGCCACCCTCAGATCTCACCGGATCGGCCGCCCACCGTGGCGACCCGAAGCTTCGCTGATCGCGACCTGGAGTTGGTCGCGATCTCGGTTTCGGAAGGCAGAATCGGCATCCTTGCCGGCTGCGATCCGAGACCGCGTCGATCGAGTTCGACGAACGCTCGCTTGACTCGTCGATCCTCAAGGCTGTGGAAGGTGAGAAAGGCCACCCTCGCACCATCAGCGAGCCAGGTCGGTCGGTCGGCTCCAATCGCCTCCGCACCCTCCATGATCTGCCGAAGCAGTCCATCAAGGGCTCCGAATTCGTCGTTGACCGCGATTCGGAGCGCCTGGAAGGTGCGGGTAGCGGGATGGAGTCGGCTTGACGCGGCACGCTGCCCGTAGGCATCACGAACAAGTCCGGCGAGATCCGCCGTTGTAAGAATCGGCTCGTCGGCTCGCCGACGGACAACATTTCGGGCGATGCGTCGCGCGAGCGGTTCTTCGCCGTATTCGCTGATGATCCGGGTCAATTCCCGCTCGTCGCTCCCGGCCAGGACGTCCGCGGCGGTCATCCCTCTGGTCGGGTCCATTCGCATGTCGAGGGGGCCCTCCCGCATGAAGGAAAACCCACGCGCGGGATCGTCGATCTGAGTGCTGGCGAAGCCGAGATCGACCAGGACGGCATCCGCGAGAAGACCCTCGGCTCGCAGATCCCGAGGGACCCGAGCGAACGAGCCTTGAAAGGGCATCACCCGGGCGACCCCGGTCGTCTGGACTCGATTGGTCGCGAAATCGAGGTTTTCGGGGTCGAGATCGCAGAGTACGACCGTTCCATCGCTGCCGGTCGCGGCGGCCAGCAGTGAGGCGTGCCCGCCTCGGCCGGCGGTGCAGTCGAGGACCACCTCTCCCGGCGTGACTTGAAGCCCGGCGAGGACTTCCGTCGGCATGACCGGCGCGTGGCCGGGATCAGGAGATGGATTGGAGGAGGCGGTCACGAATTCATTGTCGCAGGTCGATTCCGGGCCTGCTCGCCGGCCTCCGCTCGGGGATCAGTCAGCGGCGAGCTCGGGACGTGGATTCGGATGGACCCAGCGACGCCAGAGATCGACGAATGCGGGATCCTGCGGGCCGTCGAAATAGAGCCGACGGACCGGGACGCCGACGAGGTCGACCATGATCCGGTCGTCGATGCCCGTGGGGCCGAGCATGCGGCGGGCGTACAGGATCGTCTGGTCGGTCCGGATCACCTGGCCCGTCCGGCGGGTTCGAAGGAACCCGGTGCCCATCGTGAATCGGGGCATCACGTGGGACCAGGCCCGACTGATCCCCGAGCCGATCGGGGTGCGGAACAGCGGGCCCATGATCATGATGGGGTAGAAGAGGATCATCGACAGGGGAGACACCGTGGTTCCGACGAGCCATGACATGTTCGCGNAAATNNGACCAANATGCTNGCGNNNANGATGANGANCATCATCGATTCNGGTCGCCANGATCGCCAGGCGCCGTGAACCAGCGGTTCCTCTTCCAGCAGATCGGGGAGGAGTGGAATCCNTTNGAGTTTCGACCAGNTGCTGNCATCCANCACCGCATGGAATTCCATCGCCGNTCCGTCNTCCTCGNCGATCGCTTCGAGGCGCTTGAGGATGTCGGCATCNGTGNNNGGTGACCAGNCTGGNAGNCCGGCGTCATTCGACGTGACGGGGCTCGANGTCNGGNCNCCGATNGNCGAGGACGGATTGCGGGACNNTNGGATGANAAACATGGACGACNTGATCAGCGNGGGGAGTCCCCCGNCGAGCCCGAGTCCGACGTAGGCGAGGCGCGGAACGCCGACGGTGATGCCGGCCAGCAGGAGNNCGAAACCCGCGNCCGCGATCCANCNNATCACCCACAGCGGTCGNGNGAACCGCCGCATCNGCTGGTCGNAGGCCAGNNNANCGNTCCACTCGTATAAACCGCNGGANGNCGGAACNACGCGGACGCANGGAGGNACGGTATNNNTATCCGNCTCGGTCACAGGTCCAGCAGTAACCNNTCCGGAGCCTCGACGCATTCCTTGATNGTCTTGAGGAAGGTCACCGCTTCGGTGCCGTCGATGATCCGATGGTCGTAGCTCATCGCGATGTACATCATCGGACGCAGGGCGATGGTGCCGGGGTTNTCCGGGTCTTCGACCGCCCGCTTCTTGATGCCGTGCATCCCGAGGATGCCCGACTGCGGGGGATTGAGAATCGGCGTCGACATCATCGAGCCNTACACGCCGCCGTTCGAGACAGTGAAGGTGCCGCCGGTCATCTCGTCGACCGAGAGCTTGCCGGCTCGAGCCCGGACCGCGAATTCCTTGATGCGGGCTTCGACTTCGGCGAAGGACATGCCCTCGGCGTTGCGCAGCACCGGCACGACGAGGCCCTTGTCGGTACCCACCGCCACGCCCACGTCCATGTAGTCGTGGTGTTCGATCTCCTCGCCGATGATCGAGGCGTTCACGATCGGCTGGTTCTGCAGCGCCTGGACCGCAGCCTTGACGAAGAAACTCATGAAACCGAGCCCGACGCCGTGCTTCTCGGCGAAGGCTTCCTTGTATTCCTTGCGAATGGCCATGGAACGCGTCATGTCGACTTCGTTGAAGGTCGTCAGCGTGGCGGCGGTCCGCTGGCTTTCGACGAGCCGCTCCGCGATGCGGCGGCGAAGTTTGGTCATCTTGACGCGTCGTACTTCCCGGCTGCCGGGGACGGTCGAGGACGTGGGGATCACCACTGGTGCTTCGGGAGTCGCCGCCGGAGCGGCTGCGGGGGCCGCTGCTTCCGCCGCCGCGGGCGGTGCGGACGCGCTGGCCGCGAGAACGTCGGCCTTGGTGATGCGACCGGAAGGCCCGGTTCCCTTGATCGATGTCAGATTCACCCCTTCATCAGCGGCGATCTTTCGAGCGACGGGCGTCGCCTTCACGCCTTCCGAATCGGCGGAGGCCGGGGGTTGGGTGGTGGTCGTGGCCTCGGGGGCCGACGCCGCGGATGCCGACGCGGCCGGTTTCGTCGCCGAGGTGTCGATGGCACCGATCACCTCGCCGACGGCGAGTTCGTCACCGGTGGCGCCGGTCGCGGTGAGAAGTCCGGCCGCAGGACTGGTGATCTCGAGAGTCGCCTTGTCCGACTCGATCTCGAGGATGATCTCGTCCTTGTCGACCCAGTCTCCGGATTGCTTCATCCAGGTACCAACGGTGACTTCAGTGATCGATTCGCCGGGGCTCGGGATGGTGATGTCCACGCTCATGGCTTGGAGTTTCCCTCTGCTGGGGTTCTGTGCCGTCTCGGACACGGGGTGCGGTCTGTTTCGTGTGAATGCCGCTCGCTTGCGCGGGTTCACTTCAATGGAAGGTCATCGGATGCCGGAACGTCTCAGTTGGAAGGGGCGGTCTTCTTGCCGCCGCTGGTCTTCTTGGAATTCTGCGGCGATCTGTTGGAGGCCGTGCGGGACTTTCCTCCTCCGCCGTCGATGGCGGCGAGGACGATCTCCTGCTGTTCCTGTTCGTGCATCGCGGTCGAGCCGCCGGACGGGCTCGGGCTGGCGACCCGTGTGATGTCGTCGATTTCGAGTTCGAGCATCTCCCGCATGCATCGTTCCACGTAGAAGAACGCGGCATGGTTTCGGGGTTCTTCCTGAACCCACGTGATCTGCTCGTGATTCGGATATTGGTCGAGGACTTTCTGGACATCGCCCGCGGGGAACGGGGCGAGCTGTTCGATCCTCACCAGCGCCACGTCCTTTCGATCGACGGTGTCTCGTCGATTGGCCAGGTCGTAATAGACCTTGCCCGCACAGAGGATCACCTGCCGGACATCGCCACGATCGCCACCGGCCTCTTCGAAGCGGGTGTCGTCGATGACGTTCAGGTATCCGCCGGAGAGGAATCGCGAGATCGGACTCCGCGAGGCCGGAAGCCGAAGCATGCTCTTCGGGGACATCATGATCAGGGGTTTGCGGAACGTCTGGTTCATCTGCCTGCGGATGAGATGGAAGATCTGCGACGCCCGGGTCGGAGAGCAGATCACCATGTTCTCGTCGGCGGAGAGCTGAAGGAATCGTTCCAGTCGGGCGGAGGAGTGTTCCGGTCCCAGGCCTTCGTTGCCGTGGGGGAGGAAGAGCGCCAGCCCGGAGGACCGCTGCCACTTCTTCTCCGCGGAGGAGATGAACTGGTCGACGATGACCTGGGCACCATTGACGAAGTCGCCGAACTGCGCCTCCCAGATGATCAGCATTCGCGGGTCGGTCAATGAGTAGCCGTATTCGAATCCGAGGCAGGCCTGTTCGGTCAGCGGGCTGTTGTGCACGCAGAACTGCGCCTGATCGTCGCGGATCTCGTTGATCGGCATGTGGCGTTCGGCGGTCTTCTGATCGTGGATCACCATGTGCCGGTGACTGAAGGTGCCTCGTTCGACGTCCTGACCGGTGAGCCGGATCGGATGTCCTTCCAGGAGGAGACTTCCGAACGCGAGTGCTTCGCCGGTGCCATTGAGTTTGCCAAGGCAGAGGGCATTGTGCCGGCACCGGAACCCACCCATGCGATTGCTG
>NHBO02000039.1 GCA_002167845.2 Phycisphaera sp. TMED9 | reverse complement strand
GTTGAGGACGGTGTCAGCACCGTCGTTGCTGGTCAGGTAGAGGTCCGACACGTTGACGGTCACCATGGTGCCACCGAAATCTTCGGCAGTGACGGTGTAATCGACGGTGACGGCTCCGGTCACGTCAGCAAAGGCTGCGCCAGCGACGGCCATTCCAAGTCCAAGACCAAGGGCATGAGTCTTCATTTCTCTTTTTCCTCGATGAATCTAGATGCTGAGGCGAACGCTGGTGCCACGTTGGCAACCACAATTCCCTCTTCAATGAGTGAGAAGGATGGACCGAGTAATTGGAGAGTCAAGGAGATGTGCCGTCTCGGCCTCGCTTTTTCCGCCACGAACCGCCGTCGCCTCAAGTTCTTCGCGGCCAGGTCGAGGCTCAGCCGGCAAGAAGCAGCCTTCTGAAGCAATGAGGGTCGATTTTGGGCCAAGTCGGCCAATGGGCCGTCGAATGGCGTCCCGCCATTATCGGAACTTGGAAAGTGGATCTGATCAAGAATCAGAGGCGGAATCGATCATCCTGCCTTGCAGGAGGAGTGGGCCGCTTCCCTCGATCCGAACCCGGACGATCGTTCCGAGAAGTTGCTCCGCCTTCGCTCGACTGGGCACGTCGAGCACGGTGATCAGGTCGCCGGAAGTCCTGCCAGAGACCTGCACGGCCAGCTCGGGCTCACGAACGGACGCGGCCGATTTGGAGGTCATGCCTGCTCCGAGCGAGATCCGGGGATCGACGGCGGATGCCGTCGCCCTGTTCAATGGCGCATGATTGGTGAGCCTCTCGACCAGGACATCGACCTCTCGGCCCACCCAGTCAGCGTGTACGGCGGCGCCGATCTCCGCTTGGAGTGCCAGAAGTTCGTTGTTTCGGAGCTTCTTCACTTCCAGAGGGACGTCGTCCTCGAATCGATTGATCGCCGTCGTCCCGGGTCTCGGGGAGTATTTGAAGATGAAGTTGTTCTTGAACGGCACTCGGCGAAGAAGCTGTTTGGTCAATTCGAAGTCCTCGTCGGACTCGGTGGGGAAGCCGACGATGATGTCCCCGGCGATCGACGCATCCGGAAGAACTTCGAGGACGCGATCCGTGAATTCAAGGTACTCCTCGACCGTGTATCCACGATTCATGAGCTTGAGAATGCGATTCGACCCACTCTGGACCGGGACGTGCAGGTATCGGCAGATCCTCGGACGAGAAGCCATCACCTCGAGAACATCGTCACCGAAGTCCTTGGGATAGCTCGTCAGGAATCGAATCCTGGCCAACTCGGGGACCTCATCGTGGATTCTGGCCAGGAGCTTGGCGAACGTGGTGAGATTGGCATCTTCCACGGTCTCATTCCGAAACGCGGACAGGCCGGGGCCGATCTGCGGTTGCTCTCGACCGTCGAGGGTCACCGCCACCCCATGGGTGTACCGGTAGTGATTCACGGTCTGGCCGAGCAGGGTCACTTCGATGACCCCCGACGCCGCCAGACGTCGGCATTCTTCGACGATGGAGTCGGGTGGGCGGTGCACTTCGGCCCCGCGGGTGTAGGGGACGACGCAGTAGGTGCAGAACTTGTTGCAGCCGCGGGTGATTCGGACGTACGCGCTCCGGACGCCGCTGGTCGCTCGATCCGGATCGAAGGCTCGAGCCAGATCGAGTGTCTCCAGGTCGTCGGCGGTCGCGGAGAGGGCCGCCGAACGCCGGCTGGTATTGCCGGCCAAGGCCACTCGATCCTGAACATCCTCGGGCGTCGGCGATGTCTGGGCCGTGGTACGAACCACGTTGTCGATCAGCATCGGAAGCTTGTCGAGTTCACCGGGACCGCAGAGGAGATCGATCTGCGGATAGCGGCGAAGCATGTCGATGCCGTCTCGTTCCGCCATGCACCCCAACACGCCCAGGATCAGATCTTCGCCTGCTTTCTTGCGTTTTCCGACGATTCCGACGCGGCTGTAGGCCTTGCTCTCGGCATGCTCCCGGACGCTGCAGGTGTTGAAGAGCAGGACGTCGGCGTCATCAGGTTGAGGGGTGAAGCCATATCCGAGTGACTCGAGATGTCCCCGGACGAGCTCGCTGTCGAGTTCGTTCATCTGGCATCCAAAGGTCTCGAGGTAGACGGTCTTCACGGGAAGGGGCTCTCGTGGGTGGTGGGAAAGGGCTGGCGCAGCATGCAGGGTAGCAGGCTCCCTCGCCGAACCGGTCGGGAGCATGTTGGGGACCCGCAGGCGGCGGTATTCTCTTGGGAACGGGCTGCGGGGCCCGTCAGAATGCTCTTGACCTGCTTTTTGAGGGAGTCGACTGATGACGTTCACGACCACCGAGATTCTGGCGTTGGCGGCCATCGGCTTCGTACTTGCCGTGATCGTGGCGGCCTACATGATCATCTCCCGGAAGAAGGGGTGGATGTGACTTCCGGAAGAAGTCGCGAATAATCGCCCGCAGGAGTGCCTCCGGCCGATATTCCCCCCATGCGGGCAGGTCAGATCGTCGCTCTTCTGGTTGTCACCCTCTTCGTCTTCGGAGTGGTGATGGTCAATTCCGCGTCGCTCCACCGAGTCGAAGACCCGGGAAACACCATCCGGCTCGCCGGCCCGGACCATACCTACACGCTGAATGTCACGGAATCGACCGGGCTGGCTGGTCGGCGAGTGACCGAGACGCTCCTTGGGAAGCAGACCCAATTCGCGGCGGTCGCCATCATCGCCCTGATCATCGGGGCGTGCATTCCGATCGAACGGCTCTCCAGAATGGGTGGTCTGGTCTCGCCGGTTCCCTGGATTCTGGCGGCCATCCTGTGCTCCCTGTTGCTGACCTTCACGCCGCTGGGGGTCACGATGCATGGCGCCCAACGCTGGATTCGCATCGGGCCGCTGCAATTCCAACCGAGTGAAGTCGCCAAATGGGGGCTGCCGTTCATCATCGCCTGGCACTGTGTTCGCCACGCACCGAGCATGAGGCGATTCACCACGGGACTGCTTCCACCGCTCGTACTCTCCGGACTGATCTGCGGTCTGATCGCCAAGGAGGACCTTGGAACGGCCGTTCTGATCATGTCCGTGGCTGTCATGATGTTGCTCGTCGCAGGTGCTCGTTGGTGGCACATCCTCGCACTGCTCCCTCTTGGCTTGATCGCGTTCGTCGGTCTGGTCCTCGCCGAGCCCTATCGAGTCCGGCGGATCATGGCATTCCTCGATCCCTACGCAGACGCTCAAGACTCCGGGTACCAGCTCGTTCAGTCGCTCGGTTCGATCGTGACCGGCGGGGTCGCCGGCGTCGGATTCGGGAACTCCGTGCAGAAAAACGGCTATCTGCCCGAGACCCAGACGGACTTCATCTTCGCCATCATCTGCGAAGAACTCGGGACGTTCGGGGCTGCAATGCTCATCGCCTTGTTCGCCGGATTGGTTCTGGTCGGCACTCAGATCGTCCTCGGTCGGTCGACGCCCGCGGCGCTGAAACCTGATGTCGCCGCGCGGGCCGTGCCTCGATTCAGCAGGATTCTCGGTTTCGGAATCGTGCTGACCTTCGGACTTCAGGCAGTCATCAATCTCGCCGTCGTCACCGGTCTGGCGCCCACCAAGGGCATCGCGCTTCCGCTGGTGAGCCGGGGCGGTACTGGTTGGATTCTGACGGCGTTTTCGCTGGGGCTGATCATCTCGATGGATCGCCGGGCCTGGCGGATCTCGCGGGAGGCTGGTCTCGACGTCCAGGAGCGCACCCCGCTTCCTCGCCCGGAGACGGAACTCGCATGACGGACGAACCGTCCATTCCGGCGCGGATCATCTTCGTCGGCGGCGGTACGGGTGGAACGGTGGGGCCGGGCATCGCCATTGCAGAACGGCTTTTGGATCTCGAGCCCACGCTCAAGATCGTCTTCGTCTGTTCCGATCGATCGGTCGATCGACGCTTGCTCGATCCCGGGGGGTGGGCCTGCGTTCCGACCTCGGCTCGAAGCCCGGGAGTGCGTCCGCTGCCGGCCCTTCGGTTCGCCCGTGGTTGGATCGAGACACGTCGACAGGTTCGGGAGATTCTGGCCGACCCGATTCGGTCAAGGGTGGTCGCCCTCGGTGGATACGTGGCTCCGCCGGCGGTTCGAGAGGCGGTGCATCGGGGGGTCCCGATCGATCTTCTCAATCTGGATCGCGTGGCCGGTCGTGCCAACCAGTGGATCGCCAGGCGGGCGAATCGAATTCTGACCGCGGTTCCCACGGATCTTCCCGGTTCGTTGCCGCCGGTCGGGGTGCCGCTCAGGCGGTGCGTGCTTCCGGAGGAGTCTCCCGAGTCCAGCCGGATCAGCCTGGGGCTGAAACCGGATCGGCCGACCCTGCTGATCACCGGCGCGTCACAAGGTGCGGCGTCGATCGATCGCTTCCTGCTCGACCTGATTCCGCGTCACATCGAGTGGTTCGATGGATGGCAGATCCTCCATCTCGCAAGCGACGACTCCGTCCCGCGCCTGGAAAACGAGTACTCGGCCAGTGGGATTCACGCCGTGGTGCTTCCGTTTCTCGATCGGATGGGTGCGGCCTGGGCCGCGGCCGATCTGGCCATCACGCGGGGGGGTGCCAGTTCTCTCGCGGAGGTGTCGGCCAGTCGGACTCCGTCGATCGTTCTGCCCTATCCCTGGCACGAAGACGAACACCAGCTGAAGAATGCGGCGGCGCTTGAGAAGTCGGGAGCCGTCGTGATCCGTCGTGATCCGGCGAAGGGGATCGCAGCGATCACGGCACTGGAATCGAGACTGGCGATTCTCCTTCGATCCGCGGACGAACGAGCCCGAATGGAGGCGTCGTTCCCACCTGCCGGTGAAGATGCCGCCGAGGTGCTTGCCAGGATGCTTCTGCAACCGGCCGACGCCGCGAACTGACGCACGCGGCTCCATGCCGAAACACTCGAGCGACGACCGCCCCGGCAGTGATTGCCGGGGCGGTCTCTTGATCGGTTGGATTCCGCACACGCGTCGTGTGAAGCGATCACTTCGCCTGATGAAGCCATGCGGCGAGGAGATCGACGGCAGCCTGTGCGTCGCTCTTCTTCATCGATTCCGTGACCGTGTGGATGTAGCGGGTGCCGGCGGTGATGGCGATGCAGCGAGCACCGTCTCCGGATCGCTGGATCGCTGCCCCGTCCTGGCCCCCGCGGCCGAGGATGCACCGCTGATGAGGGATTCGATGCTTTCGTGCGACCGCACAGAATTCATCGACCAGGCGGTAATCGGCGATCATCGAGGAGTCCTGGACCATCACGGCGGCGCCATCACCCTGCTTGGTCACTCGTTCGGTGGTGGGGACGCCCGGCGTGTCGCAGCTGAGCGTGACGTCGAGTCCGATGCCGTAGTCGGCGCCGACCCGGTTCGCGGCGATCCCCGCACCGCGGAGTCCGACCTCTTCCTGAACCGTGAAGCCGACCACGATGTCGAGGGCGTGATTTCCGGTCGCACCCTTGGCCTTGTCGAGCTTTCGAACCGCTTCGATCGCGGTCCAGCAGGCGAACCGATTGTCCAGGGCCTTGGACACGACGCTGTCGGGCTGGTTGAGAAACGGCTCGTGCATCACCACGTAGTCACCGATCTTGACGAGCTTCTGAACCTTGGCGGCCGGCATTCCCAGATCGATGAAGAACTCTTCGACGCCTGGAACCTTGCTGCGATCGGCAGGGCTCGAGATATGGATCGGCTTCCCACCTGGATTCATCACCCCGGTGTAATCACCCGAGTCCGTGCACACCATCACACGACGGGAGAAGAGATTCCGGGGATCAAAGCCGCCGGCGGCATTCACCCAGAGGAAACCGTTCTCGTCCACGTGTCGCACGTAGAACCCGATCTCGTCCATGTGAGCGGCAATCAAGACGGTTCCGGCGGACTTCCTTCCACGGGTCTTCTTGGTCGCGTTTCGTCGGCAGATCAGTGAGCCCAGAGGATCAACTTCCATCTCGTCGAAGAGCCCGTCGACTTCTTCTTCGATGGCCGCTCGGACACGCTCCTCCCGACCGGGAATGCCGGGGATTTCACAGAGGCGTTTCAGAAGGTCGATGTTCATGTTCGAGACTCTCCAGGGCGTCTTGGGCGAGGATTCGGATGGAAACGAGGCGATAGGGTAGCTTCGATCCGAATCCTCCGATTCTTCGCCCCGGGAAGTGCCGGGTTTCGTCGTCAAGGCCCGTCCTCATGGACGCCGGGGCTATCATTCGCGTCGTCTCAAGTCCGTTCCCCGCTGGATCCCGCATGTATCAGTCGCCATTGGCCGCCGCTCATCTCCTCGTCATGCAACGCCTGCTCGATCACCGTCGAGAGGTCGCCTCGTCCGCCTCGGAAGTCCGTGGGGATGAGGTGGAACGCCTTGTTCCAGCCAACGTGGAACTTGAGACGGTTCCGTGGGGGGTCGTCGAGGAGGGTGGCGAGCCCGCCTGTGAGGTGATCCTGGACTTCGGTGAACTCGAGGCCGAGTACGCGGCCATTCGGCGGGCTTCGGGATTGTCCGACCGGACCGACCGAGCCGTGATCGAACTGGTCGGGGCGGATGCCGAGGATCTTCTGGAGCGACTGGTGACCAACGCGTTCGCCGGACAGGCGTCCGGCGTGGTCCGAGCGTTCCTTCTCGAACGGACCGGTCGGGTCCTCGCCGATCTGGTGCTGATTCGACTGGACGATCGGGTGCTTCTGGAGCTGGATCGAACCGACGTCGCCCGAGTCGTTTCGCATCTCAGTGGTTTCGTCTTCGCGGAAGACGTCGAGATTCACGATCGCTCGTCGGAGTTTCATCGAATCGACCTGCTCGGTCCCGAGTCGCCGGCGGTCATCGAATCCGCCTGTGGTCGTTCTCTTCGAGGCGGGGAGGCGGTGCAGGTCCGGATCGGAGATCACCCGGTGACGATCTTCGCCCTCGACACGCCGACGAGTTCGCCGGTGGGTGAGCCTGGAATCGGCCTCGTGGTTGATCGAGCGCATGCCGAGGCGGTCTGGGAGATCGTGCTCGCCGCGGCACCGGCCGGCCGCCGTCCGGTTCGAGCCATCGGTTGGAATGCGTTCAACATCGCTCGGCTCGAAGCCGGGACGCCGCTCTTCCATCTCGACTTCGGTCCGGATGCCCTCCCGCATGAGACGGGCGTGCTGGCTGATCGCGTGAGTTTTCGCAAGGGGTGTTACCCCGGCCAGGAAGTGGTTGCTCGCATGGAGAGTCGAGGGAAGTCCAAGCGTCAGGTGGTGGGCTTGCGTGGAACCNGNGAGNCGCTCCCGGTCACCGGCGCGCAGGTCTTCGATGAGGAGGAAGGGGTCGGACGGCAAGTGGGCGTGGTGACCGGAAGCACGATCGCTCCCATGCGAGGGGCCGCCGTCATTGCGCTTGCCTCCATTCGGGCCTCGCATGTCGCACCCGGGACGCGGGTTCTGGTGAATGCCGAGGGCGAAATGGTCCCCGCGGTGGTGACGGGGCTCGATTTCGAACTTCCCGAACCGCCCGAGCGTGCCGATGCCGCAGGGAGCGATTCTTGAGCCCGGATTCGGTGACCGTANCTTCGGAAGCCACGGGAGTGCTGACGGCCTCCAACGGCGAGATCGCGCTCTTCGTCGCCGCGGTGTTGCTGACGCTGTTGGTGGTGGCCTTCGTGATCGGATTGATCGTGCACATCGTTCGTGAGGAACGTGCGGCCGGATCNGATGACCTCGAGCCGAGGACGCCGGATTCGAACGACGCATCGGAGACGCCATCGTGATCGATTCTCGTTTCGTCAGAATCACCGAAGTCGGTCCTCGTGACGGCCTGCAGAACGAATCGGACATCGTCCCGCCCGAAGAGAAGATCGCACTGGTGAACGCCCTCGGAAGTGCGGGCTTTCCCGAGATCGAGGTGACCAGTTTCGTCAGCCCTCGGTGGGTTCCGCAACTGGCGGATGCCGCGGAAGTGATGGAGGGGATCGATCGCAGGCCGGGGACCATCTACTCGGTGCTCTGCCCCAACCAGAAGGGCGTCGAACGGGCATTGGAAGCCAACGCCGACAAGATCTCCATCTTCACGGCCGCCAGCGAGTCCTTTTGTCAGCGGAATCTCAATGCCACGATCGAGGAGTCGATCGAACGATTCAGGCCGGTGGTCGAAGCGGCACGAGCGGCGGGNCTTCCCCTGCGGGGATATGTCTCCTGTGCGGTCGAGTGTCCCTACGAAGGGGCCATCTCGCCGGAGCAGGTGGGTGAGACGGCTCGACGACTTCTGGCGCTGGCCGACGGCGACATCGAGATCGCCTTGGGTGAGACGCTCGGTGTGGCTGATCCCGATCAGATCGAAGCCATGCTGGAGGAGGTCGAGATCGATGTTCCGGTGGCCGCGATCGATCTGCACCTTCACGACACCCGCGGGAAGGCGCTGTCATGCGTCGAGCGGGCGCTCGAATGCGGGGTCCGCGCGTTCGATTCGAGTTGCGCAGGCCTTGGCGGATGCCCATTCGCGCCCGGCGCCAGTGGGAATCTCGCNACCGAGACCCTGCTCGATTTTCTCGAAGAAGGCGGGTGGACCACGAACGTGGACCGCGAGGCCGTCCTCGCCGCCGCCGCCATCGCCAATCGAATCACGGGTCGCAAGCCCGACGAGTGATCATCCTGCGATGGCGGGAAGCGACGCTTCAAGTTCGCCGGGGACGAGGGCGCACACCGGATCATCGTGAACCACGGTGGGGGAGAGTCTCCACCCGCCCTGTTTCACGAGTCGATGGACATGGAGACCGTCCTCATCGAGCACCACGCCGAGCGCCGGGCCGGGCACTCCGAACGCGCCGGTGTTGACGATGTCTCGGGAACCGATCCGTCTGATTCCGGCACGGTGTGAATGGCCGACGATCACGGCACGGCTGCGCGGCGCATGGNTTTCGGCGAAAGCGTTCACCTTCNTTGGATTACTGATCCAGAATCGAGTGATCGCCGCCAGTTTGCCGGGCTTTCGCATGATTTCCAGGAGGGAGGTGGGCTTTCCGAGGTCTCCATGAGCAAGCCATTCCGCCGCGGCGGCTTCGCGGCACGCCTCAAAGATCCCGGGAAGGGAGTTCCGCGCCTCATCCGTTTGGCCGGTCTCGACTTGGCGTCGTCGATCGCGAATGATCGAGGCGGAATCCGACCACGGAGCCAGGGCCGGATCGATGGCGTCTCCGTGCATCACGAACACGGAGTCGTTCGCGAGCATCAAATGCCGATCCGGCGAGAGTTGAGGATCGTGATTACCGGAGAGCAGGACCAGTCTGGTCCCTGACCGGCGGCAACGTTCGCGAAGGGCTTCGAGCTCCCGGGCCGCGGTTTCAGCCCATTCGTCGATGTGCAGTTCCGCACAATCTCCGTTGATGATCAAGACCGAGGCGGCATCCACGAGCGGCGCCACTTCTTCGGCGGTTTCCACCATCCGGGCTCGGCCGAGATGAAGATCCGAGATGATCAGTACCGGTCGCTTGTCTGACAATGGTTCAGCCCTTGTCGTTGGTATGACCTGGTTCGTCGTCGCGGCATCGTGATCGGGCGCCGGGTCCGAACGTGATGGCGTTCTTGCCTGATCTCTTGGACTCGAGCGCGAGCTGATCCGCATGCCGGAGGAGCGATGGTCCGTCATGACCATCCCACGGAAACGTGGCGAGGCCGGCGGAGATGCTCAGGGTTCCCGGGGCTTGAACGCCGAGCTTGGGGAATCGAAGGTTGCAGACCTGGGCTTGGAATCGGTGTGCGATCTGCTCCACGGATTCCGGAGGCGTCGAGTGTTCNCCACGAGGTCCCTCCGTATCGCTGAAGATCACCACGAATTCGTCGCCGCCGATTCGGAAGACATGGTCACCGCGGCGAATGGTGGCGCGGAGAAGGCCCACCGTCTCGCAGAGGACCTCGTCACCGGCCTCATGGCCGTAGAGATCGTTGTAAGACTTGAAGTTGTCGATGTCGAAGACCATCAAGGTCACGATTCGCCGTTCTCGTCGTGCCGCATCGAGCGTTTCAAGCAGGACTCGTTCGAAAGCTCGCCGGTTGCCGGCATCGGTGAGTTCGTCGGTCTCGCAGAGCTCTTCAAGACTTCGGACCTGATGTTCAAGGGCCAGCCAGTGTCCGATCCAATCAGCCCAACGACCCAGGTCCTCGTCGCCGATGGAGGAAGAGGCGAGTCGCCCCATCGTGCGGCCTCGGTGAAGAATCGGCATGCTCGATCTCGGATCGTCTTCGGAGCCATCCTCGGGATCAAGCAGATGAACATCCTGAGTACCGAGGTGCGATCGGATCATGGCGAGGCACAGCGATCGAAGCGTGCCGTCATCAGCCATGACGCTCTCGACCAGATCGACATCACCGAGGTTCTCCTCCACGGTCTCCCCCGTCTCCGCGGTCTCCCCCGTCTCCANGGTCTCCNTGGTCTCCATGGTCTCCATGATCTCGATGATCGGCGGATCCGGAGTCGGTGAGGGAGGCGCCGGTTCGTCTTCAAGAATCGCCGGCGGGGTCCGCGGCAATCCGGTTCGGGTCGAGCTCGTGGTCGGCGAGTCGGAGGGCTCGGTAGCGGGCGAACCGGCTTCCGTGGATGGGCTCGCCTCCGTGGAACCGGCCCGGTCTCCGAGTGCCTTGAGAAGTCTGTTCGGCGTGGTGGGCATCTCGANCGCGTCGTCGAATCCGGCGGCGAGGGCGGTCTCGATGGCGTCCTGGCGTCCCGCGGGGACGAGTAGNACGAGTCGAACTCGACCATCGACGATCCGGAAGGCCTCGACGATTCGACTGGCGGCGTAGTCCGGAATCGTGATCGGGACGAGCACGGTGTGCACACCCTCGTTCGCTCGGCAGAGGCCGACCATCGCGACGGCTTCGTAGACGTCATCAACGATTTCGGCATGATCGGGGGCGATCTGCCGGATGAGATCAAGCGTGTTGAAGCGTTCGATTCCACCGTGGACCACGAGGATTCGCTCGGCGTTTCCGCGGTAGACCTCCGGTGGGATGGGGGCTGATCCGGTCATGAGGATCGGGGCCCTCCGGAGAGTCCGAACGCCGGCGGGCCATCGGGATCGTCATCATCGTTGCCATCAAAGAGATCGAGCAGGTCTCGCATCTCTTCGTCCGAGAGCGTCGTCGGCTCGGGTGCTTCAAGCGGGGTGGATTGGGCAGTCGCCTCGTCGGGCTCGGAGGCCTCTGAGGGGTCGAGACTTTCGGTCGTGGTCTCCGACGCCGACTCGTGTTGACCGGCGTAGACCTCGATCGCCACGCGTTCCGTGCAGACCCAGATGCTGACCTTCGGCATGATCTGGCGAATGGTCTGGAAGAGCGGGGAGAGATCCCGCCAGACGTCTCGGTTGACCACCACCAGCACGGTCCGTTCGTCCGAATCCGGTGACCATTCAGCCCGCATCTCCCGGCCTCGTTCCAGCGTCGAGAGCCGGGCCACCGCCAGGAGCGGATGTTCCGCTCGATCGACGGTGGATGCCGGTTGTTTGAGCAGATTCAGAAGTTGTTGAGGAGGATGTTCGCCGGGNGAGATCAACATCACGCATCGCACCAGCGAAGCGTCGTCGTCGATCGGTTTGGCGGAAGCATCTGGCACCTCGGAGTCTCCCGACCTGAAGTCTAGCACCGGGTTTCCTGGATGCTGATCGAAGTTGGAAACGGAGCCACGAGGACGAGAAAATCCGGGAATATCGGAATGTTCGTCCGAGCGGGGGGANTCAGCCGGCGCGCCGGGCGAGACGCGGGGGGCGGCTCCGCCGGGGAAGCAGATTCCAGTCGATGATGTTCTTGTCTCTGCTCACGACGCCATCTCCCGGCGGCAGGCGTCAAGGAGCGCGTGGAAGACGCTCATTCCGGTTCGTGGATCGCTTGATCGCTCGGGGTGCCATTGAACCCCCAGCACGAACGGGCGATCGGTCGATTCGATGGCTTCGATCACGCCATCGGGTGCTTCGCCGACGACTTTCAATCGGCCGGGATTCTCGAGGGCCTGGACATGATGACTGTGCACTCGTCCGGTGAAGCGGGTGCCTGTGACCTCATGAATCGAGCCGTCCCGGTGCTGGTCCGCGGTTTCAAGGTCATCGGGGAGGTGCTGATTCAAACGGCCGCCCGCGTGAAGCCCGAGCATCTGCATCCCGAGGCAGATTCCCAGGACCGGCATCTCCGGACGGGATCGCTCGAGCGCGTCGAGGAGCTCGAGTTCGAAGGCCTGTCGCATCGGATCGATGAGCGTGGCCTTGGGGTGAACGGGGTCACCGAAACTCGTGGTGTCGGGGTCGTCACCACCGCTGAAGATCACGCCGTCGAGATGGGGCAGCAGGGATTCAGCCGACCCGGGGAGCGGAAACAGGGGGATCGCGATGCCACCGCACTCGGCGATTGATCGCGCGTATCCACCTCGAAGGCGGGCTTGGTCCTCCACGAGGTCGGCGGTCACGCCGATGAGCGGAAGATCGTGTTCGGATCGTGTGATGCTGTGAACTCCCGAATCAGGGGCGGGAACCGGACGACAAGTCTTGGCGTCTGCCGGATGCGTCTGATCTGGGAAGTGGGGTCGAACCGCGATTCGACTTCCGTATCCTGCCTCTTTTCCCGTTGGAATGCAAGGAAACTTGTTGAAGTGGGGGGTTTTCGCTAGGCTACTCCGTTCGTCGCCGCCACGGGGCCGGACCCGTTGCGGCTGTCTTCAGCGGACCCTCTCCAATGGGAGGGCCACGGACATCCAAGGCAACAGGCCGGGAATCCTCGGCCTCACCGGAATCGATCACCATGAGCCAGTTTCAAGCAGCCCCCACGATCCCCCTCAAGACCGGCACCGACGGCAAGGAATACGTCGACTACAAGTCGGTCGAGGACCTTCGCCGGATGATGACGCCCAACGGGAAGATCTACACCCGCAAGCGTCTGGACGCATCCGCTCGCGAGCAGCGACGAGTGGCGCAGGCCATCAAGCGGGCTCGCTACATGGCGTTGCTTCCCTACACCAGCGCCACGCTCTGAGCATCGGGCCGGCGTTTCCAACGGCCGATCCTTCCCTTGAGAAGGACCGAACGTCGAACGTTCTCGGCCACCCCGCTCCGGATCGAAAACCCAGACGGACCGACGAGAGGAGGCATCACGCCACCTCTCCTCTTCCGTGCGCGCCGAGGTGAACCCCAGCCCGTCGATCAATCGTTCTGGCGTGGCCTGCGGAGTCTGCGGAGCATGCGAGCGGCCGTCGCTGCGACGAGCCGTGGAAGGCCGAGTGACCAGGTCCAGGCAAGCCTCGTCCAAAGGCGAGACCTGAGGCGTCGAAGCCCGGGATCGAGCGGATCCTCGGCCAATCCCTTTTTCGCCCAGATGAAGGCCGACATGAAGCGTTCCTCTTCCATCGCGGCGACGGAGAGGTTGTGCATGCTTCGAAGGCACTTGGGGTCCATTCGAAGCAGCCGGCGAGAGATCGCGATGCCGCCCGCCCGGTCTCCCATCCGATATCGCGCCACCGCCAGCCGGCGGAGAACCGGGAGGTCCTCCGGCTGTTCGGCGGCGAGTCGCTCGAAGAGAACCAACGCACTCCTCGTCGAATCGACCTTCAGAAGGAGGTCCGCGAGATGGAAGGTCTCCTCGAAGGGTTCTTCCGGTTGAAGTCGGTCAACCGCTTCTTCAAGTTGGATTCTGGCCCGATCGACCTCCCCGCATCCCAGAAGTGCTTCGGCCAGCCTCCGGCGAATGAAGGGCATGTCCGGATCGAGACGGCGAGCGATCTCGAATTCCACTCGAGCCTCGTCGAATCGTCCGAGCGAGAGGGCGGTCAGGCCGAGTTCCCAGTGTGCTTCGAGGTGCGCGGGCTCGACCTCCAGGACCCGCCGAAAGCGATCGACCGCTTCGGGGTGTCGATTCAGTCGGACCAGGATCCGTCCGCATGCCAGCAGCGATTCGATCGACGCGGGATTCTCGCGAAGTTCGGCCATGTGGAGTTGGAGGGCTCGTTCGGGCTTGCCAGTGGCGGTGAGGATCGAAGCGATGCGAGCGCGGAGTCGCGGCATGCTCGGCGCCTGCCGCATGGCCTCGCGATAGCACCAGCTGGCGCGATCGAATTCGCTCTGATCCGCCTGAAGGTCGCCCATGGCCACCAGGCAGGAAGGCATCTCCTCGAAGGTCTGTTGCGCGAGGAAGTAGGCGAGTTCGGCATCCTCGAATCGATCGAGTCGATGAAGAGCCGCGATTCTGACGGCGTGGATCTGCTCTTCGGCGTCGGGAAACTCGATCGCTCGCTCGGCATGCTGCAAGGCCTCTTCGGCTCGATCGAGGCGGAGAGACAGTTCTGCGGAAGACGCCAACGGTCGAACATCCTCGGGAAGGAGCACGGTCGCCTGTCGCATCGAGGCAAGGGCCTCTTCCAATCGTCCGACCGACTCGAGCACCATCGCGAGCGCGGCATGCCATTCCCCGCGGACCGGGTCGATCTCGATCGCACGTCGGATTTCGGCTTCGGCTTCGGCTCCTCGGCCGCGTGCCAAGAGCAGTTCCGCACGTTCGGCATGTTCTTCGGCTTGGTGCCAGTCGCCCATGGAATGATCTCGGAAAGGAGCGGGAGCCGGAGCGGGAGAACGGTCGATGACAGGGATAGACTACGAGGAATCAGGTGCCGACTCCGGATTCATCCCGCGAAGGGGTCCGAGAACCGGAATCGGGTTTGAGATGAGGGGTTGGAGGATGTGGATTCTTGGAGCCTCCGGTGGGGAGGCGTCTTCCCAACGTTCGAATTCTGATGGTGGATGTATCGACGGAATGCCCTCTGGACACCCAAATCCGGATCCCTGGCGAGGAATGNGCGGATTTCTTCCGCCCTCTCCACGAAGAATCTCGCTGGTCACGGTGATCGGCATGGTTCTGGGTGGAAACCTCACGTGTGCCGCGACCTCGAAGCCGACGGAACTGACACGGTCGACGACCACCTCGCCACTCGACGAGGACGTCGCGTACCTGATGGCGATTCTGGAGAACACCGCCGTTCCTCGTGAACTTCGCGTCGGCGCGGCGAGTCGGCTTTCCGGGCTCGGTTCGCCGGAAGCCGCCGACGCGATCGGTGAGGCACTGGAATCGGGATCGGAAGTCACTCGTCAGGTCATCGTCGAGGGAATTCGTGCGAGCGGGCGGACGACGGAGCGGGTCGTCAATCGCGTGTGCTCGGCCGCCATCGACGGTCTGATCTCCGTCGAGGACGCGGCGTTCATCATTGGTCGATCCGGAGCGGCCGCCATCGAGGACGTCGTTCGACGGCTCGCCGCCGAGGCCGATCCGAAGCAACGTGCCGTGATCTTCGAACTCCTCGGGCGAATCGCCGATCCGCAGGCGGCTCGTTCGCTCGTCCAGTTGATGCAGGAGAGCGGGGACAAGACCGCGGATTCAATCGCGATCGACGCCGCGCTTCGTCGCTGGTCCGACACCAAATCATCCCGATCGGCCGAAGGCTGGCGATCGTGGTGGTCCAGAATGAACATCGATGGCAGCGCCTCGCAGGCGCTCGGCCAGTTGGTCGAACGGATCGAACGCGAGAGTCAACGTGCGAACGATGCGGAGGCTCGAGCCGACGAACTCGCGGCACGGCTTGCGGAACTCCATTCCAGAACACTCGCCATTCTCGAGGAGGGAGATCGGGATGTCCGCATCCTGGCCTTGCTGGTCGATGAGGAGGTGGTGCTTCGAGCGGTTGCGATCGGACAGGTCGAACGGATGCTGCGCAATGGGCGGATTCTGCCGGACGAGATCCGCGGGGCCTTGTCGCTGCGGCTCGACGACGTCGATCCGACGATCCGCATCACCGCCGGTCGGGTGCTCGATACCGCCGGAGGTGAGGGTTTCGCCGCGAAGCTCGTGGAATCGCTCGCGGACGAGGATGATCCACAGGTGCTGGCGGCGGGTCTCGAACTTCTCGGAAATCGTCCTCAACCCGAGGTCGTCCCCTTCGCGACCAGGATGCTGGGGCATGAAGATTCAGAGGTCGCTCGATTCAGCGCTCGCGCGGTGGGTGCGGTCGCGATGGCCGGGTTGGTGACTGAAGATCAGTTGGTGGCGGTTCGCGAGGCGATCCCGCCTCGGGAGTCGTTCATCAACCGTGAGATCGCTCGCCTTGCGGTTCTTGCCGCTCAGGACCCGTCGAGCGCGGAAGTCGTCGATCTCCTCGAAGTCGAGGACGTTCAAGTACGACGAGGTGCCGCGGAGGGGTTCAGAGCTCGCGGTCATCGAGAGGTCCTGCTGGCTCGCGCCACGACTCCGGAAGTGCGTCGAATCGCCTGGCAGGCCTGGGCGGAAGCGCCGTTCATGGTCGCGAATCTCGAAGCGATCATGGAACTTCGACCGGAGGGGGAGGTCGATGAGTCGGACATCGCCACGTGGCAGTCGGCGGTGGCCAGGATCTTCGAAGGGGTTCCGGCCGGTGATGTGGTCCGGCTCGATTCGATTCTCGGCGATGATCCGGTCCAGTTCGAAGCTCGGCGGATCGCCTTGGCGCGAGCGGCCGTCGCCCCGGAGATATCGCGGGAACGACGTCTGGCCGCGGCGCGACGGCTGGCCCGCCGGTTGATTGCGACGGGAAGACCGATCGAGGCCGCGACGGACTTGAGGTTGCTTGGTGCCACGGCGGACTCGCCGCTGGGTGATGACCTCTTCGAGGCGCTGCTTCGAGCGGAGGCCTGGGAAGACGCGGCGGAGGTTCGCCCCGATCCTGAAGCGTGGGTTCGATTTCTCGAGGGTCGGATCGTCGCGGAGCCGGCGGTGGCGAGAATGCTGCTTGCCGAGATCGACCGACGATTCAAGGACGGACTTCAGGAACCTCAGATGGTGACGGTGGAAGCCGCCCGTGGGGTGCTCGTGGACGCCGAGNCCGGCTCGGAGAACGAGCCGGTCGCCGGGGACGCCTGAATCGAGGCTCGGCAGCCGCTTTTCTCCGTCAGCCTCCGGTAGAATTTCCGACCTGCTTGATCACGTGTGGCTCCGTCGTGTGCGAATCTCACGACGACGTCCGTGAAGCATCGCTCGCACTGTTTCGTCATTCCGTCGTCATTCCGTCGTCATTCATCGACCCCCACAGGAGTCAGACCATGCCTTCCGCCAAGAAGGGTGCTGCCAGAAGAAGATCGAATCGTCCAAGGATCGAACGGGACACGATGGGAGAGATGTCCGTCCCGGGCGACGCCTTGTACGGCGCGAGCACGCAGCGTGCGGTGTTGAACTTTCCGGTTTCGGGTCGGCCGGTTCCCGCGGAAGTGATCGATGCCTTCGCGGACCTGAAGCGGGCCTGCGCCGAGGTGAACGGGGATCTGGGCGTCATTCCGCGCAAGATCGCCCGGAGCGTGATGTCCGCCTGCGATGAACTCCAAGAAGGGCTCGGTGGCGAGGGAGACCAGGACGCCGCATGGTGGATGGGGCAGTTCCCCGTCGATGTCTACCAGACGGGCTCCGGGACCAGCACCAACATGAACGTCAACGAGGTCCTCGCCAATCTGAGCGCCCTCGCCGCGGGGAAGAAGCTGGGAAGCCGAGATCCGGTTCATCCGAATGACCACGTGAATCAGGGCCAGAGCAGTAATGACACGTTTCCCACGGCGATGCAGATCGCGGGCGCGGTGGTCATTCGCACGACGCTGATTCCATCGCTTCAACACCTCGCCAAGGGACTTCGGAAGAAGGCGAGAAAATGGGACCGAGTGGTCAAGACGGGCCGAACGCATCTTCAGGATGCCACGCCGATGCGGGTCGGCCAGGAGTTCTCCGGATTCGCCGCCCAGATCGAGTACGGCGTGATTCGTGCGGAACGCGCGATGAAGCGGCTCGCCGAGAATCTTCCGATCGGTGGTACCGCGGTCGGAACCGGTATCAACACGCATCACGAGTTCGGGCGTCGAGTGGCGGCGTCGCTGAAGAAGCGTCATCGAATCGACTTCGCCGAAGCGGCGAATCACTTTGAAGCTCAAGCGACCCGGGACTGTGTGGTGGAAGCCTCCGGCGAACTCCGCACCATCGCGGTCAGCCTTTCGAAGATCGCCAATGACATCCGATGGCTGGGATCGGGGCCTCGCTGTGGACTCGGCGAACTGGTGCTTCCGGCCACCCAGCCCGGATCCTCGATCATGCCCGGCAAGGTGAACCCCGTCATCTGCGAGAGCGTGATGCAGGCCGCCTGCCAGGTGGTCGGACACGATGCCGCCATCTCGATGGGTGGATTCGGTGGTACCGGTTCGCTGCTTCAACTGAATGTGGCGATGCCGATGATGGCATGGTCGATGATCGACTCCATCAAACTCCTCTCCGGTGCCGCCCAGGTGTTGCAGGACAAGTGCATCGAGGATCTCGAACTCGATCATGACGTCACCGGGGGATATGTGGAGCGAAGCCTGATGATGGGTACGTCGCTCGCGCCGGTGATCGGGTACGAACAGGCGGCGAAGCTCGCCAAGGAAGCTCATGCCCGAGGCCTCACGATTCGCGAGATGGCGATCGAATTGAAGATTCTCGAAGCCGAAGCCTTGAACGAGTTTCTTGACCCGGGATCGATGACGGAGCCGGCGGGACGCAAGGTTCCGGGCGGCAAGAAGGGAAGCAAGGGCAGATGACCAGCGGCCAGCCGATTCAGGATTCCGGGCTCGACCCCGAGCTCGTTGATGTTGATATGCATCTCGTTCCTCCCACCCAACCGGTGACGGGTGTCGTGACGGCGAACGAGATCTGCCTCCGCGGAAAGTCCGCGAGTTTCGTCCGGCATGTCTGTGTGGATGTGAGCGGGACGCCGTTGGAAGGCGCCTTCCGCGCTGGACAGAGTTTCGGCATCATCCCGCCGGGAGTGACCGAGCACGGAAAGCCGCACAAGGTCCGGCTCTACTCGATCGCCTCGCCGACCTGCGGAGAGGACGGGCAGGGGCGGGTGCTCTCGACGACCTGCAAGCGGCTGATCGACGAATATTCGCCGCAGTCGGCCTCGGACGAGGATCGGTCCGGGCTTCACCTCGGAGTCTGTTCCAATCACGTCTGCGATCTGGAGCCTGGAGCCGAAGTTCAGATCACGGGACCGGCGGGCAAGCGATTCGTGCTTCCGAAGTCACCGGAACGGCATGACTACCTCTTTCTCGCGACCGGAACCGGAATCGCGCCGTTTCGTGGGATGGTCAAGGACCTTCTGGAAGGGCCGGACGGCCCGTGCGAGAGCGATGTTCATCTGGTGATGGGGGCTCCGTACACCAGTGACCTCCTGTACGACGATTACTTCCGTGAAGTCGCCGAGCGGCATCCAAACTTCCACTATCACACGGTGATCAGTCGCGAACTTCTTCCCGATGGTCGTCCGCAGGGATACATCCATCACTATCTCGATCGCGAAGTTCGACTGCACGGTGACCTGCTGGCACGCGACCGGACGTTGATCTACATCTGCGGACTTGCGGGCATGCAGACCGGCGTCTTCCAGGCCATGGCGAAACTCGGCGTCGGCGATCCCTACTTGAAGATTCACGAGGAGCTCGCCGGCGTGGCGCCGGCGGATTGGGAACTGGCGGACATCAAGCGCCGAGTCCGGCCGACCCATCGATGCATGCTCGAGGTCTATTGAACCGTCTGGTTCGAATCAGGACATGAAAAGACGACCGCGGTCAGACGTTTCCAACGCCTGACCGCGGTCGATTCACGGGGAGATCAAGTTCGTTCATCCCGGTTTTCCGGAATTCAATCGTATGCGGCGGTGACCGTGGGAAGTTCGATGTTTCGAAGCTTCAGATTGGTCGTCATCCTGAAGTTGGAAGCCGTGCGATGGCGTTCGGCGAAGAAGAAGCTCAGTTCATAGACCTCGCCGTCCTCCAGGTCGAGTCGATTGAGATCGACGGTCTGATCAAGGGCGCCGTGCACGCCTCCCAGATCAATGACCAGTTGGCGGTTGATGTACACCCAGACGTCGTCGTCGCCCCGGAAGGTGAACACCTGGGCTCCGTCCGCCTCGTAGGTGAATTCCGTCTGGAGTTCGAAGGTGAAGTGGTAGTTGTGGTCGGGGCCCGCGCCGCCGGAGTTGCCGAACAGCTCATGGTCGACCGGGAAGAACCCGCCGCGTTCGACGCTCATGGCGTCGACATCGGAGTCGAAGACGTAGGAGCCGTCAGCCTGGCGATTGAGGGTGAGCTCGAGGAGCTTCGATTTGTTGATGCGGGGGTCGTCGCGATACCAGAGGCGGAAGCTCTCGTCATCCTGGATGCCGCCGGTGTCCGTGGCTCCCTGGGATCCGGCGGTGTCACCGAGGCTCGAATCGAAGAGTCGCCAGCAGATGTTCTGGCCGTTGGAGTTTCGCCATTGATATCCGACCTTGAAGCCTTCGCCGGAAAAGACGGGTTTTCCGTCGGAATCGAGTTCCGCGGCGACATTGCCGCAGTAGAGCCCGAACCCACGGTTGGGACGGCGTTCGAAGTCGGTGTGGCCGTCCTCGGCGGTTCGTTCCTTGAAGTCTCGAACGACCCCGGTCAGGGTGATCTCGGATGGGTCATCCTCCGGCACGGCGGCGGGATGGAATCCCATGGCGCCGGCGGCGAGAAGACTGGCGGTGAAAGCGGTGGTGGTGGTGAACTTCATGGCTCGTGTCCCTTCCGAGGAGCCTCCGCGAATGCGGGGCCTCCGATGGAACGAGAGTACGATTCGGGATTTCCCGATCGAAATCCTCTTCCCGCAATTCAGCGGGGAGCGGGAGGTCTGGTCGGGCTGGGACGTCGCTTCCGGTCGTTCCGATCATGCGGCCCCGCACCGTCGCCTTTGCAGCAGACCGGCCTCGTCAGCCGATGGACTCGACGGGCGAGTGGATATTCAAACATCAGGAGGGTCACCGGGCCATGGACTGTTTTCGCATCGAGGGTGGGCGTCGGCTGAGTGGTCGGGTGGCGGTCGAGGGGTCGAAGAACGCCTCGCTTCCGCTGATGGCCGCGGCTCTTCTGAGTGACGGCCCGGTCGATCTTGCGGGCATTCCCGATCTGAGCGACACCGCCAACATGCTGCGGCTGCTCGAGGAGCTCGGACTCGAGATCTCCCGGCCCTCGGATGGAGTGACTCGTTTTCGGACCATCGATTCGTCCGCCGTTCATGCCCGCTACGACATCGTGAGGACGATGCGGGCGAGCATCTGCGTCCTGGGCCCGCTCCTCGCCCGACGCGGCAAGGCCGTGGTGTCCATGCCCGGAGGCTGTGCCTTCGGCTCGAGACCCGTCGACCTTCATCTCCGCGGTCTCGAGGCATTGGGGGCCAAAGTCACACTCGAGGGTGGTGACATCCACTGCTCGGCCGAACGACTTCGCGGGACGACGATCTTCCTTGGAGGCCCGTTCGGATCGACGGTTCTGGGCACCGCGAACATCATGTCTGCAGCCACCGTCGCCAAGGGGACCACGATCATCGAGTCGGCCGCCTGTGAACCCGAGATCGCCGATCTCGCCCGATTGCTCAATTCAATGGGTGCGAAGATCGAGGGTGCGGGGGGGCCGAGACTGGTCATTCATGGCGTCGATGAGCTCGGCCCTGCCGTCCACCAGGTCATGCCCGACCGGATCGTGGCAGGAACCTACGCGGCGGCCGCCGCGGTCACCAATGGAGACGTCGTCATCGACGAGTTTCCATATGACAGCCTCCTGGCGGCCATCGACCGGTTCAACGAGATCGGTGTCCACGTCGAACGTCTCGATGCGTCTCAGGAGAGCGGCCGCTGTTCGGTCCGGGTCACCTGCGAAGGAAAACTCCGGCCGACCATCATCACCACCCAGCCGCATCCAGGATTTCCCACGGATCTGCAGGCTCAATTCATGACGCTTCTCTGCCTTGCTCGCGGGAACAGCATCATCACCGAGAAGATCTATCCCGAGCGATTCATGCACGTTTCGGAGCTTGCTCGGATGGGCGCGGAACTCATTCGGCAGGGGCCCACCGTGATGGTCGTCGGAGGAGGCGAACTCGTCGGTGCTCCGGTGATGGCGAGTGATCTTCGAGCCTCCGCGTGTCTGGTGATGGCCGGGCTCGCCGCTCGCGGCGAGACGATCGTCAATCGCGTCTATCACCTCGATCGAGGTTACGTTCGAATGGAAGAAGCGCTGAATTCACTCGGTGCTTCGATCGAGCGACTCGATGAACGGTCGCTCTCCGATGGTGAGCTGCCGTCAAGCGATGCCTGATTCGAAGCCACGATGTCAACCGCGATGATGGATCGCGGCATGCAGCACGATCGCGGTCGCGGTCGCGGCATTGAGTGATCGTTCGTCATCGCCACCCGGACCTTCATCCACCGGAAGACTCCGGGGCCCTTCGATCCGAACTCGTTGAGGGCAGGCGGCCAGGGTCGCGGTGTCGATCCCATGCCCCTCGTTTCCGATCACCAGCATCGAGCGATCGGGGAAGGTCGCATCGGTCAACGGGGTGGCGTCGGCGAGATTCTCAACCGCCACCGAGTCAACGGAAGCGAGCGGCCCGAGTTCGCTGATCGCCTCGGCGAGCGAGTCCACGCGTGCCCAGGGCAGCCGAAACACCTGACCCATGGAGATTCGGATGCATCGCCGCAGCAGGGGGTCCGTGCAGGCGCCGTCGAGAAGGATGCCGCTCGCTCCCAGGGCGGCGCCGATACGGAATATCCCACCGATATTGTCCATCGTCGTGAGGCCGGCGAGTCCGACGATGACGGTCGGTCCCTGGCTGGGGATCGCGGCGATGAGTTCATCAAGTCCCGGCTCGATCCTCGGACGACGCCCGATTGCCAGGGCGCCACCATGGAAGTGATATCCGCTGGCCGCGGTCATCAGGGCGTCCTCGGCGACGAGGACTTCGGCGTCGAGCATCTCGGTCTTCACGGCGAATCTCTCGGCGTGCTCGGGCGCAACGAGGATTCGGTCGATGGTGAATCGCCCGGTTCGGACCGCGTCGATGAAGCGAGACACGACCCGGGGGGACTCGACGACGAATCGTCCGTCGTTCGCCCGAAGATCGCGATCGCGCGTTCGTCGGAACGGGTCGAGACGGCTGTCCTGGAGTTCGGTGATGGGGGGGATCACGGTTCCGTCACGGCGGGGGTCTCACCCGGATTTCGGATCTCTCTTCGAAGCACCTCGGCCAGTCGCTGAAGCATCGTCTCCAGTTCGGTGATCGACGTCGTCAGCGGTTCCGTCACGAGCGGTGCGAGGTCCGGGTTTGATTCGAGCAGAGCCTGATTCATGGATGCGAAGTTTTCTAGGCGGCTGGCGGCATCTCGCAGGTCGCCTCCTGCAAACACCGCGTCCTGCACCGCTTCGAGCATCCGATCACGTGATTCGCTCTTCACATCCGGTGAGACGAGGACGGCTTCGATCGCCAGCGGGAGTAGATCATCGAAGGCGAGCACCAGTTGACCTCCCGCCAGGGTCATGCGAGCCATCGAAGGTCGGATGCTGGCCGCGATCTCCGGAAGGATCTCGTCAGTGGTTCCCAGCAGTCGGCGTGATTCATCGACGGCGGAGATCAGATCACGCTGCATGCTCCGCAGGCGCGGAACGAAGTCGCCATCGACCTGGTCTTCGAAACCGTTCATCAACTCCTGCATGACGCTGACTCTTCGTCGGATGACCTCGCCATCCTTGACGAGCCGTTGCATCGCGACGTCGAAGTCCGCTTGCAGCGAGTCCGCGGTCGGCCTGATCGCCATGACCTCAGACTGGAGATCGAAGAGACCATTCTGAAGTTTTCGGCCTTCGGCGATCAGTTCCGAGAGCTTGGCCTGCCGATCTCGAAGTCCTGCTCCGATTTCAATCTGGAGATTCTCGAGGATGATCCTCAGTCTGCGAATCGATGTTGCGACCGCGGACAGTCTTGGGGGAAGATCGCTTCCCAGCCTGCTCAAGGACTCGTCGATCGTGGTGAGCAGCCGGGCATTCTCACGACCGAGCATGGTGAGGGCGGCCCCACCGGACTCCGCTCCCGTCGCTTCCACTCGAAGCACGCGCCGCTCGCCACTCGTGAAGGCTTCGCCGGGCGTGCCTGGATTCGAAATGGCGATGGCACCATTGGTTCCGGCGATGCCGAGGCTCTTCGAGATCGTCGCGTCCTCGGCGAGCGGGAGCGCACGGTCCAGAGTGAAGACCACGCGTATCTCGGTGGGCATTCCGGTTTCGGGGTCCCGCTCCGTCCTGACCGAGGTGATCTCTCCGCGGGGAGCGCCGCCGTAGAGCACCTGTCCGCCGGCTTCGAGGCCTCTGGCGCCCATCGAGAGTGGAATCAGTGCGGAATATTCGGTCGTTCTGGTTTCGAAGAGCGTTGGAATCCAGGTCAGTCCCCAGGCGGCCAGAGCGCCCACCGTGAGGACGATCGCGCCGGTGGTCTGCAGGTCTTTCGGTGTCCGATTGCTCGCAGCCATGGCTTGGAACCAGTTCCCTTCGGATCAGGAGTCTTTCTCTTGGTCGCCGATGATCACCGAGAAGAGCCGGGACTGGGCGTTCTCAAGCCGCTTCAGCGACTCTGCGAGGAACCGTTCGACGGCGGACTGGAGCTCCGGATCCTGCTCGAGGCTCTTCGGAAACTGTTCCATCACGGATTGGAAACTCTGGGCGGCGACGCGGACCTCGCTCGCGGCGATGGTGAAGTCGCGGGCTGCGGCGAAGAGGTTTTCGTTGCTCAGTTCCCCGGGGGAGGGCTTGTAGAGGATGCGCCAGGGGCTTCGACGGATCTCGATGGTGGCGAGTTTCATCTCGCCCGAAGCGACCAGCATGTCTTGAAGGAAGGATCGGATCGAGGGCAGCGACGCGGCGATCTCGAGGTCGACGGTCTTGAGGATCCGTGACATGTCGGTGATCGCGACCATGCCCGCGTCGAGGGCGTCGTCGACCTTGGTCAGCGTCTGATCCTTGAGTCGACCGGTGATCGCGACGCCATCTTCGGTCATGATCTCCAGGTTGGCGATGGCGTCGTCGATGCGGCTGGTGTTCTTCTTGACGAGCTCGCTGATCAAGCGGACGTCAGCACGAACGTCGCTGACGGTGGCCTTGGCGGATTGCATGGTGTCATCGAGACCTGCAGCCGCGGATTCGACGGAGTCGAGCGAGTTGTCGATCTTCCCGCTCCAGCCGGTGTAATCCCGGCGAACGTCGCCCATGACGACGCGTGCGTCGGAGAGCGTCGGCTGGATGTCGTTTTCGAACATGGGTTCGATCTGCTGGTCGAGGAATCCAGTCATCGATGAGACGTTCTGCAGGATCTGCCGAGTGGTGACGGCGTTCTGAGAACCGACCATCGTGGTGAGGAGTCCGTCTCCGGGAGTCGCGTCGAAGGTCGCGGTGCCGTCGGTCGGAAGCAGCACCGCCTTCGTGCCGTTCATCTCCGTCGGTGCCGAGGTCGTCTGGTTCGGCCCGCCGACCGTCGAGATGTTGATCCAGCTTCCGCCGCCGAGGATGGATGCGGTCCGGATCGCCACCGAGTTGCTCCAGAGGTCGATGTCCTCGTCGACCTGGAACGAGACCTTCGCCGATGGGGTGTTCTTCGTCGTCCCGGATGCTGCGGTGCCATCGGTCTCGGTGCGGACTTCCGAAAGTCCGATCAAGTCGATTCCGGTGACGCTTCCTCGCACCAGACCACCGACCCGGACTTCCGAGCCGACGCTGAGACCGCCGACGCCGTCGACCAGTTCGAACTGCACGGTGTAGCGGTTGAAGTTGCCCAGAATGGATCGCAACCAATCGCCGTTCAGGACGACCAGTGTTGCGAAGAAGAGAGCCAGCGAGGCCAGGGTGAACAAACCCGCCCGCACGTTGTTCTGACGAAGATCGCTTCCTGTGGCCATGCGGGAAGTATCGCCGGATTCGGGCCGCTTGGCGAATCTCGCCCGGAGCAGCGGTCAGGCGGAAACCATCGACTCGTTGTCGGGATATCGCTCGATGGCCCGTAGGAGCTGCTCGATCTGGCCGGGAGGCGGCATGGACATCAGGCGTCGACGCAGTGCCGTGACGGTCTTCAGTTCCCGCTCGCCCATCAGGAGGTGTTCCTTCCGGGTTCCGCTGGCGGCGAGATTGATGGCCGGAAAGAGGCGGCGTTCGGCGATGGACCGATCGAGGATCAACTCCATGTTCCCCGTGCCCTTGAACTCCTCGAAGATCACCTGGTCGGCACGGCTTCCCGTATCCACGAGGCAACTCGCGATGATCGTCAAGGATCCACCCTCTTCGGCCTTCCGAGCCGCGCCGAAGAGCTGTTTCGGGATCTCCATGGCTCTGGAGTCCAGGCCCCCGGACATCGTTCGTCCGCTCTGGCGGAACGAACGCGAGTTGTTGAAGGCTCGCCCGAGTCGGGTGATCGAATCCAGAAGCACCACCACGTCCCGGCCGGCTTCCAGTTTGCGCTTGGCTCGCTCGATCGCAAGCATTCCGAGCCGGCAGTGGGTGTCCACATCCATGTCGTTGCTGGAGGCGAGCACTTCGGCTGGAACGTTTCGTCTGAAGTCGGTGACTTCCTCGGGGCGTTCGTCGATGAGCAGTGCGACCACGTCCACGTCGGGATGATTGTGCTTGATGCCCATGGCGATCTGCTGAAGCAGAATCGTCTTGCCCGCCTTGGGCGGCGCGACGATCAGGCCGCGGGTTCCGAAACCGATGGGGCAGAAGAGATCGATGAGGCGACAGGCGGGAGGGCAGCCTCGATGTTCGAGCGACATCCGCGGCGACGGATCGATGGGGGTCAGTTCTTCAAACGCCTTTCGACGCTCGTAGGTCTCGACGTCCAGTCCTTCGATCCGAAGGATCTTGTCGACGGTGGGACGTGGTGGACGTCCCCCCGATCGACGGCCGCGGCGAGGCTTCTTGGCGACGACCTCGACTTCGAGCTCCTGTGAGGGGCGGAGGGAGAGTTCGTTGAGCAGGCCAGCCGGAACGAACGGGTCTTCCCGGGATTCGACCAGGCCGTCCCCCATCTGGCGAAGGCGGGGTTCGGATCCCTTGGGGAAATCAAGAATGCCGGTGTGGCTCGTCATGCGTTTGCATCCGGAGAATCGGGCGGTGCTTCGTCGGGAGACCCTTGACGGGAGGAGAAGCGTGCGATGCGATGGACTCTTGAGGAATCCTCGAGCCTTCCAGGCGGGACAATGCCGGCGAGGAAGAATCTCGTGGACGAAATGTGGCCCTGCGGTCCGGATCCGCGGAGAAAACGATTCTCGTCGAGGCGTGATTCGGACTGCGACCGTCGTGCCGTCTCCTCACGGATGGGAGAGGACGTCGAGGGTGTCTCCGCCGGCGTGAAATCGCTGCGAAGAGGACGAAAGTAGACCAGCCGCCGGAAGGGGTGTCAACTCCGAGACTCGGTCTCGTCCTGCCAATCGACGGCGATCTTCGCGGCCAGTGCCGCATTGGAGATCAGCAACGAGATGTTGGCGGAGATCGGGTTGAGGTCCAGGTCGGAGATCATCGAGGAGAGCAGGAACGGAGTCACGCCGGAGCCGTCGATTCCCTGGGCCGCCGCTCTGGCGAGGCCGGCATCGACGAGAACATCCATGCGATGCGGATCGATCGAGTCCTCCGTCGGGCAGGGGTTGGCGACCAGCATGCCGGAGGTCTGACCGAAGTCCGTCCAGTGTCGACGGCAGGCGGCCGCGATCGACCGGGCGTCGTCGAGGCGATGAGGCACCTTCAGGTCGTCGCTCAGTCCCGCAGTGAAGATCGGGAGGGCATCGGTTCCAAAGCCGATCACCGGGACTCCGAGCGTGTCCAGAGCTTCAAGAGTCGCGGGAAGATCGAGAATCACCTTGGCGCCGGAGGCCACCACCAGCACCGGCTCGGTCGAGAGCGCCTTCAAGTCCGCGGAGATGTCGGGTCGCGTCGACCAGCCGCGATGAACCCCGCCGATCCCGCCGGTGGCGAAGACCCGGATCGGTGCGGGTTGGGCGAGCCGGCAGGCGGTCATGGAGGCAGCCACGGTCGTTCCCGCGGAAGCGCGTCGAGCGGAGAGCGGACCGAAGTCCCGATTGCTTGCCTTGGCCGCCGTTTCATCGAGGGCGAGGGCTTCGAGTTCACGATCATCGAGGCCGATTCGCAGCGTGCCGTCGATCATGGCGATGACCGCGGGAACGGCCCCGGCGTGTCGGACCGCCTGGCCCAGGAGCCCGACGGCCTGAAGATTCAGAGGGGCGTCCGCGTCCCACGCCGGTGGCCCGCCGATCAATTCCGCGACACGACCGTCCGCCCGAAGACAACTGGGGGCGGGCTGGCCGTCGCGGGGCAGGCCATGGGTGAGCACGGCGGTCTCGAGCGCCACGACGGGTCGGCCCTCGGCCAGAGCATCTGCGACCTCGGAGTGGGTCTTGACGAAGCCGGCGTCTGGCGTGCTCATCGCCTTCGGGTTCGCACCTTGCCCTGCATTCGTCGTGCGGGCATCTTGGTTGGAACGATTCCTCCGGGGAACGCCGCGTTGTCATCGGCCTTGATCGGTGGTGCCTCGGTTCGCTTCATCGAGTTCTCTCGATCCTGAACGCGTTTCTCGGCGAGTTCGGTCTCGGCTCTGATGTCCGCCGGGATCGGGCCGGGCTTGAAGTCCGCGTACTCCTGCTGCGGAATCTCGATGTTGGCGAGCATCTCGCAGTTGGTGAGCAGTTCACCCTGGAAGGGTGCGACCAGGCTCCAGGCCACGCCGTTCCGGCCCGCGCGAGCGGTTCGGCCGATGCGATGGATGTAGACCTCCGGGTCCTCGGGCAGGTCGTAGTTGATGACGTGGCTGATCCCGTCGACGTCGAGGCCGCGGGCGGCAAGGTCGCTGGCCACCAGTACGCCGAGGTTTCCGCCTCGAAGTCGTTCCATCACCTTGTTTCGCTGGCTCTGGATCATGTCGCCATGAATCGCGTACGCATCGATCTTCTTGCGGTTGAGGTACCTCGTGACGTCATCGACCGTTCGTTTCGTGCGACAGAACACGACGGTCAGCGCGGGCGTCTCATGGGTCAGCAGATGATGAAGCATGTGCTTCTTGTCCCAAGGCTCGACCTTGATCCAGCTCTGGGCGACTCTGGCGACCGTGAGGCTCTTCTCCTTGCTGACGATCTTGATCGGATCCTTCATGTAGGAGCGAGCAAGCTTCTCGATTTCGCCGGAGATCGTGGCGCTGACGAAGATCGTCTGCGGTCGCTGCTTCATGCCACCGAGGATCTTCCGAATATCGTCACGAAATCCGATGTCGAGCATGCGATCGACCTCGTCCAGGACGGCCATTCGCACGGTGTCGTAGGGGAGCATGCGACGGTCGTGGAGGTCCATCACTCGACCCGGAGTGCCGACGATGATCTCGGGGCCGCGCTCGAGTTTCGGAGCTTGCGCCGTGATCCGTTGGCCGCCATAGACCGGAACCACGGAGAGGGGGGTGCCCGCGCCGAGGTCCTTGATCTCACGCGCCACCTGGATCGCGAGTTCACGAGTCGGGACGAGGACCAGGGCCGCGAAGTGGTCGCCGGGCTTGATCGACGCAAGCATCGGAAGACCAAAGGCGGCCGTCTTGCCCGTGCCGGTCTTGGCCTGGCCCAGGACGTGTCGTCCCGAGAGCGCCGCCGGAATCAGCGAGGACTGGATCTTCGTGGGGTGAACGAAGCCGCTCTTGGTGATTCCCGCGAGGACGTCCTCGGGAAGTCCGAGATCGGCGAAGGTCTTGGACGTGTCGAACGTCTCTTCGTCCTTGGCTTCCTCGGCCAGTGCCTCGGCATCGGTCGAGGGTTCGTTCTCTTGGGGTGGGGTCTTGTCCGTCGAAGTCGTCAAAATTGGAACTCGCAGATGCGATTGACCCGGCAGTCTTTGATGACGGCCGGTGGAATCCGTCGATACTACCCGCAGCGGAGGCCCCACCGCGACGTCACCGGGTGGTACGTTGCCTGAGTCCCCGACTTTTCGGACTCTCCATGACGACGACCAGTTCAATTCGGATCGATCTGGATGCCCTCGAGGGAAATCTCGAGGCCGTTGCCAGGCTGGCCGGAGGCGGGGTTCCGGACTGGAAGCGGGTCTGTGCCGTCGTCAAATCCGACGCATACGGCCTCGGAGCCCCCAGAATCGCCGGATCGATGGCTGAGATGGGTGTTCGCACGTTCGCCGCCTACAACCCCGAGGAGGCCCTGGCGGTGGCCACCGCGGCTCGCGGGGCCGACGTTCTGGTCCTCATGCCGGTCCATCAGCTCGACCGAGGCGGTGCTGCGATGCACCTGCTGGCGGACGAAAAACTTCATTTCACGGCTCATTCAATCGATCAGGTCGAAGATCTCGAACTCGAGGCGGCCGGTCTTGGGATCGTGCTCCCGATGCATCTCGAGCTGGATACGGGGATGGGACGCGGGGGATGCGAGGAGCATGACGCCCTCGAAATCCTGGCCCGCATTCAAACGAGTCCTCGAATGCGGCTCGCCGGAGTCATGACGCATCTGCCCGACGCACTCGACGATGCGGATTCCGCTCGTGACCGAGGCCGTCGGTTTCAGGCATTCTTGAATCAGGCCGGGGATCTCATTCCCACCGGCGTCGTTCGTCACGCCGCCGCCACCGCGGCGATCCACGATCCGACGCTTCGATTCGACATGGTTCGCGTCGGCCTTGCGTGGACCGGGCATCAGCCGCGAGCGGCCGCGATGGATCGCGGCCTGTCGAAGCTTCAGCCCGCCCTTTCCTGGTGGTCCCGTCTGATCCAGGTCCGCCGGCTCGCCGCTGGACGGTCGATCGGCTACGGATGTACGACGACCATCGATCGAGACACCGTCGCGGGCCTGGTCCCCGTCGGCTACGCGGACGGGCTTCCGAGCAGTCGGACCGGGCCGCATCGGCTCGTGGTGCACGGGCAGCGAGGCGCCGTTTCGGTCCCCGTGCTCGGCCGGATGAACATGGATCAGTGCGTGGTGGATCTCACCGACGTCGGGCCGGTCGCCCCGAACGCCGACGTGGAGATCATCTCCGCGGATCCCGACTCCGCCGTGTCGCTTCCTCGGGTGGCCGCTCGATCGGAAGTGATGCCCTACGAACTGCTTTGCGGGCTGTCGGCGAGGATCCCGCGGATGATCGTCGCTGGTGGCGTTCGGACGGAGTCGAAGCACGCGCACGGAGTCGTGGTCGACCCCGTCGAGACCCGAAGCCGGATCGGTTTCGGCTGATCGAGCCGTCGGGTCGATTCAAGCCAACATCCCTCGAATCGATCACCGGACCGTGGTTCGGAACCTAGCATGTCGTCATGGTGCATCCCACGGAATCCGAACTCCGTCTCGGAGTCGTCTCGTATCTCAACACCCTTCCGTTGATCGACGGTCTGGAGCGGGCCGAGGGCGTCCGGATCTTCTCCGACGTTCCTTCGAAACTCGCCGGAGTCCTGGAAGCCGGAAAGACCGATCTGTCGCTTTGTTCGGTCATCGATCAGCAACGGGCGACCGTCCCCCTCGCCTTGGTTCCGGTGGGTCAGATCGGCTGTGATGGAGCCACCTGGACCGTCCGCCTCTTCTCTCGACGGCCGCTCTCCGAGATCGAGGAAGTGGCATGTGACACGGACAGCCACACGTCCATCGCGCTCCTCCGGGTCCTTCTCGCGGAGCAACATGGGCGGACGCCGGTCTTCAATCCGATTCAGGCTCGAGACGTGGCGATGCCCGACTGGCCGGACGTGGTTCTGCTCATCGGCGACAAGGTGGTTCGGTCCGGCCCGAGCGCCGAGACGCATCCCTTCCAGCTCGACCTGGGCGCCGCGTGGCATGAACTCACTGGTCTGCCCTTCGTGTTCGCCTCCTGGTTCTGCCGCTCGGACCTCGATGAGCGATCGCTCGATCGGGTTCGACGTCTGGCGATCATCGTCGACCATGCTCGCCGCCGGAACGCGAGGAGAATTCCGAACATCGCACATCAGCACGCCGAAGCCCACGGTTGGCGCACGGATCAGGCGATCGAGTATCTCGAGTCACGACTTCGTTTCGAGTGCACGCCACGTTCGATCGAATCGGTGCGGGTCTTTCTCGATGCGGCCGCGAAGATCGAGGCGATCTCGAATCCGCAGCCGCTTCGCATCGCCGACGACTTGCTGGCACCCGCATGACCGCCGCTGACGGCTATCGCACGTCGGCCATCTCCCTGGTGCATCGTCAGTTCGAGTTCGCGGGGACAGACGTCATTCGGCGTCATCTCTCCGAACTTCTCAAGCTGTATCCCGAAGTCGATCCGTCGAGGTCGTATCCGCTCTCCTGGTTCGTCTTTCGGATCACCGGTGTCGCCGCCGAGGACGAGTCGGACGAAGACCTCGTGATCTCCGGGACGGATCTGCTTGCG
The DNA here is from genome assembly GCA_002167845.2 of Phycisphaera sp. TMED9. Classification (GTDB taxonomy): domain Bacteria; phylum Planctomycetota; class Phycisphaerae; order Phycisphaerales; family SM1A02; genus UBA12014. The sequence goes on along the minus strand of NHBO02000039.1, from coordinate 13,550 downwards.
GACGCGAGCCTGCTGATCGATCGGTTGGCATCGAGGCTGGGTCCCGAGCCGTTCGATCCGGAGCTCGACGTCACCGCCGACGACGTGGCGCTGCGACTGGGCGTCTCCCGCCGGACGGTGCAACGATGGAAGCCCTTTGGATTGCCGATGTGGCTCGCGCGTTCTTCGAACGGCGGCGCGAGATCCGTGTGTCGCATCCTGATCGTCGATGCCTTCATCGCTCGCAACGAATCGAGAATCGAAAAGGCGGGTCGAGCCCGCGAGGATCGCGTCTCCAAGAAGACTGCGGGTCTCGAGTCTCCGCGAGCGGTGAGGTCCCAGGCGGATCGCGCTCGAATCGCAAGACTGATCGGGCGCGGACAGCAATGGCTGATTCCACTGGTCGAACTGCAAGATCGCGTCGATCGGAGCCGGCCGGTCGTGCGCCGTCTCGCGCTGCAGGCCCGGGTCGACCATCTGGGAGTGGTCGAGCGTCCGACGTTCGTCCCACCCAACCTCGATCGGCCCGATGCCTCGGAGGTCTTCGGGGTTGCGGGGTCCCTCGACGGCGACGCGGACGAGCAGTCGCGGCGGTCGCTCACCGAGGTGCTGGAGACGGTTCGTGGATCGCTCGGGGCGGAGGATGAGGAGATCGTTCGATCGCGAATCGCCGCGATGCACTTTGCAAGAGCACGGGCCCACGAAGGTCTCGAAGCGGTTCAGGCCCGAACCGGAGCCGTTCGGGAGCATGACATCGATCGCGTGGAGTCGGATCTTCGATGGTGGGGGATGCTCCTGGAGCGGGCCACGATCTCGGGCCTTGGGCCCGGGGTTCAACGATTCGAGCAGTCGATCGGCAGACGAATCGAGCAGCTTCCCGTGAAACGGATCGACGATGCGATGACGCTCGTGATCGATGGCGTCTCCGAGGCGGTGCAGTCCTTCGATCCGACTCGTCGGACCCAGGGACACAATCTTGATCGGTCGGTCGGTCTGACCGTCTCGCGTCGCGTCGCGCGATCCTCGGCCTGGGCCGAGATCAAGGGGGCCCGCCGACGGTCGATGCCCGAGTCTCCTGGTGAGATCTCCATGCTTCGTTGCATACCGGCACCGGTGAGGAGTCTGTTGGCGCCGGTTCGATGGTGGCGGATGCTCGATGGGAGCGCTCGGGCGGAGATGGAAGCATCACCAGGTTTCGAGAAGTTCGCGATTCGGTACGGACTGCAGACGCCCGGCCGGCCACGATCTCTGCTTGAGACGGGGCGCGTGATCGGAGTCCCTTCGACTCGCTGGTCGGGAGAGGTTCAACTCCTCGTCCGTGATCTGAGGCGACGTGCCGTCTCCTCGCTTCGCCGTCCGATCGATCGAGAATGAAAACACCGTCGCGAACGAGTTCGCGACGGTGCAGTGTTTTCTTCTGAATCTCGATCGGTGGGGCGTCGCCCCGTGGATCAACGCTTCGAGAACTGGAAGCGGCGGCGAGCACCGGGCTGGCCGTACTTCTTGCGTTCCACTTCGCGAGCATCGCGGGTGAGGAATCCGTTCTCTCGAAGCGCGGGTTCGAGGGAGGGATCGTATTCGCGAAGGGCTCGGGCGACGCCAAGCACGATCGCACCAGCCTGGCCGGTGAAACCGCCGCCGTCGGCGTTCACGAACACGTCGACGCTGCCTTCGGTTCCGGTCTTCTGGAGGACCGATCGGATCGCGTTCTGGTCACGGAGCTCGGTGAAGTAGGCGTCGAGGGGCTTGTGGCCCTTCTTCGTTCCGTGGATCTGGAACTCACCCTTGCCGGCCTTGATTCGGACACGGGCGACGGAACTCTTCCGTCGACCTGTTCCACGGAACCAGCCGTGAGCGTCGGGACCGCGACTCACGTGGACGGGCGCGACTTCCGTCGCCGTCGATTCGACGTCGCCGAGGGTGATGCCCTCGATGGCCGGAATCTCGGCTGCTTCAACGGTCTCGGTGTTCTCGGTGTTCTCGGTCATGTTCGATTCGAATCCGGTCTAGATCGGTGAGTTGCGAAGGGTTTGATTTCGATCAGCAGGTGGCTTCGAGGACCACCGGCTTCTGAGCCTGGTGGGGGTGCTTGTCACCTGCGTAGACCTTCAGTCGTGACTCCATGTCACGACCAAGCGGGCCACTGGGGATCATGCGGATGATCGCCTGCTTCACGAGTCGGGTGGGATCTCGTTCGAGAATGCGACGATAGGTCTCGACCTTCTGACCGCTCGGGTATCCGCTGTAGCGGCGAAGGGTCTTGTCATCGAGCTTGTTGCCGGTCATCACGATCTTCGACGCGTTGAGGACGATGACGAAATCACCGCTCAAGACGTGAGGCGTGTACTCAGGGCGATGCTTGCCCATGAGAATCGTGGCGATCTGCGTGGCGAATCGACCAAGGATCTTGCCCTCGGCATCAAAGAGATGCCAACTGGCTTCGATGTCACCTGGTTTCGCGTGATAGGTCTGGCGGGGCATGTCGGGGGCCCGTTCGGCTGAGTGGTTGCATGAACACGAAAGATGATCCAGCGAGCAGCGGATCACGCCCGGGACGCGGGCAACTCCAACGGCTCCATGAGAGGAACCGATCGAGAATCGCCAAGAATAGCCATCCACGGTTCGCTGTCAAGGTGTCACCGTGCCGATGAAGGCAAGGCCTCACCCGGATTTCAACCATGAATGACACGCTCGACCCCTCCCAGAATCCTCCAGAATCACCGCCGAAGAAGACTGGAAAACAGCCTTCACGTGCCCGAAATACCACTTGGGGGCTCGTTTTGGCGTGGGTCACCATCCTGATTTCGATCGTCCTGTGGTCGAGCAAGACCACCTTGGTGGAGCTCTTGGGCAAGACGGCTGAAATCTCGGAATCCGCCTCGGAGCCGGATTCGATCCCGGATGGTCTTCTGGTGTCGATCCAGGAAGAGGTGATCGGCCAGATCGCGTTCAGCCTCTACAGCCTGACCGGCGATCCGAGTTCCGTGATGCAGGCGGGGCCGATCGAATCGATCGGGCCGGCCGGAGAAGTCGCCTATGCGATTCTGCTTGGTTCGATCTCCGGGCCGGAGCAAGGTCTCGAATTGCTCTCCAAGATCTCCGAATCACAGGATCCGATCGTCAAGCTTCTTGTTCCCGCCGCGACTTCGGCGCTTCAGGCCGCCGTGGACGGGACACCGGTCGATGCCTCCACGTCCGCACTGCTGGAAGAGCGGCTCGGCTGGTTCGGCCGACTTGCTTCGAATCTCCCGGACGCGGCGGCGATGAAGGAGATGGCGGAGTCGAGTCGGAGCTCCATGACGATTCTCATCGTCCTTCTCCTGCTGTTCGGCGTTGGCGGCGTGACCGGATTCGTGGTCGGAATCGTCCTGCTCATTTTCAGTCTTCTGGGTCGCCTTCCAAGCCGCATCGATCCGATCGCCCCTCATGGGATCTATGCCGAGACGTTCGCGATCTGGATGCTCGTCTTCTTCGTGTTGCAGGTTTCGATGGCCTTTCTCCTTCCTGAGAATGCGCCGACCCTGGCCCTGAGCACCGGCCTCTTCTTTCTGAGTCTCGTCGCGCTGGCGTGGCCGGCCGTTCGAGGTGTGCCTTTCTCGCAGATGAGGCAGGACATCGGGCTGCACTGGGGAGGGGGGCTTCGCGAGTTTCCGTTCGGAATTCTCAACTGGATGGTGGCGCTCCCCTTGCTCTTCATCGGAGCGATCCTGACCTTCGGTCTCTCGGCCATCATGGAGTTTCTGACGGGACAGGCGCCGACGCCTTCGCATCCCGCACAGCAGGCGGCGGTCGGGGCGGGGCCGTGGACCATCATCCAGCTCTACGTGCTCGCCTGCATCGCGGCGCCGATCGTCGAGGAGACGATGTTCCGAGGCGTTCTGCTGACGCATCTCCGTGGAGCGATGCGACGTTGGGCGACGCCGGCCGCGATCGCGTTGTCCGCGTTGATCTCCAGTGTGATCTTCGCGGCCATCCATCCCCAGGGGTTCGTCTTCATTCCACCGCTGGCCGGTCTGGCGATCGGATTCTGCGTGGGGCGGGAACTCCGAGGGTCTCTGGTGGCCCCGATGGTCGCTCACGGGTTCAGCAACGCCCTTGTCATGACGATCAATGTGGTGATGTTCGCGGGATGAACTGCGGGAATCCGTGATTCGGCTGGTACCATGTCCGGGTCTTCTTGATTGAAGACCTCCTTTCCGGGACATGGGGTTTGAATCATGACTGATGCCTTGGCGTCATCCAACGTGAACCGTGCCGCGGCGATTCTCTTCGCCGGGGTCTTGCTGCTTCCGGTGGCATCCGCCGTCGCGAGTCTCGAGGACGAAGGTCGCGAACAAGTGCTCGATCGAGCCATGGTGGACATCGCACCCGAGCATCACGGGAAACTGGATCCGATCCTCTTCTTCAAGCGACTGGCCGACCGCTATCGGGCGATCGACGGCTACGTGGAGGAGACCGAGGTCGAGCAGGTGACCAACGATCCGGCCACCGAGGATCCGCCGATCCGAACTCGCACCAGAGTGCGAGCGGAGGTCTCCGATTCACGACTTCACGTGGAGAGGCCCGGTGTCCTCGATGACTTCGCCAGAGCCTTGAGTCCACCGGCGGCCGGCGCCGCGGAGCGTGACCTCTGGCTGCTTCCTCACCTTCGACTCCGCTTCAGCTCCAATCCGCTCGAGCAATTTCGGAAGAGCGAGGGAGCGGGTTTTCGGGCGGCCGAAGCGGATCGGGTGATGGTCGACGACCGGGAAATGGTTCGAGTCGAACTCCGCTCCGGAGGCGAGGGCGAATCCGGATCATCCGACGCGACCTTCAGCCTCTTCGTCGATCCGGAACGAATGCTCGTCGAGCGGGTGGAAGGCGAAGAGTGGCTCCCCGGTGGAATCAGGCAGCAGACCACGCTTCGGATCGAGTCGATGCAGCTTCGAGATGACCGGTACGTCGCCGAACCACTTCCAGAATCATCTCCCGAGGCGATCGAGCCGCCGGCCACCGTTCTTCCGATGAGGCTTGGCCCCGCAGCCGTTCCCTTCCTGGAGGAGGACGGTCGATCCGTTCCGCCGAACCGCACGCCGGAAGAAGATCAGGTCGAGCCTTCGACCCCCGAACAGGTTCCGCCGTCTCTCCCGGGAGTTCCCCAAACGACCGGGCTCCGCGGCTGAGTGGTTCGAGGTCGCCGACGCGGCATTCTCGGGGATTGATCATCATCACGAATTCGACCGCCGCCCAGAGTGTCAAGGGGCCGCGTTCGTCGCGAACGGTGAGAGGCCGTTTCCGATGAAGCGCTCGGTGATGGAACAGATCGAAGCCTGAGGGCTACTGAAGCTCGACGGTCCAGTAGGCCTCGTCCATGAACGCCTTCCAGGATTCGTACTTGCCGCTTCCCAGTCGGACGGTGATGGCGGGGTTTCGATTGGGCCGGACCGGTTTTTTCACGAGACGCATTCCGGCCTGCAGTGGTGTTCGGCCGCCCTTGCGGGCATTGCAACGGACACACGCGCAGACGAGATTCGTCCAACTGTTCTCGCCCCCCTGGACGCGTGGAAGAACGTGGTCGAGCGTGAGTTCACGAGTCGAGAACGACCGGCCACAGTACTGGCAGCGACTCCCGTCTCGGGCATAGATGTTTCTTCGGTTGAGTTTGACGGCGCGTTGGGGGCGTCGGTCGTAGTCGAAGAGCCTGATGATCTTGGGGACCGCCAGCGTGACGCGAGTGGTTCGCACCCAGTCGTGATGGTGGGGTTCGAACTCGTGTTGCAGTTCGGCGATGTCCGCCCAGGTCTCGAAGTCGTAGTTGCGGTAGTGCCCGTCCTCCACCGCGATCACTTCCGCGATGTTCTTGATCAGCAGGGTGAACGCCCGGCGGGCATCCACGACGCGAATCGCCGAATACATCCGGTTGAGCACGAGAACCTTCGCATCGAGTCCGGCAGTGTCGAGTCCGGCATCCAGAGCCATCGTCATCCTGACGCTCCTCCGATCTGGTCTCCGAGTGAGCGGGGGACCGCTCGGATCGGGTACCTGGGGTCCGTCGCGGGTTCGCCGCGACATGGAACAGGGAGAACACCGGCTCCGCCGGTCCTCTGATACTACCCCAGTCAGGTGATGAAGGGCGAGTGTGTTGTGAAGAGTCGGTTCAAGAATCGACTGGAGGACGACTCTTCGCACGTCTCGGTGATGATTTCAGGACGTCGCGCGATGGCAGCCGGCCAGATGGTCATCGACGAGTCCCATGGACTGCATGAACGCGTACGCGGAGACGGGGCCGATGAAACGGAAGCCTCGCGCCTTGAGTGCGCTTGCAAGCCGGCGGCTCTCCGCCGTCTCCGTGGCGAGGTCGTTCGACGTTTCCGGCCGTCTTCGCTCGGCGTCCGAGGCGGGTGCGAATGACCACACGAATCGGGAGAAATCGTCGAGCCCCTCGAATTCGTCGATCACGGCGCGGGCGTTTCCGCAGATCGCCTCGATCTTGCCTCGATGTCGAATGACCCCGGGGCGATCGAGGACCGCGAGTCGATCCTCGTCGGTCCAGGCCGCCAGTCGGTCCGGTTCGAAGCCATCGAAGGCGATCCGAAGATCGTCACGTCGTCGAAGAATCGTGATCCAGCTCAGGCCCGCCTGCAGTCCCTCGAGGCAGAGCTTCTCGAAGAGGACGCGGCCGTCCCGCTGGGGAACGCCCCATTCTTCGTCGTGGTAGCGGCAGTACAGGGGGTCGTCGCCGCACCAGCCGCATCGCGTGACATCGATCACCGGGTTCAACGGAAGTCGCCGTGTCGCCAACTGGTCGCGGTCGGAAGATCGCCCGCCGCGACCACCACCGGTGTGGATTCGGGAAGTCTGGTGTTCATCGCTTCCATGATCATCTCGGCGGGCAGGATGCCTTCGCCGAGCGGCATCGGGGTCATCGCTTCGCCGGCATCGTCGCCGAGGCTTTCATCCGGCGCCGCATCCGCAAGAAGGAGCAGGTCGGCGCGGGGGATCATCGATTCGAGAATCCGGGTGAAGTGATCCTCTGCGTGCGCCAGCATCGAGGGGAGCAGGAGGTCCGCGGGGGAGAGGGCCAACCCGAAGGGCTCGCCTTCACGACGACGGAGAAAATCGAGCGTTCCCTGGGGATCACTCAGGACGTGGCGGGCATGGGGTCGGAAGCAGAGCCGGCTGCCGGACGCGGTGAGAGGCTCGCGGACCGCATCGCAGAACGCCTCGAAGCGTTCGTGTCCCATCGGCATCCAGGTCCGCGGGTCGTCCTCGAAGAGTTCGTCCGCCATGGTGCCGCTCCAGGCCACGAGCAGATCGCCGGGGAGATCGACGAGCCCGAACCAGTCGTCGGCCAGGGGATTCCCCGGAAGAATGGACGCGACGGCTTCTCCGGGCGTTCCGTGGGGAACGATCAGGTCGCAGACGGCATCGGGGATTCCGATCGCCCGGGCGGTGGTGGTGTCGAGGATGGTGCAGAATCGCATCGGCGATCTTCCAGGGCGCGGAGCGCGATTGAGCCGGACTCGGAGGGGACCGTCGTTCCGACGAGGAATCCCCGATCAATCGCCCCGGTACACGCACGAACTCGAACAGGTTTCGCGAATCCGCACCTCGCTGAGGAGTGGAAGTTCCGGTGCGATTCGTTGCCAGATCCATCGGGCCAGCATTTCGCTGGTCGGATTCTCGAGGCCTTCGATCTCGTTCAGGCATCGATGGTCAAGTGCTTCTTCAACCGGCTTGATGGCGGCCTTGATCGTGCCGAAGTCCATGAGATAGCCGGACTCCTCGGGCACGTCTCCCTCGACGACGATGTCGACGTGAAAGGAGTGCCCGTGGAGCCGGCGACACTTGTGGTCTTCAGGAAACGTGGGCAGCCAGTGGGCTGCTTCGAATCCAAACGACTTGCTCAGCGAGACCCGCATGAGTAGAAGGCGATCAGCCTTCGTTGACCCACTTCAGGCCGCGGCGGCGGTCGCGAAGACGACGAGCCTTGCCGATGCGTTCACGGAGGAAGTAGAGCTTGGCGCGACGAGCGTCACCATGCCGAACCACTTCGATCTTCGCGATGCGAGGACTGTGCATCGGGAAGATTCGCTCCACGCCTTCGTTGGCGACGATCCGTCGGACGGTGATGGTGCGGTTGACGCCGCGACCCTTCACGCCGATGAGGACGCCCTGGAAGACCTGGACGCGTTCCTTCTCGCCCTCGACGATCAGATAGTGAACGTCGATGGTGTCACCCACGGAAAATTCCGGGAAGGCATCCTTCGGCTTGAGCTGGTCGGCTACGACTGATTCAACGAATTCCGTGCGATTCATGATTCCGAATCTCCCGGGCCGTCGCCCGAATGTTCCCCTTGAGCGGACATGCCGCCGTCGGGTTGCCGCGACTTGGAACGGTTCACGCCGTCCAGGGGTCGCGGTGTATGGTCGAGAAGGTCGGGGCGTCGCCGTCGCGTTCGCTCGACCGATTGTTCACGTCGCCAGTCGGCGATCGCACCGTGATCGCCGCTGAGCAGCACGTCGGGAACTTCCCGATCGTGCCAGGTGCGGGGCCGGGTGAAGTGGGGGCAGTCCAGAAGCGGACGTCCCGACTCATCCCGAGTGGAGAAGGAGTCTTCGGCTGCGGAATCCGCATGCCCGAGAACCCCGGGAAGCAATCGAACGAGGGCGTCGATCAGCACCATCGCCGGCAGTTCACCGCCGGAGACGACGTAGTCGCCGATCGAGATCTCCAGCGGATCGAGTTCATCGATCACCCGCTCGTCGATCCCCTCGTAGTGTCCGGCGATGAGGAGGAGGCGGGGCTCGGTCGCCAGCTCCTCGACCCGGGCCTGGGTCAACGGCTCGCCTTGCGGGGTCAACAGCACTCGACGGGCGGGCGATGTCTCCATCGCCTCGACCGCGTGTACCGCATCCCACAAAGGTTCGCACATCATCACCATGCCGGGGCCTCCGCCGAACGGTCGATCGTCGACCGAGCGATGTTTGTCCTTCGTCCAGTCCCTGAGGTCGTGGAGTTGATACTCCACGGCTCCGGAATCTGTCGCTCTGCCCGGCATGCTGGTCGCGAGAACCTCGCGGAACATGTCGGGGAAGAGTGTGAGGACGTCGATGCGCATCGGAATCCGATCAACGTTTGCTTCACCGCGACCGAGGAGTGATCACTCCGCGGCCGACTCCATGGAAACAGGCTTGTCCGAATCGATGAGCGCCGTGTGATGGGGGCCCGGCTTCGGATCAATGCCGTTCTTCTTCAGTAGTGCCGCCACCGTCTCGCTCGGCTGGGCGCCGACCGAAAGCCAGTAGTGGATGCGACCGGCCTTGAGGTTGATGGTCCTCTCCGGATCAGTGGTGATCGGATCGAACCAGCCAAGAGCCTCGATGACTCGGCCATCACGGGGGGAGCGTTTGTCCATCGCGCCGATGCGATAGAACGGACGGCGGATGCGACCCATCCGCTTCATGCGCAAGACAACCATGTGTTGATTCCTCGCTGGCGTGGTCCTCGTCTCCCCCGCATCACGTGATGCGGGTGGTTGGAGATCGGGCGCCTCGTTGGGGACCCGGACGGGTTCCGTGCGAGACGGCCTTCGGCCCACGGGGGCGAATCGGAGATTGTAGGGGAATCGGTGGCGGGGTCAATACACGCGAAGGAATCACCGATTTCGAGGCTGAATCGGGGGTCTCATCCGGTCGGCCACCCTCCAACACGGATCAAGCCCGATTCAAGCCATGATCAAGCCTTGGATCAAGCCATGACCAAGCCCTGGATCAAGCCGACCCAGAGCAGGGCGACGTTGTCGATCGACCGGTACGCGATCTGGCCCACCGGCGTGATCCAGAACACGATCACGAAGAATGCCAGCCCGAACATCGACGCGTTGGGATGCAGCAGGAGGCGAGCGTAGCCATTGGAGAACGAGGCGAGAATTCGGGAGCCATCCAGAGGCGGGATGGGGATCAGATTGAGTGCCAGCAGGACGAGGTTCAGCCAGCCGCCCGTGTAACAGAACTCGAATGCTCGAGCGCCCCATGCCGGCGGATTCTCGCTGCCCAGCACGTTGCCACTGATGATTCCCGCCGCGGTCAGCAGGATCATGGCGAGGATCAGATTCACGGCGGGACCGGCGACGGCGACGATCGCATCGCCCCAGCGACGGTGCCGGAAGTTGCCGGGGTTGACCGGCATGAGCCCCCAGGCGAACCCGATGAGCAGGAACGCGATGAGGCTGGTGCCTCCCATGTGAACGAGGGGATTGATCGTCATGTGGCCGAGTCGCCGCGGCGTGTCGTCACCTTCCCACAACGCCGCCCATCCATGGCCCAGTTCGTGCAGGCTGATCGAGACGATCACCCAGAAGATCCAGGAGGCGAGCTGAACGACCTGTCCTTGTTGCCAGAGATCGGCGATCCACCATCCGCTGGTCATGTCGTGGGTTCCTTGCGTTTCTCGAGGAGGCGGACGCCTTCGATGGCGAGTTCGGAGTCGATGCCCTTCACCATGTCCCACACGGTGAGCAGGGCGACGGACGCCGCGGTCAGGGCCTCCATCTCCACGCCCGTCCGGGCGGTGATGGTGGCGGTCGCGGTCACCCGCAGTCGATCCGGCGCGGCACGCTCGAATGCCACGGCCACCGAATCAAGAGGAAGGGTGTGACAGAGCGGGATGAGGGTATCGCAGCGTTTGGCGGCCTGGATCCCGGCGATCCGGGCGACCGCCAGCGCCTCACCCTTGGGAAGATCACCCACTTCAAGCCGGTCGAGCGTGCCTGCGGCGGCGACCAGGAACCCTTCGGCGATCGCAGTGCGGCGCAGGGGCGGCTTGTGGCCGACATCGACCATGCGAGCCCGGCCGTCGGCATCCAGATGGGTGAACTCACTCATGCCCCGCAGTATCGCGGATCGCGGCGATCGGCGTCGGGAAGAAATCGGGGCCGACTTCGGCGTTGCGAGTTCTGTGAGAACGGCGAAGCCGACGATCCATACGACGATCCATGCCGCGGCCCGTGGTCGTCAGGCCCCGCGGCGGGTCTGGTGTCGGATCGAGGGATGTGGAGTGCCCCGGAGCGCACCAGGCCGAACGCGTGTTCTCAGATCCCGGCGCGGTGTGTCATGTGACCGCTTCGGAACGTGGCCTGAACGGCGGGGCGGTCGCTCGCCCAGTCGACGGCGTGCGGGTCGCGGTCGAGGATCACGAGGTCGGCGGGATCGCCGATCTCCAGCGTGACCGACGGGAGTCCGAGGGCGGCGCGGGCATTCGTGGTGTACGCACGAATCGCGGTCGCGACGTCGACGGTGCGGTCGCCGGGAACCACCCGGCCGCCGCGGTCCCGGCCGGTGACCGCCACACGGATGCCTTCGATCGGATCGGGGTTCTCGATCGGCCAGTCGCTTCCGAACGACAGCGTTCCGCCGGCGTCGTGGATCGCTCGAAAGGGAAAGAACGCGTCGAAGCGTTCCGGGCCGAGCGATCGTTCGACGGTGATTCCATCGTCGAGCATGTGCGTCGGCTGCATGCTCGCGTGACGATTGGAGGCCTTGAAGCGGGGGATGTCGGCGGGGTCGACGGTCTGGCAGTGCTCGATCCGGATCCTCGGGGTTTCGAGTCCGGCCTCGCGGGCGATTCGCTCGGCATGGTCGCAGGCGTCGAGGGCGAGTCGTGCCGCGGCGTCGCCGATCGCGTGCATCGAGGGGCTCCAACCTCGCTTCGTCACGAATTCGATCCAGGTCATCAGTTCGCCGCGCTCGGCGAGTTCGACGAGCAGCCCGCGTTCGCCCGGGCGATCCGCGTAGTCCGCGAGCATCGCCGCGGTGCGCGACCCGAGCGTGCCGTCGAGGAATGCCTTGCAGCCGATCAGCCGCACTCGATCGTCGTGATCGAGCGCTTCAAGCCGGGCGAGCGGTTCGTCGATCGGCAACTCGCGGTCGAGCATGGTCACCGCCACGCCGACCGCGAGTTCGTCGCGGATCGCGTCGAGGACGTCGACGACGTCTTCGGCGTAGGTCATCGAGCCAACCTGAGTGATCCCGAGCGTGGCGAGGTGTTGGCTCGCCGCGATGGTGGTGCCGCGGCGGGTCTCGATCGTGGGCGTCGGTACGACGGGATTCATGATCATCCATGCCGCGCTTTCGAGCATGAGGCCGGTGGGTCGGCCTTCCGCATCTCGAACGATCTCGCCACCGGGGGGGCAGGCTTGATCACCGAAGCGTTCGAGGGCGATGGCGAGGGCTGCCGGGTTGGCGAGGCATGCGTGGTGATCATGCTTGATGCAGACCGCCGGGCGATCACCCGCTGCGACGAGCCAGGTGGCATCAGGAATCTCGCCACCCCAGTCGGATTCCAGCCACCCATGGCCGATCAACCACTCGTCGTCCCGAAGCGTCTCGAGGCTCTGTTCGATCCGAGCCTCGAAGGTCGCTCGATCGGGACAACCGGCGAGATCGATCTGGCCCGCGACCGTTCCGGCCAGAACCAGATGAACGTGAGCGTCCACGAAACCCGGAAGGATCCATCCCTCTCGAGCATCGATCGATGGTCCGTCGCCCGCCGAGAGGGTTCCCGCGGGTTCGATCGCCGCGATCCGGCCCGCTTCGCATCGAACATCGACCTTCCGTCCGTCGATGCGACCGTTTCGGATCGTCCACGACGATCCCTCGGGATTGGTGATTCCTGAGGAATGAGCGGCAGGAGGCGTCATGGTGAGTATCGTACGCAACGTCCTGTGAGATCGATCGCCCGGGAGTGGCGTTCCCTCCCGGAACGCGGTCGAGTCCACTGGTCTTTTCGGAGCCCCGATGATGTTGAGTCACAAGAAAGTCCGACGGATGTCCGCCCTGCGGTGGAAGACGATTCCCATGCTCGGTGCCCTTCTGGTCATCGGGGGTTGTGGAAGCAATGACGATGCTGGCGCCCCCAAACCGCCGTCGTCGAGTCCGCCGGTGGCTGCGAATCGCCCGCCTGCCGAAGGTCCGCCGGCACCGGAAGCGCCTCCGGCGACCAATCCGGCCAACTCGGGATCGGAGTGGACCGTCTCCACGGCCTCGAGTGACGCCAAGGTGGCCGAGGTGGGTGGACTGGTCTTTCCCAAGCCTGCGAGTTGGAAGTGGTCGAAGCCGCGGATGCGATTCCGAACCCTCCAATACGACGTACCGTCGAAGCCGGGATCCGGTGGTTCCGCGGAGATCGTCTTCTCGCTCTTCCGGGGGACCGACGGCGGCCCCACCGACATGAACATCGAACGATGGGCCGGGCAGTTCCGAGGTGCGGACGGGTCACCGGTCGAAGCGACGATCGGCACCAAGGAGATCGGCGGCCTGACCGTCACTCTGGTCGAGACCGCGGGAAGTTACCAATCGATGGGGGCGGCGGCGCCACGGACCGGACAAGCCCAGATCGGTGCGATCATCGAAGCGCCGGGGCGACGGGTGTTCGTTCGACTCGTCGGTCCGGAAGGGACGGTGGTCGCCACCCGGGAAGCATTCAACGCGATGCTCGACGGCGTCATGCCGGCGGGGTGATTCACCCCGATGACCGCGACAGGAGAAAAGCAGACACGGCCCGGACTCGATCGAGTCCGGGCCGTGTCGAT
>NHBO02000038.1 GCA_002167845.2 Phycisphaera sp. TMED9 | reverse complement strand
GGTACTCGTTTCTGGAACGTTCGGTCCGCTCGTGGAGGAACTACTTGTCCTCTTCGGCGATGCCCATGCCGCTTCGATCGGGCGAGTCCGGCCGGGTGGTCGGCTGCAGGCCGACGCCGTTCTCGATCGCTTCGAGCATGAGGCGAACCGCGGTCTCAAGCTGAGGGTCGCCGCCATCGAGCATCAGGCCGGGGTCATCGACCACTTCGATGTCGGGATCGACACCATGGCCTTCGATGCCCCAGGTGCCGTCCTTCTCGTAGAAGCCGAAGGTCGGGACCGCGGTGTATCCGCCATCGATCAGACCGGGGTTGCCCGAGATGCCGACCAGTCCGCCCCAGGTTCGGGTACCGATCAGGGGACCGAGACCGTTGTGCCGGAAGAGCCACGGGAACATGTCACCGCCGGAACCGGCAAGCCCGTTGATCAGCATCGCCTTCGGTCCGGCGTGCACGCCCATCGGCCAGCGCCAGTCCTTCGAGTCGCGGGTCGCCCAGTAGTTGGTGACCGGTCGGTTCAGAAGTTCGATGAATCGATCGGGGATCTGGCCGCCACCGTTCCATCGTTCGTCGATCACCATCGCGGGCATGTGCGCCTGGCCGTGGTACTGCCGGACCAGGTCGCTCTGGCCGTCACGGCCGGTGTTGGGCACGTAGATGTAGCCGACCTTGCCGTCGCTCATCTCCGCGACCATCGCGCGTCGATTCTCGATCCAGTCTCGATATCGGAGATCACCTTCGCCGGAGATCGCCTTCACGACGACGTCGCGGGTTCCGGTCTCGGACTCCTCGTCCGCGACGGTGAGCACCACGGTGCTGCCCGCGGTGCCGACGAACGCGGCATACGGATCCCGCGAGAGATCCATGTCGACGCCATTCACCGCGAGGACGACGTCGCCCTCACCGAGGTCGAGTCCGGGTTCCTGCAGCGGGCCGCGGGCGTCCACGTCCCAGGCGCCGCCGCCGAGGACTCTGGCGATCCGGTATCCGTCCGGCCGGTCGCCCTCCGCAGGAGCGGCTTCCCAGTCGACGCCGAGCATGCCGACGTTCATCGAGGGCGAACCCTCGACGTCGCCGCCGTAGTAGTAGGCGTGGCCGACGTTCAGTTCGGAGATCATCTCTCCGATGATGTGGCTCACGTCTTCGCGGGTCGCGGCCTGATCGACCAGCGGCAGGTAGGTGTCAAGCACCATCTCCCAGTCGACGCCGTGCAGGCCGGGATCGTAGAAGTGGTCACGCTGGATGCGCCACGCGTCGGTGACGAGCTGTCGCCATTCCTCGCGGGGATCGATCGAGACGAGCATCGGTCCGGTGACCACCCGGTCGCCGCCGTCGCCCGCACCGGCCTTGCGGATCACCGCGCCGGAGCCTTGCGGAACGAGGATCTTCTTGCCGTCCGGAGTCATCTGGAAGCCGCCGCCGGAGCCGGCCGACTTTTCACTTGGATTGCGGTCGCTCATGTCGAAGGACTTGATGCCGCCGTCGCGACCGCGACGGACGTACATCAGATGCCCGCGATCGTTGACCGCGAGGTTCCGGAAGGCGCCGGGGCGGACCGGAAGCGGCATCGCCCGGGCTTCGAAGCCCTCGAGATCGATCTCGAGCCTTTCGGCATCGTCGGCGTCAGCGTCCTTCTCGTCGCCGGCGTCGTCATCGTCGTTTCCGCCTTCAAAGGCGTTCCGCGTTCCGCTGATCACCGCACCGGGCCCGCCGTCGTCCGGCTGGCCGACACCGGTGACCGACTCGCCGTCGAGTACCAGTTCGATGTCCACGCCGGGGCCGTTCTCGATCGACATCACGAGCGTCAGCGTCATGGACTCGGGATCGAAGGCGCCGACCAGTTCGCCGGCGAACATCGCGGTCGACACGGTTCCGGTCACCAGGTCATCGTCGTTGAGCACGAGCATGATGGTCATCGGGATCGCGCCCATCTGAGGAATGTCCGCGGTGCACTCCCAGGTGCCGGTCACCGGATCGGAGTGACCCTCGGGCGCGTCGTCCGCGTCGTCCGCGTCGTCCGATTCGGCCTCTTCCTCGGCATCCTCCTCCTTGGCGTCTTCCTCGTCCCATTCCTGCTCGTCGCTCTCCGAGAGCCAAGGACTGTCGACGTCGTTGCGAAGGGGTACGGCGACCAGCATGCCGCTGTCGTCGTAGATCCAGGTGCCGTCGAGCGACGAGTAGCTCGGGGCGAATCGCCGATCGCTCGTGAAGTACATCCAGTCGCCGTCGCGATCGAAGGCCGGCGAATTGTCGTTGAACATCCCGCTGGTGACCACGTGCGTCTCACCCGAGTCGAAGTCGTGGAGATGGATGCGTCCCATCATCGAGTCGCCGACGGTTCCCGACCATGCCGCCCATCGTCCGTCGGAACTGAGACTGGGCTTGGGGAAGACTCCGCGGTCGTAGTGGGCGAAGGTGGTGCGTTCACCGCTCTCCACCTCGACCCGGTGGGCGTCGCCGGTCTTGTCGGCGTAGACGATGAATGAGGAATCGGGTCCCCAGTGGATCGCGTTCTTGAACACGCCCATGTCGTCGGTGAGCCGTCGGGGTTCATCGCCGCCGTCACTGCGTCGGACGAAGAGTTCGTATTCCCCCGGCTCGTCGGAGAAGTAGGCGATCCACTTTCCGTCCGGGCTCCACGAGGGGGACCGTTCGGCGACGCCGGAGGTCCGAGAGAGGTTCCGGGGGCTGCCGTTCTTCGCGGGAAGGGTCCAGAGATCACCGCGGGCCGCGGCCGCGACCCGCTTGCCGGACGGTGAGATCGACCATCCCTGCATGAAGTCCGAGGCGTCGACCATCTTCGGTCGAAGACTGGCGGTCGCTCCCGGGATCTCGATTTCGACTCGATCCGTCGTCTTGTCTCGGGCGTCGTGGACGTAGAGGTCGGCACCGTTCTGGAAGACGAATCGGGGGTGGCCATCGTCATCAGGACCGATCGCGGGCCATTTGATGTCGTAGTTCGCGAAGCGGGTGAGCTGTTCCCGATCGCCTGAATCGACGTCGTAGCGCCAGAGGTTCAGGCGATGCTCGTCGCCGGCGTCCGAGAGGTAGTAGAGGTCGTCCCCATGCCACATGGGCATGGTGTCGGTGCCTTCCCAGTCGGTGACTCGCCGGGATTCGCCGGTCTTGAGATTCACCAGCCAGATGTCGCTGGCCATGCCACCGCGGTACCGCTTCCAGGTTCGACCGTCGCGCTGGTTCGGCGTGTAGGCGACCCAGGTCCCGGTCCGGTCGATCGCGGCGTTCGCGCCGTAGGGCATCGGAAGCGCTTCGGGGAGGCCGCCGTCTCCGTCGACCCGGTAGATCCGTTCAGCTCTCGGCACGCCGCCCATGCCACGGGCGCTGTAGAGCAGGTCGCCGTCGGCGGTCCAGTCGCTGAGCCGTTCGCCCGTCGGGTGATGGGTGACGCGTCGGGGCATTCCGCCCTTGGTGGGGACCACGTAGATGTCGCGGTTGCCGTCATAGTTTCCGACGAACGCGACCTCGCTGCCGTCGGGCGAAAAACGCGGGATGACTTCGACGCCCTCGGGAGAGGCGAGGGGCAGGGCGGTCCCACCCTCGGCCGGCACCCGCCAGAGATCGTTGCCGTAGGCGAAGACGATCTCATCTTTCGAGAGGTCGGGGAATCGGTACATCGACGCGCCGCCATCCGTCTCGACCGCGACCGAAACGGGCGTCGAGTTTGGAACCATCGAACCGATCGACGGGGTGGTGATGAGGAGGGCGGTGGTCGCACTTCCAGCGAGCAGGGCGGCGATGGCCGGCTTCGTGATGAACATGTGGTTCTCCGAGCGTCGAGTGGGTCAGGGCCGGGAATCGGCCGGTGGGAAGTTCCTTGGGAATCGGACGGCGACCATTTTCTGAGTCGGCGGCTGATCCTGTTGGTGAGGGCATCCTGCGTCTCTGGAGCGCCGAAAAAAAGCTCGGTAGATCCGTAGGAATACGGATGCTACCGAGCTGAGTTCTCAAGGATGCGATCGAACGGGGTTTCAGGCGTCCGAGGCCGGCGGGCCGGCGATGATCGGAACCGAGCTCTTGTCGCTTTTGACCACGCCACCCGGGCGTTCGACCGTGACGGCGAACAGGTAGGGCTGGTCGACCCGAAGCGGAAGCTTGATCGGGACCACGACCTCGCCCTTGTCGTTGACGTCGAAGACGCCGCCGTCGACCGGGTGGACGTTGTCAGCCAGCGGGGTGGGGTTCTCCGGATCAGGCTCGCGGTCCTGGTCCCAGATCCAGAGCTGGTACTGCTGGATGCGGGGATCGTTGGGCTCGAGGCCCTTGATCAGCATGTAGCCTTCCTGCGATTCCGGGCTGAAGGTCACGTAGCCGGTGACGCCCTCGGCCGGGTTCACGAGGCCCGGTGACCAGTCCCAGCGGACGGCATCGGGATGCTGATCGACCCACGACACGAGTTGCGTGCTGTTCTGGATCGTCGGGGTGAACGGCTGCCACGCCATGACTGCGACGGCGATGGCCGCGGCGGCCGCGACCCATCCGAGCCAGCCGGTGGTCCCACCGGTCGCCGCGTCTCGATCGGGGGAGATTCTCCCGGCGATCTGCGGGGCGGGAGTGGATTCCGAGGCGATCTCGGCGTGCACGGCCTGGCTGATCCGCTCGGCGGCATCAGACGGCATCTCGTCGGCGTTCGTCGCGGCACCATCGAAGGCCACGGCCATCTGCGCGACGGCGTCGTCCATGCAGTCGCCACGAACCCAGGCGTTGGTGCGAAGGAGTTCTTCGAGTCGGTTCGACTCCTGGTCATCCAGGCCGAACAAGGCTCGGTCTGAGAGGAGATCGAAGAGTTCCTCGGGTGGGAGTTCGAGGTGGTCGTTCATCTCGTCTCCCGGATTTTGGGCTTTGTTCTGAGTCATGAAGCACCTCCAAGGGCACCGACTGTGCTTTGTGTTCCGAAGCCGCTGGCTTCAAGTAATTGCCTCAGTCGAATCAGCCCTCGCCGGGCGTGAGTCTTGACGGTTCCAAGCGGCATGCCGGTGGTGGCGGCGATCTGCTCGTGGGACCGACCGTGGTGAATTGCAAGGGTGAGAACCTGCTGTTGTTCCGGTCGAAGTTTCTCGAACGCCTCGGAAGCGATTCCCGCTTCCTCGGAGATCTCGAGATGGTCTTCGCTCGACTCGGGCGCCGGCGAAGACTCGTTCAACGCGACCGGCTCGGGCCTTCGGGTCCGACGTCGAGTTCGATCGATGAGTCGCCGTCGGGTGATCATCGCCACGAAGGTGGCTTCCCCGGCGATCGAAGCGTCGAATCGGGAAGCCGTCTTCCAGATCTCGATGAAGATCTCCTGAACCGCGTCTTCCGCTTCCGCGGTCGTGGGGCAGGATCGTCGGGCCAGAGACCAGACCAGGCCTCCGAATCGACTCATCATTTCGTCGACGGCGCCGGGTTCGTTCCGACCGACACGTTCCAGGATGGGCGTTTCTTCTTCCACGTTTTCCTCAACTCCGGAAACCCGTGCGGTTCTTCGCGACGGGAGAGGACGAAGTGTAACGGTCTTCCAAGTGGGCCCAGCCGATATTTTCGGCTGGCCCCCGAGGTTCATGGTTAAAGTCGTCATTCGGCCACCTTCCACCCCTGAAAGGGGCTCAGTTCGGGAGGATCACGGTGTCGATGACGTGGATCACGCCGTTCGAGGCATCGATATCGGCGGCGATCACGGTGGCGTCACCGATCATGACCTTGCCGTCCTTTGCGGAGACGGGGCTCTTGCCTCCGCCCAGCGTGGGCACCATCTTGAGCTTGACGACCTGGTCGGAGTAGACCCGTCCGGCGGCGACGTGGGCGAGGAGGACCGCCTTCAGCTTGTCCTTGTTTTCGGGAAGCAGCAGCATCTCGACCGTTCCATCGGGGAGCTTCGCGAAGGCGGCGTCATTCGGGGCGAGGACGGTGAAGGGGCCCTTGCCCTTCAGGGTGGTCACGAGGTCGGCGGCGCCAAGTGCGGCCGCGAGGGTCTTGAATGTTCCGGTGGAGACGGCGACGTCGACGATGTCACGCTGCTCGGGAATCATGACGGCGTCGATGACGTGAATCACGCCGTTGGAGGCCTCGACGTCGGTGGCGACGATGTTCGCACCGGCGATGGTGGGCTTGCCGTTCTTCATCGCGATCTTGGCTCGTTCGCCATTCGCGGTGCCGAGGTACTTCTTCTTCAAGACGTCGGCCGCTTCAAGCTTGCCGGGGACGACGTGGTAGGTCAGGATCTCGACCAGCGCCTTCTTGTTCTCCGGCTTGAGCAGCGTCTCGACGGTGCCCTTGGGGAGCTTCGCGAACGCGGCGTCGGTGGGGGCGAAGACGGTGATCGGTCCCTCGCTCTGGAGGACGCCCACCAGGCCGGCGGCCTTCGCGGCGGCGATCAAAGTACCGAAGTCTCCCGCCTCGGAGGCGACGACGACGATGTCCTTGGGAGCACTCGACCTTGCACCGGCGAGCGTCTCAGGCATCTGCATGTCGCAGGTCTGGCCGCTGCAGGCCGGGGGGTTGGAGAGGATGACGGAGGCGACCAGTGCGGAGAGGATCATCTGTGGGTGTTCCTTTGCCGGTGAGGTTGTTCCTCGATGCCGGCAGATGGTTATTCTGAGAGGGGAAAAGAGCCCGAAATGGGACTCAAGGGCTTTCGAGGCCCCTTTGGGGATGGATTCACTCTTTCATTCGATGAAACTCCGCGGAAAAGTCACTCTCTCGGTCGTCGTGCCGCTGGCAGTCCTGCTGGCCGTGGTGGTCCGCGCAGACCTCATGGATACGCGAGCACGGCTTCTGGAAGCCGGTTCGGATCAATTACGGCGATCAACGAGGAACACCGCATCGATTCTCGAGGGGCAGTGCAATCGGATCGCCCAGGTCGCGGACACCGCCTCCATTTCGGTGGCGGACATCAAGGACTGGACGCGAGACGAGTTGTTCGGGCTCGCCCACGGAATCGTCGCGCGGGATACCGTGCTCTTCGGTTTCGGCATCGCATGGGAGGCGACTCCGGGACCGGAGGGTCTCGGGATCTTCTGCGGCTACGCGCAACGAACCGATGGTGGGATTGAAGAGATCGATCTCAGCAAGAAGTTCGACATCGAACGGCTCCCGCGATATCGACGACTTCGATCCACCGAATCTTCCTTCTGGGAGCGACTTCCCAAGGAATCAAGTGATGCGGACGAGGATCTCATGGTCTATCTCGCGCCCGTCATGTCCAACGGTGTTTTTCTCGGTGGGGTCGTCGTCGACATTCAGATCAGCAAGATCGTCGAAATCGTCGATCAGGCAGGGCTCCGTGGTGAGGAATGGGGGGTCGTCGATCACCAGGGAAATCTGATCGCGGCGAGTGATGGCGCCGTCGAGCAACTCAGAGGCCGCGACTCCGTCGGTGGGATGGAAGTCCGTCGAATCGATGCCGGTCCTGCGGACCCTCCGATCTCCATCATGGACTTCGTCCGTCGATCGGAGAAGGGCGAGGTGTTCGTCGAAAAACTCGCGTCCAACGACTATGGCCTGGGTGATCGGATGGTCGCCTTCGCACCGCTCGAATCGATGGATTGGGTGTTGGTCTCGGGACGATCTCTGGAGGCCATGACCAAGGCGACCAACAGCCTGGTTCTCCGGCGGGCGATCGGGCTCATCGCCATCGCGGTGACCGCGATCGCGATCGTGCTCTTCGGCACCTGGCGAGTGATCCTCAAGCCCGTGCGCCGGATCACCGGTGTGCTTGATCATGCGGCGTCGGGCGATCGGACGGCGCGGGCCCGGCTCGGTGGGCATGATGAACTCGCGGCGCTTGGAAACGCCCTCGACGACGCCCTTCCGAGGCTCGACGAACTCGCTCGCACCCAGGCGTCCCTTGATGCCGCCCGAGTCGTGCAGGAGTCCCTGCTGCCATCTGAAGCCCTTCATGAACGTGGCGTCGGCATCGCGGGCCGGGTGATCCCCAGCGACCAGACCGGAGGCGACTATTTCGACTTCGGGGTGCTCGATGATCGGCGGATCGCGATCGGTCTCGGCGACGCGACCGGGCATGGGATTCCCTCCGCCTTGTTCGTCGCGACCGCGCGAGCCTACGTTCGTGCGTCGATCTTCAACGAGCCCGATCTGGCATCGGCGATCGCACTGGCCAACGAGCGATTGACCGACGAGTCCTCGGCCGGCCTGTTCATGGTGCTCTTCTCGGCGATCGTCGACACGTCCGAGGGGACGCTGGAAGTCGCATCCGCCGGACACCCGGGATATCTCCTTCGTAGCAAGGACTCCGAGTTTCAGGAGATCGAAGCCGCGGGCATTCCACTGGGAATCCAGTCGACCACCTACCGATCGACGAAGTACGAAGGACTGGCTTCCGGAGACGTCCTCTTTCTCGCCAGCGATGGCGTCTGGGAGTGTCGGAATCCTGCGGGGGAACTTCTCGGCCTCGACCGCCTGCTGGCCGAAGCCGTGCGTCAGCGCGATCGATCCGCCGAAGAACAGGTCGCGGCGATGTTCGACTTCGTCAAAGATTGGGCTTCGGGGCGTCCGCTCGACGACGACTGCACCATCGTCGTGCTTCGCTTCGATTGATCGCGATCGCCCTCGGAACGAAGACGGGGCGTACACCCCATGAACATCGTGGATGCCTTCCCGTACTTTGGGAGTCGCCGGTCGTCGAATTCGGCCGGGGCACCAAACACGTCGTCGCAAGGCGGCGATTCGGAGCGAAGCATGGCATTTCGAGTGCAGAAACAAGGCGTCGAGAGTGGGTGGTCGGTGGACGCGATCTACCGGACGCTCTCGGCGGCCATCTTCCATTGTGAGTGCGCCGCCACGGCATCCGAGGCTGAAGAGGACTCGACGTTCCTGATCGCCAGTGACGGTCCGGGTGACGCCGACCTCATCCTGTTGGTCGAGCATGGGCGATTGGTCCATGCTGGTGAGGGCTGGGAAGCGGTCGTGCGGGAAGCCGTCTGAGCGTTCCGACCAGGTGTGTGACGCCAACGAGCGCCGAGTCGACGTATTCCGAGTCAGGCTTGATCGGGTGGATGCCGACGAGAAACCGCCCCGAAGGACAGTGGTCGTCCGGAGCGGTGTGGTTCGTGAGCCCCGATGTCGTTCAACGTGTGGGAGCCGCTTTCGGCGCGTAGTCGAATGACATCTCGTCGTCGTCCGGCTGCCGGACCGACGGGGATGCGCAGGAGCGCCAACAGTCTTGTCTCTCTTCAGGTCGCTCGACCGCTCAGGCCGCGGGCTTCCATGCATCGCAACCGGCTCTGGGCCCGACCGAGAGGTGAATCTCGGCGTTCCGCGGCGCCGCGCATGGGCTGAAGGCCTCTGGAGCCGATTCGGGATTCACACGGATCTCGACCAGCTGTTGCTGGGCGATTCCATCACCGAAGTATTCACAGCTGCCGCAGGTTGCTTGAGGGTTGTCGGGCATGAAGGGCTCCTTGATTCTTCTGGAGGCGGATTTGCCACCACGCGAAGCATGCCATCTGCAAGGTGGTGTCAAAATACGAGGCCTCGATTTGGAGCACATGATTCTGATTCTCAACAAACCTCGATCCGTTTTCATCCGATAAACATCGTCGATCGGGAGGTGTCGGTATGGAAACGTGGCGGTCGTCGAAGCGTGTATGCGGTGCTTCCGCGGTGGCATCCATCGCGAGGCCGGCCTGTCCAGTCGAACCGTCGCGTTCGATCGAGCCGTGCGTTTTTTCCGATCGCGTCTGCTCCGGCGGGGGCGACCACTGTTTGAAAACCTGCATCGCCGAGAAACCGCCCCGAACGACGCTGGTCGTTCGGGGCGGTGTTCGGGCGTCTTCGGACGAATCGGTTGACGCCATCGTCGCAACGGTGAGGGTGGGATTCGAACCCACGGTGACCCGGAGGCCACGCCAGTTTTCAAGACTGGTGCGTTCAACCGCTCCGCCACCTCACCTGGTGACTGCGGCCCGAACGGGCCGCGGAGGGCATGGTACCCCGGTCCCGCGTGATTCGTGATCGTGGGTGACGGTGATGTGGTGGGGGACGTTTCCGCATTCCGGCCGGTCGAGCGGGCTTCGAGGGTCTGGTCACTCGGCACTCGGCGGTCTGCGGGAGAGACGGGAGAGGAGGCTGATGCACAGGCCGGCGAACAGCGCGATCGCGGGTGGTCCCCAGGCGGCGGCGGGAAGACTGCACGCGACCCCGATGCAGGCAAGGGCGCCGAGTCCACTGGCCGCCGCGGCGGTGCGGCGACGATCTCGAAGCGACATGCGGAGGGCCGCGAGGTTGGTGATCGCGTAGTAGGCGAGCACCGCGGCGGCGCTCCCGGACCAGGCGGTGAGAATCGAACCGGTGGTGGCGACGATCAGCACGGTCACCGCCACCACGGCGATCGCGATGACGGGTTCGCCCTTGCCGACATGGGCGAGTGCGGGGGGGAGATCATGTCGACGGCCCATCGCGAGGACGACCCTCGACAAGCCGAGAATCAGGTTCAGCAGCACGCCGCCCATCGCGGCGCAGGCGCCGATGGCGAGGGGAAGCACCAGCCACGAACCTCCCGCGGCATCGGCGATGGTGATGAGCGGGCCATCTGCGGCGCCGGCGAGATCACCGAATGCGGCGCCTCCGGCGATCCGGGTCGCGGCGAGTCCGACCAGGAGATACAACGTCGCGGAGACCAGCACCGTGATGACCACCGCGGTGGGGATCGATCGAGCGGGATCACGGATCTCCTCTCCGAGGGTGGCGATGCGGCCGTAGCCGGTGAAGGCCACGAAGACCAGCCCGCCGGCATGAACGAGATCGATCTTGGATGGCGGGGATGACGTCGCGACGGTCGCCGTTTCAAGTGGTACGGCGCCGAAACCCCAGGCCACGAAGCCAAGCAGGGCTGCCATCGCAAGCGACACCAGGACGGCGGTGACGAGGAGGCTGCATCGCAAGCCGACGACTGCGAGCACCGCCATGGCGAGGATCGGGAGGCCGAGGGACCAGGTCGGAGCCGACGATACGAACATCGATTCCGCGAGATATCCCGCGATGCCCATCGAGGCCGTCGCGGCGCTGGCGCTCTTCGCGGTGAGGAACAGCCACCCGGCGCCGACGCCGATGCTCGGATGAAGTTCGCGGTAGCCGTACTCGTAGGTTCCCCCCGACACCGGATGCCGGGCCGCGAGTCGGGCCGAAGAAAGGCCGTTGAGCATCGCCAGGCCGCCGCCGATCAGCACCGCGATCCAGACCAGATCGTTGGCGATGCCCGCAGCGAGTCCGATCGCGATGAAGGCGCCGGTTCCCACCATCGATCCCAGGCCGAGCACGATCGCGCCAGGCAGACCGATGGTGCGTTGGAGTTTCTTTTCGCCGGTCATGTCGGTGATGGGTTCCGAAACCGTCGAGTCGTCGACGGTGTCATTCGAGAAGATCGGCCTTGGCTTCAAGAATACTCTCTGGGTCGAGCAGTTTCGCGACCAGCCCCGTCCAGCCGGTCTGATGCATCGCGCCGCAGCCGCGTCCGGTGTCGCCGCAGAAGAACTCGTTGAACGGGAGCAGGTCGTTCCATTCCGGGGAGTTCAATCGGTCGTCGTCCCCGAAGATGGGTCGTTTGCCATCGGCATCGGGGAGGAACAGGTCGTTGAGCCGGTGCCGCAGGAGATTGGCGGCCTGCAGGATGTTGATGTGTTCTCCGCTTCCCACGGGAACCTCGATGCGGAAGTCCTCCCCGTAGTAATGATGGAACTTCAGCATCGATTCGATCAGGAGCACGTTGAGGGGGAACCAGACCGGCCCGCGCCAGTTCGAGTTGCCGCCGAAGAGTCCGGTGTGGCTTTCCGCGGGCTCGTAGTCGACCTGGAGCTTGCGTCCGGCCAGGTCGAGTTGAAAGGGATTCTCGAGGTGCTCCCGGCTCACCGAACGGATGCCGTTGGGGGAGAACATCCGCCCTTCGTCGAAGGCCACCTTGAAGAGGCACTTCATCCGGTGACCGCGGAGCAGGGAGAGGAGTCGTCGCTCGCCGCGGCCGGGCTCGGACCATCGACTGACCAGTTTCGCCATCTCCGGCTGTTCCGAGAGCGTTCGCTCGACGGTCTCCTTGAATTCCGGGAGGCGATCGAGCATTTCCGGTTCGATGGTCTCGACGGCCAGCAGGGGAATGAGCCCGACCAGCGAGAAGATCCGGAGCGGATGCACCTCACCCTTGGGATCGACGAGGGTGTCGAAGTAGAACTCCGACTGCTCGTCCCAGAGTCCGACGCCGGAATTCGCCACCGAGGTCATGGCGGCCGCGATCTCGAGGAAGTGCAGGAAGAACTTGGCCGCGAGGTCCTGATACACCGGGTCGTGAAGCGAGAGTTCGAGGGCGATCCGCATCATCTTCAGTGCGAAGGCGGCGACCCAACTGGTCGCGTCGGCCTGCTGGAGCTGCCATCCGTCGGGAAGAGGTGCGCTGCGGTCGAAGGCTCCGATGTTGTCCAGGCCGAGGAAGCCACCGTCGAAGATGTTGTGTCCGTCCGCGTCCTTGCGATTCACCCACCAGGCGAAGTTCAGCAGGAGTCGATGGAAGACCCGCTTGAGGAACTCCAGATCACCGTCGCCACCGGTCGCGTGCCGCTCGATCTGGAAGACCCGCCACGCCGCCCACGCATGCACCGGCGGGTTGACGTCGCCGAAAGCCCATTCATAGGCGGGGAGTTCGCCGTTGGGGTGCATGTAACGATCATCGACGAAGAGGAGGATCTGGTTCTTCGCGAATGCGGGATCGATGGACGCGAAGGTCACCGCCTGGAAGGCGCTGTCCCAGGTCGCGTACCAGGGGTATTCCCAGGCATCCGGCATGGAGAGGATGTCGTGATTGGCGATGTTCCGCCATTCGTGATTGCGGCCGGCCTTGTGGCCGCGCGGGGGGGGCGGCTGACCCGGATCGCCGTCGAGCCAGAGGGAGACGTCGTAGTTGTAGAACTGGCATCCCCAGATCATGCCCGCATAGGCCTGGCGGAGGACCGCGGCGGCATCCGAGGACTCGCATTTCTTCTCGTGCGGTTCGAAGAAGCGGTCGCATTCCTCGCGACGGCGTGCGACCGTGTCGTCGAACGCCTCGTTTCGGTCGTCCGCATCCTGCGGATCGAGCCGGAGCCGGAGAACGGATGACTCGCCGGGACCGAGTTCGAGGATGTGCTCGAGCCCGGCCTTCGTGCCGTGGTTCTTCGGATTCGTGGCGTCCTTCGCCCCGTCGACGATCGCGTCGTTGATCGCGTCCTTGGGATGGAGGGTCTTGGATTCGGCGTTGAAGACCCGAGGAAAGTTCGTCTCGTTCTCGCAGAAGTGGGTGGCCGGCGAGGCGTCGCTCTCCAACCGGAAACGACCGACCTCCGGATGTTCGACGAGCACCGCGCCGGCGTGATTTTCGTCGAGCTGCAGCGAGGGCTTTTCGTTGTCCTCGCCCCAGGACCACGTGTTTCGGAACCAGATCTGCGGGATGACGTGGATCTTCGCGGCTTCAGCCCCTCGATTGATCACTTCGATCCGCATCAGGATCTGTTCCTCGGACGATTTCGCGTACTCGACGAACACGTCGAAGTACCGCTGTTCGTCGAAGACGCCGGTGTCGAGAATCTCGTACTCGCGCTCTTCGGCGCTTCGCGCGGCATTGGTCTTGACGAGATCTTCGTACGGGAAGGCGGCGTGGGGATAGCGATAGAGCATCCGAAGGTACGAGCCGGTGGGGGCGGCATCGAGGAAGAAGTACTGCTCCTTGACGTCTTCGCCGTGGTTGCCCTGCGAGTTGGTCAATCCGAAGAGGCGTTCCTTGAGGATCGGATCGTGGCCGTTCCAGAGCGCGAGCCCGAGGCAGACCTGCTGGGTGCGATCACAGAATCCGGCGATCCCGTCCTCGCCCCAGCGGTACGCGCGGCTTCGGGCGGCGTCATGGGGAAAGGAATCCCAGGCATCACCATCGGGAGAGTAGTCCTCTCGGACCGTGCCCCATTGCCGTTCGCTCAGCCACGGCCCCCATTTTCGCCAGGCGCCATCCAGATCATCGGCCTCCGCGAGGCGTTGGCGTTCGGGGTCGGGGAGGTTGGTGGCGTCAGCGGAGTCGGGCATGGCTGTGAAGAGTACTCGTGGCGGAGTTCATGCGAAGGCGACGGAGTCGCCCTCGTGTTCGTGGTCGAGCGCGAGACGAAGGCAGGCGAGGATCTCGCCGACGCTCCAGGCTTGACTGAGGCAGCCACCGGGGCGATGAGGCTTGTCGCCATCATTGACCTCGCCGATGCCACCGAGCACCCGTCGGGAGGATTCATCGACGAAGGCGGCGAGGATCCCTCGAACGGCCTTCGGATCCTGATGAACGCGGAGATGGGTGCGAACGAACGGGCCGAGCAGCCAGGGCCAACTGGTCCCCATGTGGTACGCGGCATCACGCTCGGCCTGGTTTCCGGCGTATGCACCCTGATATCTGGTGTCCGCCGGATCGAGGGTGCGAAGACCGACGGGAATTCGCAGTGCGGCATCGCAGGCGGCGAGCACCCGCTCGGCTCGGTCACCGGTCACCGGAGGATGGGCGCAACCGGTCGCGAAGAGTTGATTCGGCCGAAGTGAGCCGTCGAGGCCGTGGGGGCCGTCGATCACGTCCGCCAGATATCCGTGATCATCGAGCCAGAACCGGTCGAAGGACTCCCGGATCCGGTCGGCCGAGGCGATGAACGTCGTCGCGTCTTCATCGAAGCGGCCCGCGAACATGGCCCGCCATCGGAAAGAGGAATGAAGAAGCGCATTGAGTTCGACGGTCTTTCCGCGACGAGGCGTCACGACTTCGTCCCCGATTCTCGCGTCCATCCAGGTCAGCTGCAGTCCTTCCGCACCTTGATCGAGCAGGCCGTCGGCGGGATCGATCCTGATTCCGTGGCGAGTTCCGGTTCCATAGGCGTCGAGAATCGCATCGACGGTGGGAAGAACGTCCCGGAGAAAGGCGTCCGCCATCGGTTCGTCGTCGACGCGGCTCGCCATCCAGGTCCGCCCGACCGTCTCGATGAACAGGAGGGCGGCATCGGCGGTGTTGTACTCCGGAGGTTTCCCAAGGCCGGGGAAGCGATTTGGAATCATGCCGCCGTCGACGAACTGGGCGAATGTGTGCAGGATCTCGCGGGCCAGATCCGCACGCCCGGTGGCGAGGCAGACGCCGGGAATCGAGATCATGGTGTCTCGTCCCCAGTCGGCGAACCAGGGATATCCCGCGATGATCGACGCGCCGGTTCCGTCGGGCAGCGGTCGGTCGACGATGAATCGATCGGCGGCGGTGGTCAGGGCGTGGAAGATGGGCGGCGCCTTCGCCGTGCCCAGCGACGCGTCGGCCCGCTCGATGATCTTCCGTTGGCGAGCGGCTTCCTCGGCGAACGGATCCTGCGCTCGAAAATCGACGGAGGCCGAATCGCCGGCGGCGATCTCGAGTCGGAGCACGTCGCCCTCGCCGAGTTCTCCAGTCGCTTCCACGAGCAGCAGGTGGTCGTCCACGTCGTCGTAACCGCGGCGGGTCTCGGTATCCAGGTGATAGCCGCGATACCAGGTGCCACCGGCGTCAAGGCTTCCGCCGGTCACCCTGATCGACAAGTCGATGTCCGTTCCGCCGTTCGAATTGGCGGGGAGCTTCAGTTCGAGTTCGGTGTCGGTCGCGGCGACGGTCTCGGCCGACCAGTCGGCGCCGGGCGCGAGGAAGTCCGCGAGTCGGTTGCCTCCGATCGCCTTGACCGCGAGCGTGACGGGGCGGTCGGTCGCTTCCACCCGATACTCGGCGATGACCGCATCGTGTCCGTGAGGCATGACCAGACGCCGGGAGATCCGGGTCTTTCCGCAAAGCCATTGATGCTCGACGGCGCCCTCGAAGAGCCGGCAGCGGATGAGGTGTCGATGACCGAAGCCGGAGATGCGGTCGTTGCTCCAGACATCACTCGACAGTGTCAGATCGTTCGAGGTCGGATCGTCTTCGGGATCCCGGCCCGTCCGTTGCGAACGCTCGGTGGTCCAGAAGTCGGGCAGCCGTTCATCCAGTTTCGCCACGAGTACCGAACGGGTGTCGGGGGGATCGACCGCGGCGGCCAGGATCGCGTGGTATCGCCGATCAAGAATGCCGGCGACGGATCCGCAGGCATAGCCGCCGCGGCCGTTGGTGAGCAACCATTCATGAAGACGGGAGGCCTGATCATCGGCACAGATCGCCGGTCCGAGATCGAGCGAGGGTCGCGCATCGAGGGGGCGGGTTCCCGTCTCATGATGGAGGTGCTGGGGGCCGGGCATGTCGGGGAGTCTCGAATGAAGCGATCAGGATTTCCGGGGCACGAATGTCGTGGTCATCATCTCTCGTTTTCGACCGGCTCGTGCGGGCCACGACGACCGCGAGTGGCGAAGGCGGTACTTGGTGGCTCAAGACGGGATCGGGTGTCCCGCCGAGTCGATCTCGAAGGTCCGGCCGTCGGGGCGGATGTCCGACTCGTCATGGGTCACCAGCAGGACCGCGGTTCCAGCATCCTGGAGGGCGGAGAAGACCAGATCCCGGATCGACGCTCGGCGGCGGCGATCGAGACCGGAGAAGGGTTCGTCCAGCAGCGCGACGGTGGGGCGGCGAGCGAGAACCCGAGCGAGGCAGACCCGGGCTCGTTCGCCTCCGGAAAGCGTGCCGGCTCGCCGTCCGCTGAATTCCGTGGCGTCGGCGTTCCGGAGTGCGGCGTCGACGCGATCGCCTCGTTCGGACCGATCGAGCTTCAGCCCCGAAACAGCGAGGTCGACGTTGGCTCGAGCATCGAGATGGTCGTAGAGCGGAAGATCCTGAGCGATCATCGCCACGTCGCGACGCCCGGGGGGCGACCGGTCGACCGACCGACCCGCGATCCGGATGGTGCCGCGATCGGCCCGCTCGAGTCCGGCGATGACCGAGAGCAGGGTGCTCTTCCCGGAGCCGGAGTCTCCGAGGAGGATGACCTGTTCGCCTCGCGACAGATCGAGATCGATCGGCCCGATCCCTCGACCGGATCGGAATCGACGTTCGATGCCTCGAATCGAGAGCGCCGTCGCTTCGGCAATGGCCTCGTCAGGCTTCGGTGTTCTCACGAGTGGCTCGCCGGCGAAGGAGTTCGGCATCGATGAAGGGTTGAAGGGCGCCGTCGAGCACGGTCTGCGGGTTCCCCGCCTCGTGGCCGGTCCGATGGTCCTTCACGCGATTGTCGTACAGCACGTAGGAACGAATCTGGGTCCCCCAGCCGCGATCGACCTTGCCGCCGGTCGCGGCGTCGAGTTCGGCCTGTCGTTTCTCTTCTTCGATCTGCTCCAGCTTCGCCATGAGGACCTGCATCGCCTGTCTCTTGTTCTGAGGCTGATCACGGAAGGTGCTGGCGACGACCATGATTCCGGTCGGTTTGTGAATGATTCGGACCGCACTCGCGACCTTGTTCACGTTCTGGCCGCCGGGGCCGCTGGAACGGGCGAAGTTGTTGATCTCGAGGTCGTTGTCGGGAATCACCAGATCGGTCTCTTCGATCTCGGGCGTGACATCGACGGTCACGAAGCTCGTCTGGCGCTTTCCCTGGGCGTTGAACGGGCTCACCCGGGCAAGACGATGCGTGCCTCGTTCGCAGTTCATGTTGCCGAACGCGTAGGGGCCCTTGAGGTGATACGAGACTTCGTTGATTCCCACTTCGGTGCCGTGGGTTCGACTGAGTTCCTCGACCTTCCAGCCCTGCTGTTCCCAGAAGTAGAGATACATCCGGTCGACCATCTCGGCGAAGTCGTCCGCGTCGTTCCCGCCGTCACCGGCCTGGATCGCCACGAAGCAGTCGCGGTGATCGTGAGGACCGGAAAGGAGCGATTGCAGCTCGACCTTGTCCATCTTCCGTTCGATCTGGAAGAGTTGCTCGTCCGCTTCCTCGAGGAGTTCCTGGTCGTTCTCCTCCTTGGCGAGTTCGAGTCCGATCTTCGCATCTTCGAAGTTCGCGATCACTTCTTCGAGCGGATCGATCTGAGCCTTGACCAGTTTGTAGCGGGCGATGTGTGCCTGAGCGGCGTCCTGGTTTTCCCAGAAGCCGTCGGCGTTCATCTCGTCCTGAAGGGACTCTCTTTTGGACACCTTGGTGTCGTAGTCAAAGAGAGTCACGGATTGTTAAGATCCGCGCCTCGAGCTCCTCGACCAGCGAGGCATGGGTTTCGTAATGCATGTCGGGATTCTACCACGCCGCCGAATCAGCAGCGTCCGGCGAAGGCGTGACCTCGGCGGTTCGGACTGATCAACCGCCGGCGAGCCTCGCGGCGAGTTCCGCGACCGCCTGGCCGACTGATTCCACCTGGGCATGCTGCTGCTTGTCGAGGATGGACCCGTTCTTGTGGAAGGCGTCATGGCCGGAGGGAATCGCGGCCTGCTGCGGGACCACGTGCATGCCCATGTGGCTCAGGACGGCGCGAAGGTGGACGAGGCCCCGAATTCCTCCCAGCCCGCCGGGGCTGGTCGAAATGATCCCGGACGCCTTGCCTCGCCAGGCGGCGAGCGGTGGATCATCAGGCGATTGGGGATCAGGGCGGGTGGTCCAGTCAATCGCGTTCTTGAGCACCGCGGTCAGTGAACCGTTGTACTCGGGGCTCGCGATGATCACGCCGTGACTCGCCTTCAACGCCTCTCGGAGGCGACGAACCCCGTCGGGCATCCCCTCGCTTTTCTCGGTTTCGCTGTCATAAAGGGGAATGTCGAGATCGCGGAGATCGAGATCATCGATCTGTGCCCCGGTCGAACCGGCCGAATCGGCGCCTCTCAGTGCGACATGGAGCAGTCGCCGATTGAGCGATTCCGGACGCGTGCTTCCGGCGATTCCGAGGATACGAATGGACATCTTGTCGATTCCCGTTGGTGTTGAGGGGCGAGTTCCGAGGGTTGGTAGATTACCCGTCCATGAAACGCTCCGCCCGAGTTCGTTCCCTTCGAGGATCCGCGACGCTCGCCGTCACCGCCCGCGCCAAGGCACTCCGCGCGGAAGGCCGTGACGTCATCGGTTTCGGGGCCGGCGAGCCGGATTTCGACACCCCCCAGTTCGTGAAGCAGGCTGCGGTCGATTCACTGAATGCGGGCCACACGAAATATGCGCCGACCCCGGGGAACCCGGATCTCCGTCAGGCCATCGCGAAGCGGATGCGGGAGCACAACGGAATCGACTGCGCCGCCGAGCACGTCGTGGTCACCGTCGGGGCGAAGCATGCCGCCTACGAGGTCATGCAGTGCCTGGTCGACCCGGGTGACGAGGTCGTGATCATCACGCCCGCCTGGCTCAGCTATCGACCGATGATCGAACTCGCGGGCGGAACGGTCGTCGAATGTGCGGCGCCCATCGAGCAGGGCTTCAAGACCGATCCCGAGGCGCTCCGTGCGGTCATGACCGATCGGACCGCCGNGGTCATCATCAACAGCCCCTGCAATCCGACGGGCGTCTGCTATTCCCGCGACGAGTTGACGGCGCTGGCGATGGTGATCGCCGAACATCCGACCGCGACGCTGGTTTCCGACGAGATCTACGAGGATCTGATCTATCCCGAGATCTCCGCCGACGCGGCGCCGTTCAGCCCGGGTTCCCTTCCCGAACTGGCAGAACGAACCGTCACCCTCAACGGGTTGAGCAAGTCGATGGCGATGACCGGATGGCGGATCGGATGGGCGGTGGCGCCCGGTGACGGAGGAGAAGTCGCCAAGGCGATGACTCGACTTCAGAGTCAGATGACCAGCGGCATCGCGACGTTCCTCATGCCCGCGGCGGTTCAGGCCGTGGANTCGCAATCCGAGACCAGCGCCGCGATGCGAACGGTCTTCGTCGAACGAGCGAGGTTGGTCGCGGAACTTCTCGGCGGAATCGATCGATTCAAGACCGTCCCGCCCAGCGGCGCGTTCTACGCCTTCCCGGACATCTCGGGATGTTTCGGTTTGTCGTCGCCGGCGGGTCGCCACATCGACTCGGCCGGGGCATTCGCGGAGGCGATTCTCGAGGAGAAGGAAATCGCAGTGGTGCCCGGCGAGGACTTCGGTGAGATCGCTCGGAATCACATCCGCCTGAGTTTCGCCTGCAGTGAAGATCAGATCAGGGTCGGTCTGGGGCGGATCTCCGACTGGGTCGGTTCGCTCTCCTGATCGCCGCCTCGTGGTGGCCCCGTCGGTGGACAACGTCCGACCGAGCGGGCAAAGTGGGCTCATGAAGCCAGCACCCATCGGACTCGGACCGGCCATTTCATTCATCACGCTCGGGGTCGTCGATCTCGCGAGAAGTCGAGCCTTCTACGAGGCGATGGGACTCGAAGTCCATCCACGGAGCAGTTCGCTGGTGGCGTTCTTCGATGTCGGCGGGCAGATTCTCGCGCTCTTTCCCCGCGAATCGCTGGCGGAGGATGCCTCCAGCACCCCGGGATCGACCGAGACGACGATCTCGATGTCGCTCTCGCAGAACGTGGCCTCGGAGTCGGACGTCGGTTCGTTGCTGGAGCGGGCGGTCGATGCGGGGGGAACCGTGCTTCGGGAACCTTCGGCGCCGCCGTGGGGCGGCATCCGCGGCTACTTCGCCGATCCGGACGGATTCGCCTGGGAAGTCGTCTGGAATCCCGGGGTCGCCATCGATGCCGACGGGCGGATCACGATCCGGTCCGAAGACTGACCGGTTTCGATCAGCTGGCGCCGATCGAGACGTCGACGGGTTGCGGGGCCGGCTGGAAGTTCGGCTGGACCGCCAATTGAAGCGGGAGTCGCTTGCCGTCGGGGTCGCGAGGAAGATTGTCGTTGTCGATGATCTTCTGAATCGCCATGATTCCCTCGATGAGCATCTCGGGACGCGGCGGGCAACCGGGGACGTAGACGTCGACGGGAATGAACTGGTCGACGCCCTGAACCACCGCGTAGGTGTCGAAGACACCGCCGGTCGAGGCGCAGGCGCCCATCGAAATCACCCACTTCGGTTCGGCCATCTGCATGTAGATTCGTTGGAGCACCGGAAGCGTCTTGATCGACACTCGGCCCGCGACGATCATCAAGTCGCTCTGCCGCGGACTGAAACGCATGACTTCAGCGCCGAATCGAGCAAGGTCGAATCGGCTGCAAGCGGTCGCCATCAACTCGATGCCGCAGCAGGCGGTGGCGAAAGGCATCGGCCAGACGCTTGACCTCCGGGCCCAGTTGGAAACCCGATGAAACTGCGTGGTGAGGATGCTGTCGGTGGGGAGGGCGGCTTCAATACCCATGGTGCGGTTCTCGAATCTCGAATGAAGGTCGGTCGGTGAGTGGGAGTTCTGTCTCGACGGAACGGATCCGATCAGTCGACGTAGGTCGTCCCGATGTAGGTGCGCTTCTTGACCTGGAAGAGTTCCTCGTTGCCGGAGTCGACGTTGGCTTCATGGACTTCGCCGGTGAATCCGGGCGCGTTCTTCACGCCGACCACCCGCTTGTAACAACCACCGCAGACGGTGAGCATCGCGGTGGCGAGAAGAAGTGTGAGATGGAATCGACGAGCGGACATGAGGTGCTTCCAGACTGGGAACGCCGGGGGCCGCCGTCCTCATCCGAGCTCCCGAACCGGTCGGGCGTCAGCGGAGGAGTTCGGCGAGTCGCCGTTCCGATACCACCATCGTATATCGCCCATCGAGCTGAAGCATCCTCAGAACCTCAAGCATTCTTCGAGGAGCGTGAAGATGGGGGACGGATCCGCGTTCATCGGCCAGACGGGCCAGCTCCAGAAGAAGGCCGATCGCCATGCTGGATGGGACCGAAACCGTCGAGAGATCGACGAGGAGCCGCTTTGGAGCGGTTTTTCGGTCTCGGAACTCAGCGGCGACGAGCCCCACGATCGCGGCGGCTTCCTCTCGATCGACTCCCGGACCAAGGGGGCGAACGAGGATGGCGTTCGGGCCGAGTCTCATCTCAGCCGGAGAAAACGGCTCATCCTGCCAGGTCGAGGTGCTGCCGGAGGCGGTGAGGTCGAAAGTCACGTTCTGGTTCGAGTACTGCATGCCAGAACCGTCGAATACGTCTTGCAGGATTGGAATCCGTGTTGGAGATCCCGGAAGAGATCTTGATCCACCTGTTCCGGGGATTCAGGTCATGCGGGGAGCAGGTGANATTCTCGGACCCGTCAGTCGGCGATCACGACCGGGACGAGGCGGAGTGACTCTGCGCCTTCGAAGACGCGGGCCCGTCGTCGATCCTCGCCCGCGAAGTCGAATCGATATCCGCCGATCTTCTCGATCCCCATGGGAAGTTCGAGGATCGCGGTTCTGATGGAGACCGTCGGGGCGGCGGGGAGCCTCCAGGTCTTCGACCGGCCGAGGCGGATGATCGCTCCGCCTGATGCCGGAGACGGCCGTCCGGCGGTTCGGCGTTCGCCACCGACCACGAGAATTCCCGACCCGCTTGTTCGCAGTGATGGATCGGCGATGCCGCCTTCGATCGGAAGCAGTGGACCGGGGGTCACGGTCTGGGTCGAGGTATCCAGAATCCAGGTTCGTCGATCACTCTCACCGTCGAGTTCGCCGCCGACCAGAAGCGCGCGGCCGGTGGCGATCGCGATCATTCCGGGGTCTCGAAGGGCGGGAAGATCGGCAGTGGTCCAAGGATTCGATTCCGGCGCGGTGTTCGCCGAGTCGCGGGCTGGTATCTCGATGGTCTCGACCCCCGTCGCGTCATCGGCGGTCTGCCCGCCCGCCACGATCACCGAGCGTTCGCCGACGACCGTCAGGGCCGCGTGTCGTCGCATGGCGCTCAGCGGGCTCGGGACAGACCATCGCTCACTGGTCGGATCGAAGATGGACATTTCATCGCGATGGACCAGCAGCACTCGGCCGTCCGGGAGTCGGGTCGCCGCATGGCCTTCGAGTCCATCCTGATCATCGAAGACGAACGGCACGGGAATCGATCGCCGATTCTGCGGACGCAACGGTTCGCAGATCTCGGAGCCGGCCAGCCAGTTCCGGTCGTCCGGCAACCGGCCGGTCCATCCACCGATCAACAGCAGACGGTCGTCGTCGAGTCGCACCACCGTCGCATCGGATCGAGGAACGACCAGGGAGCAGCCCACGGGTTCCCAGCCACGTCGAGGGTCGCGAACCTGCACCGCGGCGGTCGCGCGGAGATCGGAGGTGAAGCCACCCACGAGGATCCCGCGTCCGTCGAGCATCGTGGCGGCCGCTTCCGCGACGGCGATGCGAGGAGGCTGCTCCTGACGCCACGCGGCGGGATGGATCCGCACGTCCTCCGGGATCGGAGGGGGCAGGATGCCGCCGCTGATCATCGGTGACGGGAACAGAACCGTGGCCGCGATCAGGCAGCGAATGCGGATTCGGAGTCGAGAGATCATGCCTTCTCGGGTATCGGACCGCCTGTCGTCACACTTGAACCCGTCCGGCGGAGATCCGCGCAATGCCGCTCAGGCCGCGTGAACTTCCGGATCGATCCGGTCGACGCGAAGAGCATGCGAATCGCCCTTCTCCTGTTGCTCATGGCCGCCGGTGCCTTCCGCATGGTTGCGCCGCCGGTTGAGGATTCCGACGCCGGCCCGCCGATCGAGATACGGCTGCGGGGCGACACGGATCAGGATCTCGAGCGGCGGATCAGCCGCGTCCTCAATCGATACCCGGACATGCGTCGACATCGGACGACTCGATTCGAAATGCTGTCGGACATGCCCGGCGACGAAGCGGCGCTTCATGGACGTCTTCTCGAACGGGCCGCCCACGCGGTCGAGGATTTCTGTGACCGATTGGACATGCCGCTGTCGGGAGCGGGAGATCACGACGGTGGAAGACACCTGGTGATCGCATTCTCGTCCCGACTCGACTTTCTTTCGTTCGCCGGTTGGAGTGACGAAGTGCACGCTCGATGGCTCGCGGGATACTTC
Source organism: Phycisphaera sp. TMED9 (assembly GCA_002167845.2). Classification (GTDB taxonomy): domain Bacteria; phylum Planctomycetota; class Phycisphaerae; order Phycisphaerales; family SM1A02; genus UBA12014. The sequence goes on along the minus strand of NHBO02000038.1, from coordinate 53,618 downwards.
TCGCCTGCCAACGGGCACATGGTGTATCACCATGCCGGAGACAACCCCGCGGTTCGACGGGTCTCCGATCGTCTCGCGTTGTTCGAAGAACGCGGTGAACCGGTCGATCCGGCGCAACGCGAGGCCATCGAAGACTTCGTGGATCATCAGACGGCATCCGTGGTCATCCACGAAGCCGTCCACATGCTTCTGCACCAGCACGCGATCCTCACGGCATCCAAGGAGAATCCGATCTGGCTCGTCGAAGGATTGGCGGGAAGTTTCGAACCGCGGAAGACCACGGAACGCTTCGGGCCCAACCGACGGGAGAACGGTCGGACTCTGGACTTTCGTCGGCANCTCTCCGANGGACGCGTTCCATCGATCGCGTCGTTGCTGGACGCGGACATCACGCCGTCGGAGGAACTGGACCGAGCGTTGTTCTACGACGGTTCCGCCGTGCTTTGCAGCTGGCTGGTGAGGAACGAGCCCGAGGGCATGGCCGACTACATTCGAGGTTGGAGTCAGAACCGGATCTGGAGCGACGACGGGGGCGTTTCGGGAGGACGCATCGCCTTCGAGTCGGCCTTCGGTTCGATCGAACGACTGGAACGTCGTTGGCTTGATTCGGAGCGAGCCGCCGCCGGGCTTCCCCGATATTGAATCGATCCGGTGCCGCGGACCCGCCGGTCAATCCGACGTGGTCTCCTGGCGTTCCGGTGCCAGGCTCGACTCGGTCGGGCCGTCCTGGAGATCGAACTCCACGGTGCGCTCGACTTCGAGGGTTCCGGAAGTCCGTCGATCATGCGGATTGATGCTCGCCACCGACTGCGGGGCCGCCGGTTCGAAGGGCTCNTGCGAGACCGCCGGCGAGTTTCCAGATGTCTCGGACGCTTCGGCGGATACCGCATCGAATTCCCGTGCAAGCCTGCGAAGGACATCGGCGACCGACTCGATGGGAGCGGCCGGCGTCGGAACGCCCGGCATCGTCATCGCGTCGGCGCTGGTGATNGTCGAACGCAGCGAGGCTTCCATGTCGCCGGCCTGGGTCACGGCGTCCGCCAGAGAGTCGGCGGCGGCGGTGACTGCGGCGAGGTCGTCGCGGAAGTCCGTCCTGATCGCGGCGGCCGCTTCGATGATNCGGGTCAGTTCCACGGCCGATTCTTCGATCTTCGGATCGAAGGTCGACCCGGCGGTGGGATGCGAATCAAGGGACAGTGAACCACTGGCCATCGAACTCTCGGAGACGGATTTGAATTCCGTGAGCCGGGCCGCGAGTCGCGTGCTCGCCTGATCGGCGAGACGGGCGGCCTCCTCCTGCTGCTGGATGATCTGTTCGGCACGCTTCAATTGGAGATCAAGGGCTTCGAGCATGCGGACACCGATTCGGAGTTCGTCGCGCATGGCTTCGCGGGGTTCGTTGGCATCACTGAGGGCGGGGGTCGACACGGTGTTCAGGTCCTTCTCGGGCTGGGAGTTCGGATTCGTTGCGGGCAGGTCGCGGGGGCGAATGGTGGGAGGTCCATCATCTCCGGATTCGGGGTGGCCCGGGCCGATGGAGGACCAGATGTCGTTCATCGCGTCGGGAGACGGTGTCGTCTCCGATGGCGACCGGTTCGTCGTCTCATTTGATTGAATCGAGGCGTCGTCCAACGTCATGCTGGTCTCCGACCGATCGNCACTCATGGTCCCCGGATCCTCCGGGTGGACATTCGCATGAGCAGCCTGGCGAGGCATGGGAAGGTGGTCAGTCGGAACAAGGCATCGGCCGACCCCTTCCTTTCCATCTCGGCCGAATCTCGNCCATTTCACCAGTTATCACGTCGCTTCGGCGGAGGGATCGGGCCTGATGACCGTGGCGAGGCTCAAACCGGCCACGGCGGCTCGTTGGGCATTCCGAAGTCGCTCGAAGAGGGGGTCGACGTTCGATGCCTTCTCGTCGGCGAAGGCGAATCCGATGGTGAGAATGCCGGCGAGGTCGATTTGATCCGCCGGGCGGGACAGCGTGAAGCCGTCGATCTGCTCGAGCCTGGCCACGATTCCCGCCTGTTCGAGACGATCAAGCATGGCTCGCACCAGAAGCCGGTCGAGTCTCAGCTCCCGGGAGATCTCGTCGGTCTCCGCAGGTCGTCCCTGATCGAAGGAGGTGGCGACGAATTCGACCACCCGGATGGCGATGGCGGGATCCACCAGTCCATCCTCTTCATCGGCTCGGGCGAGGATCTCGATGTCCCGACCGCGGAGGGTCTGGATGATCGCCGAGACCTCGAGGCCGAGAAGGACGAACATCCACATGAGGTACATCCAGAACATGAAGAGGGGGATGAGGCCGAGCGACCCGTAGAGTTTGTTGAGGGTGAGCGCGTGTGCGGTGTAGACCCCCAGAAGATTCTTCGCCGCTTCGATGAGGATGGCGGCCGTGAAGGCGCCGATCATGGCGGGTCGGACTTCGACCGTCGTGTTCGGAATCCAGATGNAGGCCATCACCAGGACGAGCCACAGAATCAGCGTGCCGGTGATGAAGCGGAGGCTGGTGGTGAGCCATGACCATTCCGGAAGTGAGGATTCGAACGCGTCGAAGAGACCGGTGAGAAACGGAACCGCGCCGATCAGGACCGCGGGGAAGGTGAGCAGGAACCAGTAGATCATCAGGCGTCGAAGCCACGATCGCCCCTTCGGAGCGCGGTAGATTCGATTGAAGCCCTCCTCGATCGTCACCAGCACCCAGAGCGCGGAGAAGGCGACGATGATGAAGCCGACCCAGCCGAGGGTGGACAGGTCGACGCTCGATGCATTCGCCACGAGCTCCTGGAGCCAGGTCCCGAGATCCTGGGCCTGCTCCGTGGAGCCGCCGAGCGTCACGTCGGCGAGGCCCAGTTCGGCGATCAGACCTCCCACGAAGGTCGGGAAGTCCTCTCGCAGGAAACTCCGGGCGATGACCGTGGCGACCACCAGCATGGGAACGAGGCCGAGGAGCACCCTGAAGGCGAGTGCGGCCGCCAGAACGGGGGCTCGGTCTTCAGNAAGGTGCCTGTNGCAGTACCGAAGCACTTCAAACCAGCGCCGGGTGGTTCGCTGCATCGCGGTCAACTGGCCGATTGGCTGGGTGACGGCGAGGCGGAGCCATTCCAAGGCATGACGGAGGGTATTGAGCATCGGAGGTCCTGAAGCGAGGGTCGGAAGCGAGGAGAGCCTCTGGGGTCGTTCGAAGTCGGTTACCTCTGTAGAATGATCGGAATGCCGACACCACGCGATCGAAAGAATCCGGAATCCAACCCCAAGGTACGAATTCAGCGAGTTCTCGCCGAAGCCGGGGTCGCCTCCCGCCGCGCCTGCGAGGCGATGGTCGAGGAAGGGGCGGTGACCGTGAACGGGCGGGTGGTGCAGGGACTTCCCTGCTTCGTCAATCCGGAAGAGGACAATATCCAGGTGAACGGACGGCGGATTCAGAAGCCCCGCCGCCACTATTACATCATGTTGTTCAAGCCGCGAGGTTTCGTCTGCACTTCGAGTGATCCGGAGGGCCGGAGGCGGGCGCTCGATCTCGTCGATCATCCCTCCGGAGCGAGGCTCTTTTCCGTCGGACGACTCGACATCGACAGCTCGGGCCTTCTCCTTCTCACCGACGACGGGGAACTGACGAACCGGCTGACCCATCCGAGCTTCGAGGTGCACAAGGGATACGACGTGAGTGTCCGAGGCAGAGTGGAGGAGGAGGAGGTCGAGAAGCTCCGCAAGGGCTTGTACCTCAGTGATCGAAAAAAGGGTTCGGCCACCCGCACCGCGGAGTCCGGAGTCACCGTGCTGCGTCGCGACCGGGATCGAACCCGGCTCTACGTCGAACTTCGGGAAGGCCGCAACCGACAGATCCGCAGACTGATGGAGCGCATCGGGCATCCGGTGAAGAAACTGCGGCGGGTTCGCTTCGGTCCGTTGAAGTTGAAGGGACTGGCGGTGGGAGAGTGGCGTGAGCTCACGCCCGCGGAACTCGGGACCCTTCGACGAGCATCGACCGCCGAGGCGCGTCGAGTCATTCATCGGGCCGTGGTCGAGAAACGCAAGAAGGCGAAGCGGAAGAAGACCGGCGAAGTGACCGTGATGGGACGGCCTCTGAAGGCAGACCCGGTCAAGCGTGCTGGAAAGACCGCGAAGACGCGATCGGCCGGCGCCAAGTCGGGCTCACGATCGACGGGAACCAGATCTGGTTCACGATCGACCGGCGCCAAGTCGGGTTCACGGTCGTCCGGCGCCAAGTCGGGTTCACGATCGACTGGAACCAAGTCGGGTTCACGGTCGTCCGGCGCCAGGTCGGCTGGCTCTCGGGGTCGAAAGTCGGGCGGGAAGGGTAGTCGCTGAGTCGCGGTTCACGCGATACCGATTCTGTTGCTGGCGTCCCAAAGGAGTCTCTTGAATGCCGATGTATGAATACGAGTCCGTCGAGGATGGCGAAGTCATTACGCTGCTCCGCCCGATGGCGGAGGCGGATGCCCCTGTCGCCGATCCCCATGGCCGCGATCGGACGTTCCGAAGGCGACACAGCGTTTTCGGCGTCGGGGTGACTGACGCCGAAGCCATGCCACCGGGCGGTGGATGTGCTTGTGGACGGCCTGAGGGCGGTTGTGGCATGGCCGGCTGATCCGATTCCGATGCCCTCGTCGAATTCAAAGACTCTTTTTCAGGATCTGCATTGAGCGATTCCACCACTTCGGCCCCATCCGATTCCCGCCTTCGCGTCATTCATGGCGTCGACTTCTCCGGCGCTGATGCCGGCGGCGAGGCCGGCATTCGCATCGCTTCGAGGCCGTGCGTCGCGGAGAGCGTGGTCGATCGGATCGAACGACTGGATCGCACCGGTCTGAAGCGGCGGATCCTCGCGAGTCTCGACGACGGGCACGACCACCTCTGGTTGATCGACGCGCCGTTCGGTCTGCCGCTTCCCACTCTGGAGGCCTGTGGTATTCCCGACGACTGGTCCAAGACCGTGGAGTGGATGGCGGGCTTCCGAACGCCGCGGGACTGGCGACGGGGGGTTCGCGGTGTGACTCGGAAGGAGCCTCGGCGTCTGGCCGATCGAGCGGCCGCCACGCCGTTGGCGTCGATGAATCTGCGAATCTTCAAGCAGACCTGGACCGCGATGGTGGAGCTGCTTCGACCGCTGGCCGACGCAGGCGTGCGAATCGAGCCGCTCGCGGGGCCGCGGGACTCCAGAGTGGTCGTGGCTGAGGGATGTCCGGCCTCGATCCTGAAGCGGGGTGGAGACTCTTCCCGGGGGTACAAGGGGAAGGATGCTTCAAATCGTGATCGACGACGTGAGATTCTCGAGATCGCGCATCATCAATGGGGGCTTCGGATCTCCGAGGCGGTGGCCAGCCGCTGCATCGATGGGACGGGGGGTGATGATCTCGATGCCGTGATCCTGACCCTCGACCCATTGGTCACCGTCATTCCTCCCGAAGCGTCGGTGGAAGGCTGGGTCTACTCCTGATCCGGGCCATCGGATCTCCCCTCGGGTCTTCGAGCGGGCGGTGGCTGAACAGGACCAGGTCGAGCAAGATCCCAAAATGACGACGACCCCCGCCTTTCGGCCGGGGTCGTCTTGAATGCCCAGAAGAGGACTCGAACCTCCACGGGATTTTACTCCCACCAGCACCTCAAGCTGGCGCGTCTGCCAATTCCGCCATCTGGGCTGCGGATCCCCCGACGGATCAGGGGGCCGAGAAGTATACATCCTCCGGACGGCATGTCGAGGGTTCGGCGTCTGTTCCCTACCATGCTCTCATGCCCGATCCCGCCTCAGAACCCTCTGCAGACCTCCAAGCCGATCGAACTTCGCCATCGACCTCGTCGATCCGGTTGAACGAGATCTTCCATTCCATCCAGGGCGAGTCGAGCCGGGCGGGGGAACCGTGCATCTTCGTTCGTCTCTCGGGCTGTCATCTCAGATGCTCCTGGTGCGATACGGAATATGCATTCCGCGAGGGAGGCCGTCGGGAGGTCGCATCGGTGCTGGCGGAAGTTCTCGCCATCGAATGCGACGTCGTGGAGATCACCGGCGGCGAGCCACTCCTGCAGAAAGCGGTGCATCAACTCGAGCGAGGCCTGCTCGACGCGGGACGAACGGTCATGGTGGAGACTTCCGGAGCGTGTGACATCACGGCCTGTGATCCGCGCACCGAAGTCGTCATGGACATGAAGGCTCCTTCGAGCGGTGAGTGCGGCCGCAATCTCGATACCAACCTGGAAGCGCTGCGACCTCATCACGAAGTGAAGTTCGTCATCGGAAATCGCGAGGACTACGAGTGGTCGCGTGATGCGGTCGAACGTCACGGCCTTGCGAAACGATGCCGTGCGGTTCTCTTCTCGCCGGTGTTCGTTCAAGCCAAGGGGCTTGAGATCGCCGGCGCTCCCGGGCTCGAACCGAGATCGCTTGCCGAGTGGATCCTCGAGGATCGGCTCTCGGTCAGGATGCAACTGCAGATGCACAAGTTCATCTGGGAGCCCTCCACGCGTGGAGTCTGATCCGACGTGTCGGATCCTTCGCATGAATCCATGCTCCGTGGATTGAAAACGGGAGGCCGCCGAAGCGACCTCCCGTGGATTTCAATTTGCGAACCAGATCTCTTCGATCAGGGGCAGGTGTCGCCGAACAGGGCGAGGAAGAGTCCGACATCGGAACCGTCCACGATCTGGTTGCCATCGAGGTCGGCGGGCGAGTTCGTGTTGCCCCACTGCGAGAGCAGGAAGCCGAAGTCGGCCCCGTCGACCACGCAGTCGTTGTTGAAGTCGCCGACCAGGGCGGGCGCGTCGTCGCATTCGATCGCCTCGATGCGGAGCGTGTCGATCGCCGCTTCCACCACGGACCCGGCGTTCAGGTCGCATGCCGTGAACCGGATCTGGAAGGAGTCGGTGTTCTCGACGAAGTCCGAGACGAGGAAGTTGACATCGAACCAGCCGCCGGAACTCTGCGTGGCCGGTCCCAGCACTTCGAGGACCGTCCAGCCGCTCAGGCCGTCCGTGACTTCGATCGTGAAGATGTCGTTGCTGGGATCGGCACCGGTGCCGGCCCCGGTGTTGTCAAACCATCGCGAGTAACTCACGGTGGTGCCGGACGTCGACGCGTCGATCACCGGGGAGGTGATGGTCGTGCAGCCGCCATCGATGTCGAAGTTGCCATTCCCGTTTTCGGTCAGCAGACAGAAACTGCCGCCCGCGGCCGCTTCCGGCTCGCCTCGGGTCGAGTTGCCGGCGGGATTGCCTCGTTCCCAGGCTCCTGAGGTGAGGCTGGCGTCATTGGTCACGACCCACCCGATCGAATTGGTCTCGAAGGTCTGTTCGAAGGCCAGGGTGATGTCCGTGGCGCCAATGGCCGAGTAGCTGTCGGCCGGTGCGTTGTTCGGGTTCGACACGGAGGTCGTTCCGGAATCGGCGGTGAGGTAGAACTGGATCACCGATTCGCATTCCACGGCGGGAAGTGATGCGGTGTAGAGATTTCCACCATCGGAGTCGATTCCCATGGTCGTCCAGCTTCCGCCGTCGACTCGATAGGTGATTCGAGCGTTGCTGGGGCTGGGGTTGGATCCAAGGGGAGTGATGGCCACCGAGAAGGAAGCCCCGTCGCTCGGATCGGCGATCGAGGGGAGTCCGTTCGGGAATGCGAAGCCCATGAGCTGGAGTTCGGGACCGGGGACACCCTTCATGGTGCAGCCTGCGTTGATCTCGGGGTAGTTCGGCGTTCCGTCGAGGATGTTCCCGTTGTCATCATCGAGGGTGAGCCAGTCGATGGTGATGGCGGTGTTGATCGCGGTGCCGTTGTGCATCGGCATCGAGTTCACGAAGATCGACTCGATGATCGAGGTCGGCTTGCCGGCGGCGATGAGTTCGTTTCGAACTTCCCACACCATTCCGGAGAGAAGCTGGCCGCAAGTGTGAATGGCGCTTCCGCAGGACGAGCAGCCGCTGGCGGAGTAGTTGCAGTTGTTGTCTGCGTTTCGGATTCCGCTCGTGCACTGGTTCAAGTAGAAACCGACCGCGAGGCGGGAGTCACCGGTCATCAGGACACCCATGCAGTCGCCCGCGCCTTCGCCGTACTGGCTCTGGCCGGAACCAGCGACGGCGACGAGGTGATGGCCGTACTCGTGCATGACGATCACGTCGGTCGTGGTGTTCGAGCATCCGCCGCCCGCGTTGTAGAAGTTGATCGAGTTGCCGTCGTAGTAGGCGTTGCAGGTGCCCGAAACGCCGGTGTTGATCGTGAAGTTCTGCTGGGTCGAGATCGTCGGGAACGAGGCGCTGTAGGAGAGCGTGAAGTTCCGGGTGTCTTCTGCGAAGGAGATTCCGTTCGCCTGGGCTCGGCCGGTGTCGTTGGCGTTGGCCTGATTGAGCGTGATCTCACCGAATCCGCCGGATGGAATCGTGGTGGAGGTGTCACCCTGGCCGCCGTCGAGGTTGAACCACTGGGTTCGCGCCTCGGCGGTGACGGTGACGTCTCCGCTTCCGGAGTTGGGAATGGTGACCATGCCGTTCTCGTCGGCGATGTAGGGGGTGCCGCCGACGGTGACGCGGGCGTGGGGGAGCGGGACGACCGCCTCGACGCCGCATTCCATCGAGAACGCTTCGGTCCGATTGGCCTGCACCTGCACCTGGACATCGGCGTGAAGGATCTGGTTGTCGCGGTGGAGGACCTCGCCGGTCGCGGGGTCGGTGACGAATCGCCACTTGGAATAGGTTCCGGATGCCGCATCGGTTCCGGTGACGAGGAAGTCGACGCCGGCTCGGGGCTGTTCGGAGATGCCGTTGACGCCGGCGAAGACGACCGGTCGAACGCCGGTGATTTCGGCTTCGGCGAACTCATTGACCGCCACGCCCGCGAAACGGGTGACGTCGAGATCGCCGGGAAGAAGACCGCCGGGAATCGTGAATCCTTCGACCTGAGGAATCTGTGAGGAGACCAGCACGGTCGGGAATCCGGGCTCGTTTCGGACGAGCACGCGGACGGCGGAATCGAAGACAGGGGTGCCGTCGATGTGCGGGATGTATCCGACGAGCATGAACTTCGCGTCACCACTGACCGGATCGGTCATGAGGGGAAGGACGTGATCTCCGCCGCCCCAGGGACCGATCGGGAGCATCTGCTCGGGCGTGACGCCCCAGAGGCTCTGAGCGTTTTCCTGAATGAAACGACCGGCGCTGTCGCTGGCGTTGGCACCCTGCGAGAAGGAATTTCCGTAGATGCGTTCGATTCGTCCGTCGATCAACGTCCGACCCGTTCCCGGGTGCTTGCTCTGGAATGCCATCCATCCGGCATCTGACTCGCCGGATGGTTGGACAACGATGTCCGTGGTCCTCGACGAAGCGTTGGACCGCGCATCGTCCATTGGGCTGCGTTCGGCCATGGAGAAGGCGCCGAGGCTGGGAATTGCCAGAAGCGAGGCGACGATGGCGGAGTGCTTGAGCAGCATCGGTGTTGGTTCCTGATCTTCGAGGGACGAAAAGTCGGTGCGATTCGATGTGTTCGAATCCGACTGCCAGAGAACTAGATTGTTGCTCCGAGTGGACGTTTGAACAAGTATTCAGTTCCGGAAAACGCGGTTTCGTTCAAATCAGAAATGGGCGATCGGGCTCGAAGGAGGCCTTCCTTGCCCCTTGCGGGCCTTGTGCTACCCCTTCTGGCGATCTACCTTGGCGGGTTCGGATGGCCAAAGGACGCAAAAAAACCTCGAATCCGGACGCCATGGTGATCGAAAATCGACGCGCCAGGCACGATTATCTCATCGGGGAGACCCTGGAGTGCGGGCTTCGGCTTCTCGGAACCGAGGTCAAGTCGATCCGGGCCGGTCAGGCGAGTCTGGCAGAAGGCTGGATTCGGGCCACGACCGAGCCGCCGTCACTGGTGCTTCAGGGGGTGCACGTGGGTGAGTATCCGCCGGCGGGGCCTCATCGCCAGCATCAGCCGGTCAGGCCCCGGATTCTGCTCGCCCACAAGCGAGAGATTCTGAAGCTCGCTCGTGCTCAGGACGGCGACAACTCGACGCTCGTTCCGTTGAAGATCTATTTCGTCGACGGGCGAGCCAAGGTCTTGATCGGCGTCGCCGAGGGACGAAAGAAATCCGACAAGCGGCAGGACATCGCCAAGCGCGAAGCGCAACGCGACATGGACCGGGCGATGCGTCGACGAGGCTGATCGTCGCGCTCAATCTGGTTGGTCGTCGTTCACCAACATTGGAAAAGCTCGTCCGATCCGATGGTCTCGCGAGCCTTTGATGCAGTCGAGGATCTCCTCCGCGACGGCTTCCGGGGTGAGCGCGAGTTCGGTCGGGAACGTCGTCTCGTCGACCAGGCTTCGCAACAACGGCGTCTCGACCGCCCCCGGGTTCAGGGTGAACGCCCGGACTCCGCTGTCGGCCGATTCGGCCATGATCGATCGGGTCAACGAGTCGAGTCCGGACTTGCTTGCGGCGTACGCGGTGAAGTGATGGAACGGATCGATCGAACTCATCGAGGAGACGTTGACCACCACGCCGCGGCGCTTGACGAGTTCGGGCCAGGCCGCTGCGACCAGAATCGTCGGACCGACCAGATTCTGATCGAGGGTCGATCGCATGAGGGTCGCATCGGTATCCGCGATGGGTGCCTGTGGCGCGACGCCGGCGATGTTCAGGATCGCGTCGATCCGGCCGAAGTGGTCGCGGACCGTCTGCACGATGCGCGGCATCTGGTCGGCCCGTCCGAGATCGCATTCGATCGTGAGCGATGCTGAAGACGAGTCGAGTTCCAAGGCGGTCGATGCGAGCTTCGACTCGGTCCGACCGAGCAGGGCGCAGTGCCAGCCGGCTCTGGCCAGCAGGATCGCGGTGGCTTTCCCGATTCCGGACCCGGCGCCCGTGATGATCGCGACCCGGGCATCGGTTTTCGACGTGTCGCCGCTCATCCCGCGAGCCTCATCATGTCGTTGTAGAACGTGACGACGAAGAGCGTGCCGATCAAGGCCAGTCCGACGAGGGTCGCCGCGTTCTGGAAAGCGATCGACGGCGGTCGCTTGAAGATCTTCTCGTACAGCAGGAAGAGGAAGAGGCCGCCGTCGACGATCGGCAACGGAAGGAAGTTCAGTACCGCGAGGTTGACGCTGATCATCGCGAGGAAGAACACGAGGTACATGAACCCGCGATCCGCGACCCGGGTGCCGATGTGGACGATTCCAACCGGTCCGTGAAGTTGCTTGACGCTCACCGAGCCGCCGATCAGCCGGTCGATGGTGAGGTAGGTGAGCACCACCATCTTCCAGGTCTGTCGGAATCCCATCGAGACCGCGACGATCGGGTTGCCGTTGGCGGTCAGCGTCGTCTGCAGTGGTTCGAACCATGAACCCGGCAAGGGTGCCGTCCATCCGAGTGCGTGCAGTTCCCCGACCTGTTCGGAGTTCAAGGTGATCGCGCCCTGTTCGGAGGTGGATCCGATGACGGGGAGTGTCCAGGCGAGTTCGACCGTCGCATCGGTTCCAGCTTCGGCGGCGGTCGCCGTCGCGGTCCGAAGCGCCGATCGAAACGAAGGCCAGTCGGTGACGGGAACGCCGTCGACCGAGTCGATGCGAGTGCGGGGCATGAGCTGGAGATCGGCCACCAGAGTGGCTGACGGTTCTTCGAGGCCGGCACGACTGAACGGCCTGGCGATTCGCGGGTCATCGAATGCGTAGTTGATCGCGATCCCGAGGCGGCCGGAGGCGTCGGTTCGAGCGTCCACTTGAGTGTCGGTTCCGTTTCGATCGACCAGCATGGGAATCGACTGTCCGGGACGTCCCGAGAGGGCGGCGCGGAATTCCGACATTCTCGGTCCGGCCACGTCGGCGACCTGAAGCACGATGTCTCCCGGCTGGAAGACGCCGGTGTTCCGACTTCCGTCGACGACGCCGGTGATCTCCACGAGGGGAGAGAGACCCACGAGCCCGATCTCCCAATCGCCGGTTCCGTCCGGCCGGATCTCCGAGTACTCGATCTGTTCATAGACCGGAGTGGCCTGCATGGAAACGGTCTCGTTCACATCGCCATCGGTGCGGGGGCCGAAGACCACGTCGACGGGGCGTCCGGATGCGGCGATCATCGCCACGTCGAAGTCATCCCAGGTGGAGATGGTCGAGGTTCCCGCCTCGAGAATCGTCCGGCCCGGAAGCGTCGAGCCGGGCCCGGCGCCGACCAGGGATTCCAGCGGTGCCTTGAGCGCCGCGTCATCGACGAGCTGGGCGCTCGAGGCCGGAGCGACTCCGATCATCCGAAGGTTGGCGATCTCGTCGTAGGTCGGTTCGACCTCGAAGATCAGGGGGGCGTCATGTCCCTCGCGATCCACTTCGATCTGAAGCGGTTTTCCCGGGACGCTCATGGCCGAAGCGATCATCATGTCGCTGAAGGTGAGCACCTTCGAGTCGTCGACGCGGGTGATCCGATCACCCGGTTCGATTCCCGGTGGGACACCGTCGACGAGCGGTATCGCGGTCGTTGCGGGGGATCCGGGTTGAACCTGGCCGACCACGGGTGATTCGAATCGGACGCCGACCATGAACGCGATCATGAACATGATGATCGCGGTGAGGATGTTCATCGCGACGCCCGCGCTGACGACCACCATTCGTTTTCCGATCGAGACCTTCGAGTAGCTCCGCGAGTCCTCGCTCGTGGCATTCGGGTTGCCATCCTCCTGGCCGAGCATCTTCACGTAGCCGCCGATGGGAAGCAGGCGAAGCGAGTACTGGGTCTCACCGAGACCTTCCTTGGCGAGTTCCTCGTCGGAGAGTTCGATCGGATATCGACCGAGCCGCGATTTCACCACGTCGTCACAGGCACCGAAGCGAAATCCGATCCCGCCTCGATAGCTCGCCACCACCGGCCCCATCCCGATGGCGAATCCATCCGCTCGGATCCCCGCCCATCTGGCCGCGATGAAGTGGCCGAGTTCGTGAAGGGCGATCAGCAGGCCGAAGCCGAGAATGATCAGGAGGATGTTGCTTCCGGTGCCAAGGATTTCCACGCGGTGGGTTCCTGAATGGGGTGTTGGTCGAACAGGCGTCGAAGATCGATCGTCTCAAGGATCCAGGACGGCGGACATCCGAGAGGATAGCCGGGTCACGGCTTGAATTCCGTCGTGCGTCCCTTGCTCAGCTTCGAGTCGGGGCGATCGCGGCGTGGGCCCGGGCTGCGGATCGGGCTTCGGAATCGGCGGCGAGGATCGACTCGAGATCCGTGGCGGCGACGGGGGGGATGAGATCGATCACATCGGCCACCACCTCCGCGATCCGCCCGAACGGGATGTGTCCGTCACAGAAGGATTCGGCCGCCACTTCGTTGGCGGCGTTGAAGATCGCGCCGGCGGTTCCACCGGCACGAATCGCCCCGAGGGCGAGTCCGATGGAGGGAAATCGTTCATGGTCGACGGGTTCGAAGACCAGTTCACGGAGTTCGGAGTAGTCGAGAGAAGGTGCGCAGCCGGCGACTCGATGCGGATGGCAGAGCGCGTATTGAATCGGCATCCGCATGTCCGGGGGAGAGAGCTGGGCGAGGGAGGACCCGTCCTTGAACTCGACGAAGGAGTGAACCACGGATTGCGGATGGATGATGGCGTCGAGTCGGTCGGCGTCGATGTCGAACAGCCAGTGGGCTTCGATCAGTTCGAGGCCCTTGTTCATCATCGTGGCGGAGTCGATCGTCACCTTGGGGCCCATCTTCCAGGTGGGATGTGCGAGTGCTTCTTCGACGGTGGCGGATCGGATTCGATCGATCGGCCAGGTCCGGAAGGGGCCGCCGGATGCGGTCAGCACCAGCTTGGAGACTTCCGAAGGTCCCTGGCCGGCGCGCAGGCACTGGTGGAGCGCCGCGTGTTCGCTGTCGATGGGGATGATCTCCACCCCGTGTCGGGCTGCGGCCGCGGTCACCAGCTCGCCGGCCGCGACCAGGGTTTCCTTGTTCGCGAGGGCGATGTCGCAGCCTCGATCGATGGCTGCGAGGATCGAAGGGATGCCCGCGGCGCCCACCATCGCGGCGACGACGAGATCGCCGGGCCGGGCGATGTCCCGGACCAGTTCGAGGGCGGCATCCGGCCCGGTACGAAGCGAGCGAGTCGCGTCGATCGATGAGACGGCGCCGGCTTCCGCCAGGGCCAGGTCGTCGACCTTGAACTTCGTTGCTTGTGCTTCGAGCACGTCCCCCCGACGCCCTGCCGCGAGACCGACCACCTCGAAGGTGGGAACCTCTTCATCGGCGGCTGCAAGATGCGTCACCACGTCGAGCACGCCGACACCGATGGACCCGGTTGATCCGAGGACGATCAGTCGTCGGACGTCGGGCGGATCAGAGGCGGTTCGAGGGTTGCTGGGCATCGTGTCCTGATTCCTCGGTCTCGGGACTGAAGTCGCGTCGGTGCTGGAGTGGGGTGATCAGCGATCATCGGGCGTGGATTGCCCCGGTCCCCTTCGTTGATGCCGACCGCCGTAGAGGGACCGCTTTCGAGGCTTGGTCTTGATCTCCACCTTGGCGGTCTCCACGACGGAGACCGCGGAGGGCTCCTCCGGAGTGGGGTGCGCGGTTTCCGATGCTTCCGATTCCTCGCTGGCCGATGAGTCGGCCGTCTCGACCGGCTCGTCGATCGGGGTTTCCACATGCCCGTCGCTCGAGGTGGCCACGGGCGCGGCCTCTTCGCCGGCAGGGGATTGTCCTTCCCCGTCGGACGTCTCGCCGTCACCCGACCGTCGGCGGCGTCGGCCACCGCGTCGTCGTCGGCGGCGCTTTCGCTTCGGCTCGCCGTTTTCGTCGAGTTCCGGTTGATCCGATGCCTGATCCGATCCCTGATCCGCGGTCGGATCGGAGGTTTCGGTCGGCTCTTCGATCGCTGGGATCTCTTCGGGAACGAAGAACGCGCGGACCGCCGCGACGAATTCGCCCGGGATGGAGGACATGTGGTTCTTCAGTTCGACTTCGGAGAGCTTCTCCGCGACCGCGGTCAGGATCTCCTTGCTGGTGATTCCCAGATCCTTGGCCATCGCATGGACTCTGACTGGAAGAGTCGGCTCTGGTTCCGGCTCGCTCGTAGGCGTTGCGTCGGATGTCTCCGACGTGCCGCTCTCAGGAGTGTCCGCGTCGCTCCGGGGTCCGCGTCCGCGTCGGCGTCGTCGTCGGCGCCGCCGCTTGCCGCCGCCTTCTCCATCCTCCTCGCGACCCGGCTCTCCGGAGTCTGAAGATGAAGTCGACTTGTCGTCGTTCGAGGATGCGTCATCGTCTTCGTCGTCATCTTCGTCATCGATGTCGAAGCCGCCCGCCATCGCGATGGACACGACGTCCGCCGGGACGGGTTTCCGTCGTCTTCGCCGTCTTCGTCGTCCGTCGCCGTCCTCCTTGGAGTCCGAATCGGTCGGTTCATCGAAGTCGGGAAGCTGCTCGGTCAGATCCTCGAGCTTCGGCGTCTTGAGCACCGGAAGTCGAGAGAGGTCGATATCAGCATTGCGATCGTCGTAGGCGTAGATGTCGAAACGATCTCCGCCGATCTGTTCGGAGATTCGAATGTCGATCTGGCCGCCGCTTCGTCGTTCGAGTTCGTCGATTCGTCGCCGATGGCCGCTCAGCAGGGCGCTGGCGACTCTGGTTCCACAGACGAGTTCGACGCGATGGGCCTTGTCGATGGAGAGCACGCGTGCCGCGCGGCGAACCGCATCGGCCGCCACGGAGTCCGGATTCCGGACTTCGCCCAGGCCGGAGCAGGAACTGCAGGGCGCGAAGTACTGCGAGCGGATGCTGGGTCGAATTCGCTGCCGCGTCATTTCGATCAGGCCGAACTCGCTGATGGGCAGGAACGTGGTCCGGGCCCGGTCCTGGCGGAGGTTCTCCGCCATTCGATCCTCGATCTCCTTGCGATTCCTTGCGAATCGCATGTCGATGAAGTCGCAGACCACGAGGCCGCCTTGGTCTCGAAGTCGAAGTTGACGGACGATCTCGTCGGCCGCTTCTCGGTTGGTCGAGACCGCATTGCTTTCCGCGTCCCGGGCGCCGCGGCTTCGGCCGGAGTTGATGTCGATCGCGACCATCGCTTCGGTCTGGTCGATCACCAGCGCTCCGCCGGATTTCAGCGGAACTTCTCTGGCATGGATCATCTCGATCTGCCGTTCGGCGCCGAAGGCGTCGAAGAGTGGCACGGGGTGATCATAGAAGCGGACTTTCGGCGCCGATCGTGGTGAGACCACGGAGAGGAAGGTTCGAGCTCGCTCGAATCCTTCGCGGCTGTTGATGACGATGGAGTCGATCGACGAATCCACGACGTCGCGAATCGTCCGAACGATGAGGTCGCCTTCGGTATAGAGCTCCGAGGGCGCTCCGACCCGGTCCATCCGCTTCTCGAGTTGCGTCCAGAGACGCTTGAGGAATGCGGCGTCGCGCTTCAGTTCCGTCTTGGTCTTGTCGTATCCGGCGGTCCGAACGATGAAGCCGAACCCGTCCGGGAGATCCAGTTGGTCGAGGATCTTCCGCATCTTCTCGCGTTGCTCGTCGTCGACCTTGCGGCTGACTCCGACCCGGTCCATGCCCGGCATCATCACCAGAAGGCGGCCGGGGATCGAGAGGTAGCTGGTCACCGTCGGACCCTTGGTTCCGACGCCCTGCTTGAGCACCTGAACGAGAATCTCCTGCCCTTTCTTCAGGGCGTCCTGGATCGGGGGTCGTTCGCGACGAGGAGTCTTGCGGCCGACCTTCTCCGTCTTGTCACCGCCGGGGAAGTACCTGGGGTGCAGATCGGAGACGTGAAGGAATCCGTTCATGCCCTCGCCGTAGTCGACGAAGGCGGCCTGGATGGCCGACTCCACGTTGACCACGCGGGCCTTGTAGATGTTGCCCACCATCGTGGCGCTCTGCGTTCTTTCGACGAAGAGTTCCTCGAGTCGTCCCTTCTCCAGGATCGCGATCCGGCATGATTCACCGGGGACGTCGTCGACCAGCATGGTCCGGCTTCCCGGCGCGGCCATGGGGCCGGTCGGAGTCACTTCGATCGCGGCACGGTCGGGTCGGCGCCATTCTCGGCGGGCTCGAGTCTTCTTGGCGGCGGGAGCCTTCTTGCCGGTTTCCTCCGATGCGTCCTCGTCGGTCTCGGTCTCGGTTCCTTCCGCTTCCGGCTGTCCGTCGTCGCCGGCCTCGGCCTTCGAATCGTCGGTTGATTTCGACCGCTTGGAACTCCGGCGGCGACGCTTCTTGGTCGTGGTCTCGCTCTTTTCGGAGTCTTCCTCGTCGCCGGTCTCGGGCTGTTCGGATGCCTCGGTCGTGGCTTCCGCCTTGGTCGTCCGACTCGAGCGGCGTCGAGTCTTCTTCTTGGGCGGCGCGTCAGCCGCTTCGGCGGACTCCGGGGCCTCGGCGTCCGGCGGAGAATCTCCGGCTTCGATCGTCGGGGCCTCGGTCTTCTTGGTGGTCTTTCGAGTCGTCTTCTTGGTGGAATCGGACTTGGCTGTCGTCTTCTTCTTCGCCGGCGCCTTTCGGGCCGTCTTCTTCTTGGTCACCTTCTTGGTGGTCTTCGAGTCCTCGGCGGGCGCGTCGGAACTCGGTGTGGCGCTGCTCGGCGAATCCTGCGATTCGTCGGCGTCGGCCTGGTCGTCAAACATGGTCATGGTCGTCTCCATGACCGCTTGCACGGTGTCGATCGTTCTGGCTTGAGAGACGCCTGGCTACCGTCGCCCTCTTGCACGATGATCGTGCCGGCGGGGTGGCTTTCTCAGATGCAGGTCTTCCAGGCACTGGTCGTGCCGGGGCGTGCTCGTCGCGATCGACCCTGTGGTCGCTCGCGGACGCTCGGTCCTGTGTCTCGACCCGAATGATTCGGATCTCATACAGCCGAAAGCCGATTCGGAGTCATCCGCTCGTCGCACAGGGGCCGGGTTTCCGGCGTCGGTCGGCGATCCCGAGACTGCCTCGCCACCGAAAAGATCGGGGCGTCCTCTTGAAGAGGCGTGGGGGTCTGCGGGGCGTCGCGTCGACGTCACCCTGTCGAGGGCGGTGACTTCTCGTCACCTGCTGAGACCAGGGAACTTTCGTTCCGCGGTCATCTGATTCACGTCCCTCTTCGACGAGAACGATCTACGTCCGGTCGAAGCGGTCCTTTGTTACTGACTTCCCGGTCACTCGGCGGTCCATCCGCCGGGGGATCCGGGGTCGATTTTTCGAAGCTCGTCGCGGAGGTAGTTGAGAACCTGCCGCTCAGAATCAAACGTTCCGACCTTTCGGGCGATTCGTTCGCAATGGGTGATGGAAACCGATCTGACCACCTTCTTGATGAGGGGAATCTGGCTCGGCACCAGTGAGAGTGTACGCAACCCCAGTCCCAACAGCAACATCGTGTAGATCGGCTCGCCGGCGATCTCGCCACACAGGGAGACATCGACCTCTCGACGCCGAGCGGCCCGAATCACGCTTTTGATGAGCTGGAGGACGGCTGGATTCGCTCCGGTATAGAGGCCGGCGACCCGCTCATTGCCTCTATCGACCGCCAGGGTGTACTGAATGAGGTCATTCGTGCCGATCGAGAAGAACTCGACCTCGCTGGCGAAGGCCCTGGCCATCAAAGCCGCTGACGGGACCTCGACCATCATTCCTATTCGGACGTCGGTGCCGCGTTCGATGCCTTCTTCGTCGAGTTCCTCGGCCACGTCCGCGAGCAGCATCTTGGCCTGGCGGATCTCCATCACCGTGGAGACCAGAGGAAACATCACCTTGACCGGGCCGTCCGCCGCGGCCCGGAGGATGGCTCGCAACTGCGTCTTGAATTCCGGGAGGTTCTGAAGGGAGTAGCGGATCGAACGGCATCCGAGGAACGGATTTCGTTCCGGTTCCTCGGACTGCGCCTGCGTGTACTTGTCGGCGCCGAGGTCCTGAGTGCGAATGACCAGCGGGCGGCCGTCGAGCATCCGGATCGCCTGGCGATACGCCTCGAGGTGCGCTTCTTCATCGGGCGCGTGACCGCTGGTGAGGTAGAGGAACTCGGTTCGATACAGGCCCACACCGGCGCCGCCATTGGCGAGCACCGAATCGATTTCATCCGGGAACTCGATGTTCCCGAGCAGGGTGACGGCTTCCCCATCGGAAGTCACCGACTCGAGGCCGACGGTTTCCCGAAGGCCTTCCCGGAATTCACTGACCTTGGACTGTCGCGCTTCGTAGTCGGAGATCGTCTCCTGGTCCGGATCGATGATCACCGTGCCTGCATCACCGTCCACGATGAGGAGGTCGCCGTTCTCCACGGCGCGGGTGACCCGATGGCAGCCGACCACCGCGGGAATGTCGACCGCCCTGGCCACGATGGAGACGTGACTGGTTCGACCGCCGGCGTCGGTGGCGAATCCGAGGACCTTCGTCCGGTCCATGCCCGCGGTCTGGCTCGGCGTGAGTTCGTGCGCGACGATGATCACCGGCTCGGTCAGATTCGCGAGACGGCTCGTGGTCTCGCCCATCAGTTTGTCGAGCACCCGCCGATCGAGATCCATGATGTCCGCGGTCTTCTGGGCGAAGACATCGCTCCCCATGGCGGCGAACTGGTCGGCGATGGTTCGAAACTGGTCGGCGACCGCCCACTCCGCCACCACCAGGTCGGTCCGGATCCGGTCCCGAATGGGATCACGGAGAGAGGGGTCTCGAAGAAGTCCGACGTGAAACTCGAAGATCTTGGCCGGCTCGGCCCCGAGTTGCACCCGGGTCCGATCTCGGAGCTGTTCGAGCTCTCGGATGGCCTCCTCGAAGGAGGCATCGACGCGTTCGATCTCCTGGTCAACTCCGTCGGCTTCGATTCGGCGATGCGATACCCGCTGCTCGGCTTTGCCGAGGCGAAAGACGCGTCCGAACACGATGCCGGACGAAACGGGGATGCCGCGAATCACTTCCATCGGCGAGGGGTGCTCGGGTGAGGGTGCCCACACTTGAGTCGAGGCCTCAAGCCATCGGGCTCGGTTCTTGGATCGCCGGGATCCGAACCGGGCAGGCACCTTGTCGAGCCCACCCATGATAGCGAATCCGGCGAAATTCGACCGATCTCAAGACTCCCGAGCGGGTTGTTTCCTTTCAGGCATCGAAGCTGCCATTTCGCCTAAGAGCCTTCAGGGCGGAGGCTTACGAGATTCGCTCGTTGGGGCAGATTCTCGATGAGGCGGCGTTTGCGGAAATCCGGAGAGAGGTCTCGACTGAGGAACAAAGACAGGACGGAGCCCCTTTGAAGGGCTCCGTCCCGGGAGTTCAGCGTGCCTGCGGCGAGGTGCCGATCCACGGCGGGATCAGTCTTCCTTGACCTCGAAGTCGGCATCGATCACGTCGTCGCCATCCTCGGTCGGTGCGGCAGACTTCTCCGTGGTCTCACCGTCCGCTGAATCGCCCGCCGCAGCCTCGTAGGCGGCTTTTCCGAGTTCTTCGGCGGCCTTCTCGAGGTTGGTCAAAGCCGCTTCAATGGCCGGCTTGTCCTCACCCGAGATCTTGTCTTCGAGGTTCGAGATCGCAGACTCGATTTCCGCACGAACATCGGCGTCAACCTTGTCCCCGTGTTCCTCGAGACTCTTCCGAGTCGCATAGGCGACCTGTTCGGCGCGATTCCGGGTCTCCACGAGTTCTCGCTTGGCCTTGTCATCTTCGGCGTTCTGCTCGGCGTCCTGTTTCATACGCTCGATCTCGTCTTCGGAGAGTCCGCTCGAGCCGTTGATCTCGATGTTGTGACTCTTCCCGGTCGCCTTGTCGGTGGCTGAGACGTTCAGGATGCCGTTGGCGTCGATCGAGAATTCCACTTCGATCTGCGGCGTTCCCCGAGGTGCGGGCGGAATGCCGGTGAGATCGAACTGGCCGAGCGTCCGATTGTCCTTCGCGAACTCGCGTTCGCCTTGAAGAACGTGAATCGTCACCGATCCCTGATTGTCACTCGCCGTCGAGAACGTCTCCTTGCGGGAGGTGGGAATGGTCGTGTTGCGCTCGATCAAGCGGGTCATGACCCCACCCAGCGTCTCGACGCCGAGTGAAAGCGGGGTCACGTCGAGGAGGAGCACGTCCTTCACATCACCTTGCAGAACGCCACCCTGGATCGCGGCGCCGATCGCGACGACTTCATCCGGGTTGATGGAACGATCGAGTTCGGGTGTCTTGAAGATGTCCTTCGCGACTTCTTGGACCTGCGGGATTCGAGTGGAACCACCGACCATCACCACTTCCGAGATTTCCGAGGGATTGATCTTCGCGTCGGCGAGGGCCTGCTCACAGGGGCCTCGAAGACGGTCGAAGAGATCGCTGCAGATGGACTCGAAGGTGGCTCGGGTCACGGTGACCTGAAGATGCTTCGGCCCGTTCTGGTCCGCGGTGATGAACGGGAGGTTGACCTGGGCTTCCATCTGCTGGGAAAGCTCGATCTTCGACTTTTCCGCAGCTTCCTTGAGCCTCTGAAGGGCCATCGCATCGCTTCGGATGTCGATTCCTTCGGCCTTCTTGAACTCGTCCGCGATGAAGTCGATGAGTCGTTGATCGAAGTCGTCACCACCAAGGTGGCCGTCACCGTTGCTGGACAGCACTTCGAAGACGCCGTCGCCCACATCGAGGATTGAAACGTCGAACGTACCGCCACCGAGGTCGAAGACCGCGATCCGGGCATTCTTCTTCTTCTCGAGTCCGTAGGCGAGCGCGGCCGCGGTCGGCTCGTTGATGATTCGCTCGACCTTGAGCCCGGCGATCTCTCCGGCATCCTTGGTCGCCTGCCGCTGTGCGTCGTTGAAGTACGCGGGAACGGTGATGACGGCGCGATCCACGGACTCGCCGAGGTACTCCTCGGCGGTCTTCTTGAGATCGCGAAGAATCATCGCCGAGACTTCCGGTGGCGTGAATTCCTTGTCCCGAACCTTCACGGAGACGAGATCCTCGCCGCCTCCCACGACTTCGTAGGGGACGAGCTTCTCTTCGTGCTGGACCTCGTTGTGACGACGGCCCATGAATCTCTTGATCGAGAAGACGGTGTTGCTGGGATTGGTGACCTGCTGATGCCGGGCAGCCTGCCCGACGAGCCGGTCGCCCTTGTCGGTGAATCCGACGACGGAAGGTGTCGTCCGATTTCCGGTCGAGTTGATGATGACGGTCGGGCGTTCGCCCTCCATGACCGCAACCACGGAGTTGGTGGTTCCGAGGTCGATTCCGATGATCTTGGTGTTGGATTCTGACATGTGTGTGATAAAGCCTTTCCGAGCCTCTGCTCCGCTCGCGTCGTCGTCCGCCCGATGAGCCATCGGACTTTCCTGGGGACGATTCGCAATCCGGCCGGAAGGCCGGAGGAGTCAATCGAGGTTTCTGAGATGGGACCTTTTTCGGCCCGGGAAAGAGGTTGCAAGGCCGATGCCAGAAAGAACCCCCGATTCCGGCCCAGTTCGGGGGGTGTCGCGAGGGGTGTTCTGCCGATTTGGCACCGGTGGACGACATGAACCGACGAGATCTTGATCACCACGAAGGGGAACGCCTCCAGGCGACGACGCCCCGTTCATTGGCCATCTGGCCGATTTTGGTGGGTTGGCTTCTGGTCATCGGCTGGTTGGTCTCGCCGTTGGCCAGTGGCGTGGGGGGTCGGTGGCAGTACGTGGTCTGGATTCCGGATTGGGTGTGGCTGGTCCTGATCGGATTCTGCGCCGGTCTGGCTGGCTTCATCCTGGCGATGGGGCGTCGTCCGCGATCTCTCAGGCTTCTGGCCGCGGCGGGCCTGATGGTCCTCGGGCCACTCTGGGGAACGCTTCATCGGGATGTGGGGCTCCGGGGCGGGCAGGCGGCCGAAGATCCGATCGTGGTGTTCTTGAATGCACAGGATCCGGGAAGTCGGGTCGTCGACGATGTGGTCGAAAAGCTGATCGCCATGGATGCCGCGGTCGTGGTGATCGTGAATCCGGGTTGGATTCCGATCACCTGGCGAGCCATCGAATCCAAGGCGTCGACGGGCCGCTTCCTTCAACGATCCGGCCATTTCTTCGTGGCTTCTCGAGCGGCCATCGCATCGATGCGCCGAATCGTCACCAACGGTGAGATCCGAGCCGTCGAGGTGACGTTCGAACTCGAAGATGGATCACCACTTCCACGGAGAATCCTCGTCGCGGATCTTCCGTCGGATCTCGCGGTGAATCGCGCGGAGAGCCTGCGAACGCTGGCTGCGGGGATCGCCGCCGACGTTGAAGGCGGGCCGCAGGCGGATTCTCGTTTCGATCTTCTGGTCGGCGACCTCAATACGACACCGAGGACTCCCGAACTGAATCTGGTCGTCCCAGGATTCCAAGATGCGTTCACCATGGTCGGGCGCGGTTGGGGTGGCACCTGGCCTCGCGACCGGGGATGGCTGCGAATCGATTTCGCCCTTGTGCCCCCGGATCGGATGCCGACGAGCGTGAAGACCTTCGACCCCGGAAGCGGAGGGCATCGGGGACTGGTCATCGGATACCGACGCCCGTGAGGGCGGCATGCCGTGTGACTTGAATTCGAGAATCAGACTCTGCCCGGGTCAGCCGTCGATTTCGAGTTCCGCCCAGATCCTCATGATCCACTCGCCCGCGGCCATTTCCTCGACGAAATCACCCGAGAAGTCTTCGGCATCCGGCAGTGAATTCAAGAACATCGAGCCGGTATCGGCGCGATAGACCGTGGATCCATCACTCATGAGGAGATTGATCCCATGCTGATGGTTGAAGTCGTCACGTGTTCGGAGTCCGTCGGTGAGGAGCACGAGATTCGGATCGGTCAGGCGCCGTCGGATCCTCTGGCTCGGAGCGTCGTGGGTCAGATGGCCGGTGTAGTGGTAGTTGCAGAACGCGGGATCGGCGTCGGTCCCCGTGGCGAGCTTGCCGCTCGCCGCCTCGAAGGTGTGCTCGCTCCTGTGTGCGGGGCAGAAGCAGCACGCGGGTGAGTCGATGTATCGATCTTTCCAGAGCAAGCCGAGGCCATCAAAGCCGGGCGGTGTGCTCTGGTCTTCGGAGCTCCCCGTCGTCATTGCCATCATGTCCGGGAGCCGGCCTTGTTCCTGGAACCAGGATTTCGGAAGCCGGCCGTTCTCATCGCTTCCGAAGAGCATGAAGGCGACGCCGATTTGACGTTGGTTTGCCGAACACATGACGCGTCGAGCGCCATCTCGTGCAGCCTGAAGCCCGGGAAGAAGGATGGATGTCAGCAGGACGATGACCGAGAGCACCACGATCAACTCGATCATGCTGAAGCCACTCCGACCGTTTGATCGCGCGACGACACCTCGGCGCCCTCGGAGCGATCGCTCCGAGATGAGGGGGTTCGTTTCTGAATGGCGGTCAATCAAGGCGACCTCCAAATCGATCAAGTGGGCTTCCGCCTCTTGGCGGTTCCGGCGGACGTAGACTAGTCTATCCGTGAAAATACGGATACTGACGGTGAATTTCGGTTTTCGATGCAACCCGAAACCCGATTCAAGCGCACATATCACGATCCGAATTGAGTTTTTCCCGACTGAATGGAAGACCGGAGCCGTTTTTAGCTCGCTGAGAGTGCCTATGCCGTCCCCGAATCATGAAGACTGGGTTCTGATGCAAGCCGTCGCCGGCGGCGACGAGGGTGCTGCAAACCAGCTTTATGATCGATTTGGCGGGCTTGTGTTCAAATCTTCCAGGCAGACCCTGCCAACTCGCGCCGAGGCCGAGGATGCGGTTCAGGAGGTCTTTGTTCGCCTTTGGAAGACGGCGGATCGATACGACCCCGCCCGCGCGAAGCTCGTCACCTGGGTCATGTTGATCACTCGAAGGCATCTCATCGATCGACTTCGACGGAAGCAGGTACGTCCGAATAACATCACCCTCGAGGGTGATCCGGCCGGTCGGGACGAGAAAGAGACTCGGGAGCGGTCCAGCACGGAACGCGAAGAACGCCGAAACCTGCTCGTGTCGAGAGTCGCGGAACTTCCGGCACTGCAGCAGGAGGTGATCACCCGGGCGTATCTGCAAGGATTCACGCTTCGGGAGGTCTCGGAGCAGCTGGAAGCCCCGCTCGGAACCGTGAAGTCGGCATTGAGCCGTGGGCTTGCTCGGTTGAGGGACCGGCTTGCGGATGATCAAAGAACATCGGAAGCGTGAATGCGGCCTCTCGATGCCCGATTCGCCGCCGTTGGGAACGTCTGGTGAAAGAAAACGGAATTTCTTCGTAAAAGACGGAGCCGTCAGGACTTGAGTTGCGGATAGGTGCTTTCCAGGCCGAGATCCAACGGCCGTGCCGAGTGTTTCGTGGACGGCCGAGGATCAGATGGGTCGGGTTCCTTGTCGAAAATCCGGTTTGGGTGTGCTTTTCGGAACCGTCGTTATCCTCGGCGATCGAAGTGGGACGAGAAGCCGTGTGTATCTGCGAATGTCGGGTGGACCTCTTTCATCCATCGTGCCTTGCAGAAATTCGGGCGTTCCGAATCGTGTGTTCGATCTTGTTTTTCTTGATGATGTTGGAGTCGCGGTCAGATGAATCTCTCGGAGCCGATTTCGTTGAACGAACTTCGTGAAATGGCGATGTTGGAGGCACTCGGTCTTCTTGATTCGGTGGACGAATCGAAGTTCGAGGAATCCTTCGGTGACCTCTCTCCGGCCCAGCAGGCCGAGTTGCTTGATCTTCAGGCGGCGGTGGCTGCGGAGATCGCGGCGGCGGGTGATGAGGAGCCGGATCGCTCGCTCCGTTACAAGGTGCTGGCTCGACTGGCGTCGGAGATCGAGCACGATGAACTCGCCTGCGGGCCGATCGCTTCGATCGGTTCGAGAACCCGGCGACTGGCGGCCTCGAAGAATCAACGAGAAGCGGAGGGTGGCTTCGGCGGTGTGTCGAACGAACAGCGTCTGCGGCGGTCCGCGATGATCTGGCGAGCCGCGGCATTCGTGCTCGGGTCGAGCCTTCTGGCACTGGTGGTCATCCAGCAGCAGTCCCTCGCGCTCAGCGGTCGAATCCTCGAACTCGCCGACAGCAACATCGCCTTCAAGGGGCTGGTGGAACGACTGGACGAGAACGGCTATCCGACGAGTGAGATCGAACCCCTTCTTCGATCGACGACCCAGGAGACGATCGCGTTCAGCGGGCCCGCCGGAGGTGGGGCCTGCCTCGTCATCGTCGAAACCGCAGGACGAGACAGCGGCACGGGGATGGTGCTTCTCTTCGACATGCCTCGGGCGCAGTCGATCGAACTGGTCGCCATCGATCGTGAAGATCCCACTCAGGAAACGACCCTGTTCCGTGGCGAGGTGAGTCAGTTCGCCGCGGCATCCGTCGATGTCGGTGGTCGGCCGTTCAATGAGATTCGCTTCGAATTGAGAGATATCGACACCGGCGAGGTCCTCATGAGCTCGCTGGTCTGAGCGGATCGATCGCCTGCCGATCGAATTCGGCTTGAAACATGAACCCAACCACGGCGGCATCCTCGGATGTCGCCGTCTTGCGTTGGTCATCTGGCGGGGTCCGCCGGGTGATTTTTCACAGGGCCGTCCGGAGACGAACCGGAGTCACTGGTCGTCGGCTCGGCACGACCATTCGAATTCGAGTGGTTCGAGCTCGCCCGCGAGGCTTTCCCGTTCGGCCTGAAGCTTCCGGGTCTTCTTGCCGTTGGTGTAGACGGTCGGATCCATCATCGATTCGTCGATCTCGCGAATCCGTCGTTCGGTCCGCTCGATTCGTTTCTCGAGTTCCTTGATGGACAGCTTCGAATGCGGTGATCCGGCGGGCGCCCGTGTCTTCGACGGAGTCTTCTTCGCCTTCGCGGCCCGCTCCTTGTTCGCGGCCTTCTCCCGTTCGGTGGCGATTCGCATTTCCGCTTCCGCCTCCTGCTGGCGTTCGATCTCCATCCACTCGGAGTATCGCCCGTTGAAGACGCGGACCGAACCATGGCCGTCGAACACCAGGAGCGTGGTACAGGTCGCTTCGATCAGTGCGCGGTCATGACTGATGAGGAAGACGGCGCCGCCCCGGCCCTTCTTCTCATCGCCGTAGTCGACCAGCGCCTGTTCGAGCCGTTCAGCACTCGGGATGTCGAGGTGATTGCTCGGTTCATCCAGCACCAGCAGGTTCAGCGGGGATGCGACGAGTCCCGCGAGCACCATTCGGGCACGCTCGCCTCCGGAGAGGAGATCGATCTGCTTCTCCATCTCGCTTCCCGAGAAGAGGAAGGCGCCGGCAAGGTCGCGAGCGTCCTGTTCCCGAACCTGCCCGCTCGGATTCGCGTCGGCCATCGTCTTCTGGAGATACTGCCAGACTTCTCGCTCGGGATCGATGTGGTCCTGGTTCTGCCGGAACCATCCGACCGAGAGCCTCGGACTGTTGCGGATCGTCCCCGCATCGGAATCGATGTCTCCGAGCATCGCTCGAATCAGCGTGGTCTTTCCAGCCCCGTTCGGTCCGATGACCCCGATGCGATCGCCCGGCCGGAGGCTGAGTGAGAGATCGGAGAAGAGCTGGCAGTCGCCGTAGGCCTTGGCGAGATGTTCGACCGCGATGAGCACGTCGCCGGCTCTGGGAGGCTTCGGCAGATTGAGGGACATCACATCGAGTTCGACCGGCCGTTCGGAGAGCTCGGTCTCCTTGAAACGGTCGAGGCGTGCTTCGCGACCTCGCGCCTGCTTCGCTCGTTGGCCGCCCTTGTACTTCCGGATGTAGGCCTCTTCAGCGCGAATCTTGTCGAGTTGCTTCGCATGGATCCGGCCTTCCACCATCTTGCGTTCCCGCCTCTGCTCGATGAATGCCTTGTAGTTGCCCGGGTACTCGCGGACCTGCCCGGCTTCGACCTCGACGATCCGGTTGACCACGCGATCCAGCAGCCAGCGGTCATGGCTGACCAGCATCACGGCGCCCTTGAATTCTTCGGCGAGGAAGGTCTCGAGCCATCGGCGACCGAGGATGTCGAGATGATTCGTCGGTTCGTCGAGCAGAAGAAGATCGGGTGATTCCAGGAGCAGTCTCGCGAGTCCGAGTCGTGCCTTCTGGCCGCCGGACAGCGTGTCGACCGGTTGGTCGAATCGTTCGTCCTCGAGGCCCAGGCCGTGCAGCGTGGCGTCGATGCGGTGATCGACGGCGTAGCCGCCGAGTTGTTCGAGCCGGGTGTCGAGCTCGGCCTGCTTCTCCATCAATCGTTCGAGTCGATCACCCTCCGCGGAGGCCATGTCTTCGTAGATCTTCTCGAGTTCGGCTTGTGCCGCATGGAGTCGATCGAAGGCGCGGCCGGCAGCCTGTCGAAGCGTGTCTCCCGGAACGAACTCGGGATGTTGTGACAGATGGCCGACCCGGATTCCGCGGGCGAGTTGCATCGAGCCGTGATCGGGGGTGAGTTCGCCCGTGATCACTCTCAGGAGAGTGCTCTTGCCCGCGCCGTTTCGACCGACCAGACCGATCTTCTCACCAGGCTCCACGCCCAGCGTCGCCCCGTCGAGGACGACGCGGGTCGAGAATTCATGTCGGATTCCGGCGAGGGTGAGAAGTGGCATGGGGGCGAAGATTGTATCGGAGCGGCGCGGCGTCGACCCGGTTCCATCTCATCGCTTCCGGTCGACCCGCCAGAGAAAATCGACGTCGCCCTGGCGATTCGGTGGAAGGAGAAGGCGAGTGAGCATGCGGAGCACGGGCCGCCCCATCAGAATGCCGATTTCCAATCCCACCGTCCCCGCGAGCAGCGTGAATGGGACCAGGGATCGCACTCTCACGGAATCGGCGATCCAATAGATGGGTACGAGCGGACCATCGCCGAGGCGGGTGATCAAGATCGCCAACCCGATCGTGATCAGATAGCTCACGATCGGGAGAATCCAGAGTCTGGATCGGCGGACACCTGCGAACAGTCCTGCCCAGATCACGCCGAACAGGGCCGCGAGGAGAGCGAACCCTCCCATTTCCAGAATCGGCAGCGAGCTGAAGCCCAGGCCCTGGGTCGCTTCGAACTCGGCGATGATGCCCGGCCCCCGCTCGTGCCACCAGGCCAGGTTCGCCTCCCAGGTGTTGGAAGTGTCGAACGCCGACTCCCTCGAGGCCACGTCCCATTTCGATTGGATCAACGTGCGGAGGCCGCGATACGAGGACTCGGTGATCTGGAGCGCGATGCCGAAACACGTGGCGGCGACGCTCAGCACCGCTGCGACCGCGATGACGATGTAGAGCAAGAGCAGACCGACTCCCAGCCGCGATCCCCAATGGCCGAGCACCGGGTACTCGAGAACGGGTGAGGCCCGTCCGCATTCCGGGCACCGGGCGACGAGCAGGCCTTCCGGCTCGATCCGGATGATCGGCTGGCCGTCGAGCTCGTGATGGCAACGGAGGCAGGCTCGGGTCCCGATCAGGCGAGTACCGGTCTGGGTTTCTCGCGGGCTGCTCGTGGGGACTTCGTTCTCGGGGCTGTGGTTGGCACTCATGAATCGTCACCTCGCCGCCGGTTGATCGCGATGCGAATTCCCTCTCGGGCCGTGGAGACGGACAGTGCCGCGACGAAGAACCCGCCCGCTGCTGGAAGGATCTTATACCCGAACAGATACGCAATATCGGGAAGAGAGGGCGGCGGCGGAGGCATGAAGTACTCGGACTGGCCGCTTGAGATCACGAGCGTCATCCATCCCTGGAAGATCACTCCGAGCATGAGAAGGCTCATCCAGAACACGGTGAGCAAGACGATGCTCGCCCGCGGGACCAGAATTCGCATGATGCCGCCCGCGAAGAGACCGAATGCGATTTGCCCGAGGAACCACCCGGAGAAGAAAGTGGTGCTGGTCGGCATCGACACGTTGAATCCCGCCGTGGTGATCGCGAGGCAGAGCGTGGCGAGGAGGAAGGCTCGCGAGCCGAGGATTCGCATCGAGCGTCGAGGACCCCACATCGCCAGGGAGATCGATCCTGCATGGGCGAAGTCGCACCGGCTGCATTGGCGAATCATCATCGGGGGGTCGGAGTTCCATCGACGGGATCCCGCACGCAGATTCCCACCGCAGTTCGGACAAGGAACCGCGGGGCGTCTTCGAATTTCGAGCATCTGGCGTGCTCGGGATCTCGTGCCGAGAGGAATGATCAAGAACTGGAACCCCCACTTCGCGAATAGTCGCACAATCGCAGGGTCGCGTACACTCGGGCCGTGATTTCCTCCTCCTCCAAGACCCAGACGTGGTGGGCTCGGCGATTCCTCTTTCCGTCGCTTGCGCTCGCGATTGCGGGCCTCCTGTACCTCACGTCCGATTCGTCGGAGGCGTGGAAGGGAGAGGTCCGATCCGCGACCACCAGACTCTTGAGCGGATCCGACTCCGGCTCCGCGGATCGCACCGCCGGTTCCGGGTTCAGTCTCGAGCCCATGGCGAGGGCCGCCATCGACGACCTCCAGCAGCCTCGAAGCATCGAATCGATCAAGGTTCGTTCGGACCATCTTGGAGAGACCGCCACCGCGACGGTGGTCGGAGACGGCGGAAGACGAGTCGTGCTCGGGTGGGCGGAACGCCCCCCTCGGCTTCGGGATGTGCGCCGTGATCCTCGCAGGTCGGAGAGTTCGACCGAACTTGACTCCGGAAACGACTCATGACCGCGGTTTGGTTGAACGGAAAACTCGAGAAGCTCGAAGATGCTCGCGTCTCGGCGTTCGACGCCGGCTTTCAGCATGCGGTGGGTCTTTTCGAGACGATGATGGCACGTGGTTCCCGGGTCGTGCATCTGAATCAGCATCTCGACCGACTGGAAGAGTCATTGCGGGAGACTCGCCTGAGTGATCGCCTCAAGGCGGGGCCGCTGGCCGACGCGATTCACGCGACGGTCGCAGCCGCGGAGCTCGAGACCGCCAGGGTCCGACTCACGATCAGCGGCGGCGACTTGAATCTTCTTCATGGTGGTGGAAACGGTCACGAACCCACGATCCTCATCGTGGCTCAGCCCGCCACCGCCTATCCCGACGAACTCTACGACAAGGGCATCAGAGCCACCGTGGCCGATTCGCGGGCGAATCCCCTCGATCCCTTTGCGGCGCACAAGACACTGGCCTATTGGCCTCGGCTCGCCGAGCTCCAGTCCGCCGCCGCCAAGAACGCGAGCGAAGCACTCTGGTTCACGGTCTCGAATCACCTCGCGGGCGGTTGTGTCAGCAACGTGATCCTCGTCAAGGACGGGGAGTTCATCACGCCGTTGGCCCGAGGCGAGGAACCCGAGGGCGGGCTTCCGTCTCCGGTGCTTCCCGGCGTGGTCCGAGCGGAAGTCCTCGGTTGGGCGGCGGGCGAAGGTCGGCTGGTCCAGCGGAAGATGGTCGACATCAATGCGGTGCTCGAGGCCGATGAGGTTCTGCTCACCAACTCGAGTTGGGGCGTACTGCCGGTCACCGGTGTCGAGCGAGAACAGATCGGTGACGGGACTCCGGGACCGGTGGCCAGAAGCCTTCGAGCCTGGTGGCTGGCCGAGTGATCGTCGGGCCGGGATGACCGGAGTCGATCCGGGCCGGAGCTGGATCAGGACCGCGGTGGAATCACTCGGACGTTTTCGCGTCCGGGTTCGGTTGGCGCGGCGGCTTTTCTCTGGCCCGGGCGTCGCCCGATGACGAGGCTCACCAGCGCCGCCGCGATTCCGAAGGCGGTCAGGGTCAGGAGCAGGACGAGGCCGATCACGAGGATCGGGACGGCGAGGAGAATCGCGGTGAGACCGGCCAGGAACCGGCTGAAGGGCCCACCACGGTCGATTCGACGCCAACCATCACCCATCTGCTGTCCGACGTTGATCACGCGGACGAACGGGGTTCGCTGGGTTGGATCGGGAATCTCCATGGCTGACATCCTACGACGCGATCCGCTCGGAAGGTCGGAGATTCTCCCACGGGATGCTCGCGACGCCGTGGATCGGGCGCCGATGCAGGGATCATCGGGGGATTCAGGGGGGTTCTGCGTCTACCATGGCCTCATCGTCCAAGGATGGAGTGATGATGGCTGAGAAGATCGAACGCCCGAAATCGAAGGCCGCCAAGACCGGCAAGAAGTCTGCCGCCGCCGGGAAGAAACCCGAGGCCGCGGACGACTTCGTCCACCTTCATCTTCACAGCGAGTATTCCCTCCTTGATGGCGGGAACCGGATCAAACGCCTCGTTCGACGCGTGAAGGAACTCGGAATGACCGCGGTCGCGGTCACCGACCACGGAAATCTGCACGCGGGATTCGAGTTCCACGCGGCCGCCCGAGCGGAAGGCATCAAGCCCATCCTCGGGATCGAGGCGTACGTCGCGCCCGATCGAGACGGGCGGCCCGGAGATCGACGGGATCGAACGCGAACGGGAGTGGCCGATGGTGGATTCCACCTCGTCCTGCTCGCTCTGGACATCGGTGGTTGGCGGAATCTGATGAAGCTCAGTTCCGACGCCTATCTCAACGGCTTCTACTACAAGCCGAGGATGGACAAGAGCACGCTCGCGGATTGGAGCGACGGCCTGGTCGCGATCAACGGGCATCTCGGTTCCTCGGTCGCGTTCCATCTCACCAACTTCGTACGGACCAACGATCAGGGGCATTGGGATCTCGCGGTCGCCGAAGCGACGTGGCATGCGGAGACGTTCGCGCCGGGTGAGGACGGAGAGCCTCGTTTCTACATCGAACTTCAGCGACACGTGCCGGAGCAGGAGCGCATCAATCCGCTGCTCAAGAAACTGGCGGCGGAGCTCGATCTTCCTCTGGTGATCGACAACGA
The DNA here is from genome assembly GCA_002167845.2 of Phycisphaera sp. TMED9. Lineage (GTDB taxonomy): Bacteria > Planctomycetota > Phycisphaerae > Phycisphaerales > SM1A02 > UBA12014. Next base: position 20,985 of record NHBO02000038.1, on the reverse strand, counting down.
TGCCCACTTCCTGAACGCCGAAGATCACGACGACCACGACACGCTCTGCTGCATCAGCATGGGCAAGACCAAGGATGATCCGGATCGGCTGCGGTATCCGGAGCAGCTCTACGTCAAGAACGCCGAGGAGATGAAGACGCTCTTTCCCGAAGCGGACGAGCAGGAAGGACTTCGAAACACGGTTCGAATCGCCGATCGCTGCAATGTCGATCTCTCCGAAGGGGAGAATCATGCACCGGTGGTCGAGGTGGTGCATCCCGGAGAGCCGCCGCGCTACGACGGCGGTGATCTGACGGAGTGGTTCAAGCGATACTGTTCCCGTTTCGAACTTAGACCGTTCGACGAGCAGTCCGCCGATGCCGCGGATGCCGAGGCGTTGAAGGACGGATGCGATCGTGCGTTGCGGGATCTCTGCGAGGCCGGCCTGATCTGGCGCTACGGACCCGAAGGGGTCACCGAGGAGATCCGAGCGAGGCTCGAGCGTGAATTGCAGGTGCTCGCGGACAAACTGATCTCCGCCTACTTCCTGATCGTCTGGGACTTCGTGAACTGGGCGCGGCAGCGAGGTATTCCATCGAATGCTCGTGGATCCGGTGTGGGCACGATGGTGGGGTACGTGCTCGGGCTCTCGAATGCCTGTCCCGTTCACTACGGGCTGCTCTTCGAACGGTTCACCGACCCGGATCGCGCCGAGTATCCCGACATCGACATCGACATCTGCCAGAACGGCCGATCCGAAGTCATCGATCATGTCCGTCAGAAGTACGGGCACGTCGCGCAGATCATCACCTTCGGTCGTTTGAAGGCGAAGGCGGCGATCAAGGATGTCGCCCGGGTGATGGGATTCGCACCGTCCGAAGGCCAGCAACTCGCGAACCTGGTACCGGCCGAGCTCAACATCACCATCGAGGAGGCGCTGCAGAAGGAGCCCGAACTTCAGGCCGCGTCGGATGGTGATCCTCGCGTGCAACGGGTGCTCGGCGCCGCGAGAGCGTTGGAGAACCATGCGCGGCATGCCGGGGTTCACGCCGCCGGGGTCATCATGGCGACGCGACCGCTGGATGACATCGTCCCGCTCTGCAAGACCTCCGGAAGCGAAGAGGTCGTCACGCAGTGGGACGGTCCGACCTGCGAACGCATCGGCCTGCTCAAGATGGATTTTCTCGGGCTCCGGACGCTCTCCACGATCGAGCGAGCTCGTCAGTTGATTCTCGAATCCATCCCCGAAGAGCAGATCTGGGCCGCGGTGGGGCGGGAGAAGCCGAGCGATGGGACCGCCGCGGCGCGAACCGCGATCCATCCGCTTGATCTGGAACGGGTTCCGTTGGATGACCAGCAGGTTCTTGATCTGTTCCGCCGGGGCGACACCAGTGGGATCTTCCAGTTCGAGTCGGGAGGAATGCGGAAGCTGCTCACCGAGATGCAGCCTGACCGGCTCGAGGATCTGATCGCCGCCAATGCGCTCTTCAGACCCGGTCCGATGGATCTCATCCCCGACTACAACGCTCGAAAGCACGGGCAGCAGCAGGTGCCCTCGGTGCATGAGATCGTGGATCGTTACACCGCCGAGACCTATGGCATCATGGTGTATCAGGAGCAGGTGATGCAGGTGCTGCACGGCCTCGGTGGCATCCCGCTCCGCACGGCATACACGGTCATCAAGGCGATCTCGAAGAAGAAGATCAGCGTCATCGACTCCGCGCGTGCGGAATTCGTGGCGGGGTCCGCGAAGCAGGGTGTCGAAGCCAGACAGGCGGAGGAACTCTTCGAGTTGATCCTGAAGTTCGCGGGTTACGGATTCAACAAGAGTCACTCCACGGGCTATGCGATCGTGGCGTATCAGACCGCCTACTTGAAGACGTACTTCCCGAACCAGTACATGGCGGCGGTGCTGACCTTCGAGAGCCAGGCCAAGAAGGTCGAGGACTGGTCCGTCTATCTCGAAGACTGTCTTCGGGTCCCATTCCCGGATTCGACCCCGGACAAGCCGAACGTGGGCGTGGACGTCCGTCCCCCGGATGTGAACTTCTCCGGCGAGGACTTCAACGTCGTCTTCGACTCCGGCGAACGACCGTCCAACTGCAGCGGGCATGTGCGGTTCGGCCTTCAAGCGATCAAGGGGATCGCGAAGGACGGAATCGCCTCCATCGTCGAATCGCGAGACGCGGATGGGCCGTATGAGTCGCTGCACGAATTCTGCGAACGAATCGATCACGCCCGGATCAATCAGAAGGCGATCGAGTCGCTGGTTCGAGCCGGCGCCTTCGACTCGGTGCACGGCGAGGACGCTCGAGCCGCGATGCTCGCCGCGGTGCCGGATGCATTCAAGGCCGGCAAGTCGTTGGCCGCCGATCGATCCGCCGGCCAGAACATGCTCTTCGGCGGCGGGGATGACGACGGCGAAGCGGCCGGGGTGGCACCGCGACTGCCGCTTCCGGAAGTGAAGCCGTGGGACCAGATGACCAGGCTCGCCGAAGAAAAGGAGACGCTTGGATTTCACGTCTCCGGGCATCCGCTGGATGGAATCGGAAACATCATCACCGAGTTCTGCAACGTGGTCAGCACGGGGCTCGGCGAACTCCCCAACGAGAGTCCGGTGGTGTTCGCGGGGGTGATCAACCGGGTTCGTCCGGTCATCACCCGGAACGGGGCCAAGATGGCGATGACCACGCTGTCCGACAAGCACGGGACGGTCGAAGGCGTGGTGTTCAGCGAAGCGTTCGCCCGGCATGCCGAGGAGATCCAGGTTGATCGGACCGTCGTTCTGGTGGGGCAGGTCGAGACTGGCCGTGGAGAGCCGCAGATCGTCGTCGAACAGATCATTCCGATCGACAAGGTCGCGAGTCTGCTTTCCACGAAGATCGAGATCCTCTTCGATCAGACGCGGGATGACGAGACCGAAGAGATGGTTCGGCGGCGGATGGAGTTCGTCTCGGGGCAGTTGAAGCAGGCGGCCGGGAGCGTTCAGGCACTCTCGGGTCGTCCGGTCGAGACGGTCGTTCATCTCCGACTGGCGAACGGCCAGCACGTCGTGCTTTCATCGCCGGGAATCCGCGTGGTCCCCGATGACGCGCTGGTGGCTCGTCTCCGCGACGCGGGTGCCGATGGCGTTCGAGTTCGCGGCGGTTTCGTTCCTCCCCGCAAGGAGAATCGCCGTCGCAAGTTCGCCAGGACCGGCTCTTCGGAAGATTGATGCCGGATGGGGTAATGCCGATCGGGTCGCGAGCCTCAGGGCATGAGCCGCGAGGTCGTCCATCCGCCGTCGCCATCGGCGACGTAGAGCACTCGGTCGTGCAGGCGATGAGGATGTCCACCCCAGAACTCGAAGCGTGACGGGATGACTCGGTAGCCGCCCCAATGTGGAGGTCGTGCCGGTGTCCGGCCATCGGCATGCGCGGCGTCGACCGCCGCGCGCCGTGCTTCGAGTGCCTCACGGTCCTCGATCGGTCGAGATTGATCGCTTGCGATCGCATTCAGCCGGCTTTCGAGGGCGCGGCTGTTGAAGTACGCATCGCTTTCGGCATCCGACGTCCGCTCGATGGAACCTTCGATTCGAATCTGCCGCTCGAGGCTGTCCCAGTGGAAGAGCAACGAGGCCGCGGGATTCACCGCGAGATCCTCGGCCTTCCGGCTCTGCTGGTTCGTGAAGAACACGAAGCCGCGGGCGTCGAACTGCTTCAGGAGAACGATGCGGGCGGTCGGCCGTCCCTCGGCGTTCGCGGTCGCGACGGTCATCGCATTGGGGTTGGGGAGTCCGGCGTGAAGTTCGGCGTGGCGGAACCATTCGTCGAAGACGGTGAGCGGGTCGGCGGGAGGATGGTCGAAGTTCATGGGAGGGTTCTCGTCGAGGTGGCGTTGCATCATGGCCGATCTGCAGAGTCCGGGTCATCGCCGGGAGCTGGTTCGTCTTCGATGGCTCTTCGGAGTCGCCCCGTCTCATCCAGCAGTTCGGACATGTCGATCCGTTCGATGTCTTCGAGGCGGATCTCGTCGAGATGACCGGCCTCAAGGGCGGAGTTCGAGGCGTCATCCGCAGAGTCCACGAGTGGCGAGGTGGAATCTTGACGGGGTCGTGGCGGATCATCGGAGGAGCGTGACGGTCGCGGGGCGTGGGCGTCGAGATCGAGAAGATCATCCTCGACGTTGAAGAGTTCGAGCCATTCTTCCACTTGCCGTCGGTTGGGACGGTGCGTCTCGTCGGAACCTCTCGTTGCATCAGACTGCGAGCGAGACTTTCCACCGTGGTCCTTGGCCAGGAGCGTGAGGAAGGACTCCGAACTGAGGACCGCCGCGCGTCGGCGGCGGGCGTGTTCCATGATCTCTCGGTCGCTGGAGACGACGGTGAGTCGCCGCGGCGCCGAGGAAGTCCGGACCAGATGGATGATCAGTTCATCAGCGGTCGTACCGGCCCCGGCGAATCGAACGTGAATCCGTCCATCACCGTCGACCCGATGCGGCTTCGGAACCCCATCACAGATGAGCAGGACCTCGTCGCGATCGAAACGACTCCCCGTCAGAAGTGTGGCGAGTTCCTCAAGGTCGATTCCGGCCAGTTCCGGCGGAAGAACCCCGACCACATGCAGCACGTTGTAGGCATCGACCAGAGTCGGCATGAAGGAAGTTCCACCGGGGCGAGGGAGAGCAGTCAGATTAGCCTTGGATTCGATTGGAAAACTTGCCGGAACTCAGGAATCCCGGAGGATGGTCCGGTCACGCGAGGGGAAATCGGCTCGCGCGCATGACAAGTGCTTTGTTTACATGCACTTATGTCTATCGAGGAGAGGGAATCACCCACTTGGTAGCCTGCTTTCGTGGGTCTGGGGGTGGGTTCTGGGCCACCGGAACGCCGGGTTCCTTTCGTTTCGAAGGGGACAAGCCCTTGCGGTGCATCGGGGGATTGGGTGTAATGCCCCATTCCCCTCAAGAAACACCGCATTTTGCGGTCCGGAGCAGCGACGGTTATGGCGATTCGAATCAAGGCTCGCGGTGGCGAGAGTGCGGAGCAGATGCTCCGCCGTTTCAAGAAGCTCTGCGAAAAAGAAGGCCTGACGAAGGACGTGAAGAAGCGTCAGTACTTCGAAAAGCCCTCCGAGCGCAACCGGCGAGAGGCCCGCAAGCGGGTTGCTCGCGTGGCTCGCGCGGACATGCCCATCCGCTGATTCAACGGAGGGAATCCTCGGCGATTGGCGATCGAGGACCTGATACGCCGATGACTTCCCCAATGCCCTCCCGATCGATCCAGAAGGTCGGTGGGAGTGGTTGCCGTCGAGTCGGCGGTTCCGGGGTTGTTTCTGATCGAGGAGGTCGGTGAGCATCGACCTTTCCAACTTTTCGTCGTCGAATCATTCCATTCCATGGATGACCTGCGGAGCGTCCAAAGACTCTTCGCCCTCGAATTCCACCTCTCGTACCGAGCGGTGACCACTCAAGGACCCTTTCTCAGATGAACACGCTGATTCAGACTGGATTCACCCTCGCGGAGATGCCGAGCATCACGAAAGCTCCGGCTTGGTTCCTCGCGCCGATTGGTGCGATCGTGGCATTGATCGCGGCGTACTTCTTCTATCGCTCGGTGATGAGTCACACCGAAGGCGACAGCGAGATGATCCGGATCGCCAAGGCGGTTCGGGATGGTGCCGGCGCCTATCTGGGTCGACAGAACCGCATCGTGACCGGCGTCTTCGTCGCACTGCTGGTTCTCCTTGCGGTGATGGCAGCGGGTGGTCTGCAGGACTTCTGGACGGTCGGTGGCGTCGCCGTCGCCGGTCTGCTTTCCGGTCTGTGTGGATTCTTCGGGATGAAGACGGCGACCAACGCCTCCGCCCGAACCACCGCGGCGGCGAAGGAATCGCTCAACCAGGGCCTCACCGTCGCCTTCCGCGCCGGTGCGGTCATGGGTCTCTGTGTGACGGGCTTCGCCCTGCTCGACATCTCGCTCTGGTTCTTCGTTCTCTACGTCGTTCTCGGCGAGAGCTTCGGTTCCGGCCTGGTCGACATCACGACCGTCACCTTGAGCTTCGCGATGGGTGCCTCGCTGCAGGCCCTCTTCGCTCGAGTCGGCGGCGGCATCTACACCAAGGCCGCGGACGTCGGTGCCGACCTCGTCGGCAAGGTCGAAGCGGGTATTCCCGAAGATGACGCTCGAAACCCCGCGACCATCGCGGACAACGTCGGCGACAACGTCGGTGACGTCGCCGGCATGGGCGCCGACCTCTACGAGTCGTACTACGGATCAGTGCTTGCCGCGATGGCGCTTGCCGCCGCAGCCGCGGTGCAGCTTTCCCTCGGTGACGCGGACTCCCTCCGCCTGGTCACCGTCCCGCCCGCGTTGGCAGGTCTCGGCATCCTGGCTTCCATCCTCGCCATCTTCGTGGTTCGGACGAAGGAGGGGGCCACGCTCGCTCAGCTCCTGAAGAGCCTTCACGGCGGCGTCTGGGCGAGTTCCGCCCTCATCGTGCTTGGTTCGGCTGGCTTGCTTTGGTTTGCACTCGGCGGTGAAGAAATGGCCTTGGCTGGAATCGTCTGGTGGCGTCTCTGGATCGCCATCGTGGTCGGCCTGNTNTCCGGACTCGTGATCGCTTGGGGAACCGAGCAGTACACGTCCTACGAGCACGCCCCCACGCAGCGCATCGCCGAGCAGGCCCAGATGGGACCTGCCACCGTGATCATCTCGGGTATCGCCGAAGGCATGAAGTCGACCTGGATTCCCCTGATCACCGTGGTGGTCGCGATCCTCGTCTCCTTCGTCGCCGCCGGCGGTGGCGACACCTTCCTGATGGGTGTGTTCGGCGTCGGCATCGCCGCGGTCGGCATGCTCTCGACTTTGGGCATCACCCTCGCGACCGATGCGTACGGCCCGATCGCCGACAACGCCGGCGGCAACGCCGAGATGACCCATCAAGAGCCGTATGTCCGCGAACGAACCGACATGCTCGACTCGCTCGGGAACACGACCGCCGCGACCGGCAAGGGCTTCGCGATCGGTTCCGCCGCCCTGACCGCCCTCGCCCTGCTCGCGGCTTACGTGATCACGGTGAAGACCCAGCTCGGCAATGTGGATTCCACGCCGGAGCAGGTGCAGTCCGAGACCTTCGTGTACGAAGGTCACGGCATCTTCGCGATCGACGGCGATCCCTCCGCGGAAACGACCGCTCCCCTCGGTGCGCTTCTCCTCACCTCGCGTGATGGAAGCGACATCAAGGCCGGCTTCGAAACCGGCTCCTGGAACATGAAGGACGCCAAGTCCATGGGCGACGGCACGTTCTTCTCGATGGACGTGGACAACAAGTCCTACTTCTTCGAGGTCGTTCCGACCGATCGGGCGACCATCCCGCAGCTCCTTCAGTTCTACAACGTCACGCTCATGAACCCCAAGGTTCTCGCAGGTCTCTTCCTNGGCGTGATGCTGGTGTTCGTCTTCTGTGCGATGACCATGAACGCGGTGGGCCGAGCGGCCTTCGCGATGATCGACGAGTGTCGACGCCAGTTCAAGATCATGAAGAGCGGATTCAAGAAGAACGGCATGAGCGACGAGGACATCGCCGACCCCCTCAAGTGGCCGTATCAGATCGAGGTCGATGGCAAGGAGTACCCCGACTACGCATCGTGTGTGGACATCTCCACCGCGGGTGCTCAGAAGGAGATGGTCGTTCCCTCCCTCATGGCGGTCGCGGTTCCGATCCTGGTGGGCCTCATCCTCGGCGTCGCGGGAGTCATGGGTCTGCTTGCCGGCACCCTGGNGTGCGGTTTCGCGGTCGCGATCTTCATGGCGAACGCCGGTGGTGCCTGGGACAACGCCAAGAAGTACATCGAGACCGGCAAGTTCGGTGGCAAGGGTTCGGATTCCCACAAGGCGGGCGTGGTCGGCGATACCGTCGGCGATCCCTTCAAGGACACCTCGGGCCCTGCATTGAACATTCTCATCAAGCTGGTCAGCGTCGTTTCGGTGGTGTTCGCCGCCCTCATCGTGAAGGTTGGACCGAACATCTCCAGCCTGCTTGGTCTCTGATCAGTTGAGTCGAACCAGATCCAACAGTGATCCGGAAAAGGTCCGGGCGTTCACCATCGAGTGCGCCCGGACCTGTTCCGATATGAAGTGCTCCGACGTCCGGGTGCTCGATGTCCGTGGCCTGAGTCAGGTCTCGGATTACATCGTGGTCGCCAGCGGAACCAGCGGGCGGCAGATGAAGTCGGTCGCNCAGGCGCTTGAGGACATCGGCAAGGAAGGTGGCGATCCGCCCTTCCGCACGAATCGTGATTCGGGCGGGACCTGGGTNGTCGTCGACTTCGTCGATACGGTCGTGCATCTNTTCGAGCCGGAACAACGCTTTTACTACGACATCGAAGCGCTTTGGAAGACCGGGGCGAGGATCGACTGGGCTCGCCCTGGAGACCCGCCGGTGGAAACGTCGGCGGAAGACGACTGAGTCTTCGTGATCCCGTCTGTGGCCGCTCTCGGCGGCCCTGAAGACGTGATCGTTCGACGATCAACTGAATTTCGAGGATGATCGCGGCGCATCAGGGCCGGTTTGTTTCGACGGCGGTCGGCTCGCGGTGTTTCGTCGAGTACTTCAAGGAGGTCCATCGCCATGTTCACGATCCCGTTCATCCGCCACGGCGTCCCTCGGGCCATGCTCGGTCTGTTCGTGTTGCTGACGGCGTTGATGCCCGCCTCGACGCTCGTCGCCGGCGACATTGTGGAGGAACTCACGGGTGCCTGGTCGGGTTCGATCCCCGGTCCGGGTGGTGGACTTTTCATGCAGGTCGATGTCCGGCCTGTCTCGGAGGCGGGCCTGCCTCCGGAAGTGATGATCACCGTCCCGAAGCTGGGGTTGTTCGATCGGCTCGCCGACAAGATCAGCATCGAGACGGACTCGCTGGTCTTCGAGATGGCCGCGAGCGGTGTCACCGGACGCGTGGAACTTCAGCCTGGGCCGCCGCCGCGTGGAGTGTTTCGCTTCGTGGAGGGCCCGGAGTCCGTGATGGATCTCGCGTCGGTCGGCTTCGACCTCGAACGTCGCCCCGATGTTCGTGCCGCCGACGGTGCGGTACGGCATGACGGAATGGTCACGCTTCCGGCTGGAAACACCCTCGGCATCACCATCGTGCTCGCCGAGATCGAAGGCAGCCCGGTCGCGATCATCGACATCCCGTCGCAGAGCGTCCGGGCACTGCAGATGTTCCCCACCGCGACCGAAGTGGAAGGTGCCACGGCCTGGCGTCTCCCGATTCCCGGGTCGGCGACGCTGGCCNTGACGCCGGAGGGTGACACCTTCACGGGGATCTTCACCCAAGGGCCCCTGAACCTGAAGACGAGCTTCGAACGTGCGGAACTCGGCAAGGTCCGAGTCAGCAAGCGCCCGCAGAATCCACTTCCACCATTTCCGTACGAGGTTCGCGAGGTGGTGATTCCGACGCGGGGCGGGCATGAACTGGGCGGAACCCTCTTCGTTCCGCCGAACTCCGGGAAGGCCGGCGCGCCGGCGACGGTGTTGGCGACCGGAAGCGGGCCGCAGAATCGTGACGAGGAGCTCATGGGCCACAAGCCCTTCCTGGTACTTGCCGATCGGCTCGCCAGACGAGGCGTCGCCACGCTTCGCTACGACGACCGAGGGGTCGCCGCGAGCAGCGGCGATTTCTCGACTGCNACCACCAGGGACTTCGCCGATGACGCTGCTGCGGCGCTGGCGTTTCTGAAGACGCAACCGGATGTCGATCCAAGCCGCTGCGGCGTCGCTGGACACAGTGAAGGTGGCATCGTCGCCGCTCTGGTCGGCGCTGGAATGGCCCCGGGCTATCCCAAGGCCGCACCGGCGTTCGTGATCTCGATCGCGGGTACCGGCGTCGACGGCGGGGAAGTGCTGAAAGAGCAGATGAAACGGATCATGCTGGCGGCGGGCATCGGGGAGGCCGGGATGGCCGCCGTGCTGGAAAACCAGGCGAGCGTGATCGAGTCGGCCAGACTCGAACCGTTCGACGAGACGCAGGTGATGGCCGCGATCCGGGGGCTTCAGAAAGCCCAGTTCGAACTCAATGGTCTCTCGCCCGAGGAAGAGGCGATTCGTCAGTTGGAGCGGCAGGCCTTCCAGCAGATGACCTCACCCTGGATGCTGGAGTTCATCCGTTTCGATCCGTCGCGGGCCTTCGAGCGGATCAAGGTTCCGATTCTGGCGATCAATGGAACGCTGGATGTCCAGGTCTGGCACGAGCAGAATCTTCCGGCCATCGAGGCGGCGGTCAAGGCGGGCGGCGGGGAGGTCGAAATCGCACAATTCGAGGGGCTCAATCATCTCCTTCAACCGACGACGACCGGCGCCGTCGAGGAGTATGCGATCATCGACATCACCATGGATGAAGCGCCGATGGAGAAGATCGCGGAGTTCATTCTGCGGGTTCCGGCGGCCGACAAGAGATAGGATTCGTGAAGTCTCGGATCTTCAAGGAGTGAATCATGTCGTTTGGTCTCAGCCGCGGTCGAGAACTGCAGTTCGATGGATACGGACTTGATCGGAGCGACCTGCCTCCCTTCGAGGACGGTCCGTGGGATCCTCGGACGCTTTTCGAGAATCCGGATCGTCGCTTCGAACTCGAGATCGGCTCGGGGAAGGGGACCTTCCTGGTTCAGCAGTCGGTGCTGCAGCCGGAGACCAACCATCTGGGAATCGAGTGGGCGGGAGAGTTCTTCCGATACGCCGCGGATCGCGTGCGACGCCACGCGATGAAGAACGTCCGGGTGCTGCACGACGACGCCTCGGAGATCGTGAGCCATCGGCTCCCGGACGAGAGCTGCGAGGTCGTCCATCTCTACTTCAGCGATCCCTGGCCGAAGACGCGTCATCACAAGCGACGGGTGGTTCAGGACGAGACGATGCGGGCGTTCCATCGGGTGATCGTGNCGGGGGGGGAACTCCGACTGGTCACCGACCACGACGATCTCTGGGCCTGGTACGAGGATCATGCGGATCGTCATCAGGATCTCTTCGAGCGAGGCGAGTTCGAGTCGCCCGAATCGGCGGGAGACGGCGAGGTCGTCGGTACCAACTTCGAGCGGAAGTTCCGGCGGGAGGGCCGTCCCTTTCACTCCATGACCCTTCGAAAGCGATGAGACCGTCTTCGGAGCTTCGCCCTCGATTCATCGCTAGGCTGGTGCCATGAGCGTTCTCAGCGACCTTGATCTTCTCGCCCGGTTGGTGTCCTTCGATACCACCAGCGCCACGAAGCGTCCGACTCGGCCTTTGGGCGATTTCGTGTGCGACTACCTCGACCACTCGAAGATCCGGGTCGAGCGATTCGACTGCGGCGGTGAACAGGAGAATCTCTGGTTCGAGACCGGGCCACCCTCCAANGGGGACGGTGAGGGCCTGCTCCTCTGCGGACACGTCGATGTGGTTCCCGCGACCGAGCCGGAATGGACCGCGGATCCGTTCATCCTGCGGGTCGAAGGTGATCGGGCGATCGGCCGTGGCGCGTGCGACATGAAGGGGTTCGACGCCATTGCGATCAACCTGCTCCGCGAGGCGGCGAATGCCGGCTCTCTTGAAGCGCCGCTCGGGTTGCTCTTGACTTGCAACGAGGAGATCGGCACCGTGGGCGCCGGGCAATTCGCGGCGCAGTGGGCGGGGCGTCCGTTGCCCCGTCGGACCATCGTCGGCGAACCGACGTCGCTTCAGCCCGTTCGCGGGCACAAGGGGCATCTGGGAATCGCGATCGTGGTGGGCGGCCTCGGGGGCCACACTGGATTTCCNAATCGAGGCGTGAACGCGATCGAGCGGGCCATGCCGGTGCTCGAGGGATTGCGAGATTTGCGACAGTCGATGGTCGAGGAACGACTGGACGCCAGCGATCTCTTCCCGGAGACACCGTTTCCGGTTCTCACGGTCGCAGGCATCGAGGGTGGATCGGCGATCAACGTCATGCCCGAGTCATGCGTGATTCGAGTCGGGGTCCGACTTCTTCCCGGCCAGTCGGCGGAAGAGTTNCTTCCCCGGCTCCGCTCGGCGATCGAAGGACGGGGGATCGGCGTGGACATGAGATCNGGAGATCTCGAGAGTCCGCTTCCGATGGCCGCCCGCGACGAATGCCTGGTCATCGACCTCAACAACACNCCGAGTTATGCGATCGACTCCGACGCGGACTTCCTCGCCGAGGTCGCGGATCTGGTCGGCGACCATGGCTCGCATGGCGCGAACTTCGGGACCGATGCGGGGCGTCTCGTCGGACTTGGATGCGAGTCGGTGGTCTTCGGCCCCGGCAACATCGGCGTGGCGCACAAACCCGATGAGTGGATGCCACTCGACGAGTTTGCGCGAACGCCGGAGTTGCTTCGGCGGCTCATCCGCTGAGGGCGGAATCGGGCCCGGTCCGGATCATTCCCCGACCATCTCTTCGCCACCCTCACCGGCAACGGTGGACTCGTCATTGGTCAGGACATATCCGACCAACGCGAGCAGCATCAGCGCAATGGCGATGATGCCCATCTTCTTGGTCTTGCCCTGTCGGCGTTCGGCTCGGAGGATGGCGAGGGATCTTCGTTCGATCATTGGGGAGAGTCCGTTTCAAGTGGAGTGATTCAGGAGCCCGTCGGATCATGGCCCGGCGGGGGGGGAGCGTCATGAGGTCGGGTCGGCCGACGATTCGCGATCTCGATCAGGTTTCCGTCGGGGTCCCGAAAGTGGACCGATCGAATCGGGCCGGTGGCCCCGGATCGGTCCACGGGACCTTGCACGATCTGGATACCGTAGCGTTTCAGGTGGACGAGCCACGTCTCGATCGGCGTTCGTGAGATCAGGCAGAGATCGGCACTACCCCAGGTGGCACGGCTGCTCTGGACGCCTGACTCGTCATCCTCCGTTCGAAGGACGATCTCCTGGCCGCCGAATCGGAGGCCTCGGTGCTCATCGCCGATTCGGAATTCCTCGAATCCAAGGACGCTTCGGTAGAAACGCACCGCGTGATCGGGATCGCGAACCGTGAGGACGAGGTGGTCGAGCCCGTCGACCGACGGTCCGCCCGTCGGGGAGATCGTCGGGGTCGCATCGTCGATGAATCCGGCGANGGCCTGTCGTCTTCGGTCGATGGCGAGTTCGAAGACGTCGGGTCGCGAATAGTGGCCGACCGGATCGAAGTTCTGGCGTTCCTCCCGGATCTTCGCGGGGTCGAGATCCACGATGAGCATGGTCTCCTCGCCCGAGGGCAGGTCGTCGGGATCGACCATCCAGATGCCGTCGGGACCGGCCACACCNGAGCCGCCCTCGAGAAGGTACGGCTCCTTCGACGCCCGAAGTTCCGCCAATTCCGGAAGATCGGCGGGGAGGTCCTGAGGTGCGAGGACCCCGCCGACGCTGACGGCGAAACATCGGCCCTCTCGGGCGACGACTCGCGTCAGATCCCGCGTGAGCGCCTTTGACCCCGGCCAGAGCAGCAAGTGCACGTCCATGCCGTCACTCTGGAGTGCGGTCCGTGCCAGCGGCATCCAGTTCTCCCAGCAGTTCAGCACACCGATGTTCAGTCCGCCGACTCGTCGGGTACGAAGCCCCGCCCCGTCACCGGCGCCCCAGCAGAGTCGCTCTTCGTAGGTCGGGACGAGCTTGCGATGATTGTTGACGATGTGTCCTTCGGCATCGATCCAGAACGCGGAGCAGTAGAGCGTGTGACCGCCTCGATCCGCGGCACGTTCGACGGCGCCGATCACGACCTCGACGTTGCAGACGGCGGCCGCGGCGCAGATGGGTTCCAGATGGCCGTGGGAGGGCATGATGGAGGCGTCGACGTACCGCGAGTGGATGATCTTCTGCCGGGGGTCGTTGAAGGCGGCCCCATCCGTTCGGGCGAGCCAGACCGGGTATCCCGGAAGGCAAGCCTCGGGGAAGACCACGATCTCCGCGCCGGCTTCCGCGGCGGCATGAATGTGCCGGACGATTCGCTTCGAGGTCTCGTCACGATCGAGCAGGGCGGAACGAAATTGAATGGCGGCGAGTCGCATGTCGATTCTGATCGGGGTCGCGTGGACGAGACCCTCAGTCGTCCTGTTCCCGGTCGGCCACGGCGCCGCTCGAAGGCTTCGTCCAGTCGTGATCCGGGTCACCGTCGAGGGCTCGGCCTGCGAGTCTGATGCAGCGGCGGCAGACGAAGGCCTCCTCTCGGACCGGGCTCTGGAAGGCTGGATCGCGGCGTGGCTCGAGGCAGAGGGCACAGACCCAGGTCGGCCCGGACGTGATGTCCTCCTCCGGGGTCTGGGGTGGTGCGTCGTTGATTCCGGCATCGATCACGGCACGCCAGGCCGTCGCGAGGCAGTTTCCACAGATGCAGGAGCCCTGATGCCCCTCCACGAGCGGAATATCGTCGCTCCAGGGCCGGGTACAGAAGTCACAGAGGATGTCCGAAGGGAGGATTGCTTCGGGATCGGCGCCGGGTCGATGCATGGGGTCGTATCCTACTCGCCAAGCCATGACCTCCGGACTCTCGCTCGCCAACAAGGTTCAGTTCCTCTTCGGCATCGCATTGCTTGCGATCGTGGCCGGCACGCTGGCCCTGCCTTGGATCCGCTCGGAACAACTGGTCTTTCAGAGTCAGTTGGAGGTTTCGCGGCAACTGGCGGATACCTGGCTCGAATCCCCGACCCGTCTCATCCCGAACGGCCCACTTCCGATCGAACTCGTTCCGATCTCGAAGATCGATCCGGCAGCCAATCCCTTCGCCGCGGATGCCCGTCGGCGGATGGAGGCGACCGCCGATTTTGAAGAAGTGTTCCAGGAAGTCGAAGTCGGAAACGAGATCGTCTACCGATATGCGCGTGGACTGCGGGGGACGGCCTGGCGGCGGGTGGCGATCGCCAGCGACGTCGATCCCGGAGCGGCGGGATCGCCGACGTCGCTGGGCGGACTGCTCCTGATCGAGCGGCCCAGTCGACTGGCCGCGGGTCAGTTGCTTTCGACCCGGATCTATCTCGTCGCGGTGGGAATCGCCGCGGTCGGTCTGTCGATCCTGCTCTTCTGGTTCATTCTGAATCGAGTCATCCTGAAACCGGTTCGACGACTTCGGGAGACCGCGGATCGGGTCGAACAGGGCGACTTCTCGGTTCGGGCGGAGATCCAGACCGGCGACGACTTCGAGCAGCTCGCCGATTCGTTCAATCGGATGCTCGATGAGACGGCTCGAACCGCCGCTCGCCTTCGAAGCATGAACGAGTCCCTCGACTTCAAGGTGACCGAGCTTTCCGAAGCCAACATCGGGCTTTTCGAGTCGAATCGTCTCAAGAGCGAGTTTCTGGCGAACGTCAGTCACGAACTGAAGACGCCACTCAACTCGATCATCGGATTCGCCGAACTTCTCGAGGAACTCGCGGAGCGGGAGGAAACACCTGATCCGAAGCGGGGTCGGTACCTCTCGAACATCATCGTCAGTGCTCGTCGGCTGCTCGAGATGATCTCGGAGCTCCTGGAGATGGCGAAGATCGAGGCTGGGCGGGTGGAACTCTCGATCGACCCGGTCGACGTGGTGGAGCTGATGGACGGGCTGGCGGCGATCATGCGACCGCAGGCCAAGGCGAAACGCATCACCATCGAACTCGCCATTCCCGATGGGCTTCCGCAGTTGGAGACGGATGCCGGGAAGTTGCAACAGATCCTCTTCAACTTCATCTCGAACGCGGTGAAGTTCTCACCGGAGGATTCCGTGGTCATCCTCGCCGCGGAGAGTTTTCTTCGAGACGACGGGTTCAACGGGGTGCGGTTTCGCGTCACGGATCACGGCCCGGGCATTCCACCCGATCTTCAAGAGACCATCTTCGAGAAGTTCCGGCAGGCGGACGCATCGCACACGCGGTCCCACGGAGGGACCGGCCTCGGCTTGTCCATCTGCCGTGATCTGGCGGAACTCCTTGGTGCTCGCGTCGCCTTGTCCAGCCAGACGGGATCGGGGTCGACCTTCAGCGTCGAAGTTCCGCTCACCTACCGGGAGCAGGAGCTCCAGTCACTTCTCGACTGAGGAGCCGCGGGTCGGCCTCGGAACGAATTTCAACGAATCAGGCGTCCGATTTCCGCGTCCGCGTCCGGGATTCGCCGTCGGGCCATCGCGGCATCGAGAACCTTCGGGAGCGGGCTGAATTCCGGGTGCCCCAGGGCGAACGCCACGACCGCCTCGGCGACTCGCTCCGGCGAGATCCCTCCATCAGGGCTCCACACGCCGTAGTCGGCCCATCCGAGCCGGACACGGGTTCTCTGGAGGCTTCCCTCCGAATCCAAGGCCTGGATCGTCCAGGTGCAACCCGTCGGGTCCTCGATTTCATCGATGAGTTCGAACATGCGCCTCCGGGGGAAGGGTACCCGCTCGAATCTCGGAGGGCTTGTGGTCGAAACCCGAAGCAGACTCGCCGGTTCGGCTCCTCGTACCATGTCCCTGCTCCGAGATCGGTGAGGACTCGTTCACCGCGTCATCGGGCCCTCCGGCGGGGCGACCCGCCTCTTCCTGCGTCCTTTCGGCTTCACCATGGCTTTCATTCTCGAGATCATCCGACTCGGCATCAAGAACCTCGGCTTGCACAAGCTGCGGTCGACCCTGACCAGTCTGGGAATCATCCTGGGAGTCGCGGCGGTCATCGTGGTGGTGGCGATCGGCGAGGGCAACAAGCAGTCGACGCTCCGGCAGATCACCGCCCTCGGGGCGACCAACATCATCATCCGGAGCCAGAAGCCTCCATCGACCCAGTCGGCGAGTAGCAGTACCACGTTCGTGGTCGAGTACGGACTGAAGCGTCAGGACCTTCGGCGGCTCCGGCGATATCTCGGTGATGCCAAGATGATGGTTCCGCTGAAGGCTTCCGGATCGGAGATTCGCCGTCGAACCGAGCGGACGGTCAGCCAGGTGTTCGGCACGGAGCCGTCACTGGCGGAGGCCGCCAATCTTCGGGTGCGGGAAGGCGGCCGATATCTCGTCGCCGAGGACATCGAGAACTCCGCCCCCGTCGCGGTGATCGGCTCCGAGATCGCGGACACCTTCTATCGACTCGAGGATCCCGTCGGCAAGGACCTTCGAATCGACGCCCAGGTCTTCAAGGTCGTCGGGGTGCTGGAACCGATCGGGCTGGCAGGTGGAGCGGGCGTGGCGCTGGTCGGCCGGGACATCAACAAGGACGTGCATATTCCCGTCACCGCCTCCGAGCGGAGTTTCGGCGACATCGTGGTTCGTCGCGAGAGCGGTTCCTTCAGCGGGGAGCAGGTCGAGATCAACGAGATCTACCTGCAGGCCGCCGATACCGATTCGGTCATCGATCTGGCGAATCGTGCCACCCGCATTCTCGAAGTCGGACATCCCGATTTTCGCGACATCCAGGTGATCGTCCCCTGGGAGCTCCTGAAGAACGCCGAGCGAACCATGTTGATCTGGAACATCATGCTGGTCTCGATCGCGGCGATCAGCCTGCTGGTCGGTGGCATCGGCATCATGAACATCATGCTCGCATCCGTGGTCGAGCGAACGCGGGAGATCGGTGTTCGTCGGGCGCTCGGCGCCACTCGGAATCACATCATCGCCCAGTTCCTCGTGGAGACGGGCTCGATTTCGGCATTCGGAGGAATCCTCGGGATTCTCTTCGGGGTGGGGATTTCGATCGGGCTCGGCTCAGTGGTTCCCTGGCTTCTCTCGCTTCCGCTTTTCGAGGGGATCGTCGAGGGCGAATTCAAGCTTGAACCGGTCATCACCAACTGGTCGATCATCGCGAGTTTCCTGGTGGCTGCCGGGGTCGGTCTGATCTTCGGCATCTACCCGGCGATCGTCGCGAGTCGCAAGGACCCGATCGAGGCGCTGCGCCACGATTGATCCGTGATCCGCCCCACGGAACGAGTGGGGTCAGTCGCGATCGAGAATCAGAACGTCACCCTGCCCCCAGTCCTGCCACCCCGGGAATCGGGCGTTCTCTGTGAAGCCCGAATTCGCGAGAAGATCGCGCACGTCCGCGGTCACGAGGTCCGGATAGAGCATGAGAACGTGATCGGGGCCTCGGAGAAGTGTCTCGGAATCGAGTCCGACGCCGAGTCCCGAGACCGAGTGCAGGGTGAGGTCGCGACCTGATGCGTAGTAGTCGGCGACGTCGTCCCCAAGTCCGATCGACCAGACGGAGGTTCCCGGCGGGGTGGAGGCGATCAGGTGGTCGACCGCTTTTCGGATGGGCTGGCGTTCGGCTCGGGTCGTCAGGTCGGTCAGCCAGCAGCACGCCAGCAACGTCGCCGCGATGATCGCCGGCCCGGGACGATTCGGGAGGTACGCAAGTCCTCGGATCCCTGCGGCGATGAGCAAGGTCGCGACCGGAACGAGGAAGAGCAGGAATCTCGCGTAGACCCAGCCCCCACCGGCGAAGAGCAAGGTGAATGTCACGAAGAGCCCCGCGGCGGCGGCGATGGTCGCGATTCTCAGTCTGGGCCAGCGACTGGACTCGGTGATACCGACGGCGGCGATCAAGATGCCCGGAAGCGCCGCCCACCAGAACCAGGAGCCTCCGAGTTGGAGAAGTGCCTGCTGGCCCTCCACGCCGAAGAGTGATGGTTCATTCCCGTCCGAGGCCGCGAACTCCCGTCGAAGACCGATCAGATCCGGAAGAATCGGGCTGACCACCAGAAGGGTCGAGATGCCTCCGAGGAGGAGGGCGGCGGAAAGACGCCAACCGGAAGCGCGGCGATGCTTGCGGGCCAGCCATGACAGGGCGAGAACCGCGTGTCCGAGTGGAACGAACGCGAAGGCGAGGTGCGACCAGCATCCAAGGGTCACCGCAAGCGCGTACCAGAATGGACCGGATCGTCTCCCGTCGGCGATTCGAAGCACCTGCCAGGTCGCCAGAATCGTGAACAGCATCATCATCGAGTACCCACGGGCATTGGCACTCTCAAGTACCGCCACGGGCATCAAGGCGATCACCGCCGCGGCAAGCACTCCGAACCGGTCGCCATCGACGGTTCGTCCAAGCATGAACATCGCGGGAACGCATGCGATCCCCGCGAGGAAGGCCGGAGTGCGGAGAATGAACTCATCAGCGCCTCCGTTGGCTTCGACCATCACGCTGGCAAGCGCCGAATGAAGCACGTGGTTGCTCAGGGCGTAATAGTTGCCAAGTGCTGGACCCGGGCCATGGATGGAGAACGAGAGCATGGCGGCGATCTCGTCGTACCAGAGGCTCTCACCCATCCGCATCGCTCTTGGAACGATGGCGATGATCGTCAGGGCGAGGACGGCCAGTCGAATGCCGCCACTCGGGGTGGGGAGGACGCCGAGGGGAGACCGGACGGATGGGGATCGCTCGAGTCGTCGCAGGATCCAAGGTGCCGCGAGCCAGGCGATGGCGGTCAGTGGGGCGAGGTACGAGAGCAAGGTGACGCCCGCGACGGTCTCGGCGGGAACCTGGCCGACGCGTTCGAATCTGATCGGATGGGTGAACCAGGCCAGTTTCGCATCCCAGGGGATCGAGAGCCAGAGCAGCAGAATTCCCATGCCGACCAGGCAGCCCGTGATCACCAGCGGATCACGCCACCGTGATGCCTCGTACCGGGCCGGCGATGGGGGGGCACTCTGCAGGTTCTTTTTTCTGGAAGAGATCACGTCCTCGGAAAGATACCCCACCCCGGACGTCGGGGAGGTCAGTCGGAGGCGTCGGAGACCTCGAGCATGGAGGCCGGCGGGGGAACCGGCTTGGGCAGCCCTTCAATTCCCATCAGGACGAATGCTGGAGCGCGGACGACGATGGCCTTCGACTTCAGGCGGATGGTCGCCCATCGCCCCTGCACGTAGATCGGAATCGGGTTTCGGGTGATCGGGTCGATGGCCTTCGGATTGAGATTCCGGCCCCGATGGGGGTCGCGAGGATCGACGGGATCCACGACTCCGTCGGCGAGTTCGGCCTCGGTCACCGGATGCCAGGCATCCGGATCCACGGTGTTCACGATGCTCTCGACCAGATCGGCACCGACTTCTCGTGGTGACCGGCGACTCCGGGTCACGCCATCAGGGGTCAGCGGATTCTCTTCCGGACTGGGCATGAAATACGGCGCTTCGAGCAACTGGTCCGTGACGTCGATGACTCGGGTGATCGGACGAGTCCGACGTGCCAGCGTCGGCCGAGGGCCCATTTCGAGAATTCCATCGCGAACCTGCCAGGCGCCTCGCTGAGTGCCGCTGGACGCATCGATCAGCAGTTCGAGTGCTTCCGAAGCGGTCACGTTCCGCACGGAGAGTGAAATCTCGGTCGGGATCGCCGCGTCTTGGGAGAGCCGCGGAAAGTGATCGATGAAATTCAAACCAAGCGTGTCGGCAAAGGCTCGCCGAGCACGACGCGGGTCGCTCCCGTCACAGAAAAGATCGAGCCGAAGAAAAGCGAGTCGACCGTGAACTTCGGCGTCGGTCTCCGCCCAGCGTCCCCCGGTCGGCGAGGTGCGGTCGGCGCCGACGATCCGGATCGAACCGGTCGAGGGCGCGTTCGCTTTCGATGGGGGGTCGTTGGCGCGGGCCGGTGCTGGTGCCAGCGCCCATGCGGCCACTGCAGCGACGACGGTCGCTGAAATCGAATTCGGAGTCATGGGAGTGATCCTCAGGGATTGCCGGTGCTTCCGGCGGAGCCGGTCACCGTGGTGCCTCTGAACTTCACATTCTCGATGATCGAGATCGGTGCGGTGAATGTCACGTATCGACCATTCCGCGGTTTGGCCGGAGCGGCCTGGCGTCTTGGTGCGAACGGATATCCGCCGATCTGTCGTTGGATGTAGTCGGGGGCGCGGATGATCAGGACACCTTCGTAGTATCTGATCGAGGCCGCATCGCCACCGTTCTGCTGCCAGGCATCAGGTTCGATGGTTTCCAGAATGATGTCGACGATCTGCTGGACCTTCTCATCCTCGGAGAGTCGATCCGGCTCGCCCTCGGGATTACCGAAGGGGGCGCCGCCGCCGCCACCACCGCCGCCGCCGCCGTCAACACCACAAACGCCACCGCCGTGATCATCACCAC
>NHBO02000037.1 GCA_002167845.2 Phycisphaera sp. TMED9 | reverse complement strand
CAACGGCTACGGCAACGGCTGGAACGCCCCCGCCTACGCCGGATTCAACGGCNNCGGATTCAACGGCTACAACAACGGCTGGAACGCCCCCGCCTACGCCGGATTCAACGGCTACAACAACGGCTACAACAACGGCTGGAACCCCACGGCCACGACCACGACCTGGAATGGCTTCGCCAATGTCCCCGCTCCCGAGACCACGGTTCCCGGTGGCAACCCCACCCAGAACTTCGGTCCCCAGAGTTGGACCGGGTGCTACAACACCGAAGCAGCCTGATCAGCGGATCAGCCAAGATGAATGACGCGCGGTACGTCGGCCTCGGTCGACGTACCGCGTCGTCACATTCGGTACCATCCCCCTCGTGCTGGTTACCGCCGAACATGACGTTGCTGGAGCGACCCTCGCCGCCGAGAAGGTCGTGGAGACTCATCGGCGGCTGGTGGAGTTCCTCCGCGCCGGCCAGACCCTCGCTCAAGTCGATGCATTCGTGGGGAGTACCCTCACCGATCTCGACAGCGTGAGCGCCTTCAAGAACTATCGGGTTCGAGGCCACCCTCCTTTCCCAAGCGAGGCCTGCCTGTCCGTGAACGAGTGCATCGTTCATGGAACTCATGACATGACCTCGACGCCCATCGCACCGGGAGATCTCCTCTCGATCGACATCGGCGTCAAACACGACGGATGGATCGGCGACGCCGCGTGGACCTACGTGATCGAGGACACCGACGAGGTCTCGATGAATCTGGTGATCGCCGGCCGAGAGTCTCTCCGACTGGGCGTGGAAGCCATGCAACCGGGCCGCCCACTCGTGGATTGGGCCCGAGCCGTGCAGGATCACGTGGAGAAGAAGTGCGGTTTCGGGCTCGTCCGCGGACTCGGCGGNCATGGATACGGCCGAACGCTTCACGGCCCCCCGTTCATCTCGAACGTGGTTCCGACGTATCCCGGAGAATGGCCGGATGCCTTCCGAAGTTTCCGGCCAGGCATGCTGGTGGCGGTCGAGCCGATGCTGGCGGTCAGCACGACCGAGATCCGGAGCGAAGGCCGGGAGTGGCCGATCTACTCCGCCGACGGATCCCGAAGCGTCCATCACGAGGCTGACGTCCTGATCACCGAGGACGGACCGATCAATCTGACCGCCAGCCTCTTCGATCTCCCTGACGTGGTCGGGAACTGAGTCAAGGAGTCTGCCCATGACGACCGGACGCGCTCTCCTCCTGGAGGGAATTCACGCTGATGCGGATGCCGTACTCGAGTCCGCCGGCTTGTCGGTGACCCATGAACGGAGCGCCCTGACCACGGAAGCCCTCGACGCGGCGCTCGAGGGCGTGACCGTCCTCGGAGTGAGATCGAAGTCACGGCTCTCGCCCGACCTTCTCGACCGGCATCCGGACCTTCTGGCCATCGGTTGCTTCTGCATCGGGACCGACCAGCTCGATCTCCGGGACGCGGCCCGACGAGGCCTCGCGGTCTTCAACGCCCCGTTCTCGAACACCCGCAGCGTCGCCGAACTGACCATCGCCGAAGTGGTCGCCCTCCATCGTCGGCTCGGTGACCGGAGCCGCGAACTGCACGACGGCATCTGGCGAAAGTCCGCCGCGGGTGCCCACGAAGTCCGTGGTCGGACGCTCGGGATCGTTGGCTACGGCCACATCGGGTCCCAGGTCTCGGTGCTCGCCGAGGCATTCGGAATGCGGGTCCTCTACCACGACACCGCCCCGAAACTCGCACTCGGNAATGCACAGCCGACCGACTCGCTCGACCGGCTGTTGGCGGAGAGCGACGTGGTGACGGTGCATGTTCCCGACGAACCCTCCACCCGGGACCTGATCGGCGCCCGAGAAATCGATGGAATGCGACCGGGAGCAATGCTGATCAACAACGCCCGAGGCTCGGTGGTGGACCTCGATGCTCTTTCCGAGGCGCTCCGCGACGGTCGAATCGGCGGCGCTGCGGTTGATGTCTACCCGAGTGAACCGAAGCGAAACGACGATCCCTTCGCAACCCCACTGGCCGGCCTGCCCAACGTGATCCTCACTCCGCACATCGGTGGCTCCACCGAGGAGGCGCAGGCCGCGATCGCCCGGGATGCCGCCAGCAAACTCGCCCGGTACCTGACCGAGGGTTCGACCCGGAGTTCGACGAGCGTTCCCGAGGTCGATCTCCCGAGCCCGAAGCCGGACCGGCACCGGATCCTGCACTTCCATCGCAACGTTCCGGGGGTGCTCGGTCGCATGCACACCCTGCTCGCGGAGATCGACGCGAACATCACGGCCGAGTACCTGCAATCCGACCCTGAGGTCAGCTACGTGATCCTCGACGTCGAGTCCGATTCGGTCCACGACGTCGCCGAGCGAATGCGATCGATCCCCGAGACGATCCGGATGCGGACGCTGTCCTGATCCGAACGGTACGGCAGGCTCCCTCGGCGAAGAAAATCCACACGAGGCTTGTTGAGACTGCGTCTCCGGACCTGGCCTCGATACGATCTCAGCATGAACCGAACCAACCCCACCGCACTCCTGCTCGCCGCCCCGGCGATCTTCGCCCTTTCCGGGGCCACCCTCGCCGGACCACCCACGACGGATCGTCGACCCGTTGAGGAGACCATCCAAGGCGAGACCTTCGTCGACGACTACCACTGGCTCGAGCCGCTCGAATCGGAGTCCGACGAAGTCCGAGTCTGGACCGACGCCCAGAACGCCTACACCGAGGAGGTCCTCCACGGCCTCCCCTGTCGACCGGAGCTGGTCGACGAGCTGTCGAAGCTCATGAACGTGCCGGGAATCGGAACGCCCCGGCAGGCCGGTGGACACCTCTTCTTCAACGAACGGGCGGCCGGTGCCGATCAGTCGGTCCTCAAGATGCGGCCCGCCGGCGGCACCGCCGAGGACGACCGGGTGCTCATCGATCCGAACACCCTCGACGACGGGGGTCTGATCTCGCTCGACTGGTGGCGACCCACCATCGACGGTTCGAAGATCGCCTTCGGCATCAGTCGGGCCGGAGATGAGAACAGCATCCTGCATGTCCTGCGAACCGCCGACGGCACCTGGACCGAGACCGAGATCTCGGGCAAGGTCAATTTCGGCGGCTGGATGCCGGACGGCTCGGCCTTCGTCTATTCGAAGCTCACCGATCTCGATGACGCCTACAGCCGCGTGGTCCGCTGGCATGACGTGGGCACCCACCCTCGCCACGATCGCACGCTCATGACCCAGACCGAACCCCAGCGGGTCCCCTACGGCTCGCTCTCCCGGGACGGTCGCTGGCTGATGTTCGGCATGACCGACGGCTGGAGCCGGAACGATCTCTGGATCGCCCACGTTCCGGACGCGAAGGCGACCGGCGACGTCGAGTTCGTGGTGGTCGCCGAGGGCATCGACGCGAAGTTCTCGCCCCAGGCGGTGGTNGGCGACCGCATGGTGATGTCGACCACCGAGAACGCCCCGAACGGNCGGATCGTGGTCGTCGANCTNGAGCATCCGAACCNGGAACGATGGACGGAGATCGCGCCGGAACGGCCCNACGCCGTCTTCCAGGGNGCCGANTACGCCCGCGGGATGCTGATGCTCACGTACGAGCAGGANGCCTCGACCCGGATCGAACGAATGAGCCTGACCGGGGAACGGTTCGATCCGATCGAACTGCCCGGACTGGGNTCNGCCGGCATCTCGACCGATCCCGACTCGACCCGGGCCTTCGTNAGCTACACGAGCTACAACGAGCCCCGCACGATCTACGACTGCGACGTCGTCGAGGGGACGCTCGGTGCGATCTGGGCCCGACCGGAGACGCCCGTCGACCCCGACTCGGTGATCGTTCGTCGAGTCCACGCGACTTCGAAGGACGGCACGAAGGTCCCGATGTTCGTCGTGCATCGCAGGGACCTCGATACCAGTCGTCCCCATCCGACGCTCCTCTACGGCTACGGCGGCTTCAACATCTCGATGACGCCGCGGTTCATCTCGACCAACTTCCCCTTCTACGACGCGGGCGGGATCTACGTCGTCGCGAACCTCCGCGGCGGCGGCGAATTCGGCGAGTCCTGGCATCGGGCGGGCATGCTGGAGTCCAAGCAGAACGTCTATGACGATCTCTACGCCTGCGCCGAGATGCTGATCGACGAAGGGTTGACCTCCTCGAAGCAGCTCGCGGTCATGGGCGGCTCCAACGGCGGCCTGCTCACCGGCGTCGCGGTCACCCAGCGACCGGAACTCTGGTCCGCCGCGATCAGTGCGGTGCCGCTGCTCGACATGCTTCGATACCACCAGTTCCTCATGGCCCGGTTCTGGGTGCCNGANTACGGCTCGAGCGAGGACCCGGAGCAGTTCCAGTGGCTGCGGGCGTATTCGCCNTATCACAACGTCGAACAGGGTCGCGACTATCCCGCGGTCATGTTCACCGCGGGCGAGAACGACAGCCGGGTCCATCCCCTGCACGCCCGGAAGATGGCGGCGTTGATGCAGGCGGCGACCGGCAGCGATCCCGCCACCGAGCCGATCCTCCTGCAGGTCGAACGTGACGGCGGACACGGCCAGGGCAAGCCCCTCCGACTCCGGATCGAGGAAGCCGCCGACCGCTGGGCGTTCATCTTCTGGCAGACCGGAATCTGCAACTGAAACCGATGCCCGACCCATCCTCAGAAACCAATGGTTCGCGTGGCTCGAATCGGCCCCGATCCCGTCTGGTCCCCAGGCTCTGCTGGTTTGCCTCCGCCGCGGCGATCGGTGGATCTCTGGTCTGGATCGCGATCGGGGACGACAAGGGGATGGCGATTTTCAGCGGCCTGGTGGCGATCGCGGTGAGCCGAGTTCTCATCGGCGACATCGCTCGTTCCCATGAGGAGGCGGAATCGGAACACCGCCGCTCGACGCCGGACTGACCGAAGCGACACCACCCTGGTTTCTCGGACCCCCCATCGGCTCGGATCACGGAGAATTCGCGGCGAATCGAACTTCGATCACCTCAGGACTCAAGCGTGCCGTCGGGCGGGCCGATCTGAGGACCATGGCCGTTTACGATCTTGTGTGTGTCGGATGCGGCCCCGCCGGCGAGACCGCCGCGGTGACTGCCGCTCAACAGGGATTCCGAGTGCTCGTCGTCGAAGCCGCCGGCCGACCCGGTGGCGCGATGGTGAACACGGGCACGATCGCATCCAAAGTCCTGCGGGAAACCGCGCTGACCTGCTCGGCCTTTCGCCGCCGCCCGGTCCCGGGAATCGACGCGACACCGGACACCCGGCTCTCGTTGTCCGCCTTCATGGCCCGGACGACGCTGGTTCAACTCGAGGAACATGATCGCATCGAGACCGAACTCGATCGGGCGGGCGTGGAAGTGACACACGGCCGCGCCATGATGGCGGGACCGAATCAGATCGACATTCATCGGGCCGACGGCGGCGTCGAGACGGTGACCACGCGTTTCACGTTGATCGCCACCGGCTCGCGACCGGCACGCCCCGCGTGGGTCGACTTCGATCATCCGTGCATCGTCGATGCCGATGGACTTCTCGAGCTTCCGAAGATGCCGCGATCGATCGTGATCATCGGCGGCGGCGTGATCGGAAGCGAGTACGCCTGCATCTTCGCCGAGCTGGGAATCCCCACCACCCTCGTGGAGCCGCGCAACGGCCTGATGCGTTTCCTCGACGCGGAGATCCGCGGGCGACTGGAAGCGGAGATGGCCGAGACGGGCGTCGATCTGCAGCTGGGCCGAAAACCGACGCGGGTGACCGGAAGCGACCAGACCGGAATCGTGGAACTGGACGACGGAACCCGGCTCGAGTCGGAGATCGTTCTCTGGAGCCTCGGCCGACAGGGCAATGCCGAATCCCTGGGACTCGAGAACGCGGGAATCACCGCGAACGACCGTGGCTTGATCACGGTCGATCACGAATATCGAACCACCTGCCCGACGGTCTTCGCCGCCGGTGACGTCATCGGCTTTCCCGCCCTTGCCTCGACGGGCATCGAACAGGGAAGGGTCGCCGCCTGTCGAATGTTCGACTTCGATGACGACCGGGCCCTCGCAGACACCGTCCCCATGGGGATCTACACGATTCCCGCGGTGGGCCATGTCGGATTGAATCTCGAGGAAGCCGGCAAGAAGGGCCACGATGCCGTCGTCGGCCGGGCNGAGTATCGACGCAATGCCCGAGGTCGGATGCTCGGTGACGCTCGAGGACTCCTCAAACTCGTCGTCGACCGCGAGACCGAGAGACTTCTTGGCTGTTCGGTGGTCGGAGAGGATGCGACCGAGCTCGTGCATCTCGCGCAGTTCGCCATCTCGACCGGCCAGCGAATCGGCTGGTTCGAACAGGCGTGCTTCAACTACCCCAGCCTCAACGGTCTCTTTCGAGAAGCCGCCGACGACGCCCGCCTCGCGATCATCCAGGCCTCGGGCCGCGCCGCGGCATGACCTGAGCATCAACGCAGGCCCACTACCGAATACTGATCTCCGGCACGGTNGCTGATCGGGGCATCTCGATCGCATGGACGATCGTCGAGGCCACGTGCTCGGGCCCCATGAATGAATCCGCGTCGTACTCCCGACCTTCGAATCGATGCACCTCCTGCTGCATCGGTGTCGCGGTTCGCCCGGGAAACACGGTCGTGACCCGTACTCCCCGCTCCGCGACCTCCCCCCGAAACGCATCGGCCAACGCCCGAAGCCCGAACTTCGTGGACGCGTACTGGCTCCAGCCCGGACTCGATCGTTGGCCGGCACCTGAATTGACGAAGACCACCTGCCCACGTGCCGTGACCAAGGCCGGTGTCAACGCGGTCGTGAGCGCGAAGGGCGCTCGCAGGTTGACCGCGTACTGCCGATCGAGTTCCGCGACGTTCGATGATTCCACGGATGAGAGAACGACCATTCCCGCCGAGTGAACCAGGAGATCGAGCGACGGAATCGACGATGCCAATCTGATCGCCGCGGCATCGACCGCCGAGGCATCCTCGAGCTCGAGTCGATGCGTCACGGCCGTCGCGCCGGCGGCCGTCACTTCTTCGACCACCTCCGCAAGTCGTTGCTCGTCCCGCCCCTGCAGATGAATCTTCCGACCCGGCGTCGCCAGGAGTCGGGCGGTCGCCGCCCCGATTCCACTGCTTGCACCGGTGATGAAGAGCGTGGCGTCGTCCGCGATGGTCATGAGGCGTCCTGAGTTCCAAAGTTGGAGATCGACCGCCCGGGCGGTGATCAGAAATCGATTCGCTGGAGNTTGGCGTATTCCAGCACCAGTGTCTTCCGGCCCACCGCCTTGAAGTCGACGACGACCGAGTGGACCTTTCCACGATGGCTGAAGGAGGCGATGACGCCGGTTCCGAACTGCTGATGCCGAACGACCGTTCCNGCTCGGAAGGCGCTGGCCAGCGAATCGCCGTCTTCGACGTCGTCGTACTCGATCCGCCGATCATCGTCGCCGTCCTCCCGGTAGTCGTCCCAGCCGTCGCCGAAATCGTTCCGCGTGCAGTTCGCTTCCGGGACCTCGTCAAGAAACTGACTCTTGATCGTCGGCTGGCGCATGCCGCGCACGGTGCGGATCCCGGCACAGGTCATCAGNAGGCTTCGTTCGGCTCGGGTCATGCCGACGAAACAGAGTCGGCGTTCCTCCTCGAGTTCCGAGTCGCTCTCGCGAGCCCGCGAATGCGGAAGAAGCCCGTCTTCCAACCCGACCATCGCCACCGCGTGGAACTCAAGGCCTTTCGCGGCATGCAGCGTCATCAAGGTCACGACACCACGTTCGGAGTCGATCGCATCGGCATCACTCACCAGCGCAACCGACTCGAGATATTCGCGAAGCACCAGCGCCATCGGAAGCGTGCCATCTTCGGAGGTCTCCAGTGACGGCGCCACGAAGTCGGTCGCCGCGGAGATGAGCTCGCCGAGATTGGCCTGACGCTGCCGCTCGTCTTCNCTCTCCCACGCCGACTCGGGTTTCTCGAGACCGCTCTCGCGGAGCACTCGGGCGACCAGATCGCCGAAGCCGGTCGAATCGCCGGTGGCGATCTCCCGTCGCCACTCGGCCACGATGGCCGCGAACTTCACGACGGCGTTGCGACTTCGCGTGGCGAGTCCTTCGAGCGAGGGGCCGTCACCGCACGTCGCATCAAGCGACCGACCCGTCGCGGCCCCCGCCGCTTCGAGCCGCTTGATCGTCGATTCTCCGATGCCCCGAGGCGGGCAGTTCACGATCCGTCGGAACGCCACGTCATCGGCCGGATTGGCCAGCATCCGAAGATAGGCCAGCGCATCCTTGATCTCTTTTCGATCGTAGAAGGCCGTCCCACGGGCGATCACGTAGGGAACACCTTCCCGGCGGAACTGATCCTCCAGAACCCGACTCAGGGCATTGACCCGATACAAGATCGCCATGGATCCCCAGGGAACCCCCTGTTCGGCCAGTGCTTTGAAGTGATCCACGACGTGCCGGGCTTCCGCATGCTCGTCCGCGAGACGAACGATGCCGATGGACTCTCCGTCCTCGAGATCGGTCGTGAGTTCCTTGTGCTTCCGCCGCCGGTTGTGCTCGATGACCCCGGATGCGGCGTGCACGATGTTTCCGGTCGAACGGAAGTTCTGCCCGAGCGGAATCACCGTCGCCCCGGGGTAGTGCTCCTCGAAGTCGAGAATGTTCCGGACGTCCGCACCCCGCCAGGCATAGATCGATTGATCGGGGTCGCCGACGACGAAGATGTTCCCGTGACCGCCGGCGATCGAATTCGCGATCACGAACTGCGCATGATTCGTGTCCTGATACTCGTCGATCAACACGTAGCGGAATCGTTCCTGCAGCGCGCCGCGAACACCACCGTCCTCCTTGAGAATTCGGGCTGAATGCCGAAGAAGATCATCGAAGTCGACGGCGTGGTTCTTGTCGAGCAACCGCTGATANGCGGTGTACGCCTTCGAAATGGTCCGGGCATGGAAGTCGCTCGCTTCCGAGGCGAACGCTTCCGGAGAGAGCAAGGCGTTCTTCGCATTGGACACGTGACCGAGGACCGAGCCGGGCGACCAGTTCGACGGGTCGAGACCGGCGGACTCGAGCGCCCGCTTCATTGCGGACTTCTGATCCGCACTGTCGTAGATCGAATACCCCGCATCGATGCCCGCCGCGTCGGCATGATCTCGAAGCAGTCGAGCACAGAAACCATGAAACGTCGCGACGGTGAGACCGCGACGACCGGGAAGATCGGCAGGAAGCAGTTGCTCGACGCGGTCTCGCATCTCGCCCGCCGCCTTGTTGGTGAAGGTGACCGCGAGAATCTGCCACGCGGGAACGCCAAGCGAGACCAGATGCGCGATCCGCCGGGTGATGACCCGCGTCTTGCCCGATCCGGGCCCGGCGAGCACGAGAACGGGCCCATCAACGACCTGGGCGGCCTGACGCTGTGGTTCTGTGAGATCGGCGACCAATTCGGCCGAATCAAGGGGCTGCATGCGTCGAGTGTACGGAATCCGTTCGGGTCGAGCTGCCTGGAACGCCCCCAGTTGTCCGTAATTGGACCAGTATCCACAACCGATGGTGTTTCGTCGG
This sequence comes from Phycisphaera sp. TMED9, assembly GCA_002167845.2. Taxonomy (GTDB): domain Bacteria; phylum Planctomycetota; class Phycisphaerae; order Phycisphaerales; family SM1A02; genus UBA12014. Next base: position 19,642 of record NHBO02000037.1, on the reverse strand, counting down.
TCGGAGACCGGCCATCCACACCCAGATGGTGTACTGGACATTCCCAGCCACCTCGATATCTTGGAAAAGTTCATCGGTTCCGGTTCTTCCTTGAAAGAAGAACAAAATGTGGGACTTTTTGGGTTGCCACCACAAGATGTTGTGGCCAAGATGCGTGAGATTCCGGTTTGCGTCCGTTTGCAGGCCGATCACACGGGGATTGATGGGTTGGAGTTCTCGGACGCGGACCAGCAGTTCGATCCGGAACTCGAAACCAGCCCATCACGGCTGCGGACGCCGACTCGTCCGCGAAGTGTGGGTTCCCCTCGGGTGCACGGCTGATCGCCCCAAGACNCCAGAACGACTGGTGTCTCCCAGATCACTCGATGCTCGAAGGATCGTTTGGGTTCAGGGTGCCGTTCGGCCCTTGGAGACAGCAACTTTCGACATTCCAGGAGGCGTCCCCCAAAGGACGATTCTCGTCAACGTCCGGTCGACTCGACCGCCGACCCGACGTCCGATGAAGCCTCCACGTCGTTTCGACCCGTTCGATCGGGCAAACCTCGGAATGTCTTCGCGTCGCGGGCCCGTGCCCGTCCCCCCACCAATCGGAATCAACGCCGCGAGGCGTCGATTCCCGCAGATGCGTGGTCGCCATGACGGCGACCCGGCGCAGGACGGAGTCCGGCGACAGGATGTCGCTGCCTCCAGCTCTCGGTTCGATCGCCAGCCCGGCGGATCGAGAGCGGACATACGGGCTGGTCCGATTCCGCATCCCTTCGATGCCGACTCGGGTGACCACGCCGTCAACCGTCCCCAGGACGGTTCACGGCGAAGGAAGTTGAGGCGTGTCGTGCCGGTTCTCTGCGATACACAAATCCGCGACCTCGTCGGTATCGAGCCGTTCGAGGATTGCGAGCATCGACCGGGTCGCATCTCCTACGGCGTCTCGAGTTATGGCTACGACGTCCGCGTCGGCACACGGTTCAAGATCTTCACCAACACGACGTCGGGCGGAATCGCCGTCGTCGACCCGAAGGCCTTCTCCCCGGATCTCTTCGTGGAGATCGACACCGAAGAGACGGGTCGAGATCACATCGTGATCCCGCCGAATTCCTTCGCGCTCGCCGAGACGGTCGAAATCATGGAGATCCCTCGAGACACCCTGGTGATCTGCGTCGGAAAGAGCACGTACGCCCGATGCGGCCTCATCGTCAACGTCACGCCACTCGAACCGGAGTGGCGAGGCAAGGTCACGCTCGAGATCAGCAACACAACCCCACTCCCCGCGAGGGTCTACGCCCTCGAGGGAATCGCACAGATGATTTTCTTGAAAGCCGATCGCGTCTGCGCCACGAGTTACGCGGACAAAAAAGGCAAATACCAGGATCAGGACGGCCTCACGCTTCCCCGCGTGGATGGCGATTCGGTCTGACGACCGGAATCACCACCCGACGCGAAGCGGCGTGAGGCTTCATTTTTTCGACGAAGCCGAAGATGGCGACGAGCAACATTCAGAGAGAGGACCGCACCAGATGAAGATTTCCCGACGATTCACCAGCCAGGACCGCGACGTGTACGACTCGGTCGAATGGACCACACGAACAAGTCGCATCACCAATGCAGACGGCTCGGTGGTCTTCGAGATGAACGACGCGGAGATTCCAGCATCCTGGAGTCAGCTCGCGACCGACATCGTCGTGAGCAAGTATTTCCGCAAGGCCGGCGTTCCCCAGTACGCCCCTGACGGCACACCGATCACCGACGACGACGGAAATCCGGTCCTCGGCCCCGAGCGCTCCGTCCGACAGGTCGTCTCGAGGCTGAGCCGATGCTGGCGTCACTGGGGCGAATCGCATGGCTACTTCTCGACCACCGTCGATGCCGACGCGTTCGAGGCCGAACTCGCCCACATGCTTCTGAATCAGATGGCGGCTCCCAACAGCCCCCAATGGTTCAACACCGGTCTCAACCTCGCGTATGGAATCACCGGCCCCGCGCAGGGTCACTTCATCCCCGATCACGCGACCGGCGAGGTCACCCTCGCCTCCGACGCCTATACCCATCCTCAGCCCCACGCCTGCTTCATTCAGAGCGTGAGCGACGATCTGGTGGGCGACGGCGGCATCATGGACCTGTGGACCCGTGAAGCGAGACTCTTCAAGTACGGCTCCGGTACCGGCACCAACTTCTCATCCATTCGTGGTTCCGAGGAGCCTCTGTCGGGTGGCGGACGAAGTTCCGGCCTGATGAGCTTCCTGAAGATCGGCGACCGCGCCGCTGGCGCCATCAAGTCGGGTGGAACCACTCGGCGGGCCGCGAAGATGGTCTGTCTCGACCTCGACCACCCCGACATCGAGGAATTCATCGACTGGAAGGTCCGCGAGGAGATCAAGGTCGCGGCGCTGGTCGAGGGCATGAAGCACGTCGCCCCCGAACAGAAGGAAGTCGCGGAAGATCTCGGACTCGACCTCAACTACGACTTCAACGGCGAGGCGTACTTCACGGTCAGCGGCCAGAATTCGAACAACAGCGTCCGGATCTCGGATGCGTTCTTCGACGCCGTCGACGCCGGAACCGACTGGAACCTCGTTCGCCGAACCGACGGTGAGAACGCCAAGGCGATCCCCGCCACCGGACTCTGGGAGAAGGTCTGCTTCGCCGCNTGGAAGTGTGCCGACCCCGGCGTCCAGTACGACTCCACCATCAATGCCTGGCACACCTGCCCGGAAGAGGGACGCATCAACGCGAGCAACCCCTGCTCCGAGTACATGTTCCTCGACGACACGGCCTGCAACCTCGCATCCATCAACCTCCTCAAGTTCTTCGATTCGGAAACCCGGACCTTCGACATCGACGGATACGAGCACGCCATCGGCCTCTGGACGATCGTGCTCGAGATCTCGGTGTTGATGGCGAGCTTCCCCTCCGAGGAGATCGCTCGACGGAGTTGGAAGTACCGGACCCTCGGGCTCGGATACGCCAACCTCGGCGCGATGCTGATGCAGTCGGGCATTCCCTACGACAGCGANGAAGGCCGCGCCATCTGCGGAGCCCTGACGTCGATCCTCACCGGCCGAAGCTATACCGCCAGCGCCCTGCTCGCCGCGGAACACGGCCCCTTCGCCGGCTTCGAGTCCAACCGCGAGAACATGCTCCGGGTGATTCGGAACCACCGCCGTGCGGCCCACGGCGTCGCCAGAGACAGCGGCGAGTACGAGGATCTTCGGATCGCTCCGGTCCCCATCGACCACAAGACCATGCGGGAGACGAACCTCGCCAACGCCGAAGCGCTCCTGAAGCACTCGACCAACGCCTGGGATGACGCCCTGGCCTTCGGTGAGAAGTTTGGATATCGCAACGCTCAGGTCTCGGTCATCGCGCCCACGGGCACCATCGGCCTCCTGATGGACTGCGATACGACCGGCGTGGAGCCCGACTTCGCCCTCGTGAAGTTCAAGAAGCTCGCGGGCGGTGGCTACTTCAAGATCGCCAATCAGTCGCTCCGACCGTCCCTCACCTCACTGGGATACGAAGGGACCGAGATCGACGACATCGTCGCCCACGTCATGGGTCGGCTCGACCTCGGAGTCGAGATGCCCCTCGCCGATGGAACCAGCGACGGTGGAAGCACGAGTTTCCGCGACTTCCTGGTCGCCAAGGGCTACACGGGCGAAGATCTCGTCGCCCTTGAAAACCAGTTGCCGACGGTGTTCGAACTCCGATTCGCCTTCAATGCCTGGTCCATGCCCGAAGCCGTCCTCCGCGCCGCTGGCGTCGACCCCGAGACGGCACGAGCGGACATGGGCTTCGACGGCCTTGCGGCCCTCGGCATGACCACCGCCCAGCGGTCCATCCTCAATCGCGTGATCTGCGGAACGCAGACCGTCGAAGGTTCCCCCAACTTCAAGGATGCCGACCTCCCGGTCTTCGACTGTGCCAACAAGTGCGGCCCCGAAGGGCAGCGGTTCATCGCACCCATCGGACACATCCAGATGATGGCGGCCTCCCAACCCTTCATCTCGGGTGCGATCAGCAAGACGATCAACCTTCCGAGCAACGCGACGGTCGAGCAGATCGGTGACGCCTACCGACTCAGTTGGGAACTCGGCCTGAAGGCCAACGCCCTCTACCGCGACGGTTGCAAGCTGAGCCAGCCGCTGAACACCTCGGCCGATGCGGAGAAGGAAGACGAGATCGATGCCGACGAAGCGTTGGAAGCCAGCGGGGCGACCGAGGCCGCGGATGCGATGCTCGAGACGAGCCTCAAGCATGCCAACGCCGAGACCCGGGTGATCGAACGAGTCGTCGAGAAGATCATCGAACGGCCGATGCGACGTCGCCTCCCCGACACCCGCGAATCAGTCACGCACAAGTTCAACGTGGCGGGCCACGAGGGATACCTGATCGTCGGTCTCTACCAGGACGGCACTCCAGGTGAACTCTTCATCACCATGGCCAAGGAGGGTTCCACCATCGGCGGCCTGATGGACAGCCTGGGAACGGCGATCAGCGTCGCGCTGCAGTACGGCGTCCCGGTGCAGAGCCTGGTCACGAAGTTCGCTCACCAGCGGTTCGAACCCATGGGCATGACCACCAACAGTGACATCCCCTTCGCGAAGAGCCTGGTCGACTACATCTTCCGTTGGTTCGGAATGCAGTTCGTCCCGGGATATCGCGAACAGAATGCGCCGCGCAGGACGCCGGCCGCAAGTTCACCGGTCGATGCGACGAGCATCGAAACGAAGAACACCATCGTCAAGGAGGACGAAAAATGCAGCGACTCAGACATGACCGACGACGCCCGGCCCAGCGACTCCAAAGCGCCCCTCGGCGGCATGGAGAGGACCGACGGACCGACCGACTCGATGAATCCAACTGGCGGCATGGCCGACTCCAGCACTGGATCGCTGCAAGCGGATCTCGGCGGCAGCGGCATGAACGAGATCGCCACGGACGATTCGGCCACCACTTCGCCAAACGTGCTCGATCAATCCAATGCGGCACTCATGGGTGATGCACCCGCGTGCGACGTCTGCGGGTCGATCACCATTCGAAACGGCACTTGCTACAAGTGCCTGAACTGCGGCAACTCGATGGGCTGCAGCTGACCATCGTTCGATTCGGCGGCCTGAAGGGAAACACCGGCCACCGACTCCTCATGATCCACGCTTCTTCACGAAGCGTGACACCATCCGACGTTTCCTTGATGAGGCGAAAGCCGAAGGTCGGATGGTTTCTCTCTCGGGTTCGGTTTCGGGCATCTCTCCGACGATGTCCGGGCCGATCCCACCCGCGACGGGAGTGGGTTTCGGTTCAGGTTCGAGACGGTTGACGAGTGGAAGGACCCTCTCGCACTGGTTGGGAACGCAAGGACTTGCGATACCACCCCCCTTGGTCTCCGTAGGGGTGACCCTCTCCTCGAACTCGCTCTCGTCGCAATCTCTCTCAGGATCCGCCGCAATGGCGGATTCCTCCCCTCGCCCTCGCCGCGGAACACCCACCACCGCGGCGGGGGTTCTTTTTGGGGAGGCACTCGAATCAACCGATGCCTTCCGACCCGCGGCGATCGGGCCATCGGTTGCCCTTGACTCGCTGATCGACCAACATGCAGCAGTGCGATCGACTCACCTGCTCATCCTTCTCCTTCCATTCACCGTCGCTTCCTGCGGAACGACCGAGATGAATCCGGAAACATCCACCACGACCGCCATGGCCACGCTCCACGAAGAACATGCCGACTGGATTCGGGATCGAGACGCCGAACTGCGACAGCCCGAAGGCTGGCTCAGCCTGGTCGGCCTGGTCTGGCTGGAACCGGGCGAGACGATCCTGGGAACCGCCGGGCCGTCGAACGGGAATCGAATCGTGCTTGCCAACTCTGGCGCAGAAGACGCCGGACGGTTCGTGCTCGGAGAGGACGGCGAGGTCACCTTCACTCCGAGCGAGGACGACCTCTGCCGCCTGGACGACGTCCCGCTTGCGGCGAACGAAGCCGTCGTTCTGGCCGATGACCGCGACGGAGGCCCCGGCGTGCTCCGGGTCGGCGGCCTTCACATCACCCACATTCATCGCCAGGAGCGATCGGCCCTGCGAATCCGTGATCGAGCGGCGGAGACGCTTCGGATGTTCGCTGGCGTCGATCGACACCCATTCGATCCGGATCGACGAGTCGACGCGATCTTCGAGCCAGCCGCGGAAGGCACCACCGTCGACGTGACCCTGGTCACGGAGTTCGTCGAACCTCATCAGGTCGCCGGCACGCTTCGATTCAAGATCGACGGCGTCGAACATTCCCTCCTCGCCCACCCCGGTGGCAAGGGACTCTTCGTGGTGTTCGCCGATGAGACCTCGGGTGTCACGTCCTACGGAGGCGGTCGTTTTCTCATCGTGGAGAAACCCGATGCGAATGGACGCACTCGAATCGACTTCAATCGGGCGTTCAACCCGCCCTGCAGCTTCACCACTTTCGCGACCTGCCCGCTTCCGCCGCCGGGAAATCGCCTCCCCCTCGCGATGATCGCCGGCGAAATGCATGGCACCCCTCACTGACCGCGTACCGACCCCACCAGGAGCACCGATGTTGCGCCATCACTTTCGCCCCGCCCGACTGGGCTGCCTCATCCTCTCGGCCTGCGTGCTCATGACCGGCGGGTGTTCCCAACCCCGTTCGGTCTCGATCGAGAAATCCGAAGATCAGGCGGCGCTCAACCACGTCGTCCTGGTCAGCCTGAGGGATCCCGCCGACACCAAGGAACTCCTGGCGGACTGCCACCGTCTCCTGCCTCCCATCGCGTCGGTCCGCACCTGGTGGATCGGAACCCCCGTGGATACCGGCCGGCCGCAGGTGGATGATGCCTATGAGGTCGGCCTCTGCGTCGGATTCGACGACGAGGCAGGCCTGCAGGCATATCTGGTCGACCCGCTGCACCTCGAATTGGTCCAAAAATGGGGCCCAAAGGCGTCTCAGTTCCGAATCTTCGATGTCGGCCTCGATCCGAACGGACGATAAAGGATGGGATGAGCGATACTTCGCTCGTTCTTCACGACTTCGACTCGGGCGGGTTTCGCCTGACGAAAGGGCTCACGCAAGATGGCGATTCAAACTTCAGTCAAGCGAAGCTTCATCCTCTGGAACGTGCTCTACCTCGTCCTCTGTGGCGGACTGGGCGCCTGGGGAGCGTATGACTACTGGGTGACCATTCCAGACCAGGAAGCCGCCGTGGTGGAGTACGAGGAGCTGAGTCAGCGCCGCGCCGTGCTCGAGATTCGAGGCGTGCTCTGGACGCTGATCAAGAAGAAGTCGGATGGCACGATCACGGAGTCCGAGGACGCGTCGCTCGCCACCATGCGGGCCGAGTTCGAAGAAGCCGGCATCACCCAGCCGCCACCGCCACTCTCGCCGGAGGAAGTCGCGGAGTATGAGACCATCAAGGTGACTCTGAAGGACGACTTCGAGAACACCGCGCCGGAGCCACCCGCCAGTTACGACCGCTGGGTCAACTTCTGGATCTACTTCGTCGGCACCGGAATCCTGGGAACCCCCTGGTTCGTCTGGAAACTCTTCTCCCGACGGGGCCAGACCTGGCGGCTCGAAGACGATGGCTCCCTCTCCACGCCCGACGGAGTCTTCGGGAGAGACATGATCGACGACATCGACATGTCNATCTGGATGAAGAAGTCGATCGCCAAGGTCCTCATCAAGGATCGAGCGGAACCGATCGTGCTCGACGATTACGAATACGCCGACGTCTACCTGATCGTCGGCGCGTTGGCGTCGAGATTCCATCCGGATGAGTGGACGGAGGAAGCCAAGCCGATCAAGGAAGATGGGGCCGACGAGGAAGACGACGCTCCCGAAGAGTCGGAAGCCGGAGTCGACCCGACGGAACCGACGACCTCGGAGAAGTCCGACTCACCGTCGGACTGACCCGGTTTGAAGCCCGAGAAACCCATTTTTTTCTGATTGCCGGACGAGCTCCTCCCCTTTGATCACGATCCCCGCCGCGGGCGTCGTATCATGCGCGGTCCCAACTCAATCTCCAGAACCCTCCCGGACATGCTTCCGGGAGCCCCAGACGGATTCCATCGATCATGCGTGCGACCTCCGAACCCACCACATCCATTGAAAAGACCGATCGCTGCGGCGACCTTCCCCATCGCCCTCGAGTCCTCCTGGGGAAGATGGGACTCGACGGCCATGACCGAGGCGTCAAGCTCATCGCCCGCCTGATGCGTGACAGTGGCATCCATGTGATCTACTCGGGACTCTGGCAGACGCCCCGAAGCCTCGCGATCGGAGCCCGGGACGAAGATGTGGATTGCATCGCCTGCTCGATGATGAGCAACTCGCATCTGGTTCTGGTACCCGCACTCCTCAAGGAGTTGNAAGCGGTCGGNCGGCCGGACATCACGGTCAACGTCGGCGGGATCATTCCGCAGGAGGATGTCGAGGTGCTTCGCGAAGCCGGCGTCAACGACGTCTTCCACACCGGCACCAGCATGGAAGAAATCGTTGGAAGCGTGCGGAAGTCCGTGGCTGACTACGACGACCAGCCCTTCGAGAACTCATCGGCCCGGCTCGCACGCGTCCTGAGCCTGGCCCACGCCGGTACGCCACCCGCAGATGCCCCGCGAGCACGGCCGAAGCGGGTCATCGGACTGACCGGCGCTCCCGGCGCGGGCAAGAGCACGCTGGTCGCCTCCATGGCGAACGAAGCGGTTCGTCGCGGGGAACGCGTGGCGGTGGTCGCCTTCGACCCCATGAGTCCCATCACCAGCGGCGCCCTGCTCGGTGATCGCCTTCGCGTCGACTTCAATGCGGTGGACGACAACGTCTTCTATCGCAGCCTCGCCATCGTGGGAGAGGACTATGCCTCCCTTCCCGACATCATCGAACTCGTGGGCGGCGCCGGATGGGACACCCTGCTCATCGAGACCGTCGGTGCGGGCCAGAACGACGTCGCCATTCGAGAACACGTCGACCGGACCGCGGTCGTGGTCGTGCCGGGCATGGGCGACTCGGTCCAGATGGACAAGGCGGGCATCCTGGAGATCGCCGACCTCTTCGTGGTGAACAAGGCCGACTACGCCGGCGAACATCAGCTCGTTCGAGAACTGCTCGACATCGCCGACGGTCGAAAGGTGCACGAGACGATCGCCACCGAAGGCAAGGGTATCGTCGAGCTGCTCGAAGACATCCTTGGCTGAGCCCGATGTTGAGATCGAGTCTCAACAAGAAGCCGGCTCGGCAATTGTTTTGACAACGTTCTTCAAACGTGCGAATTCACCGAGGTCTCCCGGCGTATGCTGCCGTCGGCCATGCCGATCAGCATTCCTCCGACCATCGAGAAGATTCCTGAGATCGCGTCGCTCCCGCCTTCGACGCGGACCGACATGCTCGCCGACGCCAATGCGCCCGGACCGTGGCGACTGTGGCTCTACAACGGGAGTCGCGGCCTGATCACGACGGTGATTCTGATCTGGCTCGGACACGATGCGGTGTATCGCGACCTGCCGGTCATCGCGTCGATGCTCGTCATCGCGACGCTCCTCGCGACGACGACCTTCCTCTGGCACTTCTGGACGATCACCCGGATCCGCGGCCGCATTCGAGCCGGCATCGCGGCCGCCGCCGTGAACGATCGAACCCCGATCTGCCTCCGATGCGGGTACGACTGTGCGACGATCGAAGCCGACGCCTGTCCCGAGTGCGGCGCCGGCCTCTTCGTCTCGCCCCGCGGATGATCGCGTCTTTCCGGGCCTGCGAGCGTGTGAACTTTCGTACTCTCTACCTACATCGCGAAGGAACATCGAAGACGCGGCCCGGGCCGGCGGATGCTCGACGCCTGCGGGGATCGAGGCCGGTCGCTCGGCTGTTCCGATCCCACCCTCGAGGTCGCGGGCCACAAACACGTCGCTCGCGGGCTCGATCTTCCCGAAGGCGACGTCCCCGACGGTGCCGCTCTGCACGGAAAATGCCCGGTCGATCGGGTGGGCCCCTTCTGACGGTGGAGGTTGCGAGGCCGGCCCGGTAGAGTGGACGATTCCCCGCAGACCACTCCGCGGCGTCTCTCGATGACCGCCTCCGCCGAGGAACCGAGGACCCATGACTGATTCAACCCCCGCGACCGACCCGAAGACGACCGGCGAACTTCCCGCGGATCATCTGCATGATCCAGCGACGATTCGAATCCGCCGGGCGGACTTTGATGACGCCCGGGACGTCGCCACGGTTCGCCGACTCGTCCAGGGCTTCGCCGACGTGTCCAAGGTGATCCTGCCAGCGTCGGTCCAGGACACCGTGGCGCCGTTCCTCGGACGGCGGGCCGCATTCGTACTGCTCGCGGAGGACATCGACGCGAGCAGTGACGCCGGGAAGCCTCCGGCCGTGGCCATGCTGATCGCTCAGAGAATCCTGAGTTCGTTCCAGGCCGGCGAGCGAATCAACATCCATGATCTGTACGTGATCCCGGAGGCACAGGGGCGGGGCATCGGCCGCCGGATGCTCTCGGTCTGCGCCGATCATGCCNGGGCGCTGGGTTGCAGTGATCTCACCCTCGAGGTCACCGGCGAGAATACGGCGGCCCGGAGCCTGTACCGGACCTTCGGATTCGATCTCCCGGAAGGCGACGTCCCGAAGGGATCCGTGCTCTATGGAAAATGCCCCCTGAGCTGACGCCCTCGGGATGCCCGACGTCCGATCATCTCCTCGCGGACGCCTTCGGTCGTTGTCCCCTAAAATGCCTGACTCGCCGAGTCTCTCTCTGGAGTTCCCCCCATGCCTCTCGCCGTCGACCAGTCCACTTCGACCCTCCTCGCTCGTGATTCAAATCAGGCCCTCGGCATCGCCGAGTTCGCCATCGGTTTCATGCGTCGAGATTTCGGTGAACCTTCCGAGGCGGTCAAGGAGAAGACCCGTCAGTTCTTCGCCGACGCCGCGGTCTGTGGACTCTCGGCCGTCGCACTCGGTACCAACGCCCCGACCGTTCTTCGTGAAGAAGCGGCCACCTATCCTCACCCGGATGGCGCCACGGTGTTCGGATCCTCGACCCCGGTCGCACCCGAGAAGGCGATTCTCGCCAACTGTTCCGCCGTTCGCGAGTGGGACTCCAACGGGACCAACTTCGGTTTCAATCCCAAGTTCGGGCACACCGCGGGCGAATTCGGTCACAACGACTTCTATGCCGTCCCCGTCGCGGCCGCCCAGATGGCCGGACGAGATGGCGCCCACGCCCTTCGCGCGATGATCCTGCACGACGAGATCCGGGGACGGCTCGCCGAGGTCTTCAGCCTGAAGAGTTACCGCATCGACCACGTGGTCCATGGTGCCATCGCCTCCGCTGCCGTCTACGGCGCGATGATGGGCGCCTCCGCCGAGCAGATCGAATCCGCGATCGGCATGACCGTGGCCCACTTCATTCCGTGGCGAGCGATCCGAGCCGGCAAGCAGCTCTCCGATTCGAAGGGCGCGTCCGCCGCGATCTCCACCGAAGTCGCCGTCGTCTCGATGATGCGTTCGATGCGAGGCTTCCTCGGACCTCGTGACATCTTCCGAAACCCGGAGGCGATCTGGCGTCAATTCGAACCGACCGACGGCGATGCACCGTTCGATCTCGTCCTCAGTCACTCCGGAGACGACTTCGCCGTGATGGGGATGCACTTCAAGCTGGGCCTCTACGAGCACCAGTCCGCCGGCGCCCTGCAGGGAATGATCGATCTGGTCTCGGCCAATCCCGACCTGCTCGAGAACCCCGACCTCATCAAGACCATCCGCATCGTCGCCTATGAACCCGCGTTCGGCATCATCGGCGACCCCGCGAAACGAGACCCAAAGACCCGTCAAAGCGCGGACCATTCCATGGTCTACATCGTGTCGACCCTGCTCCGGAAGGCCATCGATGCCGCTCGATCCGGAGGTTCGGGAACCATCGCCGACGGCAACGACGCGATGTGGAAGCAGCTCATCCTCACGCCGTATGACTTCGACGAAAAGGCCGTGTTCCACCCGGAGACCCGGGCCTTGATGGAGAAGATCGAGTTCGCTCACGGCGGGAAGGAATACGACGACAACTATCCGGACGGCATTCCCACCTCGGTGGTCATCGAGACCACCGACGGACGAAGTCTCGATTCCGGCCTGGTGATGTATCCCTCGGGCCACGCTCGCAACACCACCTGCGACCTCGAAGGCATCCTCAAGAACAAGGCCCACGTGCTCGGCCAGCTCGCTCTTGATGATCCGGATCCGATCTTCGCCCGATTCCGAGAAGTGGACTCGCTCACGTCGGATGATCTCAAGACCATGAACGACTTCGAGATCCGAGCTCACGGCCGCTTCGAATAAGCCGATGCCCGAGAATCGAATGCGGACGGACCTCGCCCGCGCGGAACCATTGCACCTCGATCACCAACGAGGTTGCGGTTCTGCGCCCTGATCAGACGCGACTTCCTCGAATGATGACCATCACCCCGACCAGTACCAGCGAGAAACCGACGTAGCTCGGCCAGGTCGGCTCGACACCCCAGATGCTCCAGTCCAGAAAACCTGCAAAGGCCACCGCCGTGTACCGAAACGGCGAGATCTGGCCCACCGTCGCGAAGCGGAGACTCTTCGCCATGAACATGTTCACGAGTACGGAGAACCCACCGAGGACGATCACTGCCAGGACCAATGAGGAATCAACGAAGTAGGGCACGAGGATCTGGCGTGGCGTGAAGAGCATCACTTCCCATCGCGGCACCTGAATCGGAAATCCGACCGCGGCCATGACGAGCAGGCAGAAGATGCTCCCGACGAAAAGCGAGTAGATCGTCGTCCGCTGAGATGGTTCATGCTTGACCTTGGACAACAGGAACACACGGAGGCCGGCGAAGATTCCCGCCAGAATTCCGATGAGGGAAATCGGGTTCTCAAACAACTGCGGCCCGGGACGAAGAACGACCGTGACGCCGAGGAAACCGATCACAATCCCGATCCACACCAGCCTCGGCTCTCGCTTTCCATCAATCACCCGCGCGAAGATCGGGGCGAATATCGCCGCGGTGTTGAGCAGAAGCGTCGCGTCCATGAGTGGAATGAACCGGATCGAGAGGTAGTAGATGCCGACCAAGAGAACCCACGACAATCCGATCAGGATCTGAATCTTCAGAGAATCGGACTTCAGGGAAATGCGGCGCCCGAGGGCATAGATCGCGACGGCAATGACCAATCCGAAGACGAATCGCAGTGAGGTGAGAAGTTCGGTGCTGAAACCGCTCGAAGCCCACTTGACCACGGCACCCATCAACGCCACGGCGAGCATGCCCAGCGTCATGTAGACGCCGCCTCGGGCGACGGATTGGCTTGGTTCTTCAGGCTTCATTGGAGAAGAGAGGGTATCTCATGGAGGCCCCCGAAAACAACATTCGCCCCCCAAGGACGGTTCGCTCCCGAAGGCCGGCTCGGCTCAGTCTCCGGGATACGGCGGCTGGGTCGGCCGAGGAATCGGGTTCTTCTTCAGATCTTCGAGCAGCCATTGAATTCCCCGATCGAGTTGCGGATCGACCCCGTCCAGCCAATTCGTCGGTGTGAGTTCGACCTTGATGTCGGGAGCGACGCCTGAGTTCTCCAGACTCCATCCGCGAGCCGGTTCCCACCAGGCGTACTCGGGCTGCGTGGTGATGCCGCCATCCACGGTCGGTTTGTCCGCCCGGATGCCGACCACACCACCCCAGGTCCGAGTTCCGATCAGCGGGCCGATCTTCAGCATCCGAAACGACTCCGGAAAGATGTCGCCATCGGAACCCGCGAACTGATCGATCAACACCGCTCGAGGACCGGCCATCACTCGCGCGGGGTACGACTCGGCGGTCCCATGCCTCGCCTGCGAGTATGCCCAGGGCTTCCGAGCGAGCCGCCCGATGATCATCTGGCTCACGAAACCGCCGTCATTGCCCCGAACGTCGATGAGCATGCCGTCCTTTCCGACTTGCGGATTGAAGAGCCGGCCGAACATCGAGAGCCCCACGCCGTCCATGTCCGGAATGTGCAGGTATCCAAGTCGGCCCTCACTGGCCTTCTCAACGGCGGCCCGATTCTCCTCGACCCAGGCGAGATAACGCAATTCGGATTCGTCATCCGTGGGACGAACCTTCAAAAGCCGGATCGTCCCCCCTGGCTCGGTCGAGAGGCCGAGTTCAACGACGTCTCCCGCCTTGTTCTGCAGAAGACCGTACGGATTGACGTTGACTGTCACCGGCGTTCCATCGATCGACCGCAGAATGTCGTTCTCCCCCACTCCCTGCCACACCCCCCCGAGCGGCCCGGTGGGAACGTCACTCCAGGTCGGCGAACGAAGGATGTTTCGAAGGCGGACTCGAGGACCGTCCGGAACCAGATCGGCCCCGATCATTCCCACGTCCACCGGATCGGACTCCAGCCGAACGTCGCCGCCCCAGACGTAGGTGTGACTGGTCCCGAGCTCGGCGATCATGGCGCCGATGAGCTGATTGAGTTCGGCTCGGTTTCCGATTCGGGGAAGCAGGTCCTGATATTTGATGCGAATCGAATCCCAGTCGATTCCGTTGAGCGCCGGGTTCCAGAAGAAGTCCCGTTGGAGACGCCAGGCTTCATCGAGAATCTGAGCCCACTCCGCCGGGGCATCGACGAGCATCGGGGCCGAATCGAGTTCAACCGGAATCGGCCCGACGAGCCCGTCGATTTCCAACACCCCGAATCCGTCCTCACCGTGCACCACCGCCCGTGACGCATCTCTGGTGATTCGAACCGCCGAGACTTCCTCGGCGACCACCGTGGCCTTCGCCGAATCCAGATCGAAGTGATGGAGCGTCCCGTTGGCGGCACCGAGTGGCGGTGCCGGCCAGACCTCGGAGAGCAGTGTTTCCGTGGGGCGATCGAGCACCAGGAACCCACCATCGACCGGAAGAAGCTCGTCGTAGTTTCCCGCCGGCAGCCCGAGTCGGACCGCTCGCTCGATCAAGTCATCGGCATCGATGCGAAGGCGATCGATCTCCAGCTCATCGTCGTCGACCTCCTCGGCGGAATCCTCGTCTTCCCCGGACCTCAGATCTTCGACTTCGGGCAACGGCGGCGGAGTGGCGATGAGAAGTGGCGCCGCCCAGACCTGGGTCGGACGAAGGAAGACATGCTCGAAGTCCATCGTGCCGAGGGTCGGATCGAATTCCCGATCACTCAGGAAGAAGAGATAACGGCCGTCTCTGGAAAACCTCGGCGCCCCGTCGCGAGTGAGCCCGTTGGACACCTCGATGGTTCGACCGGTGCGCACCGCGTGAATCGCGACGCTGCTCCATGCATCCGGCATCGGTCGAGCGAAGGCGAGCCACATCGAATCGCCGCTGAAGGCGATGTCGGTGATCTCGCCGGCCTCGCTTCGATCGATGGTCTTGAGACTGCCCGTCGACAACTCCAGAAGGTGAAGGCGACCGGTGCGATCGGAGATGGCCACTCGTTGGCCATCGGGAGCGACCACCACTTCGAGCAACCAGTCCACCCGATCATCGGTCAGCAGGTACGGCGAACCCGACGCTCCGAGTTGAAGCCGTCCCAACTGCTGTTCCCCGTCGCGATCAGTCACCAACACGATCTCTTCGTCATCCAGGAATGCCGCGGAGCGCTCGCGATCCCCCGCCGACTCCGTGATCTGCCGCACCACGCCGGTGGGGATCGATTCCTCCTCCGGATCCTGAAGCGCCACGGTGAGCAGATCCCCGCGCGATTCCAGCAGGATCGTCCGGCCGTCCGGGGACACCGAGAAATCCGTCAGGTCATCGAGTGCATCCGCGGTGCGAACTCTGGCCCTCGCCCGATCGGAGACCAGAGAGACTTCCAGGCGATTGATCATCGCTGGATTCCTGCCGTCGCCCAGATCCGCGATGGCGAGACCGCCTCCCTGGCTGAAGATCACACGCCCCGCACCGCGGCGTCGATCCGGACTGGGCCAGCGAAGTTCGTAGCCCTCGATCGCCGTCGGCATCTTCGAATCGGCCTCGAAGGACGTGACCTGACGAAGTTCGCTGCCATCCGCCCGCATGCTGAAGAGATTGGGTTCACCAGCGCGATCGGAGAGGAACACGATTCGCCCGTTCACGAACATCGGAAAGAGATCGTTCGCCGGATCATCGGTCAACCGCCGAAAATCTCCTGCCTCGGGAACCCCGATCCAGAGATCAGGCGCCGTCCCGCCGCGATACCCCTTCCAGTTCGAGGTCTCGTTGGACCATGGCGTGAAGACGATCTGTTTCCCGGTCGACGAGAAATTCGCGAGCGAGCATGGGCCGAAGCCTGCGGACTTCGGCAATCCGCCGCCGAGCGACACGGTGTAGAGAGTCGGATTCCCCTGAGGCGCCGACCGGGCCGATCGGAACGCCACCCGGCGACCATTGGCGCTGAAGCACACCGGCACGTCCCGACCAGGATGATGGGTGAGACGAGTCGGTGCTCCTCCACCCGTCGGCATGAGATAGACATCGACGTTTCCGTCGTAGCTCGCCGAGTAGGCGACCATCGAACCATCCGCATTGAGCACGGGATTCGATTCGACGCCACTTCCACTCGTGAGTCGATGGGCGTTGACCGGGGACGACTCCCCACCGTCATCCGGAAGCGTCGCGATCCACAGATCTCCTTCGCTGGCGAACACCAGAGTGTCCCCGCACAACGCCGGCTGTTCATACCAGCCGTCCACGCCCATCGCGTTCGAATCAAGGCTCGAAACGAGCCCCACCATCGCGGAGAGACTGAGAATCTTCAATGACGTGAATGGCATGGTCGTCCCCTTCGAAACCAAGGGGCTTCACGCCATGTGACGCCCCGGATCGTGACGAGGCCAAGATAGGGGAAGCGCCCCCGATTCGCTCGGGGAATGCCGTTCATCGTCGCTTCTCGGCCGATCTTCTAGAGATACTCGCGGACCCGAGCGACCTCCTCGGGCGAACCGAGAAGAACCGGGACCCGCTGGTGCAGCCGGTCGGGCTGGATCTGCATCGTGGGCTGATCACCCGAGTAGGAAAGCCCGCCGGCCTGCTCGATCAGCATCGCCATGGGATTGGCCTCATAGAGCAGACGGAGTTTGCCATCCGGGTTCTTCGCCGTCGGTGGATAGATGAACACGCCGCCACGAATCAGCGTGCGATGGACATCAGAGACCATCGATCCGATGTAGCGGCTGGTGTATCCCGAGGAGTGGGCGAACCGAAGGTACTTTTGATATCCCTCCGGGAACGTTTCGGCGTTGGCCTCGTTGATGGAGTACGTCATTCCCTTTTCGGGAATGCGCAGCTTCGTTCGGACCCGGAGGAAGGATCCAATGGCCTGGTCGAGGACGAACATGTCGACGCCGTCACCCGTGGTGAGGCACATGATGGTGCTGGAGCCGTAGAGGATGTATCCCGCGGCGACCTGTCGCGTTCCGGGCTGGCAGACGGTCTTCTCACCATCCGACTCGCTCGGATCATTGATCGTGACGGAGAAGATGGTTCCCACGCCGACGCAGGAATCGAGATTGCTCGAGCCATCGAGCGGGTCGAAGAGCACGCAGTACTTCCCACCCTCTCCGGAGCGCCGAAGAATTCGCGGCTCCTCGTCTTCTTCACTGGCAAGAACGGCGATGGATGCCCGATCGCCCAGACACCGCATGATGATCTCGTTGGAGATCACATCCATCTTCAACTGCTGCTCACCCTGGACGTTCTCCGTGCCGTGTGCTCCGAGCACATCGTCGAGCCTCGCCCGGCGGACCTTGTTGGCGATGGTCTTCCCGGCCAGCGAGATCGCCGAGAGGATCCAGGAGAGATCTCCCTGAGCCCCCGGATGCTTCGCCTCCTCCGACAGAACGTGGGCCTGCAGGCTGGTCAGATTGTCGAGCACGAAATCATGATCCGGACTGTTCATGCATTCATAATCGACCGGAATCGGAATCCCCTACAATCCCATCCGAGAAGTACGGCCCGATGTGCCGTCAGGCCTCGGAGCCGCACCTCGCTTGCTGACCCGCCAAACCACTTTCAGGAACGAATCTTTCGCATGAGCGACGCCACCACTCCCGTCATCCTCGCCGCCCGCCGCACCCCCATCGGAAAGTTCCTCGGCGGATTCGGCCGAGTTCCCGCTCCCGAACTGGGCGCCGCCTCCATTCAGGCGGCCCTCACCGATGCCGGCCTCGATGCCGGGCTGGTCGAAGAAGTCTTCATGGGCTGCGTGCTCCAGGCCGGCGTCGGACAGAATCCCGCCCGACAGGCAGCACTCAAGGCCGGTATTCCGGACACCGTCACCGCGGTGACCATCAACAAGGTCTGTGGCTCGGGACTCGAAGCGGTCATGCAGGCCGCCCGGGCGATCAAGGCCGGTGACATCGAGGTCGCGGTCGCCGGAGGCATGGAGAACATGGATCTCGCCCCCCACTTCGCCCACGTTCGAGGCGGTGTGAAGTACGGCCCCACGACCATGCAGGACCACATGGCCCACGACGGGCTGACCTGCGCGTTCGAGAACTGGCCGATGGGCAACGCGGCGGAATGGGTGGCCGACGAGTACGGCGTCACCCGCGAGGATCAGGACCGCTTCAGCGCCCAGAGCCACCAGCGGGCCGAGGCCGCCTGGGCCGCCGGTCACTTCAGCGACGAAGTGGTGCCCATGTCCGCCGAGCAATGCCATGCTCGAGCGGGCGTCGAGCAGGACGAAGGCATCCGAGCCGGAAGCACCGCGGAGTCGCTCGCGAAACTCCGCCCTGCCTTCACCAAGGATGGCTCGGTCACTGCGGGCAACGCAAGCCAGATCTCCGCCGGCGCCGCCGCCGTGGTGGTCACCAGCCTCGCCAAGGCGAAGGAACTGGGCCTCAGCCCGATCGCCACCATCACCGACTACAACACCGCCGGCATCGAACCGAAGAAGCTCTTCTTCGCGCCGGCCCTCGGAATCGCCGCGTTGCTTGAGAAGAACGGGCTCAGCCAGGCCGACATCGATCTCTTCGAAGTGAATGAGGCGTTCGCGGCCCAGGTACTCGCAGACATCAAGCATCTGGGCATCGCCGAGGACAAGGTGAACGTCTGCGGCGGTGGCGTCGCGCTCGGCCACCCCATCGGAGCCAGTGGCGCCCGGGTGCTCGTCACCCTCGTCCATCAGCTCGCTCGGACCGGCGGCAAGAAGGGCGTCTGCAGTCTCTGCCTCGGCGGCGGCAACGCCGTCAGCATGCTGGTCGAAATGGCCTGAACCGAATGACCGTTCGATGAGCAACGAGCCCCGGATCTGGAATCCAGATCCGGGGCTCGTTTGTCGTTGCGTCGGAAGATGACCGGAGTTTCCCGGAACGAGAGATCGACCATCGATCGATCAGGAGACGATCCGATGGGGAACGCCGCGTCACTTCTCCAGGATGATCACCCAGCCGTTCCAGCTTCGTGAATTGTCCCAACGATCCCAGACCAGAAGACTGTCACCAGGACGGAGTTCGCGTCCGGTAGTCGGTCGGAATTCGGAATGCGATGCCGGCTGAAGATTGGCGCTCAGGTACCCCATCCGAGAACGACGCCCTGATCTTTGTACCGAGTCATCACTCACGCAACCATCTGAGTGCATGAGATAGACATGAGGGACTAGACCATTATCTCCCGAAATCAAGACCGCTCCATCACCGGAGCAGGCGGG
>NHBO02000036.1 GCA_002167845.2 Phycisphaera sp. TMED9 | reverse complement strand
GGTGGCTTGGCGGGAGACCTCCTTGATTAGGTAGGGGTGGGGCGGACGACGCGTCGGAGAAGCCCGTGGGGCACGCGGCGGGACGAGCAATCCTTGGGCGCCTGCGGCCGGCGTTCCGAACCCCGGCATCCACTGGGACAGCGCCGCGGCGCCGACGCCCATCGAGAGCGAGCCGAGGAATTGTCGGCGATTGACCCGTTCGATCTGCTGAAGGATGTGGTGGGGGAGTTCAGTCACGATTGAAGGTCTCATGAAGATTGAGAATGGTCCGGCTGACGTGGATCCAGGCGGCGAACTCGGAGACATCCAGTGTCTTTGGGATCGGGGTCGCGCTGATTCCGAGGAGGGATCTGGCGGCTTCGGGATCCGCCGCGACCTCCTGCCGGGCCTGCGTGAGCACGCCGCTCAGAATCCGGATCTCCTCGGGCTGGGCGGGTCGAGTGGTGGCGAGTCGCATGGCGAGGTCGAGCCGGCCTGCATCCTCCAGGCCTTCGGCGGACAGCAGTCGTCGTGCGAGTCCTCGGGCGGACTCCAGAAAGACCGGATCGTTCATCAGCACCAGGGCGGCGAGCGGAGTGTTGGATTCGTTGCGTCGGGCGATGCAGGCTTCGCGTGTCGGCGCATCGAACGCCTTGAGCATCGGATGTAGAAATTGTCGTTGCCAATGCACGTAGACGCCTCGTCGCCATTGATTCTCGTCGTCGGTCGCTTGATACTTCCGAACGGGGAAATTCAGATGTCGGTAGTAGCCGCCGGGTTGGGGGGGTTTGACGCTCGGGCCGCCGGTCCGGTCGATCAGGAGGCCGCCGACGGAGAGCGCGGTGTCTCGAATCGCTTCCGCGGACAGGCGATGACGGCTCTGGCGGGCGAAGACCAGGTTGTCCGGATCGACTTCCATCTGTCTTGGACTGGTCACGGAACTTCGACGATAGGTGTCCGAGAGCATGATCTGGCGAACGAGCCGCTTGATGTCCCAGCCGGATTCGATGAAGTCGAGTGCGAGGTGATCGAGGAGTTCAAGATTTCCCGGCGGGCGTCCCTGGCCACCGAAGTCCTCGACCGAGGGGCAGAGCCCTTCGCCCAGAAGCATCGCCCAGATGCGATTGACGAAGACCCGTGCGGTGAGTTCACCGATGCCGCCCTCTGCTTCCGGGGTCACGAGCCATCGGGCGAGTTCGAGCCTCCCGGCCCGGCCTTCGTGCTCCAGCACCCCGAGGAACTCGGGGATCGCCGGTTGGACGATCTCGCCTTCATCGTCCATCCAGTCGCCCCGTCGGAGAATACGGACTTCCCGAGGGTCTTCGAGCGACCGGGTGAAGAGTGTCTTCGGGAGCATCGCGTCGTGCGCTGCGATCGATGCGAGCGCGGCCTTGAGCCCGTTCTGCGCCTCGAGCACCGAAGATGATTCGCGAGCCTGTCGATCGCGGAGCACCTGCCGTTGTTCTTCCGTGCGAGTCGAGCGTGGCGTGTCGAGCGCTTCGATCACGGCGGCGGACGCCACGGCGTTCGCCATGACGCTGCAGGCGTCCCAGTGAACCACGCCGCCGAATTGCGTGAAGGCGATCCCGTTGATCTCGTCGCCTGGTTCAAGGCCGAGGAGGCCTGCGGAGACCTCGAGTCGAACCCACTCATCGAGCGGGGGGAGTGCTCCCATGCGTCGATATCCCGCGTGGTCCTCCGGCTTTCGGCCGTAGCTGATCTGGTCACCGCCCCACACCGCTCGGTGTTCCCAGTTTCCTTCGACATTGACCTGGAGCATCACGGACTTCGGAGGGTCGGACGGATCAAGATGGATCCATGCCATGATTCGATCGTCCGGTTGGACGGCGATGCTCCGGGCCGTGTCCACGGTGTAGTGCTGCACGAGGCCCGGGCTCGCTTGTCGCCGATAGGCCTTGCCTCGGATCGGGTCGAGCCCTTCGGATCGCTGGAACGTCCAGTCGCCTTGTGAACGGCCTCCGGTATCGAGGACGTCATCGACCCAGATCTCCTCGGTCGGCGTTCCGGCCACCAGCCGGGCCCGCAGTTCCCGTTCCCAGGCCGGTTGTTCCTCGNCGAGACTCGTGGTCGAGGCATCGAGCCGTCGTTTCGCGAGGGCGACNTCAGCCTCGAGGGTGGCGCGACGTTGGCGAGCGCCATCATCGACGACCCGCATTTCGGGAGTCCGCCGCGTCGGTGTGGTGTTGAGCCCGTCATAGGGCTTCCGGAGATGTTCCTCGTCGTCGATGTCGGCGAAGAAGGCGCCGAACGCATGGAAGTCACGAGCGGTGAACGGGTCGTACTTGTGATCGTGGCATTGAGCGCATCCGAGCGTGGCGCCCATCCAGACCTCCGAGGCGTTGCGGACCCGATCGGCCATGTAGATCGCGCGATACTCCATCAACTGGAGGCCGCCTTCATGGCTGGTCTGCAGCAGCCGGTTGTATCCGGACGCGATCAACTGGTCCTGGCTTGCGTCGGGTAGGAGGTCGCCGGCCAGTTGTTCGATGGTGAATCGGTCGAACGGCAGGTTCCGGTTGAAGGCTCGGATCACCCAGTCCCGGTAGGGCCAGGCGTGATGTTCCTGGTCGCCGTGATAGCCCACGGTGTCCGCGTATCGCACGAGATCGAGCCACTTGGTCGCGAATCGTTCGCCGAAGTGATCGCTCTCCAGAAGCCGATCGATCAGTCTCTCGTAGGCATCGTCGTCCTGGTCGGCGAGATGGTCGTCGATCTCGCCGATGGTCGGCGGGAGTCCGCCGAGATCGAAGCTCGCGCGGCGGAGAAGCGTGAGGCGATCGGCGGGTGGCGCCGGTTCGAGACCTGCGGAATCGATTCCTTGCAGGATGAGTTCGTCGATCGTGTCTTCCGCGGCGTCCCGGTCCCGGCGGGCGGGTGTGACATAGGCCCAATGCGGGCTGAAACTCGCGCCTTCTTCGATCCAGCGTTTCAGAGTCTCGCGTTCGGCGTCGTCGAGACGGTCGTGAGCCGATCGCGGAGGCATGGGATCTTCGGCGTCGATGATTCTTCGCCACAGTTCGCTCGCTTCGGCGTCGCCGGGCACGACGGCGAAGATGCCGGGTGCGAGTTCGCGAGTGGCGGATTCAAAATCAAGAAGGCTCAGGTCGGCTTTTCGAGCCTCGGCGTCGGGTCCGTGACAGGCGAAGCAATGCCTCGACAGGATGGGGCGGACGTCGCGCGTGAAGTCAAGATGCGGCGTCTCCGCCGCGGCATTTCCCGCGAACAGGATCGTCAGGAGTCTGAGTGGGCTGCCTATCACCGCTCGCACCGTATCACTCCCCCCGAGACGAGGCAAAGGCCTGATCTCGAACCGAGGTGATCTGCATTGAATACGACGCTGTCAGGGGCAGAAACCCCACCCGCCGAGCAGGAGTCCGAGGTCCGCCCCGTTCACCTGGCCGTCGTCGTTGAGATCCGCACTGCAGGGNCCTTTCCCGCATGCACCCCAGGCGCCGAGCATCAGGCCCAGGTCGGCGCCGTTCACCACGCCGTCGTCGTTGAGGTCGCCGACGCATGGAACGGCAGCGACGATGNTGAGGCTCGCTTGCATGCCGGCGCCTTCACAATGAACTCCGATGTTGCAGAAGTACCCGAGGGTGCCTTCGGCAAGATCCGATGGAAGCGTCACTTCGACCGTGGGAGTGATTGAGTTGAGGCTGGTATTGATGGAGAAACCGTCGTAGGCCCCGGGCGTGCAGTCGGTGCCGCTGGTCACGGTGTGGCTGCCGCTGGTCTGTTGCCAGATGATCGTGTCGCCGGGAGCGACGGTGATGGTCGAGGGTACGAAGGTGAAGCCCACTTGCTCGATGGTGTGGGTCTCGGCCGTCGCGNTGATGGCGATGGTGAGGGAGCAGAAGGTCGAGGCGAGATATCGCATGGTGGTTTGGTCCATGACTGGTCAGGAGTGGAGAAGCACCTCCCTCAGTATCTCCACTGACGCGTCTGAAAACCATGAAAAACCACCGCATGAGCGATCGGGGTTGCTCGGGGGATCTGAAGAGGGCGGTCGCCGGAAGATGCCGGGGATGGATTCGCTTCAGCTTCCGCCCATGACGACGCCGGCGAACTGGATCTCGATGATCTCTTCGCCGGGAACATCGGTGGTGATCGCCACGACCCCCTTGAATGACCCGGGGCTGGTTGGGGCGTTTCCGGAAAGAGTGAGTCGCCACTTGGTGCGGTTCTGATCGATCGGCTCGATGCTGGCGGTCAGACCGTCGGGGCTCTTCACCACGGTGGCGGACGTGCACTGGAGTGGTGTTCCGTCGGCTCGACGGAGGGTCGTGGTCTTGAGGATCTGCTGGCCCGCCCGCAGGCTGAGCAGGGGAAGCAGGGTTTCGTCCGCATTCACCTCGCCCTCGAACGAGCCATTGACCAGAAACCGCATTTCGATCGGCCGTGGGCCGTCGGCGGTCTCGATGGCTCCTGANACGACCATGCTCCCGTTCTGCCATCCCCATGGTGTCGTGCCGGGAAACTCGACGTCGACTCGCCAGGTGCTTCGGCGTGTTCCTTCCGGAGTGGTGTCGGTGATCGTCGCCATGATGTCGGTGGTGAGGTCGCCGGTGAACGAAACGTCGTTCAGCGTGCAGTCATCAGCCANCGCGCTCATCTCGATCGACGCGATGTGGGGTTGGCCGAAAGCCTGTCGGCCCATCGCGAGGAAACGTGGTTCGGCTTCGAGGGTGGGCGTCACATCGGCCTTCAAGGTGACGGTCGTGATCGGGATGAGAGGGTCGGAAGAGACGACCTGGATGTACTTCTGCTGCTGGCCCGGGGACTTCGGTGTGAAGTCGAGGGTGAAGGATCCCTGTTCGCCCGGCGCGAACGTCTGGTCGTTCTTGAAACCGATCGTCGTGCAGCCACAGGTGGGGATCACCTGCTTGATCGTCAAGACGTCGCCGCCGACGTTCTGAAAGCGGACTTCCGCGGTGCGGGTCTCGTAGTCGGCCACCGCGCCGAGATCGATGGTCTTGTTCTCGATTTTCAGGCGAGGGTCATCCGGGTCCGCCGCCTCGGCCGCGGTTCGGGAAGAGGGAGGGGCCGGTGGTTCGTCGCACGCGGGAAGTACGAAAAGACCGCTGATCGNCATGAATACGGAAATGACGATCGATTTGGACTGATCTGAACAAGAGAGATGCGTCATCGCGTGAGGCCTCTGTCGGTGCAAGGGTGTGGTTCGGAGGGGCAGTCTAATCGTGGTCCGTCCGAGGAGGCGTCTTTCAGGGGCGTTTTCAGTCTTCAGGCGGCCGTGGGACCCTCCGTTTCGGATTTCGGTTCGATATCCGGATGAATGGCCCGTATCATCCCATCTCGATCTCCACTCGTCGGTTCCGGCACCATGATGGTGTCCAAGGTGAGTGAGCAGCGGAGCCGGTCGGTTCCGAGCGTGACCCACGCGATCCAGAGGGTGATCGTCACGGGCGTTGCCGAAGATGGCATCGTCCCCCGTTCGCGTCGAACCAGGCGGCATTGATCGCTTGGAAGACCGTCCGCTCCAGTCGGGTGACGTCGAACGTCTTCGGAACACCAATGCCCGCTCAAGCCGTCGATCAGGATAAATCAGCCAGGCTCACACCGCCCAAGGCGACCGTTCCCAGTCGGGTTCGCTGGGAGTATGCGCTCCCGATTCTCGGGTTGCATCTGCTCGCGCTGTTGGCATTCTTTCCATGGTTCTTCAGTTGGACCGGAGTGATCGTGATGATCCTCGGAGTCCACGTCTTCGGTCAGGCGATCAATCTGTGTTATCACCGGATCCTCACGCACCGGTCATTGAAGGTTCCGAAATGGCTCGAGCATGGCTTCGTGGTGATGGCGCTGTGCTGCATGGAGGACACCCCCGCGAAGTGGGTCGCCATGCACCGCATTCATCACAAGCATTCCGATCACGAAGACGATCCGCACAGTCCACTCGTCGCCTTCCTGTGGGGGCATCTGGGCTGGCTCGTGGTCAAGAACCGGGACACCCACAGTCTCGCGTCCTATCGGAAGTTCGCGCCGGACATTCTGAAAGACCCGTTCTACATGAAACTGGAGAAGTCCTACGCCTGGGTCTGGATCTACATTCTTCATGCGGTGCTTTTCTTCGCGGTCGGTTTCGGCCTCGGCCTGGCGATCGACGGATCGGTGGCGGCAGGGTGGCAGTTCGGGGCGAGCCTGCTCGTCTGGGGTGTCTTCGTGAGAACCATCGCGGTCTGGCACATCACGTGGTCCGTCAATTCTCTGACCCATCTCTTCGGATACCAGAATTACAAGACCTCCGACCACAGCCGGAACAACTGGTTCGTGGCGATTCTCACGGTCGGTGAGGGGTGGCACAACAACCACCATCACGATCCGGCAAGCGCCTCCAACCAGCACAAGTGGTGGGAGTTGGACGTCACCTACTATCAGATTCGAATGCTCGAGTGGGTGGGGCTTGCCACGGACGTCACGCGTCCACGCCACCAACGGCATGCCAGCCGTGCGGCGTTGGCAAGTGAACGAAACGATTCTTCAAAAACCACCGATTGACACGCCCTGTGAACGAATCCAAGTTGAACCGGACATTCTTGAAGTGGTTGATCGCCATTTGCCTGATCGAGGGGTTCTCGACGTTGGTGCTCTTCTTCGTGGCGATGCCCATGAAGTACGCGGCGGGGCGGCCCGAGTGGGTCTCCGTGGTCGGGCCGATTCATGGCTTCCTCTTCGTGGT
Organism: Phycisphaera sp. TMED9; assembly: GCA_002167845.2. Taxonomy (GTDB): domain Bacteria; phylum Planctomycetota; class Phycisphaerae; order Phycisphaerales; family SM1A02; genus UBA12014. The sequence continues at coordinate 11,319 of NHBO02000036.1, read as the reverse complement.
GCTGGTGTTGATGTTTCTCGTGGGTCGACGGGTCGTTCCGTTGGGGAACGGAATGGTTGCCGCGGGTCTTGTCGGCGCGGTGCTTCCGTTCGTCCCCTTCATCGTCGACGTCTGGTTGGTCAGGCTTCTTCGTGAAGATTCGAACCGGCAGTCCTGATCAGCCGGATCAGAAATCCCGACGCTGGGTCGGAATCCGGTAGAAGCCTTCGCCCGTCGATTCCAGATCCCCCTTGGCCGCCAACGCCCGCCACACTTCCGGTGGAAACTGGTTCGGTGGAATGATCGCCTCGAAGTCGGCATCCTTTCCACTGGAGAGAGGGCTTCGTGCCAGTTTCGACTCGTGATCCAATCGGGTGAGTTTCATCCGCTTCCGGTACGCACGCATCGCGTCTCGAAGCGTCTCCACGGGGATCTCCGGGCCCGCTTCGATCTCCGGTTCCGAGGCGGCGATCTCGAGTTCGGGATCACGAAGTCTCGCAATCAGTTGGTCGATCAGGTCCAGGTCCCGGCTTGCCACGGCGCGGGCGACCAGCGATGGATCAGCCTTGGCCTTCAAGAGGAGGCGTTGNACGACGCCCCACTCGGGACCGACCTTCTCCGTCGAGAGGGCCGCGCGGGCGGTGTCGATTTCGACCAGNGCGGCCTCCAGGTCGAAGGCGACCGCGGGTCGCCCCGAGCCCGGCTTCTTCTTCTTGCGTTTGGGTTTGGCCATGCGACTCAGGCTAACAGATGAAGCCCGAGGCACGGGTTCGCCCTCGCTCGCCATCGAGACGCGGCGCAAGAAAAAACCCCGCCGAAGCGGGGTTGGTTCGATTCGAGTTGGTGATCTCTCGTCGATCAGGGGCAGATGCCCCACGCGCCGAGAATGAGGCCGATGTCGGTTCCATTGACCTGTCCGTCTTCATTGAGATCGCCGAAGCAGCCCGGTCCGGCCTTGCCGCAGGAGCCCCAGGCGGAAAGCATCAGGCCGATGTCGGCGGAGTTCACTTCGCCGTCCTCGTTGAGGTCGCCGAAGCAGCCGTCGCCCTCGCAGGAGACCGCGGCGAAGGTCGCGATGAAGCCGGCCCGGTTGAAGGTGCGGGCGTCCGCGATGTCGTATCCCCAGGCGAAGGTGAACCCTTCCGGACCGATGTAGCTGCCGGAGGTATCCCCGAACTCGCGGTTCTCACTGCCGTCGGTGCGGACGAAGTAGTATTCGACGCCGATGAAGATGTCCCCTTCGTCGCCGCAGATGTCGACGCCGTTGATGGGGAAATTCGGGTTCTCGTAGCCGTTGCCGAGGTCGATGACGAGGTCCGTCGCTTCCTGAAGCCCGGTGGCGGTCGGCACCAACGTGTTCATGCCCTTGGTGACGAACGGGGCCCCGTCCGCGGTGAAGGTNTCGTAACCCACCGAGTAGGTGCCGTCGCCGTTGTCCTGGGATGTGGTCTGCATGAAGCCGACGACGCNGAAGGTGGTCGGATCGAGCGCCGGGGTGACGCCGCCGTTGACGANGGGCAGCGCAGGGTTGCCCGGAAAGTCGAAGTTGACACCGAGCGGGATGGCGCCGGCAAGCACGAATTCCTCGGGAAGGACGGCGAGGGCGTAACCGCCCGAGTAGGTATCGGTCGGCGTATCGCCGGCGAGTGCCATGGGGGCGGCCGTCGCGATGATGCTGGTGATCAGCAAGTTCTGGATGTTCATCTTGTTCTCCGAGAAACGGTTCTTTGGAAACACCTGGTCTTCCGTCGGGAGCGACGGAGAACCGAGATACGGAGCCTTCTGGGGCGTCCGCTCGGTGGGAATCACCTCCTAAAGTACCCCGAAAATTGGAAAACCCCCTCATGATTTCTGGCTTGATTTCGAGTCGGATTCTTCGAGTTGTGNCCGGTGGACGCGTCTGGCGCTCGGATCCGCGGTCTTGGGGTCGCAAACCGTGTTTCTTTGTCCCAGGAGTATTGATCGAAGAGAAGTCAACGATCGATGAGATCCGCTCGCGNTGATGGACGGCGTCAAGCGGAGTGTGATCGAGATCGGCTCGAGAAAGGTCGACAAGAAGGTCGTGAAAGGGCGGAGTTCACCTTGGCCGCGGGTCGGTGGGGTCATCGTGCCCGGGGAGGCCGGCTGGGTTTCTCCGCCGCGCCGATCGTCTTCTGCGACGGCGGGATCTTCCGCGGTTGAATCCTTGGAACTCCTCGGTCGAAACACCGTCTGATCACCTGTCGAGGAGTCCGACTCATGAATATTCGCGTGGTGCACATACCTTTGGCCTTCATCCTTCTGGCGATGCTGGCTGCAACCCGGGGCGTGTCCGCGGAGACCTACCAGCTCGAGCCCGGGCCGGGATCCCGCATTCAGGACCTGATTGACGACGTCGTGGTCGCGGGCGACGTGATCCTGCTGGAGGCAGGTGACCACCTCGTCGAGTCGGTGATCGATCTGCGAGGCCTTTCGATCACGCTCAGAGGTGAAACGGATCGGCTTGGACGACCCGTCGCCCGACTGGTGGGCGCCGGTGGCACCGGGATTCTCAGTTGCCGCTCCGGTGAGACCTTGGAGACGCGGATCGAAACACTGGAGGTCGTCGACGGTGACATCGATCTCGGCGGGGGCCTGTTGATCGTCGACTCCAGCCCCTCCCTCTTCGGCGTCCGATTCATCGGGAACACCGCGTCGGTCTTCGGCGGCGGCGTCTGCATCTTCGGCTCGGCCAGCGATCCTCGGTTCGAGGCTTGTGACTTCATCGACAACCGTGCGGACCTCGTCGGCGGCGGCTGCCTCAACGGCACCAACGCGTCGCCGATCTATCGCGACTGCTTCTGGAGTGGCAACACGGTCGGTCTCTACGGCCGGGGCATGTACAACCAGGTCGACGCCACACCATCCTTGGTCGGATGCGAGGTCGACGGCTGCTGCGACGTCGTGCCGCCCGGGAGTTTCATCGACGAGGGAGAGAACCTCATCGATGCTTATTGCGGTGGATGCCGGGCCGACTTCAACTGCTACGGCGGGGTGGGATCGGCGGACCTCGGGCTGCTGCTCGGGGCGTGGGGATCCACCGACCCGGTCTACGATCTCGACGGCGACGGCGTGGTCGGCGGTTCCGACATCGGNGCTCTGGTCGCGCAATGGGGCGACTGCAGCTGAGTCGATCTGTCGGGGATCGCCGGGCCGGGAATCGACGATCTCTCGGCGTGATCATGATGCGGTCATGATCGGTTCCTGTCGGGTGCGTCCCTGATCGGATACCGTCATGGCTCATGGCCGCAGAATCGACAAAGCCCCGTCGTCCCATCTCTCTCTTCGTCCTCGCGATGATGAGCGCCGCGGTGGTGGTGGGGCTCGAGGGACTTCCGGAAGTCGGCTCCTTCGGGCTGCCGCTCGTCGTCTATTACGCCTTCTTCACCCTCTGCTTCTTCCTGCCGGTGGGCCTCGTCGCCGCGGAACTGGGCGTCGGTTGGCCCCATGACGGCGGTGTCTATCGTTGGATTCGCGAGGCGCTCGGGGAGCGATGGGCGTTCATGGGGATCTGGTGCCAGTGGGTCCAGATCCTCGTCTGGTATCCGACGGTGCTCGCGGTCTGTGCGGTTTCGCTCTCCTACGCGATCGACCCCGACATGCACGACGTCGGCTGGTTCAAAGTGGTGGTGAGCCTCGGAATCTTCTGGGCCGCGACCCTGATCAATTTCAAGGGTTTGAGCATCAGTGGATGGTTGACCACCGCGTTGCTCTACCTCGGCACCCTGCTTCCGGTCTTCCTCGCGATCGGACTTGCCGCCTGGTGGCTCGGCTCGGGCCGGGAATCGGCCATTCCGTTGGAGTGGTCGGGGCTGGTGCCTCGCATCGACTCGATCGGCGAGGTCGTCGGCGTGGTCGCGATCTTCTCGTTCCTCTCCGGGCTCGAGGTGAATTCAGTCCACTTCCGGCACGTGCGGAATCCGCAGCGATCGATCCCGCGTTCCCTGCTCTTTTCGGGGGTGCTGGTGTTGGCGATCTCCGTCCTCGGCGCGTTGAGCGTCGCGGTGCTCGTTCCGGTCGAGGAGATCGATCTGGCCGCGGGCACGCTTCAGGTCTTCTCGAAGGTTCTCGGCCCGCTTGGCTGGGGCTGGATGGTGGCGATCCTTGCCGGGCTTGCGCTCGCAGGCATGATCGGTCACATCATGGTCTGGGTCATCGGGCCGACGGAGTCGCTCCGGGTCGCGGCCGAGGATGGGCTGATTCCTCCGGTCTTCCAGCGAACCACGGCGGGCGGTGCGCCGCGAAACGTGATGCTCCTTCAGGGGTGCGTGGTTTCGGTGCTCTGCCTGCTGATGCTCTTCTTCGATCTGAATCGGATCTTCTACTTCCTGACGATCGCCTCGGCCCAGGTGTACCTGGTCATGTACGTCCTCATGTTCCTCTCGGTGATCGTGCTTCGGTTCAAGCAGCCTTCCGTACCCCGGGCGTTCATGATCCCGGGAGGGATCGTGGGCTTGATGGTCGTTGCCGGCGGTGGTGGATTGACCGCGACCGCCGGAATCATCGTGATGTTCTGGCCGCCGGTCACGAAGGACATGTCGATGGATGGATCGACGTTCACCATCGCCCTGCTCGGAACCTTCGCCGCGATCGTTCTGGCACCGTTGATCCTGTATCGCTTCCGGAATCCGGAGTGGCAGGGGCGTCCGGGCCTGCCTGGAACCGAGACCACGCGGAGCGGTTGGAAGCGAGGGGATTGATCGGTGGCCGCGCGGATCGCGGCGCCGAAGCATCATCAGTTCCATGTCGGGAGCATCGCATGCGACTTCCTTCCTTCGGCATTTCCGGATACGTGTTGCTGGCCAGTCTTCTGGTCGGTCTTTCTCTGTCGTCCGAAAGCCCCGCGGATGACCGTCCGATTCTCCTCGAGGCGGAGGCGTTCGACGACCTCGGTGGCTGGGTGCTCGACCAGCAGTTCATGGATCTGATGGGATCGCCGTTCCTGCTGGCCCATGGGATGGGCCAGCCGGTTGCCGATGCGCGGACCGAGGCGGAGGTTTCTTCGCCGGGGAGGCACAGGGTGTGGGTTCGAACTCGCGACTGGGTGGCGCCCTGGAAAGCATCTGGCGCCCCTGGTCGTTTTCAGGTTCTGATCGACGGCAAGCCACTGGAGACGACCTTCGGTACCGAAGGAAATCTCTGGCATTGGCAGGATGGGGGATACGTGACGCTCGGCGAGCGGGTGATCGTCGGCCTGCATGATCTCACCGGCTTTGAAGGCCGCTGCGATGCGGTCATCTTGATTCCCGAGGGAGGTCCCGCGCCGCCCGAGGACTCGGAGGCGCTTCGGCGTTTTCGGCGGGCCGCCCTTGGCCATTCTGATGAACCCGTCGAGGCGGGGACCTTCGACTTGGTGGTGATCGGTGGCGGCATGGCGGGAACCAGCGCCGCGGTCACGGCGGCACGGCTTGGTCTCTCTGTCGCCTTGGTCCAGGATCGACCGGTGCTCGGGGGGAACTCGAGTTCGGAGGTTCGGGTGTGGCCCGAGGGTCATGTCAATCAATCGCCATGGTCACGAGTCGGTGATGTGGTGATGGAGCTGGTGCCGGAGCGAAGGGCGGATTCTCACAACGCGCAATCTGCCGACGTGTTCGACGATGACCGCAAGTTGCGGGTCGCGCGCGCGGAACCGAATCTGACGCTCTTTCTCGACCAGCGTATGAACGAATCCTCCGCCGAGGACGGCCTCATCCGGGCGGTGGTGTGTGAAGACGTGCGTTCGGGTGTTCGGAGGCGAATCGAAGGCCGCTGGTTCCTCGACAGCACCGGTGATGCCTCGCTTGGTTACCTGGTCGGAGCCGACTTCGAACAGACCGAGACGGGTCACATGGGCGCAAGCAACCTCTGGAACATCAAGTGTCTGTGTGAAGATGAAGATCCGCTGTCCAGTGAGCTCGAGGCGGCCTGCGCGGAGGCGACGTTTCCGCGTTGTCCGTGGGCGGTCGATCTGGCAGAGAAACCCTTCCCGGGCCGATCACGTGGATCGACGTCNCCCGAGCCCGGCGTGGGGCCGATCAGCCTCGGGCAGTGGTACTGGGAGTCGGGCTTCGATCGTGATCCCATCAATGACATGGAGCGCGTCCGTGATCAGAACTTTCGTGCGATGTACGGCGCCTGGGATGCGATCAAGAACGTCGAAGGACGGTATCCGGCCCATCGGCTCAACTGGGTTGCGTACATCGCGGGAAAACGAGAGTCCCGGCGGCTTCTTGGAGACGTCGTGCTGACCGGTGAGGACCTGCGCGACGGGGTTCGATTCGCGGATGGTTGTGTTCCGTGCACCTGGGGAATCGACACCCATCATCCCAACACGAACTACAGCAAGGGTCATGAGGGTGACGAATTCATCGCGGACTTCACGCATGGCGATGGCTACGAGTATGTCGGGCCGTATTGGCTCCCGTACCGGTGTCTGTACAGTCGGAACATTCGAAATCTCTTCATGGCCGGTCGTGACATCAGTGTCACTCATGAAGCGCTGGGTGCCGTTCGCGTGATGAAGACCACGGGGGCGATGGGGGAGATCGTCGGCATGGCCGCGGCGCTCTGCAAGCGGAACGATTGCAATCCGCGGGAGGTCTACGCCCGGCACCTCGATGAACTGCAATCGCTCATGGATGTCGGTGCCGGACGTCCGATCGATTCCGGGCCGGAAGGTGGATTTCACCTGCCCGCGCGATCAGCGCGGATACGAGGCGAGCAACTTCGCTATGAACCCGAGCGGGATTCCCTGGGATATTGGCGNACTTCGACTGATGCCGCGGAATGGAAGATCCGGGTTCCCGTCGAGACGACCTTCCACGTGGTCGTGACGTATGCCTGTCCGGAGAATGAGGCGGGGGCGCCCTTCGCTCTGACGTGCGTCGGCGTCGACGGCGCGTGCGGGAGGTTGGAGGCGCAGGTCGAGGGCACGGCGTCGTGGGACCGGCATGAGAACCATGTGCTGGGTTCGATCACGCTTCCGGCGGGCGATCATCTCATCTCGATGACGGGCGGGAAGCCCGAAGGCCCGCTGATGAAGCTTCGCGAAGTGCGGCTGTCCGCGATTCGGGATTGATCCATTCGATCGCACGCGGAACGCCGCATCCGGTATCAGGTGCGGCGTTTGCCGAGATGCTTGTTCCGCCTTCGTCCGCCAGGAAGCTGCCTGGTGGTGCTTTCGTGGCATGAAAACCATGGAGCGGGGTTTCCTTCGTGCCTCGGGGATGGGGAGGTCGAGAGGAACCTGGTGAATTCTGGGATATCATCTGCGTGAAGATGTGCCACGGCTTTCGGAGAAGAGTCTTGTCGACGGTCTGTTCGACATCCATTGCTTCCATGCTCCTTTTGGCCGGGGGATTCGTCGCCGACGTCTCTGCTCGGGGCGGAATCTCGCGGGATTGGGATGGGCTCGATACCGTCAGCCAGATGATTNCGAACATTGAACCCGCCGGAGATGACGGGNCCTGGGCCGGCTCGATTGATCGTGACGCATACATCGATTTTCTCGGCTGTCGAGGTGGACTTCCGCCGCGCGTCACGGTCGATTCTAAAGAGAGCCTCCCGTTCGGTCTGCCGCCGCTTCCCATTCATGCAGGGCTGGATGTCCTGGGCAATGTCGAGGCCGCCCGGGCTGCCATTCCCGAAGCTGAAGATCTCGTTCGGCGTTGGTGCGTCGAGGCTCCGGCCTCCGATCTCGAGACGGCCTCAAGGCCGAGATTCGCCATGGGGGTGGGGTCGCTGTCGCTGAGCGAGGGGGAGCTTGGGTCGCTTCGGAAGATGATGTTCGAAGTGCCTCGTTCGGTCGTTGAGGACGTGGATGTCGATGGAGACGGAATTCCCGACCGTGTGGTGGGGCTTGACGTCGATGGGGCCATCTTCACTGTGACGACTTTCTCGGGCGAAGGTCTCTCGACGGAGGATGACCGAGGGAGGTGCGTTCTGAATCGAGGCCCTGTCGTCACTGAGTGGATTCGCCAACGCCGCGAGGCCGCCAACTGAGAACGGGCGCCCGTTGTTGACGGGATTCGATCGCGAAGACGCTCCGCCGAGAACCATGACCATGGCTGAATCCCGGCCAATCCTGTCTGAGCACCGGATGATGTTGCTGCGTGTCCGTCACGAACATGCGAGCGGCGATTTTTCGCGTGGTGAGTGAAGGAGATTCTGGTCTTGAATCGCCGGTCTTGGGTTGCGGATTCTGGTTCGAGGGCTTTGCGTCGGAGAGGCAGTCGCGATGGATGATTCGCCGCCCGTCGTCGAGCTGTCCATCACCCCAGAAAAGACGATCTTGAGACCGTCTTTTTCCTGACGTTGCGTTGCGTCGGCCCTGATTCCGCGTATTGGCGTGAAAGCCGTCCATTTTCCGCTCGGCTTGTCTCCACGNAGGGTGCCGGAGAGGCTAAAACGGTCGCTGACCCANGCCGTTTGATTGGATCTAGGAACCGGTTTCAGGCGAACGCGTCAAAGGTTTCGTCGACTCTTACCCCCCTTATGAAGATGTAGAAGGATCATTCCTCATGAAGAACCTGCTCGTCGGTCTGCTCTCTGGAGCCGTCGTGGCTTCCGTCATCGCGGCACCCCCGGCCATGAAGACCCCTGGTGCTCGGGCGATGGTCCGAAACGCGCCCGCGTTCGATCTTGTCCCGGACCCTGCATGGCGTGAATTCGATCGCGTTCCGAATCGAGTCTTCGCGAAGTTCCGCCCGACCGTGGGTGAAGCCGCGTTCGATGCGGTCCTCGCGGACATGGACGCAAAGATCTCGAGCACCTATCGACTCGTCCCGGGGCTCTTCTGCCTGGAGACCGCCGGTGACGAAGCCGCGGTGATCGAGGCGTTCGCCGACCGAGGTGACGTGCTCGAGTTCATCGAGCCGGTCTTCACGATGGAGTTCTTCGACAACGATCCGAACGATCCCAACTATTCCCAGTTGTACGGTCTCCAGCGGATCAACGCCCCGGATGCGTGGGAGGAACACGTCGGCGAGCAGGAGTTCGCGATCGCGGTCATCGATTCCGGCTCCGACATCAACCACCCGGACCTNATTGAAAATCTCTGGGTCAACGTCGACGAGGTGCCCGGAAACGGCATCGATGACGACNNCAACGGTGAAGTCGACGACATCCACGGCTTCGACTACTACGACAACGACCCCAACCCCTCCGACCAGAACGGCCACGGCACGCACACCGCGGGCACCATCGGGGCCCGTGGCGACAACGGTGCCGGCGTGGTCGGTGTCAACTGGCGATGCAGCCTCATGCCGCTTCGCGTCGGGAACCAGTCGCTCTCCAGTCAGGCGATCCTCGATTCGCTCGAGTACGCCTGTGTGAACGGGGCGAAGGTCTCGAACAACAGCTACGGCGGCGGCGGGTTCAGCGGGGCGTTCAACAGCCTCATCCAGAGCGCCGGAACCAACTACAACCACATTTTCTGTGCCGCGGCCGGCAACGGCGGATCGAACGGGGCGAGCTATCCCGCCGCCTACGACCAGCCGAACATCCTGTCGGTCGCCGCGACCGACTCGGACGACAACCTCGCGAGCTTCAGTCAGTACGGCTCGAACGTCGACCTCGCCGCCCCCGGCGTCCAGATCCTGAGCACCACGCCCAACAACGGCTACAGCTCCTTCAGCGGCACCTCGATGGCGACCCCGCACGTCGCCGGCGGCGTGGCCCTCGTCTACTCGGTGCTGGGAAACGCGAACTACCAGGACGTCATCGACATCATCCTGACCACCGTGCGTCCGGTCCCCGGACTGAGCGGTGTGGTGGTGACCGGAGGCGTGCTGGACGTGGAGGCCGCGCTCGACGCGTCCTTCCTCGGTCCCGTCATCAACGTCCAGACGGCGATTCCCGAGTTCATCGCGGCGGGCGAGTCGCTGGTGGTCCGGGTCGAGATGGACGCCCGTGAAGACGTGGTCGTCGCGGGATCCCGCGAGATGCGGCTTCGCGCCGGCGAAGGGCTCTTTGAATCGATTCCGATGCAGCTCGTCTCGGGCGAGATCTACGAGGCGACCATTCCCGCCGCGGTCTGCGGTGAGGATCCCGCCTTCTTCTTCCGGCTCTCCGCGGAGACCATGGGCACCGTCCAGTTCCCCGCGAACGGTGGGCTCGATCCGCTCTCGATGAAGGTCGGTACCCAGGTGATCGTGGTCGAGGACGACCTCGAAGTCGAAAGCGGCTGGGTCGCGGGCGTGGCCGGCGACGATGCGACCACGGGGGTCTGGACCCGCGTCAACCCGATCGGCACCGGCGCACAGCCCGAGAACGCCGCCAGCGGCAACCTCTGCTTCGTCACCGGCCAGGGTTCGCCCGGTGGCAGCCTCGGCGAGAACGACATCGACGGTGGCACCACCACGCTCCTGAGTCCGCCCTTCGACGGCACCGCCATCGACGGCGGCACGGTCTCCTACATCCGCTGGTACTCGAACGACGCCGGCGCCGCGCCGAACGCCGACTCGATGTTCGTCCGGATCTCCAACGACGGAGGCGCGACCTGGACCCTCGTCGAGGAAGTCACCGAGAACGCCGGGAGCTGGGTCACCGTCTCCTTCGAGATCGACGAGTTCCTCGCGCCCACGACCGAAATGCGACTGCGGTTCGAGGCCAGTGACCTCGGCGAAGGCTCGCTGGTCGAGGCCGGCGTCGATCTGCTGGTCTACGGCGGCGTCGAGTGCGAGGACAGTGAGGTCTGCATCGCCGACCTCAACGGCGACCTCGTGGTCGACGGTGGAGACCTCGGTCTCCTGCTTTCTCAGTTCGGTGGTCCTGGGTCGGGCGACTTTGACGGAAGCGGATCCGTCAACGGTGCGGACCTCGGAATCATGCTGGCCGCGTGGGGCTTCTGCCCCTGATCGTCATCCGGTCAGACCGATCACCTTTCGAATTCGCACGCCCGGCCTTCTCGGCCGGGCGTGCTTTTCGTTCTGGGTGAATCAATGAGTCCGGACAGGCCTTCGTGGAGGGGAAGAGCCGCGGCCTTCCGGGAAAGAGCGGCTCGAGCCGTCGCCGTCGAGCGGCGTGTGGTGGTGTTCGTGTATTCGGTCGCCGTGATCTCAGGGTTCGAGTTCCACGGTCATGCCACGCTGAGGCGCGGAAAAAATGGTGGTCGTCGCTGTTGATTCCGAACCGTCGATTTGTCCTTGGATTCAGCCTGCTGCCGGAAGCGTGCTTGCCACGAACACCACGGCTCCGGCGAGGATCGCCACGGAAAACGCTCCAACCGCCAGGATGGTTCCAAGTGGCGGCGTGTGGTTCGTGTCATGGTTCATGTCGTGGCTCATGTCGTGGCCCATGTCGTGGTTCATGTCGTGGCTCATGTCGTGGCCCATGTCGTGGCCC
>NHBO02000035.1 GCA_002167845.2 Phycisphaera sp. TMED9 | reverse complement strand
GCCGCCGTTGCCACCGAAGCCGTTGCCAGTAGCAAAGTTGTACGTGAACGTGCAGTCGATCAGGGTCGGGCTGCTGCCGGAGTTGTACATACCACCGCCGTGGTAGGCCGAGTTGTTCGTGAACGTGCAGTTGGCCAGGGTCGGGCTGCTGCCGTCGTAGTTGTACATCCCGCCGTCATTCGGATGCGTCGCCACGGCCACTTTGAACCAGCTCATCCGGATACAGACGGCGCTTGAGCCAGAAGGAGACGCTCACCAACCCGATGAGCACCGGGACCTCAACCAACGGGCCGACGACCGTCGCGAACGCCACGCCGGAACCGATGCCGAACACCGCGATGGCGACCGCGATCGCCAGTTCGAAGTTGTTGCCCGAAGCGGTGAACGCGAGGGTGGCCGCCCGCTCGTAGTCCGCGCCGACCTTCCGGGCCATCAGGAAACTGACCAGGAACATCACCACGAAGTAGATGGTGAGCGGCACCGCGATCAGCAGGATGTCGAGGGGCAACGCGATGATGCGATCGCCCTTGAGACTGAACATCACCAGGATCGTGAAAAGCAGCGCGAGCAGCGTGATCGGCCCGATCCTCGGGAGAAACGTCTCCGAGTACCACTGGTCACCCTTCAGCGGTCGAAGCACGAAGCGGGTCACCATGCCGGCGAGAAACGGAATACCGAGGTAGACCAGGACGCTCTGGAAGACCTGTCCGATGGAGATCGCGACCTCCGCTCCTTCGAGGCCGAGCATCGGGGGCAGCCAGGTGATGAAGAACCAGGCGTAGACGCCGAAGAACAACACCTGAAAGATGCTGTTGAACGCCACGAGTCCGGCGGCGTAGTCGCTGCTGCCCCGGGCGAGATCGTTCCAGACCAGGACCATCGCGATGCATCGGGCGAGCCCCACCATGATGAGCCCGATCATGTAGTCGGGATGTCCCTGCAGGAACACCACCGCCAGCACGAACATCAGGACCGGCCCCACCACCCAGTTCTGCACGAGCGACAACACCAGGATCTTCCAGTCGCGGAAGACCTCGGGCAACTTCTCGTAGCGGACCTTGGCGAGCGGCGGATACATCATCAGGATCAGGCCGATCGCGATCGGGATGTTCGTGGTGCCGACCGAGACCCGGTCGAGGGCCGCCCCGATCCCCGGCACGAACCGTCCGAGCAGCACGCCGAGCGCCATCGCGAGGAAGATCCAGAGCGTCAGGAACCGATCGAGGAAGCCGAGCCGACCGGATTCGGCGGTGGCACAGGGCGTTCCTGCGGAGGCGGCTTCGGAATCCGAAGGTGTCACATTCATGAAGCATCGGCCCTTGAGGGTGAACGATCGATTCGACGAGTTCGGAACGCCGGTCGACGGTAGTGTCACGGATCTCGTCCCGCGGCCGCCGAGGGCGGGACATCGTCGCACACCGTGACCACCAGGTCGAGCATCTCGGCCGAGCACGCCTCCATCGTCCTGCGGTCGTGGGCACCGAGGTCGATCCCACACGCCGCATCAAGCGTCGTTCGCGGCCCGACGCTCCCAGACCGACCATCGAAGGAGCTTCGTCGAGATTTCGAACGTCGGTGGACCGAGTGAAGTCTCGGGGACGATCGCTTCCGGAGGCCGCTTGAGGACGATGCGACCCGCACCGGCCTGCTCGGCCGCGAGGAGAAACGCGCGGACCTCCGCGTCGACCTCGGTCTCCGTCACTCCCTCGCGGTGCAATAACGATCGAAGCCGTTGCATGGGCTTGGGAGGGAGGGCCGACGACTTCCTTCGGGGCGGGAACATGGGATCGATCATGACCAGCGCGGGTGGGATGGCGTCACGCCGAAGTCCTTCGATGGCATCACCGAGATGCACTTCGATCCGAGTTGCCGGTTCGAGCCCGGCGGCGACCGCCCGGCGACGTCCATCCTCCAGAAGCGCCGCCACCACGGGATGCCGCTCGAACGCGATCACCCGTCGATCCGCCGCGGCCGCGGCGACCGCGGTATCCGCCCCGAGGCCCCCGGTCAGATCGACGACCGGGCCGGGTGTTTCTGCGAGGCCATGGACGATTCGACGAAGCGGATGCCCCGATTCGAGACGACGAACGAGCGTCGATTCGATCTCGCCCCGGACCCCCCCGCCCGGTCGTTCCTCGGGGAGCCGGAGCTCCAGGCCGCCGTCCACCATCTCGAGCACCATGCCGGCCGTGGCGGCAGATTCGATCGCCGCACCGTGATCGACGGGATCGGCTTGGTTCGAGTCGGGACCGGCCATGGATCGGCTCCGCGAGCAAGGAGGGGGTCGAGGTGCTTCGAGGGTGGATCGACGCCGGGTCCGCCCCGACTTCCCCTGTACCATACGCCCTCCCCCGATCACGCCGCCGACCCACGTCGCCGCCCGCCGGAGCGTGAACGTCGGACCCAGGAGACCAGTCGTGTCCGAATCCCCCGCCGCCGCCTTCGCTCCCGTCTTCGGGAACGTCCTCGAGATGATCGGGAACACCCCGATGCTCGAATTGAAACGACTCGATACCGGCCCCTGCCGGCTCTTCGTCAAGATGGAATCGATGAATCCCGGAAACTCGATCAAGGACCGAATCGCGGTCTACATGATCGATCAGGCCGAGAAGGCTGGAAGCCTGAAGCCTGGCGGACGCATCGTCGAAGCGACCGCGGGCAACACCGGCCTCGCCCTGGCGCTCATCGCCGCCCAGAAGGGATACGAACTCACGGTCGTGGTACCCGACAAGATGAGCGACGAGAAGATCTCCCACCTCCGGGCGATGGGTGCCGAAGTGCATCTCGCCCGAAGCGATGTCGAGAAGGGTCACCCCGAGTATTACCAGGAGGTCGCGGCAGGAATCGCCGCCGCCGACCCCAATGCGTTCTACATCAATCAGTTCTCCAACGAAGCCAATGCGCAGGCCCACTACGAGACCACCGGTCCGGAGATCTGGGCACAGATGGATGGCGACATCGACGCCTTCGTCTCAGGCGTGGGCTCGGGCGGCACGGTGAGCGGCGTCGGCCGCTTTCTGAAGGAACGAAACGCCGCGGTTCAAATGGTCCTGGCCGATCCGGAAGGGTCCATCCTGGCGCCACGGGTGAACGACGGCCTCGAAGTCAAACCGGGCTCGTGGCTGGTCGAAGGAATCGGCGAAGACTTCGTTCCCGACATCCTCGATCTCTCCCTGGTCGATTCCGCGATCGCCATCTCCGACGAGGAGGCGTTCCACACCGCCCGCGAATTGCTCCGCGTCGAAGGCGTGCTCGCCGGCTCGAGCGTGGGCACCCTGCTTGCCGCCGCACTGCACTACTGCCGCGAACAGACCGAGCCGAAACGGGTCGTCACCTTGATCTGCGACAACGGCGCCAAGTACCTCTCCAAGATGTTCAACGACCATTGGATGATCGACCAGGGATTCATCAAGCGGGAACGTCATGACAATCTTCGCGACATGATCGGCCGGCGACATCTGGAAAAAGAGGACTACTGCCTCACTCCCGAACTTCCCCTCCACCTCGCGATCAAGCGAATGAGGATGTACAACGTGAGCCAGATGGTGATTCTCGATGAGAACGAGAAGCCTCTCGGAATCCTCGACGAATCCGACGTCCTGCTCGCGATGGTCCACGACGACGCGAATGCGAATCTTCCGGTCAGCGACTTCATGACCCGTCGGCTCGAGATCGTCGATCCGACGGCGAGCATGAACGACCTCGTGCCGATCTTCCGTGCGGATCGGGTCGCGATCGTCGCGGACGCCGACCACTACTACGGCCTGATCACCCGCATGGACATGATCAACTCTCTTCGCCAGCGAGTCCGCTGATTTTCATCGTCCCGTCGAAGGCCCTTCGACGGGAGGAACGCTCTCTCGATACCAATCACAAGTTCGAACCAAACCATGACCACTCACGACGACACCGATCTCCACTTCGACTCCCGTTGCATTCACGGCGGCCAGGCCACCTGCGCCGTGACCGGCGCGGTCATGCCGCCGATCTACACCTCGAGCACCTACGCCCAGGAATCACCCGGCGTGCACAAGGGCTTCGAGTATTCCCGAAGCCACAACCTCACCCGGTACAGCTTCGAGCGGGCACTGGCCTCGCTGGAAGGAAGCGGCCTCACGGAATCCGATGACGCCTCCCACGGCGGCTTCGCCTTCGCCTCCGGACTCGCCGCGGCCGGAACGTGCCTGGAACTTCTCAACGCCGGCGGCACGGTGATCGCGGGAGACGACCTTTATGGCGGGACCTATCGCCTCCTGTCCGGGGTGCGGGCCAGAACCCAGGGGCTCGACGTCAAGTACGTGGACACCACCGACCCCGCGAACGTCGAGGCGGCCCTGGCCGAACTTGACCCCGACGCCGGACCCGCGATGGTCTGGCTCGAGACACCGACCAACCCGACCTTGAAGGTCTCGGACATCGCCGCGATCTCGAAGATCGCGACCCGACACGGCGCCCTGACGGTCGTCGACAACACGTTCGCGACGCCGGCCCTTCAGCGTCCACTCGAACTCGGGGCCGACATCGTCCTCCACTCGGTCACCAAGTACCTCGGCGGCCACTCCGACGTGGTCGGCGGCGCCCTGGTGGTCGGCACCGCCGAACTGGCCGAACGCGTCCGCTATCTGCAGAACTCAGTGGGCTCGATCATGGGACCGTTCGATTCCTACCTCGCCCTGCGCGGCGTGAAGACCCTCGCCCTTCGAATGGCCCGACACTGCGAGACCGGCATGCGGATCGCCACCTGGCTCGAAGACCATCCCAAAGTCGAGCGAGTCGTCTACCCCGGACTCCCCTCCCACCCTCACCATGACGTCGCATGCCGCCAGATGGCGCTGCACGGAACCCCGGCGTTCGGCGGGATGATCACGATCTTCCTGAAGGGTGGCATCGACGAGAGCCGTCGATTCCTCGAGACCGTCCACCTCTTCGCGCTCGCCGAAAGCCTCGGCGGCGTCGAGAGCCTTATCGAACATCCCGCGATCATGACCCACGCGTCGGTCCCCGCCGAACAACGCGCGGAACTCGGCATCAGTGACAGCCTGGTCCGGCTGTCGGTCGGCATCGAGGACTCGAACGACCTGATCGCGGACCTCGAACGAGGATTGAACGCCGTCTAGCCGAGACCGCCCTCCGATCCGCCCGACCGGCACGATCCGACCATGCCCCTTGTACCGCAGTGAACTGGAACGCCCGATGGGATCGAAAAGGAAGAGCGGAAGCCCCGCCGACCGAACCCGCGCCATCGAGACCGCACGCGGCCTCTTCGCCAGTGGTCGTCTCGCCGATGCCGAAGCACTTCTTCGCCGTGGGATTCCATCGCCTTCCAAGGATGCCGAAGCACTCCGACTCCGGGGCTGGATCGCCGAGCAGAACAACCAACCCGCGGAAATGAAGTCGTTGGCGGAGAAATCGCTTCGCATCGAGTCGCATCCCGAAGGGCATCTGATCCTCGCCCAGTATCACCTCCGGAACGACCAGTCCGACGCCGCGATGTCCGCCGCGAAGACCGCCCTTGAAGTCGATCCGACCCATCGCCCGACTCGAATGATGCTGGCGGCGATCTTTCTGGAACGCGGACGCATCGACGATGCCGCCGAGGTCATCGTCCCCCTCCAGAACGACCGCCCCACGGAAGCGGGAGAAGACCGGCGACTCGGGTACACCGAAGCCAACATTCTCTCTCGCCGAGGCGAGCATCAGGCCGCCATCGATCATCTGGAAGCGACGGTGCTGGCCGACCAGTCCATNCACCCCGAACGCAAGGCGGCCCTGGCACTGAAGGCCAAGGCGCTCGACGAACTCGGTCGCCACGAAGACGCCTTCACGGTGGCGGAGACCTTCAACGCGATGGAGCGGATCCCCTTCGACCCCCGACGATTCGGTCGGGAGATCGACGGANTCATCAAGCAGTTCGACCGGGAGACGCTCGATCGTTTCCCCCTCGGATTCGACGACGACCTCCCAGTGTTCGTCACCGGCATGCCGCGAAGCGGCACCAGCCTGGTCGATCGGATCATCGACGCCCATCCGCTGGCGGGCGGGGTCGGAGAATTCACCGGCATCGAACAATTCGCGGCCAGACTGCAGACCGCGACCGACCCCCGGCTTCCCGTCCCGGAGTGCTTCGGCAGCATGCAGTCGCCCCAGTGGAAGGCCGAGGGTGAACGATACGTCGAACGACTTCGACGTCTGATGCCNGATGCGCAACGAGTGGTCAACAAGTCGCTGATGAACGCGAATCTACTGGGCTTGATCGCCCGACTCCTCCCCGGAAGTCGAGTGATCCACGTCCTGCGCGATCCGCGCGACGTCGCGATCTCCTGCATGATGGGAGAATTCCGACCGAGCGCCATGCCATGGACCACGAGGCTCGACTGGGTCGCCTCCGTCTGGGACGCCTCACGCCGATTGATGAACCACTGGGAGAAGGTGCTCGATCTGCCGATCCTCGAAGTTCGCTATGAACGGCTCGTCGCCGACCCCGCGACGGAGTTTCCTCGGATCATCGANTTTCTGGGTCTGCCTTGGGACGACGCCTGCCTGGAGTTCCATGCCACCGGAAGACCGCTCAGAACCCTGAGNCAGGACCAGGTCTGCCGGCCGCTCTACACCAGCAGTGTCGGCCGACATGCCCGCTATGCCGAATCCATCGCCGACATCGACTGGCCCGTCCTCGAGCCTTGAATCACCCTCAACCTTGAGGCGTCGCGACCCAGCGACCGTCACGCCAGTAGGGAAGCAGCGCTCCGTCGAGAAGCATCTCGTCGATGCGATCGACCCGGATCTCCAGCAACGGCTCATCACCATCGAGGTCCAGCATGCTCGCCCANGTCGTCTGGTCGACCTGCAACAGNCCGGCTTCGATCCGGAGCATCGCGAGAACCTCGTCTTCGTCGAGATCCGGCCTTGATCGAGCGGAGCGTCGCGACTGCTCTGCAAGCCATTTCACGCCTCCGGGAAGCGTGTCGTCCCAGGCCTTGAGAAGACGAAGCCGAATCGGATCATCCACCAACTGACGCAACTTGGAGGTCCGTCCGGTTCGAAACCCGCCGAACGCCTCACTGATCTCCAACGCCGTCAGAGCATCCACCCGATTCCGCTCGCCAGCGCCGACCGACCAAACCACGCCATCTCCAAGCATCGCGGCGGCCGCCCGCAGCCGAGCGGCCGCCCGGCGGTCAGTGCTCATCGACGCCAACGCCAACGCCGCAGAGGCGCCGAGGCCATCAGGGTCGATGCGACCGGCGATTCCGAAGAGTCGCCGCGCGGTGGCTCGTTGCTCGTCGGTTCCCNCGGCATCCGCCATCTCTTCGCCGAGTTCGAAGTACTCGAGCGGACGATCCGGATCGAGCGCAGACAACCTCGAAGTCCAG
This sequence comes from Phycisphaera sp. TMED9, assembly GCA_002167845.2. Lineage (GTDB taxonomy): Bacteria > Planctomycetota > Phycisphaerae > Phycisphaerales > SM1A02 > UBA12014. The sequence continues at coordinate 19,254 of NHBO02000035.1, read as the reverse complement.
TCCGTCTTCGCCGACGTCGGCTTCACGGTGCCGCCCGCGGCGAGCAGGCCCAGCGAGAGACCCACCAACATCGAGACACTGACGTTCCTGAGACGCTTCTTCATCCGGATGCTCCCAAGGGGTCGGTATCACGAGGAACGAAACGGAGACGCTCCATGCGAGCGATCGCCAACGCTTCGAGCGCCGCCTGTTCAAGACCGCTCGGAGCCACGCTCCGCGCCGTGGCCGCTTCCAGCAGCAACTCCCTGACCTCGGATCGCTTCGATGGAACCTCCGCGGCGATCAGGAAACCAAGGAACTCCAATTCCGCGACGTGCTCGGCGACCAACCCCTGGATTCCGTTGCTCACCAGTCCACGCCGGGCGATTCGTCGACGATCGATCTCCTCGAGGGTGACGGAGGGCGGCGAGGCGAGAAACAGTGAGGTCGCGGCGCGGCGCACGCCGTCCGCGGCCATCGCCGCGAGTTCATCGGGTGCCCGCCGCACGNNCATCGGTTCCGCCGGCAGACGGGCCTCGGCTCTGCTCCGAACGACCGCACCGACCAGATCAGCAAGCTGATCCACGGAACTTCGCTCCGGATCCAACAGCGACAAGGAATGCATGGCCAGGGCCGCACGAATTCGAGTCTCGGCCTCTTCGGATCGAGCGTTCGGCATGGGGACGCCGGTGAAGGACTCGATGAACGCCAGGGTCGACTCGTTTCTGGACGCCCGATCCGCGGTATCGAGCAATTCGACCGCCACCACCGCGCCTCGGCCGAAGATCTCCAGCGCGGCGGCTCGGGCGTCGCTTCGAATCGACGCGGGGGCCCGCCACACCTGCTCGACGAAGATCGCCGCGTCTCTCGGTCCGAGGTCACCCGCGATGGAATTCCGTCGAAGTGCGGCGATGAGATCCCGCTTGAGTTGCTGATCCGAACCGGCTTCACGCCACGCCTGAGCCCATTGCCCGTCGTTGGCCATCTGCCGGGGACGTGGCAGTGGATCGAGATCAAGCCCGAGATTCCCGGTCATGATCTGATCAAGCACGTCGCCGATCGCCGCATTGGCGTCGTCCTGACGCTCGAGCGCGAGGAACGCGGCCGCCGCAGCAAGGCGTTCCGCCGCGACCAGCGCTGCGAGGCGTCGCACCGGTGAACTTGCGAGATCCACGAGTTCGGCGACCTCGACGAGCCTTGTGTCGAACTCATCGAGGGTGTGCGGCTCGATGGGAATGAGATTTCCNCGGGCGAGCGGCCCGACCGATTCTGGCCATGCCGCATCCGCAAGTGCCTGCACTCGACGTCGATCCGACATTCCCGCATCGGGATCGGGGACGAACTCCGGTCGGAACCATCCCGCCCGCCCGACGCCTTCCAGCAGACTGGCCAGAACCCAGAGATTGGTCGACGGAATCCCATCATCGAGCATCCACGCCGAGTAGGTGGCCCGGAGGCCTTCGGGATCCGGACCGGCGGCGGTCCAGTCGACTTCGTAGAGGAGTCGGCCAAGCACGTCGGAGGTCATGCCCTGCACCGAGAGCTCCCGAGCCTCGCGAAGCACCGTCTCGAGCGCAAGCAAGAACCCGGCCTGCAGTCCGGCATCGCGTCGAAGAATCCGATTGGCGTCGAACCATCGCTCCCAGCAGTCCCGGACCAACACGGCGTCTGAAACGCCCATCATCTCGACCAGAGGCATCGCCATGCGATCAAGCGCCCGCCCCGCCAGGGCTGCGAACGGGCCGCCCTGCACGTTTCGCCCACTGGATCCCGCAAGCGTCTGGTCGATCATCCGGCGAGCAGGCGCTCGAACTGATTCAGGCAACGCCGGTGTCGCGACGACGAGACCGAGCATGCCGGCCTTGAAGGAGCGGACCCAGACGTCGATCGAGTTGCGAAGCGGTGTCGTCGGCTCCACTTCGAAGGCCGCGAGCAGACGAAACGCCACCGCCTGGTCCTCCGCCTGCTCGAAGACCTCGAGCATCGCGGTCACCAGTCGAAGGCGATCATCCGCCGGCATGAGCGGCCAGGTTTCTCCTCCGGTGGCGACGACATCCAACCACGCCGACGCGCGGCGCTCGGAGAGTTTCGCGGGCTCGAGTTCGAGTTGCCGTGCCAACTGAGACGCCTCGTCGAGCATGGCCGGCATTCGTTCGAGCCGGAAGACCGACGCATCAGGTCGACCATCACCACGGAACATCGGCGGCCGCGGGAACCTGGCCGGAAGCGTGACGCCTTCACGCAGACTCGGCGTGGCCAGATACGTTCCATCGATCTCTTCGCCCGAGGTACCGAGCGCGGCTTCCGCCTCCCGGTTGGCGATCGCTTCCTCCGCGGCGAGCCTCCGCGTCTCGATGTCCCGGACCCCGGGTGACGGTGCCGTCAACGCGATGACCAGAATCGCTCCGAAGAAGATCGCGAGTGACGCGAAGAGGATGGTGAGACGAAGCCTCGATGCCGCCGAGTCTCCACGGAACTCCCGCGTGATCCCATCGCTCACCCGGAGCACCGCCGACTCGATTCGGGACGGGTTCCGGAGAATCGGCGTCGCCACCATCGCGGTTTCACCGATCGTTCCCTCGGAGCCCTTGTCCCGCATGAATCCAGCCAGTCCTTCGACCACCCGACGCAGCGTTTCCGCGTCGAGACCGACCTGAGCCGCCATGCCCGCGATGATTCCTCGGGTCCTCGAGTTCCACCCACCACCCGCCACCAACACCGAAAGAACCAATCGGTCGAAGGGAGTCAGGTGCGCTTCGGTCACCCGCGGCGTGGGCTTGACCGGTGCCGGTCGCCGGCTCGATCGAGTCGTCTCCGGAGAATCCGATTCGGCTGCTCGGGGTTTCACTCGCGAGGCGATCGGACCTTCCGGCTTCGGCGGCGCGACCGACGATTCCGTCGGCGCCTTGGGAGGCCGGACCGGAGGAAGCGAGGATCGAGAGGGAGACACGGAACTTCTCAATGCCGAGGCCGCGGCTTCCACCACCCGGCATGCCTCCTGAATGGTGGCGACCTCGAACTGGTCGGCCTGCCCATGAATCGCCCGCAGTCTCGTTCGAAGTGAAGCATCAAGAATGTCGGCATCGATGTCGCCCTGCCCGAGACCGAGAATGGCCCTCGGCCCCGACACTCTGCTCACGCCCAGCAATTCATGCACCGGATCCGAGGAGCCGGCTCCACGCTTCCGAGGGTCTTTCGGAATCATGAGCCCCCCCCTTCGGCAGGCTCGCCGTCGGCGGTACCGGAAGTCGGAACCTCCGCCGGGTCGGAGCCACCATCCTCGAGGCTCGACTCATCGGCGCCGGATCTGATGCGATCGGTCGCGAGCCGGATGTCCAGTTCCAGAAGCCGGGCTCGGAAAGTCGGCGGCCCGAGTTCGGGATGCAACGCACGAATCTGTTCGAGCACCTCCCGGGCCCGATCAGGATCGGTTTCGGCGAGCACGTCGATGAGTCCACACCGTGCCTTCCACCAGAGATCACTCCCGGAGGCGGCGGCACTTCCCAGCCTTCGCCAGCACTCGAGTGCGAACTCCTCGTCATTCAGGCGTGTCCCGAGATCACCGCCGGCCTCGAGCACCGATCCATCGCGCGGTCGCTTCGCCAGAATCGACTTGTAGAGTTCCAGAGCGCGGCGACCGTTCTCCTCGTCGCCGTCCACGTTGAAGATGGCCTGCCTGGCGGCGGCGACGCTTGCCGCGACCGGAAGGAGCGAGTCATCTTCAAGAGCTTCGTCGATCGAAGTCTCGGGGCCTGCCACCAGACCGATGAACCGTTCGCCTGCGAGGACCGCGGCACGAACCATCGGCAGCGAAGCCTCATCGTTCCGCATCCGCTGAAACGCCGCTCGGTGAAGACGTTGCGCACCCAACCGAGACCATCGGGCCGCTTCGGGCGTATCGGCCTCCACCGGAAGGCGATCAAGCCTGATCATCGCGTCTTCGAAATCATCCGTCGCGATCGCCATACCGAGCCGTCGGTACTCGAGTTCGTTCGGAAGATCAGGAACCTGTTCGAAGCCTCCACGCTCCATCGCGAGTTCGATCCGTGCGAAGTACGCCGCGCCTCGATCCCGGTCTCCGACTTCTTCATGGGATGCGACTTCGGCCGCCTGACGAAGAAGGACTCCATCGGCACCTCGGAGATCCACGAACATCGCATCGGCATCACGCTCACGACCCAGAAGCTCATCAGCCACATCAAGGAACGACGCGCCGAGTTCCGCCCGACCTCCGACCGTCGCCTCTCTGAATTGCTGGTAGATCGCCTGCGCACCGCGCCGACGAGCGATCTCCCAGGTGGGATGTCCCTTCGGGACGGCGAGCAGCACGTTCAGATCTCCTCCACTGGGGTCATCACGACCCGTGATGCGACGAACCACCAGCGACGGCGCCCGATCATCGGCCGGGAACCCGTCGAGAAACCGTTCGATCAGACCATCACGGCGGACTTGAGCATCGGTGGCTTCCGACCCTCCATCGACGACCAGTTGATCGAGGGCGACGATCGCCCCCCACATCGCATCGGCTCGACGGGGTCCACCGGTCCGCTCGGCCGCCGCTTCGAAGGCATCCGCGGCGTCGCCCGGCCGCCCGAGCTCGAGCAGACTCCAGCCGGCGAGCGAGAGGCAGGCCGCTCTGGCCTCCGGGAACCGAGCGGCATCCGATTCATTCACCGCCGCCCCCAACTCGGATGCCGCCGACGCGAACTCCGTCGCCGCATCGGTCAGCTTTCCTGCGGTTCGGGCTTCGACCGCCTGCCGATAGTGTCCGACCCCTCGAACGTAACGAAAGGCGAAACCGTCCCGACCCACGGCGTCGAGTCCGTAGCGTTCGGCGAGATCAACCACCTGAGCCAGTTCGCTCCGCGCCGCGAGCGTCGCCAACGCGAGTTCCGCCAATCGACCCGCGGCGCCCGAGGACGCCTGGGCGACATCCTGACTTCCCCGAAGACCACCGACCGCGGCGAGTCGAAGCCATCCGGTCGGAAGAACGTCGGCCTCGTCTCCTTCACGGGCCAGACTGATCATCGAGCGAAGCTGGTCTTCGGCCGCATCGAATTCTTCGGCGTCGATCGCCGAGGCGAGACGCCAGCCCGGAACCGCCGCAAGGATCACCGGATGGGTGCGAAGCGACTTCAGTCGATCGAACCAGGGCGTCGCGCCGCGATGGGAGACGAGTTCGGCACTGGTCATCGCCATGCCGAGCACCGCACTGGCGAAGTACTCGAATTCCTGGCGGTCAAGGGAGATGTCCTCGGGACCGGGGATCGGTTCGTCACCCTGAAGGACCCGTCCGAAGGCGAGCTGCGCCCGCCCGAACCGATCGTCGTCATCCAGCGCCCGACCGGCGTAGTACAGCGACCAGCCTTCGAGCAGCGCCGAGGCCAGTTGCATCTTCCGCGAGGCCTCGATTTCCGCATCGAGTTGTCGCACGCGGATTCCGGTCGCTCGATCCAAACCTCGATCACTGCGACGAATCACCGACTCGAGATCGCCGGCCAGAATCTCCAGGTCCCGGGCGAGGGTCTCCAACTCGCGTTCCGCGGCGCGAATCGCGTCCTCTTCGGCCAGGTCCACGCGGCCCTTCTCGATGATCGAGGATGCCGAACGGTATCTCGTCCTGAGGAGTGCCAGACGCAACGCTTCCGCGTCTTCGATCGTGTTGTCGGCAAGCAGCCTTCGAGCTCTGGAGACCAGAACCGCCCGCTGCTCATCGTCGTTTTCTCGTTCGATGAGCGAGGCATAGACGCCGGCCAGACGAGTTGCCAGACGATCCCGAAGAGCGGGATCTCCCGCGGCATCGGTTCTCGCCTCTTCGAGATGCAGTTGAAGCAGCTCGAACATGCCACGATCCTCGAGCCAGTTCGCCGCGCGGTCCTGACCGACCGCGGTGCGGGAACCGATCGAGAGCATCAGCGCCCCGAGAAGGACGATCCAGGTTCCAGGTCGAGCCGATGTGGCGAGGTCACTCCGCGGCGGGGACATAGGTCACCTCCTCGAAGCCGGCATCGCGACCGCATTGAATCGCCATGGCCGCATCACCCACGGACGGGCCCTTGGAAACTCTCACGAACAGTCCGGGGCCCTTGGGCAGAAGGCGAAGCGCCTCGACCAGCGGTTCGCGTTCGGTGAATTCCTGCCCACCGATCCGGTAGACGACCCGGGTGTCGGCGATGCCGACCTCGAGCACCTGCGGTTCGAAGTCCTGGCTGTCACCGCCACTCGCATCACGCTCCAACTGAAGATTGGGGGTCAGTCGATCTTCACGCTTGGTGACGATGGTGGTGATGAGAAAGTACGCCAGGAGCAGGAACACCACGTCGATCATCGAAGAGAGCGACAGCGTCATCCTCTTGCTGCGTTGATGATGCTTGGGAACGATGCGCAACGATCAGGCTCCTGGTGCCGTGGCGATTCGAACCGCGGGAACGCCCGCGGATTGAAGGATCTCGAGCACGCGGTTCAATCTTGCGGCGGCGGCGTTCCGGTCGGCCCGCACCAACGGTCGCAATCGGGCGAGTTCCTCGCCCGGATGATCCAGCACGAGTTCTTCGGCCATCACCGCGAAGGTGGCGTCATCGAGCCGTTCTCCTGCGATCTGGATCGTTCCGTCGGCGAGCAGGTTCACGATGATGCCCGCCTCCTCGGCCGCCTCGGTCTGTTCGCCCGCCTCCTGTGGAAGATCCATCTCGGCGCGGGAGAACTGCGCCAACTGGGCCGTGGTGAGGAAGAAGATCAACAACTGAAACACGATGTCGATCATCGGCGTCATGTCGACCGGGAGGAGTCGATCCGGCTTGTTTCGCGACGCGAACCTCATCCGGAGGCTCCGGTGCCGGCGGCCGGTCGAGGAATTCCGCCTGCCGGTGAGCCGCCCTCGCCGCCGGAGGACTCGAGAAGCAGAACCATCCGGTCAAGTTCCTGGCCGGCCTCCGACGCGATCGCGTCGATCCGGTTCCGGAAGATCGTGAACAAGGTCACGCTGGGAATCGCCACGATCAGGCCCTGCATGGTGGTGATCAGGGCCAGCGAGATGTTTCCCGCCAGCGCTTCATAGTAGTTCGCATCATTGACCGCACTGGCGGCCACGCTGTCGAAGGCGCCGATCATCCCCTGCACCGTTCCGAGCAGTCCGAGCAACGGGGCGACGGTGCCGATGATTCCCAGACCATCGGTCGCCCGATAGAGCCGCGCCGACTGCTCGGCCCCNGCTTCCTCGATCGACTGCTTGATCTCGAACGCCCCGAAGGGTGATCTGAGATAACGAGTGAGCCCGGGGGCGAGGATGCGAGTGAGGAAAGAGTCGTTTTCGGTCAACGAGCAATATTCGAGAGCCGAGTCCGCCCGTCCGGAAGCAAGCATGTCCCGGATCGCGGCGACCTGAGCGAGCGGCATCAGCGCCGTTCGTCGTATCTGCACCGAGTGAATCACCACCAAGGTCATCGCCACGATGCTCAAGGCGACGATGATCCATCCGATCACCCCTCCGCCGGAGATGTAGGTGAGCAGGCTGGGACCGAGGCCGGACGCGTCGGGATCCGGCACCTGGCCGAACAGAAGAACAGTAGAGCTCATGGGGTTCACGGGGTCGTCTCCGGGAGCAAACCATCGGGATGCTCGGCGAACAGGATCGATTCAAGGATCGCGGCCGATTCTTCTCGGCCGAGTTCACGAAGGGCCGTCACGGCCAGGCGAAGGGATTCTCGGCGCAGCACCGGTGGCGCGGCTGACTCAAAGGCAAGAACATGAACGAGATCAAGGACTCCCCGCATCCGGCGTTCCGGGTCGGTATCGCGTTCGAGGGCGGCTCGCCCGACGAAGAATCTGACCCAGGATGCCTTCCAGCGAGGGAAGTCACGAATTCCCTCGAGGAGTTGGCGGCGAGCCCGCTCCCGAGTCCCGGAATCATCGCCGTCGAGTTCGGTCAGTCGATAGAGCAAGCGATCTCCCGCGCCGAGCGTGGCGGGACGCTCCTCGGGAGGACCACGCCGTGCCATCAGTCTGCTCAGCAGATCGCGTCGCGAGGCTTGCGCCGAATCCGCGGTTGGAACCCGTCGGAACCACTCGAGCATCCGCGATCGATCCTCGGAACCACCGACTGGCGGCACCGCGGTCAGGAGGCCGGTCTCCGCATCGATCAAACCGCCGAACTGGCCGAACCTCGACGGTGATTCTCCGGAAGCCTCGAGTTCGGCGAACAAGGTCGCCTCGCCGAGCACGCGGCTGGATTCTCCCATCGCGATCGAAGATCGAGTCATGCCTTCCAGGGCGATTCGCGCCGTCCCGCTCCGGAAGGACGCGGGTGAGTCGAAGGATGCTTCGAGCGCGGCCTCGAACGCGGCGCGAGCGAGCCTCGCATCTCCCCGTTCCAGACGGGTCCGACCTCGCCACAACATCGTTCCGTTCTCGATTCCGGTCTCGACGCCCGCCTCGAGCACGCCCCGCGGGCCCGGATCGATGCCGGCGATCCGATCCCACTCAACCAGCTGCTCTCGAGCGAGCCCGGACGAGACCACCGTCGCCTGCACGCCGTCGGCCGTCGCGGCGACCCGTTCGACCACCAGTGGCGGCGCACCATCGCGACGATGAAGAAGGCGTTCCGGCGCCGGAGCCGATTCGGCCTGCACGCCGGTCGCGAGCATCACTCCGGAGAGTCCGGCCGATCCGAAGATTCGTGAGATCATCACCCATCGATGCCGAGTCATGGGAAGACCCCCGTCGGGACGAATCGAAACATCCCATCAGACTCCGCCGCGATCTGACGCATCGGCTCCTGCCCGGCCCCGCTCCCGAAGGCGATGCAGTTGATGACCGCGACCCGGCCCGAACCGCTTTCATTCAACGCCCGAACCGCCGCCGGCGTCTCACGCGGAATCAGGCCGTCGGTGAGAAAGAAGATGACGTCGGGCCGCACATCCTGCCGGAAGACCAGATCGAACGCGGGAAGCGGGAAGGTTCCACCGCCCGGTTGCAGACCATCGATCCATGCGGAGATCCTGGAGAGGTTGCTGCGGCTGGCCCGGAGCCATCCTTTTTGAAACACGGGGACCACCGGGTCGCTTGAGTACAGCACCACCGCGAATGCCGCGTAGTCCGGAAGACTCTTGAGTGATCGCTTGAGTTCCTCCATCGCCGCCGGCATCTTGTCGTCCTGTCCCATCGAACCGGAGATGTCGACGATGTACGCGAAACGATTGCCCGTCGACTGAATCCCGAAGAAGCTCGCCCCCGCACCGAGGCCGGAACCGAGGCCGGTTCCAAGGCCTTCACCGGAGCCGCTCACCACCGCCTCGAGTCCGCCGCCGGATGCATCAAGTTCGAAGTCGGGAACCTCGGCGTTCAGTTCGCGTTCGAGTGCGAGTGATTCCGCTCCGGCATCGGTCGCCAGTTCCGGAGTCAGCAGATCCTCCGACTCGGAGGGCTCCAGCATGTCCTGAAGAGCCTCATCCGGGAGAATCGACAAGTCGAGCACGACCGCCGCCGGCGCCACGCCTGCAGGCATTTCCCGGTGGGACGACCAGAGCCAGATCATGAGCGCCATGTGTACCGGGAGCGATACCGCAAGCCCGAGCAGGATCAGATGGACCCGTCGCTGCCGGAGCAGCCGCCGACGCTCGTCCACCAGATCGCGGATGCGATCGGCGAGGACCACGGGATCCGCTCCGGCCGACGTACTCGTGCCGGGAGCGTCCTTCAATTCGGGTTGGGAGTCTGGTTCTGCCATCCGTGGAGCCCATTTGAGCGGGAAGGGACATTATGGCCCGAATTCGCCTATTCCGTATTCCGACCTCGGTGATCCTCGTGGATCTCGAAAACCCTTTCATTCCCAGTTCAATACGAGGTCAGTCTCGAATTCACGGGGCAATCCCCAGAAAGCGTGGGAAGTTCTCTCGGTTGACCGCGAGGCGTCCCAGCGGTGAAAATCCGGGCTGGCGGTCCCGATCCCTCTTTCTCCCCGCCGATGGAGTCCCGAATGACCACTTCAAGCCGACGAGTCGTCCTCAAGATCAGCGGAGAGAGCTTCGCCGCACCCGGACAACTCGGCATCGGACCGGAACAACTGACCCACATCGCGACCGAGATCGCGGAGGCCAGCCGGCTCGGGGTCCAGATCGCGGTGGTCTGTGGAGGCGGGAACATCATCCGTGGTGCGACGCTGGCGCAGGCGGGCACCATCGACCAGTCGACGGCCGACTACATGGGGATGCTCGGAACCGTCATCAACGGCGTGGCCCTCAAGGAGGCTCTGGAACGACAGGGCATTCCGGCCCGAGCCATGTCGGCGATCAACCTCACCGCCGTGGCGGAGCCGTTCATCCGGCTTCGGGCGATTCGACACCTCGAGAAGGGACGGGTCGTGATTCTGGCGGCGGGGACCGGGAACCCCTTCTTCACCACCGACACCTGCGCATCGCTGCGGGGAATCGAACTCGGTGCGGATCGCCTTCTCAAGGCGACCAAGGTCGACGGAATCTACACCGCCGACCCCAAGAAGCACCCTGACGCGACCCGATACGAGCACCTCACCTTCGCCAAGACCATCGAAGACCAGCTCGGTGTCATGGACATGACCGCCATGACCATGTGCATGGAACATGACCTTCCCGTCCAGGTATTCGACTACCAGGTCGCCGGCAACATCGCCCGGGCCGTGGGCGGCGAGACCATTGGAACCATCGTGACGACGACCTGAGATCGTTCCAACGGCGATCTCAGGCTCCTTCTACAATCACCAGCCGGTCATTCGGACCGATCATTCGCAGCAGCTCGCCGGGACCGGCGACGGAGATTCAGGCATGGACATCGACGAGATCCTTCTCGAATGCAGCGATCGCATGGACAAGACCGTCGAATACCTTCAGCGGGAATTCCGTGGGATCCGAACCGGCCGCGCCAACACCGCACTCCTCGAGTACGTCAAGGTCGACTACTACGGATCCAGCACGGACCTGCGGGAGCTGGCGGCGATCTCGGTCGCGGAAAGCCAGCAACTCCTCATCAAGCCCTTCGACCCCGCATCGAAGAACGAGATCATCAAGGCGATCGAATCCGCGGAACTCGGCCTCAACCCCCAGGCCGAGGGTGCGGCGATCCGGGTCAGCGTTCCCGCACCTTCCGCCGACCGACGAAAGCAACTCGTCGGCCAGGTCAAGAAGATGGGTGAAGACTCGAAGGTCGCCTGCCGGAATGAACGGCGAGATGCCAACAAGAGCATCGAGCAGACCGGAAGCGAACAGAAACTCTCCGACGACGAAGTCAGTGGTTCCAAGGACGAGGTCGACGTCGAGACCAAGAAGCACACCGCTCGAATCGAAGAACTGATCGCCAAGAAGATCTCCGAGATCGAAGACGTCTGACCTCGGTTTTCCCGGCCAGCGGGCCAAGGGACCATCCTGGTTTGACCGAGCCGGACTCCTCGGCGACCATCCACGGGCGAATTCATTCCCACTCCAGCCGGAGACACGCTTGCGCTGCCCCTTCTGCGACTCCCCGAACACCAAGGTCTGTGATTCACGGCCGGGAGAAGGCGGCGCCTCGATCCGCCGCCGTCGGGAATGCGAAGACTGCGAAAAGCGATTCACCACTTTCGAACGCATCGAAAAGACCCGACGCCTCGTCGTGGTCAAGCGGGATGAGACCCGCGTTCCGTTCGACGGCGAACGCATCCTTCGCGGAGTCCAGGCGGCCTGTGGCAAGAGGCCCATCCCCGAAGACGCGAAGATCGCGCTCGTTCAGAAGATCGAAGACGATCTTCACCGGGAGTTCGATCGAGAGATCCCCAGCGAAGAGATCGGCCGCCGGGTCACGACGGCGCTTCGTGAACTCGATCACATCGCCTACATCCGCTACGCAAGCGAATACGAGCAGTTCAGGAACGTCGAGGACATCGCCGAAGCCGTCGACAAGTTGAGACAGCGCCCCCCCACGCTCCCGAATCAGGAACCGCTCTTCGGGGAAGAGTGAGTCGGATCGGTGGAGGGCCCGGTATGAAACCGCCGGCTCATCAGTTGTCCAGATTGAGATCCGTGAAGATCCGCCGAAGCCACGGGAACTGGGGCGGCGGAAGTTCGCCTTCGCCGGGAAGCACGATCACCGCCGCCGTCTCGCCCATCCTGATGGGGAAATCCGGGCCGTCCTCGAGGATGATTCGCACCGGGAAACGCTGTGCGAGTCGCACCCAGTCGAAGGTCTGATCAACGCGGGGGAGATCGGTCCCGGGAATGTTCCGGCCGTCGGCCAGATCGATCGCCCAACCGACTCCCTGGATCACGCCCTTCCACCGCTGGGCGGGCCGGGCCATCAGATAGACCTCCACCTCGTCCCCGACCTCGATGAAGGAGAGATAGGTCTCCTTGAAGTTCGCCATCACGTACCAGATCGACCCGTCGACCAACGAGAAGACCTGTCGGCCTTCGTTGGCATACTCGCCGGTGGCGATGTTGAGGTTGGTCACATACCCGTCGATAGGACTGCGCACGGTGCAGTACTCGAGATAGAGCCTCGCCTTCTCGACCGCCGCCTCGGCGGCCAGTCTCCGAGCATTCAACATCGTTCCGTTGAACGCCTCTTCATCATCTTCGGAAGCCTCCGGATCGAAGAGCGGCTCCTCGACGACGAGGTCGTCTTCCGCCGCGGCTGCATCCGGGCTCACCGCGGACTCGACATCGGCCAGTTCGCCCAGCGATGCGATCGCCACGGCAAGGTCCGCTCGCCGCGCGTCGACCGTTGCTTCCGCCGTTCGTACCGTCGCTTGGAGCGCCGCAGCCTCGGAGGCGGCCTTGTCGACCTGATCAGGCGTGACGAACCGCTGGGTCAGAAGCGGTCGGACTCGCTCCAGATAGAGCTGGGCATAGACGGCCTTGGCCACCGTCTCCTCAAGATGCGCTTCGGACTCCGAGACCGCACGCTCCGACGCGAGCACCGCCGCCTGCAACGCTGCGATCTCGATGTTGACCAGGGCGAGCGTCGCCTCGGCCTCCGCGAGATTGGCCGCGTAGGGTCGGGGGTCGATCCTGAAGAGCACATCTCCTCGACTGACCGGTTGATTGTCGACGACCTGCAGATCGACGATGGGCCCGCTGACGTGTGGCGCGATACCGACGGTATTGGCTCGAACCGCGGCGTCGAGCGTCCGCGGTCGGACATCCAGGGTGGTCGCGAGCCAGATCACCGCGACGATGCCGCCGAGGATGCAGGCCGGGCCGAGAATCCGACCGATGAGGCGTTTGGTCCGGAACAATCGCACCCGGGCGGGTTCCGGGTCATCCGGAAACACGACGGGCACGGGCCTGACCGTCGCCGTCGCGTCATACGGCGACTTCGACGGCTCGCCCGTTGGAGTTCCATCCTCGCGCGAAGTTGGATTCTTCGGGGATTTCGGCGGAGAGTCCGGGCGTTCAGGCGCATCGGTCATGAGTCGTCCATCTCCAGCCTCATGTGAGGAAGAACGCGTACCAGAGCGACACGGCGATCATCACGAACACCCCGAGATAGGCGGCACCACGGAACGTCAGATGTTCCTCGATACCGACCCAGCAGAAGATCTGGCGAACAAGGATCATGCCGAAGAGGCCGCCCAAGGCGGCGACCAACCAGCCGGGGAAGAACGCCCCACCGAGATCGATGATCGGATCACAGCCGCCGAGCATGCCGACGGCGATGAGACCGCTCGCGGTTCGGAGGCCTCGAACGGGTCGTCCGGCCAGCGATTCTTCGGGTGGTGTTCCGGTTGAGATCACGGCGGGATGATACCGTACCCCCCGTGCCGGGAAGGTCCGACGCAACCCGGAAGCCCGATCCGAGGAGACCCCCGAACCGTGCGGATCAACTGCCGAAGACTTGATCGAAGCGTTGCCCAAGGGCGAAACGGCATCGGCGGCCCGTGTCTGGTCCTCCTTTCGCTTCTGGCCGCCATGTCGGCCATCGGCTGCCGCTCCGAAAGGCCGTATGCCGACGTCGATCTCGATGAGCTGGTCTCCGACCGTCCAGATCGCCCCTGGCGACCAAGCCCCGATGAACCGACCGGAAAGACGGCCGCCGCCTCCGAAGATCTCGCCACCTCCTCATCCACGGATTCCACCGGCCTTCATCGTGAGCCGCCCCCGCCACCACCGTTCAGAGGTGAGAAGACCTCCCTGCTGCGACTGATCGACTTCGCGCTGGAGCATCGCCCGGAGACCCGAGCGGCCTGGGAACGAGCGAGGGTCGCCGCCGCAGAACTCGGAATCGCCCAAGGCGCGTGGTATCCGGTTCTCGGGGTTGAAGCGCAGTTCTATTACACCCGAATGATCTTCCCGGCCAACGGCTTCGCCTTGGAGGCCGACCAGGTCGCGCTGATCCCTCAGGTCGCGTTGAACTATCTCCTGCTGGACTTCGGTCGGCGCGAGGCCGACGATGACGCGGCGCGGGCCGGGCTCTTCGCGGCCAACCTCACCTTCAATCGAGCTTTGCAACGAACCATCCGAGAGGTTCAGGTCGGTTACTTCAAGCTCGACGCCGCGCTCGCCCTCAACGAGGCGGCACAGCGAAACGCCGATCTCGCCGAGACCGTTCTGGAAATGGTGGAGAGCCAGGTCGCGGTCGGGCTCGCGACCGCACCCGATCTACTCCTGGCCCGACAGGAGATGGCGAAGGCCCGATTCGATCTGGAAGCGACCGTCGCGGACATCCTCGCCTCCCGAGCCGGCCTGCTCGAGGCGTGCGGCGTGCCGGCGAACCTTCCCATCGAGATCGCTCGCATCACCGAACGCGACCTTCCGGAAGCCCTCGACTACCGCGTCGATGATGTGATCGACGTCGCCCTGCGAGACCGACCGGATCTCGGGGCGGCATTGGAGAACGTCCGCCGCGCCGCCGCCGGAGTCCGTCGCGCCGAAGCCGACTTCCTCCCGGTGGTCAACGCCTTCGCGAGCGCCGGATACGAATGGACGGAGTTCGATACCGGAACCGACAAGATCGTTCCCGGCGAAACCTCCACCGACTTTCCCTCCGACACCGTGACCTCCCCGGTCTGGAACGTCGGTCTCTCCGCGAGCTGGATCATCTTCGAGGGCTACATCCGCGAGAACGCGGTCAAAGCCGCACGGGCTGAACGACGCGCCGCGGAAGCGGAACTCGAAGCACTCCGCCTTCGAGCGATCGGTGAAACCTGGGACGCTTACTTCCGGGTTCAGGCGTATCGACGCCAGTACGACTTCGGCGTGGCCCTGGTGGAGAGCAGCGAAGAAGCTTTCGCGGCGGTCTCCGCGGCGTATCGCGAAGGTCTCGCCACCATCACCACCCTGGTTCAGGCCGAACGCGACCTGCAGGAGTCTCAAGCGACGTTCGTCGGGGCGAGAGCCGACCTGCTGACGGCCGCGGCGGATCTCGCATTCGCCGCGGGCGTGGAGACCGGCCGGACGCCCATCGCGAATGTTCCGGGTGGCGGAACCGAGCGGTGAGCATCGCGGGCGGCATCGACGAGCGAAACCACCGCACTCGAAAACCACCGAGCATCGGAAGTCTCGGATGGTCGATCCAAGCCTCGATCGACGCCCTCCGCGACTGGAGAGCCTGTCTTCGACCGACCTTGATCTTCCTCGCGACCGCGGTTCTGACCGTCCTCACGATTCACGCGTTCCATCTTCCGGGCGGCGTGCTTCCCGCGCTTCCGGTCCTGCTTCTGACCATCGTTCATCACTCGGTTCGGCTGCTGCTCCAACGGATCATGGTGATCTCCGTCGCACTCGGCGGGAGTTACCTGCTCGCCGGCGTACTGAGCCAACAGCCCTGGTTGCTGGTGATCATCGTCTCCATCACGGCGTTCCTCGGCTTCTATCTGCTGGTCCGGGGGCTGGATCTTCTCTCCTATCTGATGGCGATCTCCATCCCGGTGCTCATCGCCTGGCAGGCGATCAACGGGTTCCCGATCGGCGAAGCCGCGTGGACGAGTTTTCAGCAGGTCATGACCGGACTGCTGATCTCCGGCACGATCGGAATTCTCTTCCTGAGTTCCGGAATCGAGGACCGGCTGCGTGAACGACTCTCGGACAATCTCGCGGCGATCGGGCACGGTCTTCAGGAGACGCTCGAAACCGAGTACAGCCAGAACTTCATCGTCTGGGATCCCGCTCGCTCCGCGTCGCTGGAAGTCATGCTCCGCGGACTTCGTCATCAGCGAGGCCAACGGGTGTCGGTCGCCAATCTGGTGCTCGCCGGCGATTCGACGCGATATCTCCTGGCGCTCAACCGAGTGCGACTGGTGCTCGTCGAGCACGGGCGGCCGGAGATCTTCGTCCGGTACACCGGCGAGAGCATTCAAGTCCTTCGGGAACTGCTGGCGGCGCAACTCCTGGAGATTTCCGACTCGATCCGAACTCGAAGAGTGGCCCGCGAGGTTCCGGGATTCCACGCATCTGCGCGTCGATTCCGCTACGACTGCCGGCGGGCGATTCACGATGCGCCGCCGGATACGCCTGCCACGGACCTCTCGTTCATCGCGGCGGTCTCCAAACTCATCCTCGACGAATCACGGCTGTGCCGGCTGCTTCGGCAGACCACGACGGACGAACTCGCGGTCTCCTCCCGCGGACTTCGCATGCCCAAATGGGATCAACGCCGCGATTGGACGGTCGGATCGACGCTCCACGAACTCGTACACCGCCCGGACTCCGCGGGATTGATCTTCGCTTCCAAGGGGGTGATCTCGATGTGGATCGCCTTCGCCATCACCTCGGCCTTCGATCAGTGGGGTGGCGCCGGCGTGCTCCTGCTCATGACGATGTTCCTCTCGACGGTCTACCAGGGCTCCCTCCGGGCGTCCTTGATGCTTCGTGCCGTCGGACTCGTCAGTGCCACCGCGGTCAGCCTCTTCGCCATGACCACGGTGTTTCCGAATCTCGACGACCCCTGGACCTACGCGGTCTTCATCGCGGTGCTGCTGGCCCCGGGTGCGATTCTGATGATGAATGCACGAACCGGCGCCGCGGGCCTCAACTACGCGATGAGCCTGTTGTTCATCTTCTCTCTGAGCGACCGACCCAGCGTCCACCTGGATCTGATCGAAGAACGATTCGTGAGCGTGGCGGCCGCATCGTTGCTTCCCTGGATGGTGTTCGGAATCATCAAGCCCACCTACGCCCGAGATCGAATCAACGAGTTCATCGGGAAGGCGATACTCGAAATCCGCTTCTCGCTCAGTCTCATCATCCGTTCGGGAAAGACCAGCGATGCCGAAATCCGATCGCTCGGCCGTGGGCTCGACGCCCTCTCCCGCATGCGAAAGATGCTGGGAGATGCGACCATGGAATTCGCGGATGACGAGGAACGAGTCGTGCTGCACCAGAAAATGCTGGATTGCATCGACCAGCTGTTCATCCTGGCAAGGTTCATCGCGAGAACCTCGTTCGTCGCCCACCGGATCGGCGTCACCCCGTACGAAGCGACCGCCACTCGAAACCTTCTGGGCCTCCTCGACGAGTTGCCCGGAGAATTGGGACGAAAACGCGATCCCGGTGAAGCATCCCGACTCGAAGGCATCGCGTCCCAGTCGATCATGGACATGGAAGCCAACATCGTGGCCTCCAGACAAGCCGGGACCCTTCGGGCGAACGACCGGGCTTGCCTCATCCGGCTCATCTTCTTCAAGCAGATTCTGACCGAGATTCTGACCTTCCAGTCCCTGTTGGCCGATCGCAACCGAGTCCTCGAAAGTCGGCGACGAATCAGCCTCGGCGACGGCTGACCCGGCCACCTCGCAGGAGCCTTCGAGACCACCGCCGGGTGCCCTCGGCGACGGTCGATCGGTACACTTCACTCCCCCAAGTCGCCTCCCGGCCACGCCAGGAGCAGGAGTCCCCCCATGCCTCGCATCACGCTTCCCGATGGGAGCGAACGCTCGTACGACGCCCCGACCTCCCCCGCTCAGGTCGCCGCCGACATCGGCCCCGGGCTCGCCAAGGCCGCCCTCGGGGCCACGATCAACGGTGAACTGGCCGATCTCTCACGGGCCATCGATGAAGACTGCGCATTGTCTCTGGTCACCGCCAAGACCCGCGAAGGCGAGATCGACGAACAGGCCTTGTTCCTGCTCCGCCACTCCGCGGCCCATGTGATGGCCGAGGCGATCACGAACCTCTTCCCCGGAGTCCAACTCGTCTACGGCCCACCGGTGGAGCAGGGCTTCTACTACGACATGGCGTTTCCCGACGGGACCAACGTCTCAAGCGAGGATTTCGAACGGATCGAAGCGGAGATGACCCGCATCGTGAAAGAGGATCGTCCGTTCACGAGGTACGAGATGCCGCTCGCAGAAGGCATGTCGAAACTCGAGGCCGAAGGGTCCAAATTCAAGATCGACAACGCCCGACGAGCGGCGGAGGCCGGCTCCGCGGAACTCTCCTGGTACGCCACCGGCAGCCCGGGCACCGACTGGGAGGATCTGTGCCGAGGACCACATGTCCCGTCCACCGGTCGCATCGGCGCTTTCAAGGTGATGACCCTCGCGTCGAGCTACTGGCACGGCGATGAGAACAGCGATCGGCTGACCCGCGTCTACGGCATCGCGTTCGCCGACAAGAAGCAGCTGAAGAAGCACCTCGAACTGCTCGAAGAAGCGAAGAAGCGTGACCACCGCGTGCTCGGAAAGCAGTTGAAACTCTTCCACATCGATGAGCAGGTGGGCCAGGGACTCGTGCTTTGGACTCCCAATGGCGCGGTGGTCCGGCAGGAGCTTCAGAACTTCATCGGCGAGGAACTCCGCAAGCAAGGCTACGACCAGGTCTTCACGCCGCACATCGGAAAACTCGATCTCTATCGCACCAGCGGGCATTTTCCGTACTACCAGGAAAGCCAGTACACGCCGGTCATCGACCGAGCGCAGATCAGCGAGCTCGCCACCGAAGGGTGCTCGTGCAGCGATCTGGCCAACCGGCTGGAAGACGGCGAGATCGAAGGCTATCTGCTGAAGCCGATGAACTGCCCGCACCACATCCGCATCTATGCGAGCGAGCAACGGTCCTATCGGGAACTCCCGGTCCGACTCGCGGAGTTCGGGACCGTCTATCGATGGGAGCAGTCCGGAGAGATCGGCGGCCTCACGCGAGTTCGCGGGTTCACTCAGGATGACGCCCACCTCTTCTGTCGCGAAGACCAGATCGCCGACGAGGTCCGCGGCTGTCTTTCCATCGTGAAGCTGATCTTCAACACCCTGGGCATGACCGACTATCGCGTTCGAGTCGGAACGCGTGATCCGGACTCCAGCAAGTATGTCGGCGATCCGGGCAACTGGGACAAGGC
>NHBO02000034.1 GCA_002167845.2 Phycisphaera sp. TMED9 | reverse complement strand
ATCCTGTCCGCGGGCCTGGCCGCGTCGCTGACCGCGATCCTGTCCGCGGGCCTGGCCGCGTCGCTGACCGCGATCCTGTCCACGGGCCTCGCCGCGTCGCTGACCGCGATCCTGTCCACGGGCCTGGCCGCGTCGCTGATCGCGATCCTGTCCGCGGGCGCCGCGGCGTTCCCGGCGGGTCTCGTCCTGAGCGCGAGCGTGACGGTCGGCTCGCCTCGACATTTCCTGTCCCCGCGGGCCACGCCGAGCGGATGAACGATCACTTTGCTTTCCTCGTCTCTTCGCCTTTGGAGTGGCGTCATCGTCGCCCGGGGCATCGTTGTCCATGGCTCTTCGAGGAGCCTTGCGAGCTCTTTCAGAGCGAGGAGGCGTTTCCGACTCTGGCGGTGCCACCGACCACGTGGGGGTCTCGGCCGTGGTCACGATTGCGACGGCAGGAACCGCCGGCATTGTCAAGGTGGCCAGGATGACCGCGGGGATGATGAGTTTGACTTGAAGCATGGAAAAGCCTCCGGCAGCTTGTTTTGAGGAAGAAAGACGCCCTCGAGTGGACAATCAGGTGTCCGAATCGAGCCTCGATGCGGGACAAGGATTCAACGCACGGCCGTGATTCCGTATTGCGTCTTCAAGGCTCTTGAAGCACGGGTGGCGTCAAAACGTGATTTGGAGGGCCGAGAACCGAAGGGAATCGCTCCAGGATCTTTCTTCGAGCAGGACTCGAGGCGTGGCCGTCGAAGGCTCGGAATCTGCAGTCGCCGTGCTACAGTCATGCTCACGTCAATTGATTCAGCACTCGTTTGCAACGGAGTTCGTCCATGTCCGAAACCACGGCACCGTCCATCGCCTTGACCAAAGAAAGCATCGTTTCGATCGATCCCGCCACCGGTGAAGCCGTCGGCGAGATCGAGATGACGCCCGTCGAGATGATCCCTCAGATGGTGCGCGACGCCCGGATGGCGCAGCGGAGCTGGGGTGCGATGACCCTGGATCAGAGAGCGGAGATCTTGAAATCCGCGGTTCCTCGAATGAAGGAGGAGGCCGGGCGAATCGGTGAGCTTCTGACCAGGGAGATGGGGAAGCCCAAGGCCCAGGGCGTCGGAGAGGCCGGCTATTGCGCGAGCGGGATCACCGACGAGGTCGATGCGGTCGTCGAGGCGCTTCGACCCGAGATGCTGGAAGATGGCAGCACGGTCACGACGCTTCGATTCGATCCCTACGGCGTCGTCGGCGCGATCACGCCCTGGAACTTTCCGCTGTTGATGGTCTTCCAATCGGTGATCCCGGCGTTGGTCGCGGGAAACACGGTTCTGCTCAAGCCGAGTGAAGAGACGCCGTTGGTGGCCATGGAGTGGGTCAAGGTCTTCAACGAGACGCTCCCTCCCAACATTCTTCAGCTCGTCGCCGGTGATGAGCGGCAGGGGAAAGCCCTCGTCGAATCACCGATTGACCTGGTCGTGTTCACCGGTAGTCGAGAGGCAGGGAAGCACATCCTTCGTGAGGCGAGCGGTGGACTGAAGCGAGTCATTCTCGAACTCGGCGGGAAAGACCCGATGATCGTGCTCGACGGCGCCGACCTCGATGCCGCGGCCGCCTTTGCGGCCAGAAACTCCTTCCGGAACGCCGGTCAGGTCTGCGTCAGCACGGAGCGGATCTACGTCGACGAAAAGATCGTCGATGACTTCAACTCGAAGCTCGTGGAGAAGGCGGCGGGAATGAAACAGGGCCCGGGCATGGAGGAGGGCGTGGAAGTCGGCCCGATGATCAACGGGCGGCAGAAGCAGCACGTACTCCGGCAGATCGAGTCGGCGGTCCGCGATGGTGCGAAGGTCTTGCTGGGGTGTCACGGGCCCGCTGATGGTGGCGATGGCAACTTCGTTCCGCTCACGGTGCTCACGGATCTCGACCATCGCATGGACATCATGAGCGAGGAGACCTTCGGTCCGGTGGCCTGCGTGATGCCGGTGCGAAGTCAGGATGACGCGGTCCGGAAGGCCAACGACACCCGATTCGGTCTGGCCGCGAGCGTCTGGGGTTCGGCGGAGGCCGCGGAGGACGTGGCCGCGCAGTTGACTGCCGGGATGATCGGCGTGAACCAAGGCTGCGGCGGCGCCGAGGGGAGTCCCTGGGTCGGCGCGATGGAGAGCGGATACGGATGGCACTCCGGCAAGTACGGTCACCGTCAGTTCTGTCAGGTCCGAACCATCAGCCGCGCGGCGGCCAAGCCTTCGAAGGACTGAATCGATGCCACTTCCGATCGCCGGTGAGGTCGAGGTCACGGTGACCGGCAGCGCGCCGGTCTCCATCCACGGGGATCTCTATGCGGATCTCTCGGTGATGGTCCCTGGAGACGAGGCGTCGACCAGGACGCGAGTCCCGGTTCACGTCCTCCCGGTGGGTGCGGACGGCAAGCATCATCTTCCCGGGCCGGGTGACCGACTCGTTCTTCGAGTTCTGCTCGGTCAGGTGGACGGAGTGCGGACCCCGGATTGATCCTTCGGATCGGGGGCGTCCGGGCCTCAGCCGAGGATCTCTTCGATCCTCTTCTCGATCGAGTCGTCCCAGTCGAAGTCGACCGCCTTGGCGTTCTCGAGGATCTGTTCCGGTCGAGACGCGCCGACGATGCAGCTCGAGATCTCGGCTCTCCGCAGGCACCAGCTCAATGCCAGTGTGGACATGGGGACTCCCAGCTCCGCGGCGATCGGTGCAAGACGTCGGACCTTCTCGATGTTGGCGTCGGTGAATCGGGCTCGAAGGAACCTGCCCTTCTTTTCGTCGTCGGCTCGGCTTCCATTCGGTGTGGCATCGACGTACTTTCCGGTGAGCATGCCCTCGGCCAGCGGCGAGAAGCAGACGTTGCCGATTCCCGACGCCGCGGTCTCCGGGAACGAGTCCTGCTCCCAATGCCGATCGAGCATGTTGTAGATCGGCTGATTCGAGATGGGACGATGCCATCCCGCTTCCCTGCAGATCATGACCGCGGCCTGGATCTGCGATCCGGTCCATTCGCTGGTACCCCAGTAGATCGTCTTCCCCCGTTCCACCAGATCGCTCATGGCGCGGCACGTCTCCTCAAGCGGGGTGTTCACGTCGAAGCGGTGGCACTGATAGAGATCGACGTAGTCCACCCCGAGGCGGGCCAGCGACTTGTCGAGTTCCTGGTGCAGGTGTTTTCGAGAAAGGCCCCGATCGTTCGCGGTGGGAAACGGCCAGTCGGGTTCATAGGGCCAGAAGGCCTTGGTGGCGAGGACGAAGGTCTCGCGTCGGAAGGGGCGAAGCGCATGTCCGACCACCGTCTCGGTCTCCCCTGAACCGTAGGCGTTGGCGGTATCGAAGAAGTTGATCCCGGATTCGTAGGCGGTGCGATGGAGTCGGGTGGCGACTTCCAGATCACCCTCGTCGAGGGTGAGCCACGATCCGAAGCCGATTTCCGAGACCACGAGTCCACTTCGTCCAAGGCAGCGATAATTCATGTCGATACTCTCCGGGGCGTGCGACGTCGGGGCGGTCAAGCGGGGAAGTCTAAGCCAGTCGTCGATTCGCGGTGCCGTTCGAGGATAATCTCTCCGAATGCTCGACTCCGACCTTCTGCTCAGAATCTACTCCGCGGGCTGCTTTCCGATGTGGGATGAAGCCAACGAGGAGACCGGGATCTTCCGGCCGGATCCGAGGGCGATCATCGAATTGGATCGATGTCACGTGCCTCGGCGTCTGGGCAAGAGAATTCGGCAGCGACCGTTCCGCATCACGACCGATCTCGAGTTCGAAGCCGTGATGGATGCTTGTCACGAAGGCCGCGATGACGGTTGCTGGTGTTCCCCGGAAATGGAAGTCGGGTACCTGGAACTCCACGAACGAGGGTTCGCCCACAGCGTGGAGGCCTGGCTGGATGACGATCTGGTCGGCGGGCTCTACGGCGTGCAACTCGGGTCGGCATTCATGGCGGAATCCAAATTCAGCCTCCCTGAATTCGGAGGGACCGATGCATCGAAGATCTTGCTGGTCGAAACGGTACGGAGCCTGAACGCCGGGGGATTCGAGCTCTTCGACGTGCAGTTCCGCAACGACCACATCGATCAATTCGGAGTGGTCGAGATTTCCGCGGATGAATATGAACGAAGGCTCGCCGCCGCGATGACCCATCCACGCGACTGGCCGGTGGAATCAGACGGCGAGGGCCTGATGCTTGCCGGTTGATGGCCTGGCACCTGCCGCGAACGAGTCCCCCGTGCGAAGACAGGAGCAGCACGCTCGAGGCGTCAAGGAAGATCTCTCCTCGTCGGATTTCTCCATGATCGCTCGATCGGGGCCGATCTTGGCTTCGGCGTTCAGTGCTTTTTCAGGACCACCTATGATGGCGAGTGCGATCAACCGGCGATTCGATGACGCTTGCGAGCCGCTGCAGAAGTGATTCGACGATCTGCTCGATCTCGCTCAAGTACGATCGCTGATCTTCGTCGCGTCGTGTGATCGGCTCTCAATACCGTTCAACGCCAGAATCACTGGCTTCACAAAGGTCCCAGATGGAATCTCAAGACCAGCATCCAGCGCCGATCGACGACCTGACGATCTGCTTCACGACGTTCAACAGCATGCGAACGATGCCTCAAGCGCTCGCCGCCGCCCAAGCCCTGTCGAAGAACATCGTGGTCGTCGATTCGGGTTCGACCGACGGCACGATCGAGCATTGCCGGCGGCACGGTGTCGAGACGATTCATCGTGACTGGACGACGATGAAGGAGCAGATCGAATTCGTCATGACGTTCTGCGGTGAAGCATCTTGGGGGCTGGTCCTCGACTCGGACGAGGTCGTGACCGATGAACTGGCTTCGGACATCCAGCGGGCGATCGTCGATGCGGGGCCGAATGACACCGGGTTCGAAATGAATCGCGTCAACTGGCTCCATGGCCGACCGCTTCGGCATGCGTTGCAACCAGAGTGGCGACTTCGGCTGGTTCGGTTAGATCTGGCGGTGGTCGAGTCGGACGCGGCTGGTGTTCATTACAGATTCGAACTCACGTCAGGTCGTTCGAGAAGATTGCAAGGTCCCCTTCGGCATGATGCGTGGGTGGATGCGGGGGACATCCTTGGGCGGCGTGTTCGTTGGAGCGTGGTGACGGGTGAGAGTGCCGCGCGAGGTGGGCGGATCATCAACCTCTGCTTCAATCCCGTGCTGGCGTTCTTGAAGCAGTTGCTTTTCAAACGCGCATTTCTGGACGGGTGGCGTGGCTGGGTCGCCGCAGGAGCCTGGGCGGCAGGCGCGCTGTCCAAGCACATCGCGATCATGGAGCGGCGTGGCCTGGAACGAGAGCGGGCGAAGGGCGCCGACGAATCTGAAGATTCATGAGTCGGACTCAAGCGACGCCCATCTCCGCGGAAGGTGCGACCGATCATCGGCTTCAGGGTTGGCCGAACAACGCCCAACGCCACTGGTGGGTCTCGGTCGCCTCGAGCGTCTCGGTCGTCGGCGCATTGATCGACCGGAGCCGGACATCAATCGCGTCCATCGAATCGATCGGAGCCTCGCCCGTCGCCGACGGGATGTCCACGGCCTGGCCGTTCGAACGGGCGACCAGTTGGAGGCCGCCGGTTGGTCCGTCGAGCAGGATGAAGTCTCCATTGATGGCGAGTTCATCGAAGTCACTGAACGTGATGTTCGCCCGGGGGCTCTCGAGCATCCACGCTCCGCCGATCTGGCCGAGCATGAAGTCATCCACGATGTTCACCGGATTCGCATCGCCCGGCGTGCTCGGGCCGACGCGGACGATGTAGATCGCGGTGGGAAGCAAGGCCAGCGTGAGCGAGCAGGCCGCCGCGAGTATGAGCAGGATTCCGATCTTGAAGCGTCGCTTGGCGACCATGATCACGATCGCCGTCACGGTCAGGATCGGTCCGAGCAGGAGAAGCCCGCAGGTCAGGGACCAGAGCCAGCTCATGAATCCGATTCTTCCGCCCGTTCCGCTTCCGGTGCTTCCAAGTTCATCATTCTCAGGCGGCGGTCACGCATCGAGAGAATCAATGCGGTTGCCGCGGTGGCCGAGAGTCGAGGGGCGGCGGTGTAGTCCTGCGGGTTGTTGTCACGGTTCATCTGATAGTAGAACGTCCCGTCGGTGCAGTGCGCGAGGCTGAACCACCAGCGGTTCTCGTCCATCAGAGATCGGAAGGCGGTCGGATCCGCGGCGGCGCCGAACGCGGTCCAGACCATGCCGAGGATCGGGGAGCCATGGGTGTCGCTGAAGGTGTCCGGATGCTCGCCGATGCACCCGGCGGTGGCGTTCGCAAACGCCCGGTAGCCCGGTTCCTCATCCGCGAGTGCGTGGGCCATCGCCGCAGCGCCGGTCCGTCCCATGTCCGCGTATCCGGGGTTGTTCCTTCCGCCGTCCTTGTACCAGACGTATCCGTTGTCGCCGGTTCCGCGGGCGACGAACTCGTGGGCGGCCTTGAAACGGGCCTCGTCGATCTCGATGCCGCACTCCCGCATCAGCGCCCATGCCATCTTGGCCTGCATGGTGAGGATGTTGATCGATCCGTACCCGTTCCCGCCGGGTCGGTCCGCGGGGCGATGTCCCCATCCGCCGTCGGCGATCTGCGCCTTGCGAAGCCAGCGGTCGATTTCCTCGAGTTCGGGAAGGACCCAGGCCTGTTTGGTCGCGAGGTAGTACTCGGCGAGGCAGATGCCGTAGAGCGTGTATTTCCACCCGTCGAGGCCTTGATACTCGATCTCTTCCGTGGTCTTCGCCGCCATGGCGCGCATCGCCTTCTCGATCGCCGATCGATGTTTCGGTTGTCCGCTGGAAAGCAGGGCGAGGGCCGCGAAGGCGTTCAAGTGGGGGCGATCGCTCCAGAATCCGTCGTCACGTTGTCGCTCGGCGAGCCAAGGCAGCGTGTCCGCGAGAATTCGATTCGTCTTGCGACAGTCGAAGGGGTAGGTCGCCGCGAAATCGCGATATCGGTTGCCGACGCGAAGAGTCTCCTCGAGGGTCTCGCCTTCTCGGAGGATCGTGAGGCGCAGGCGTCCGTCTCCGGCCTGTGCGGCCTCGAGTGCGGCGGAGAAATCCTTCATCGGTCCGTCGTATCCGAACTTGCCGACGCCGTAGCCGAACTTGTGAGGCGTCTCGAATCGTCTCCCGCCCGCGCCGATGATGCGGTCGCCGATCTTGATTCGCCGTGCCGCGGGCGTCTTGTCGAAGACGTACGCGACCTCGAATTCCGTGGGCCGTTCCTCGAGAAGCCTGACTCGGATTCCCGTGCGGCCGAGATTGATGAACCAGCCGCCGGTGAGCGCGTCCGGACCGACCGTCGTCTTCAGGTCCCACTTCGGCTGATCGATTCCGGGGTTGGCGGCGGCGAAGGCTCCGCAAAGACCGGTCGCCACGATGAGAAGTGCGGTGATCGTTCGTTTCATGAAATCACCATACCGATCAGGCTGGAGGAACGGACTGCAAGAGACGGCGAGGCCCGTTCGATTCCGCGATCCCACCACGGACCTGCGAGCGGTCCGGCCGGTCACGGGCAGTCGGCGTCGACGACCCACCAGGAGTTGCCTTCCGGATCTCGGAAGGAGCCGAAGCTGAAGCCGGCCCCCGAATCCCGCTCGGGCCCCTGGGCGGCTCCTCCGGCGGCGAGGACGCGTTGAAGCAGGGCCGCAACGTCATCGGTTTCGATCTGTGCGATGAGGGTCGCATCGGCGTGGGCGAGTTCGGGTGGTGCCGCGCCGATGCCGATCGCGACGCCGCCGGTGGTCTCGAGGTTGGCGTACGGAAGCTCGTCGAAACGCTTGATCACTCGGAAGTCGAGGGCGGTCTGATACCACGTCACGAGGCGATCGAAGTCGCGGGCCAGTATCACG
This sequence comes from Phycisphaera sp. TMED9, assembly GCA_002167845.2. Lineage (GTDB taxonomy): Bacteria > Planctomycetota > Phycisphaerae > Phycisphaerales > SM1A02 > UBA12014. Next base: position 171,396 of record NHBO02000034.1, on the reverse strand, counting down.
GTCTCACGCGGGCGGATCGGGATCGGTGGGGATTCCGTCATGGATTCGGTCCTTGCGGGGTTTGATCGGCCGGCGTCAGGCGCGGGCGATCTCCATGAACACGGCGCCGTAGAGGCCGGCGCATCCGGCCATCACGAAGAGGTGCCACGCGAAATGGAAGCCACGTCGGTGGTCCTGGAGATAGAAGGCCACTCCAGTCGAGAACGCGATGCCCGCGATGAGCAGGTAGACGAGGGAACCGGCCTGAAGGAGTTCGAACATCGGTACCACCGCGACCAGGCACAGCCAGCCCATGGCCAGATACATCGTGGTCGAGAGCACTTCGAAGCGGCCGGTGAATCTGGTCTTGAGGAGCACGCCGGTGATCGCCATGCCCCACACCACACCGAAGAGGCTCCAGCCCCACGGCCCGCGAAGCGTGGTCAGGCACAACGGCGTGTAACTGCCCGCGATGAGCAGGTAGATCGACATGTGGTCGATGATTTGAAGGATCCGGCGATTCCGCGGTGAGCGGGAAGCGTGGTAGACGGTCGATGCGCCCAGAGTGAGAAGCATGGTGGTTCCGAAGATGACGGAACTCACCACGCCGAAGGGATCGCCTCTGGACACGGACAGGTGGATGAGGAATGGAAGGGCGACGAGCGCCGCGAGAAAACCGAGGCCGTGAGAAAGGGCGTTCCAGTTCTCTTCGCGTGTGCTTCGGTTGATCTGCATCATTGGAATCTAGCAGTAAAGGGCGCATTCATCTTCGTGCCGGGGATGAACAACCGGGTCGTCCCGGGCATCAGGCGGACTTGCCTCCCTTGTAGCGACCCGCGTCACTGTAGATCACCCGACGACTTGGTCGTTGATTCGTTCGCGGCGCCGTCAGCACGTGGATTTCGTCTCCCACCGTCTGGACGCCGAAGACCTTGTGGCCACCGGCGAGAATCTGACGTCCATTCACCTTGTAGGTCTGGCCATTGGGACGCGTGATGATCAACGTCTCGTTCGAGTCGTCCCAGAGTCCGAGCAGCATTCCAGCCATGGTCGGTTCCTTTCGGTTTGAAGACGTGGTCGGGTCGAGCGGTTGAAGCCGGAATTCTCACCAGGCCGTTCCGTTCTCTCGGGGTTCAGTCTCGTCCAGTGACCACCGGGTATTCGAAGGTCAGGGGTCGTTGGAGTTGGTGATAGGCGGGATCGCCCATCACCGCCTTGATCTCGTCGCTCAGTCGCCGCTCGAGTTCCGGTGCGGTCTCGGGAAAACCGATGCCGCGCCATCCCGGCTCCATGCCCGCCCGGAGCACCACCACCTGCTGATAGAACTCGACGACGTCGCAGTTCGGATCCCGGCATTCGCCGGGGTACTCCGCCGGGCTTCCGGGGCAATCGTTCTCGGGGTGCTGCCAGAATTCGCACTGGGCTCGTTCGGTCTCGCGGGCGATGACCGATTTCCAGTCCTCGACGCCGAAGATCTCAGGATGCAGGGGGCTCAGTCCGAACTGCGTGATGAAGTGGTGAATCTCTTCGACCATCACCGCCCGGCCTCGTTCATCCGGTTCGCCATCGTCTTGAACATCGAGCCACCAGGAGGGAATGATGATGTCGTAGCCGAGGAATCGCTCGAGTCGGGGAAGTTGGTCTCGTTCCCAGTCATCCGGATCGGTGGGCATGGCGAGCCACGCCGTGTCGTGATCCCGAAGCAGGGCGACCAGATCAGGATCATCAGGGGCTCCGTCCAGATCGACATCGAGCATCTCCGCAAGCACCGCGACAGCCTGCCGAAGGTACGGCTCCGGCATTCGATCGTCCGCGGCAAGGAGCACTCCGAACGGCATGGCGCATCGGCTCATCCCGGCCGCGGCGAGGGCGGCGCGCTTGGATTCCTCGAGGTCGAGTCGTGGGTCCTGACAGTCGAGAATCTCGATCGGGGGCGGTCCTTCGGTGATGATTGTGAAGTCGTCCGAGGTCTCCCCGATCTCCTCCTGCTCAGGTGCCTCGCCGTTCGGCGCCCGGAGCATCCAGATCCCCAGCGTGAGCAGGCCCAGAACCAGAAAGGTCGCCGCGATGATGCCGGGGGCTGTGGCTCGGACGCGGGGACCTGCCGGTCGATCCGGAGGCGGGGCGGGCGTCGGTGAGGAATTCGGTGGGGAGTTCATCGGTTGGAGTCCGATCCGGCCGTGGCCGTGGGGGATACGGGCCGCGTTCCTGTTTCGCGCTGTAACGATGCCAGCCAGGAATCGACCTCGCTGTTGCGGGCGAAGCGTCGGCGATCGAGATGAGACCATCGAGGTTCGGCGAATCGTCTCTCGAAGATCGCTTCTCTGGTCGGATGCGTCTTCCAGGTCCAGGCGAGCATCGAACGTTCGGGATCAAGCGAGAAGAGTCTCCCCAGAGACTCCCGGTTTCCATTCCAGAGTTCGGTGCGTCGAAGGCTCCGGCCGATCGACCGCCATCCGACCCGCCACATCGCGGTCCGTCGTGGAGGGTGGAGCCAGATGACGGTGTCTGCCTGAGTCCAGATGTCGGGCTGGACCAGTCGATAGTTGCCATCGATCACCCACGAGGAATGTTCGTCCATGAACTCTGCGACTCGATGTCGGAATTCGTCATCGGCAATCGGAGTCCAGTCCTTCTGGTGGTACATGCCGTCGAGCTCCAGGCGGGGAAGCCTGAGCGTGCGCTCCAGCCGGCGAGCGAGAGTGCTCTTGCCCGAGCCGCTGCATCCGACAATGGAGATTCGACGGTCGATCATCCGATCATCATTGTACGAAGGATCGGGTATCTGTTGTCGATCCAACACTCCCGAAGCCTGATCCGGAAGGACCGACCATGGAATTCAACGTCGAAGATTGCACCCGATTCTTCATGTGGGCCAGCATCATCAGCATCGGAATGTTGTGGGCGACGGTCATTCTGTGGCGATTCCTCAGACCGATGGCGCATCGAATTCACGGGGGGCTCTTCGGAGTGGAGCCGAAGAACGTCGACATCACCGCGTACGCCTTCCTGGGCTTGTGGAAGATCTTGACGGCGATTTTCTTCATCATTCCCTGGCTTGCGCTGCTGGTCATGGGCTGAATCGAATCTTGCTCTGGCAAAGGTGCTCAAGCGATTCAGAGTCGGTCCGGCCAGAGCTCGAACGAGCGTCTCATGATTCGGCCGACCTCCGAGAACCTTGCGGAGGCGCCTGGATGAGCGGCTGCATGCGAAGGATCAGGGATCTGCCCAGGAGTGCCCGTCACTTCCCGATTTCGTGGTCGACTCGTCGCAAGAGCGTGCTAGTCTCGATGAGATCGTTCTTCCGAGACGGATTGGGACTGGAGAAGATTGACCGTGAATTTTCCGCATGTTCGCGCTGCCGCTCAGTCGTTGTTTCTCGCGATGCTGGTCTCCTTCGGTCTGGCCTCCAAGGCGGGGGCTCAGAAATCACCGGCGCCGCCGGCGATCGGTGAATTCGTGATGTGGGACTATCGCGACATCGTCGCGACGAGTGGAGTGACGCTCGCGTCGTATCACTGGTGGTTGATCCACACCTGGCTCCACGAGGAATCGAGGCGTCCCGAGCGTTTCGTTCTCTACGTCACCTCCCCCACGAACGGTCCGGCTGGCGGCGAGTACGCCACCTTCTACGATCCCGCCGGAACGATCGACCCGTCGCCCACGGAAGACGATCTCAACTTCGCCACGTTCTTCAGTCTCGTGTCGAGCCTGAACGCCACCGCAAGTCGTGGCACCAATCAGATCGAGATCGAAGTCCTGCTGGATGGAAGCTCATTTCAGACCGCCACCAGTTGCACGTCTCCTCCCGGAACTTGCTCCGTGGGTACGCCCCCGGTGCTTCCGGCCGCGTTCTCGACCATGCCTTGTGCCATGGAGTGGTTGGCGACGCTCGCCGGGACCCTCGAAGCCGCTGGAACCCTCGACGTTCTTGGCGGCTTGACCATCGATCCCGAACTTCCAGGAAACGGAGTGGGGGAAGCCCTGCAACTCGCGGTCTGGATCGATCACCATGTCGGGACGTCGTCCGATGCGAATCTGCAAGCGCTGCGTTACGCGATGACGTTCGGCGTCACATCGAAGAACGCGGGACTGTACGCCACCGCCCGATTTCCGATGACCGAGCAGAACTGGCCGCACGGTCTCTGGCAGACCGCGATGGGTGACTCCAACGCGAGCTCGATCCACGCGGCGGTCGATTCCGATGGGTACCCCTGTTGGCGGAATGGCGATGCCTCGCCGATTCTCGACACCGTCTACATGCAGGTCTACGCCGGGTGCAGCGACATCGGCCCCGGGAACAACTGGCAGTGGATGAACTCGGTCGACGATCCGAGTACCGGGAACTGCGGCATCAAGGGTACGGCCTACACCGCTCGGCAGCCGGATGATGCAGCGGTGCGGTTGAGCCGGTTGTTGCGGGGGATTCCCCAGACCGAAGGCCCGGGGACGGTCACCGTCGTTCCAGATCCGAGCAATCCACCCAATCCGACCCATGTCGGCATCACGTTCAGCGCCGATGCCACGGTGCTCTCGCGCGGAACGCAGAGCACCGTCACGAGCCACCTCGGCGTCTCCGATTTTCTCGGTCCCAGTGCCCAGTTGGCCACCGGTACTCTGAGCGGGCCGCAGGTACCGGCCCTGGATGAGTGTTCTCCCGGCGCGGGATGGAAGCCTCTGGTCGGACAGGGAGGATGGCTACCCGCCGGGATCGCCATGGGGCACGGACTCCCTGCCGGGACGCCGATCACCGATTCGGCGTATCTGGTGACCGAAGTGAGTGCGTACTACCCGATTCCCGGCGTGCAGGATTCGGCGATGAGTTCGAGGTTCGTGTTTCTGTTCAGCGCCGAAGAAGCCGAACTTGAGAACTGCTACGGGAATCCGTTCTTCGGGCACTGGACCTACGCGGACTTCTCGAACTTTGCGTCGGCTTTCGTCGCGGAGACCGCATCGCACCCGTTCTTCGGCACCTCTGATTCGAGCGGCGACTTCACGTGCGCCTACCCACTGAATCAGAAGCAGCTCGGGATCTATGATCTGCGATTCGCCTGCGCCAAGTGGGGTCTGGGAAGTTACCCGGGGTATGCGGCGGGGACGCCGGCTCCCTGTCGACCCGTTCCCCCGTCCACGAGTTGCTGCCCGTACGTGCCGCACTTCGACCATGACGGCGATGGATTCGTTTCCGGACGGGATCTTGCGATCGTTCTCGCGCAATGGGGTGCCTGCGCGGAGCAGGCATCGTGTTGGGCGGACTTCAATTTCGATGATGTCGTCGACGCCGTGGATCTGGCCTTGTTGTTGGAGAACTGGGGCGAGCTCTGAGGCGACTCGCGGGCTTGAAGCCTTCCTCGTGCTGGCTGATCGGCATCTTCAACGGCGAAGGCATCATGCTTCGCATGGCGGATTCGTCGATGAGATCCCGTCTCAATCCTTCGTGTTCTTGCCGGCCAGAAGGCGTTCCAGCAGGGACTTCTTCCGTTCGACGAGATCGGGGCTCGATCGCTGGCCGACCACCCCGACCTGGCCGCACCATTTGTCCTCGGGACCGGAGATGAGAGCGCCGTTCGGATCGATGCCGAATTCCCGGCGGACGTCCGCGAGGGGGCGTTCCAGGTATGGATCGAAGTCGAAGTCCAGGGTGAGGTAATCGACACGGGAGTCTCCACCCCGTTCGAAGGCGCGAAGCACGGCATCAGGATTGAACTGGTTCTTCCAGGAACGAAGTCCCTTGTCGAATTGCAGCCCGATCTGGAACTGGGCGATGTAGCCGATCATGGCCTTGCCCATGTCGAGATCCATCATCCCGCTGTCGAAGGCCACCACGCACGTCTCGCCGAGCGGAGAAGTGGGATAGCCCGCGAGAACGTGGTGCATGTCGTGCGTGGTGAGAGAGTTCGAGAAAAAAGCGCCGGGCGTTCCCGGCAACGGAAAGTCGTTGTCGTCGTAGTACGCAAGGAGCGTGCCGCCGAAGGTGTCGGGGGCGATGTCTCGGAATCCCTGGTATCGGGCGAGGACCTTCTTGTCGCCATCGACGTGCACCATGCTCTCGGCGAGTTTGACGCCCCCCAGCCACAGTGGTGCGCCGACTTCAAGTGAGAGTGGGCGGTAGAGACAGATCGCCAGGGCCGAGACGGATTCATGACTGAGTTGATGAAGTCGCTTGGCGAACTTGTGATCGAATCCGAGGGCTTCGGCCAGTCGTCCGACGGCGTCGATCCGATCCTGTTCGTGCGCCTCTTCGACGAATGGAAGGATGCCGGCCATGTTCATCACCTCCAGCGCCAGTTCGTGATCGTCGCCGACGATCTCGCCGGCCCTGGAGATCGGAACCGCGGGGGCATCCGGGTCGAAGGTCGTCTGAAAGAGGTGGTCCGCGAGCGCCTGAAACGTCTCGCGGTGAATCTCATGGAGGGGGAATCGATCGTCGTCGGTGGCGACCTGTTTCAGGATCGCGAGGATCGAGGCGGCTTGCGTCCCGCGGACGGTGAGGATCTTCTTCAAGGCTGACGCTCCGAGGCGGTTTCGGGTGTGGAACTGGATTCGGGGCCGGAATCCGGAGGCTATCCGGTCTTTCGCGGACTCGCCAAGTCGCTCCACGGGCTCCCGAGCAGGGCGAGTACCGCGAGGAGCACGGCCTGGATGATCCACCGCACCACGTGGTCACGGGTGGACAGGCGGGTTCCGGCGAAGGGGAGGTCGTTCATCCACATGTTGAGATTGGCCAGCGACATCGCGAGCACCAGCACGATCAGCAGGCGGGCGGACCAGCGGCGGGTGGCGGGGATGATCAGTCCCACGCCCAGCAGGATCTCGAGCCCACCGCTCGTGAAGTTCCAGAACCTCGGCCAGCCCAGGTAATCCGGCACGATCGCTTCGAACGCCTCCGGATTTCTGAAGTGCTGGANGCCGATCCAGGCGAACGCCAGTCCCATCGATGCGGCGAGGATGAAGGCCGACCCGCGGCGCACCCGGGATTTTCGTGGTTCGGCGGACACGTCAGTTCACCGGCCCGAGCCGGCCGACCTCCGCGAACACCGCCGCAGAGAGACCGGCGCATCCCGTCAACACGAAGACATTCCAGACGACGTGGAAGCCACGGTGATGATCCTGGAGATGGAAGACGACGCCTGCGGTGAACGCGAGGCCCGCGGCCCTCAGCGAGATCAGACCGGCATCGCCGAGGCGTTCGAACATCGGAACCGCGGCGACGAGACAGATCCACCCCATGAGAAGATAGATCGCGNTGGAGAGCATCTCGAANCGACCGGTGAACCTGATCTTGAGCAGCACGCCCGCCNACGCTGCGAGGCAGCCGNCNCCATGNCTGAGGGCGTTCCNGTTCTCCTCGCGGATGGAGGCGGNCATNGACATGTTCGCAGGCTACCTTGCGCCGGGCCGACGGGTGCCACGAAGTCCACCGNGCACNCGCATCGTCACGAAAGACCCGGCGGCGACGACGGCTGGCCTGGCGAGGTCGATCANGCCGGAGGATGACGAGTGTCGTCCTCGGTNTCCGGAACCCGGTCGGGACCGTCGGACTTCACCACGGGCGAGGCCTTCCCNGCGGGGCCGGGNTCGACTCGGTAGGGACTTCCCCAGGGATCCACATGATGTGGAAGACGAGGGTCCTTGCTCTTGTTGATGCGGCCGGGGACCGGGAGATAGCCGTCGGAATCGGAGTCCGAGAATTCCATCATCGCCTTGTGGATCTGGGACATCTGGTTCGCGTTCTTCTCCATCAATGCCGCATGCCTCGCCGTCGCCAGCGACGGAAGGAGCAGGCCCATGATGAGCGGGACGGCCAGGCCGAACTCGAAGACGCCGATCGCACCAAGGACGACGCCGGCCTTCGCCTTGCCCGAACGGCGGCGTCTCATGGCGATGATCGAGAGCACGAGGCCTGGAATCGACAAGAGCCAGAGGCCGCAGGTGACCACGCCCAGGATCGAGCACACGAGCCCGATCGTGCCCATCCGTCCGCCGTCCTCGTCGGAGGTGGTCGAAGCAGGAGTGTGCTCTCTGATTGATTGCTTGGCGTGATCAGTCGTCATGGCTCGCTTCGCATCGCGCGGGCTCACTGGATACCGGCCGGTTTTCGGCCAGTGGTGCGACGTGGTCATCCCCGAACCGAGGAAGACTCAGACGTTGAACAGGAAATTCACCACGTCGCCGTCCTGCATGACGTAGTCCTTGCCTTCGCTGCGAAGCTTNCCGGCTTCGCGGATCGANTTTTCGTTCTTGTATTGGACGAGNTCGTCGATGAGGTAGCACTCGGCTCNGATGAAGCCGCGNTCGAAGTCGCCNTGNATCACGCCCGCCGCCTTGGGGGCGGTGTCACCGTTGCGGATGGTCCAGGCCCGGATCTCCTTCGGGCCGGCGGTGAAGTAACTCTGCAGTCCGAGCAGGTCGTAGGATCCGCGAGCGACCACCGCCAGCGCAGGCTCCTCCATGCCGAGTGATTGCAGCATTTCCAGTTTGTCCTCGTCGTCGAGTTCCGCGAGTTCGCTCTCGATCTTCGCGCACACCACGACCACGCCGCCGCCGTTCTCCGCGGCGTAGTTCCGAACTGCGGCGACCAGTGGTCCCGAGCCGTCGGCGTGATCTTCGTCGACGTTGGCCACGTAGAGGATCGGTTTCGCGGTGATGAACCCGAACGATCGGACCGCCTTCGCCTCCTCCGGATTGAGGTCGAGGGTCCGCAAGGGTTGTTCGGCATCGAGGCACGCCTTGCATTTCTCGAGGATGCCGAGACGGAATTTCGCGTCCTTGTCACCGGACCGGGCCTGACGTTGTGCCTTGTCGAGCGAACCATCGACCTGCTCGGCGTCTGCAAGAAGCAGTTCCAGCCCGATGATCTCGATGTCGCGGACCGGATCGATCGACCCCGACACATGAACGATGTCGTCGTCTTCGAAACAGCGTGTGACCTGAAGAAGGGCATCCACTTCGCGAATGTTGGCGAGGAACTTGTTCCCGAGGCCTTCGCCCTTGCTCGCGCCTTCGACGAGACCGGCGATGTCGACCAGCCGGATCACCGCGGGGATGATCTTCTTGCTCTCGATGTGCTCCCGGATGGTCTGGAGTCGAGGATCGGGGACGCTCACCACGCCGACGTTGGGTTCGATGGTGCAGAAGGGGTAGTTCTGAGCCTCGATGCCGGCAGCGGTGAGGGCGTTGAAGAGCGTGCTCTTGCCGACNTTGGGAAGTCCGACGATGCCGCATTCCATGGCGGGGGTTCCTGGGGCGTGGGGGCGGGTGGCGAGAAAGCTGCGCCGCTTCGGGCGAAGCGGCGGGCCGACCATGCTAATCGGTCCCGGTCATCGGCGAATCCGAGGATTCCCGGTTGACCACTCGCGACCCCTCCGGGATCCTGTCTCGGTCTCGAATCACGGTCCGATTTCCAGCACGGACCCGTCAGCCAGATGGCCGGAGCCAACCATGAGCATCAAGATCACCTTTCACGGGCATGCCGCATTCAGTCTGAGCGATGGGACCCACACGGTCCTCATCGACCCCTTCATCACCGGGAATCCCCAGGCGGAGGCGGCGGGGATCACCGCCGATTCGATTTCCTGCACTCATATCGCCCTGACCCACGGGCATGAGGATCATGTCGGGGACACGATCGCCATCGCCAAGCGTTGTGACGCCACGGTGCTCGGCCCCTTCGAACTCTGCAACATGCTCGGCGAGGAGGGACTCGAGAAGCTCGAGCCCGCGAATCCCGGCGGGGGGGTCGACATGCCCTTCGGGCGGATCACCATGACCAACGCCTTTCATTCGTCGAGTTTCGGCGGCAAGTACATGGGCATGCCGACCGGGCTGGTGATCCGAATGGGAGACACCACGATCTACAACACCGGCGACACCGGGATCTTCGGCGACATGGCTCTGATCGCCGAGATCCATCGGCCCGACGTCCTGATTCTTCCCATCGGTGATCGGTTCACGATGGGGCCCGCGGATGCCACTCGGGCCGCCGAGATGGTGAACGCCCCGATCGCGATTCCCTGCCACTTCGGAACCTGGCCACTCATCGACATCGATCCGACGCGATTCGCACCGAATGGCGTCGAGGTCCGCCGGCTCGACGTCGGTGCCTCGACCGAGGTCTGAGGCGCCCGGGCGGTCGCACACCGGTTCTGGATCGGCGCGAAAAACGGCCGCGGCGAATGGCGAAGAACAGCCGCGGCCCTCGTCAAGCCGATATGGTTCAGAGGCGGATCAGCTTTCGATCCTGACGGCCTGGAACCGCACCGCCGAACGATCCTCTTGGAGCCGAATGCGACCACCCTCAGGCCAGACCGACGCCCGAATCACGCCGTTTCACATCCGGCTGATCGCGTTGGCGCTCTTGTTCACGCTGATCGCCGCGGTGCTGGCGGTCCAGATGACCCGTCTGGCGATCGTGGATGGTCCGGCCAGACTGGCTCGGGCGGAGGCGAGGCTGATCCAGCGAAGTTTTCAGCCCACCATTCGAGGGCCGATCGTCGATCGAGTGGGTCGGCCCCTTGCGGTCGAGCGTTCGAGTTGGGACTTCAGCGTCGACTACGAGGTTCTCACGGGCGAATGGCAGCGGCGTCAGGCCTATCGGCAGGCGAGGCGTGCGATTGGAACCGACTGGAGCAGTCTCTCTCGATCGGACCGTGAGGCCGCGATCGAAGCGGTGATTCCCGAGTGGAATCAACGGGTCCGGGAGATCTGGACCGCGGCGGCGACGCATGCCGGCCTTGATCTCTCCACGCTTCCACAGCGACTCGACGACATTCGACGTGGCGTCTCCGGTCGCGCGGCTTCCGTGTGGCAGCGGCAATTCGAGGCGCTCGCGAAGCGGCGGGGGCGGACCGAAGCGGAGGAGATCTTCACGGAGCGGCCGATCGCGGAGCAGAAGGGTCTGCATTCGATCGTCGAGAACTTCGCCGAGGCCGACGCCGATACGTTCCCGTTGCAGAAGGCGATTGCGGCACTCGACGCGGCGGTTCTCGAGACCGGCGGCTCGCCCGAATCGGAGGTGGCCTTCGCGGTGGTCGATGTGAACCGGCGGATCCGCGGGTACGCCGAAGCAACGGTGCCGATCGATCGGTCGACGCTCCCCGCGAATCTGCGCGGTCCAGGCATTGTGGAGACACCGGTCCGAGGCGTCGCATCCACGCTGGTCGGCACGACCAGATCCGACGTCACCCGGGAGGATCTGGAGCGGCGTCCCTTCTTCGTCGAGGAATCGGAATCGATCGACTACCGGGGGTATCGGCCGGGTCGGGACATCGTGGGTTCCACCGGACTCGAACGGGAGTTCGATGAAGGATTGCACGGTTCCATCGGCATGCGGGAGATCGACCGAGCGAGTGGGGAGACACTGGTCGAAGTCGTGGCGGAGCCCGGGGGCGACCGGCGATTGTCGATCGACGTGGCGCTGCAGGCGCGACTCCGGGCGGTGATGAACCCGGAGCTCGGACTGATGAAGGTCCAGCAGTATCACTACGGGTGGAATGCCGATGGCCCACGGGCCTCGACGCTTCCGATGGGAACGCCGCTGAATGGCGCGGCGGTCGTGCTGGACATTCAAACCGGCGAGACGCTCGCCCTCGTCTCCACTCCGACCTTCGCGGACGTCGAACCGTCGCCGCGGGACATCGAGCTGATGTTGATGCCGGATTCCGGCGTTGCGGCGCTCCCGGAGGACGATCGACTGAGGCGACGCGAACTGCAGGAACTCGCGCCGTTCAGGAATCGTGCGATCGCGACCGCCTATGCGCCGGGATCGATCGTCAAACCGCTCGTCTACATCGCCGGCGTGGAGAGCGGGCGCTTCGGCTTGCAGCAGACCATCGAATGCAAGGGATGGATCCGTGGGGAGTTGCTTCGACCGCGGTGCTGGGGTTGGCGTCCCGAAGCCGGTCTGTACGGTCGGCATGAGACGATCGGTCCGGTGGATGCGATCGCGCAGAGTTGCAACATCTACTTCTACACCATCTCGGACGCCCTCGGCCCCGAGGCGATGCGCGACTGGTACCGAGGGCTCGGATTGGAAGCCGAGCACGGTCCCGGTCTTGCCAACGCCAGCTCCGGAACCTTCATCCCGGACCGCACCGACATCGGTCGAATGCTCTTCGGAATCGGACAGGGATCGGTCGCCTGGACGCCGTTGCACGCCGCGACCGCCTACGCCCGGCTCGCCAGAAGAGGTGCGGCGGTGTCGCCGATTCTCGTGCTTGATGAAGAGACCACGACGCCGGTCGAGCCGGGCGATTGGAGCCGCGAGGCGGTTCGAATCGCATTTCAAGGAATGCGCAAGTCCGCGAAGGAAGGCACCGCCAGTCGACTCTGGCTGGAGAATCGGCGTCGCGAAGACATTCTCGACTTCTCCGATCTGGGTGATGCGGCGCCGACGGTCTGGGCGAAGACCGGCACCTCCCAGGTCACCGGCAAGGCGTCGCACGGCTGGTATGCCGGGATGGTCGCGCCGGCCGGTGAGCAGGAACCGCGGTACGCCTTCGCAGTCATCGTGGAACATGGAAACTCCGGCGGTCGGGCCGGGGGGCCGGTCGCGGCACAGTTGATCCGAGCATTGGCGGCCGAGGGATATCTCGGTGCCGCGGCGCTCGAGCGCATCGATCCGGCGGTCCGTCGAATCGACTGGCTTGACGCACTGCCCATGGAAGAAGGCATCATCGACCCCGCCGCGTTCCAGTCGCCGGGGCGTTTCACGGCAGAGGCTGCGAATCTTCGTGGAGGCGAAGACGGTTGACCGACCCCGTGATCACCTCGGCCACCCGTGTCGACGATCCGGATCGACCGGACCGGGCGACATTCACGGCTCGCGAACTGCATGAGTCGGCTCGCGATCTTCAGGCGGGGCGCATTCGCTGGGCGACCGCGGCCTGGATCGTGGTTCTGGCGGCGCTGGCCCTCAACTTGATCGGGATCATCGCGATCGACACCACCGAGCCCGGCTTCGCACGGAAGCAGGCGATGTTCCTTCCGCTGGGCCTCCTGGTGGCGGCCATGGCGGCGTCGCCGGATTACCGGCGGTTGCGTCGTTGGGTTCCGGCGCTGTGCGTGCTGGTCCTTTTTCTTCTCCTCTTCGTCCTGATTCCGTTCATACCGACCTGGCTGGTCCGTCCCTACAACGGTGCGCGGCGTTGGATCAACCTGGGAATCACCGATCTCCAGCCTTCCGAGCTTGCCAAGGTCGTCTGGGTGCTGGCGTTGGCGGCATGGTTTCGTCTTCGCTGGAACGTGCGATCGCTGCAGGGCTTTCTGCTTCCGTTCGTGGTCACCGCGATCCCCATGGGCCTGATCCTGCTCGAGCCCGATCTGGGAACGGCGTTGGTGTTCGTTCCGACCTTGCTGGCACTCTTGCTGGTCGCCGGGGCGAAGATCTCCCATCTCTCCATTCTGACGCTGGTGGGGGTGCTGGCGATCTCGGCGGTGCTCTTCACGCCGGTTCGCGGATACCTCAAGGATCATCAACAGGATCGGATCGAAGCCCTCATCGCGCAGATCGAGGGAGACGATCGATATCGGGACGACATCGGATATCAGGGCGATCGGGCGATGACGCTGGTCGGAGCCGGCGGACTGACGGGAGTCGGACGTGATCATGCGGCGACGTTGCTCCGATTCAACCATCTTCCGGAGGAGCACAACGACATGATCTTCGCGGTGGTCGCCTGTCGTTGGGGGCTTCTCGGGAGCATCGTCGTCTGGTCCTTGTTCCTGCTGATGGCGTCGGCGGGTTTTCTGGTCGCGGCCCTTGCCCGCGATCTCTTCGGGCGCCTGCTGGCGACCGGCCTGGTCACCCTCCTGATCTCTCAGATGGTGATCAACACCGGAATGACCATCGGGCTTCTCCCGATCACCGGAATGACGCTGCCTTTCGTGAGTGCGGGTGGGTCGAGTCTTCTCACCGCCTGGCTGATGATCGGTCTCGTCTTGAACGTGGGGCTTCGCCGGCCGCGACGGATGGAACGCTGGGAGGTCGCAGGTGCCCGTTGACCCTGTTCGACGAGGCAGCCGGAAGCGAACCGTGGTACACCCTTCTCCCTCATGACCGAATCAACCTTCGCCACTCCGCCGGATACCTTCCTCGCCGCCGCCGAATCGGCGGGAATCGCATTCGAGTCCGCGGACCTCGCCCGGATCGGGCGGTATCTCGAACTCCTCTACGACGCCAATACGCGGATGAACCTCACCGCGATTCGCGAACCGGAGGAGGTCTGGTCCCGGCACGTTCTCGACAGCCTGACGCTTCTCCCCTGGGTGCTCGAGATGCGTGAGAAGATCGGGGAGAACATGCGATTGCTCGATGTGGGGTCCGGGGGCGGATTACCGGGGTTGATCATCGCCTGCGTCCAGCCCGATCTTTCCATCACGCTGCTCGAGACGACGGGAAAGAAGGCGAGGTTTCTCGCGGAGACCGCGGATGCGCTCGGCCTCGATCGGGTGCAGGTCGCGAATGATCGAGCGGAGACGATGGGCCGCGATCCGGTCCAGCGAGAGTCGTATCACATCGTCACCGCTCGAGCGGTGGGGCCGCTGAACGTTCTGGCGGAGTACACGGTTCCGCTGGCACATCCCGACGGACTGGTTCTGGCGATCAAGGGCGCCAAGGCGGAGGCGGAGATCGAAGAAGCGAAACAGGCGCTGTACAAGCTGCACGCCTCGGTCATCACCGTGCATCCGACTTCAACCGGACGGATCATCGTGATCGAGAAGAATCGCCCCGTTCCGAGGCTCTATCCCCGGGAGGTGGGGGAACCGAAGCGTCGGCCGTTGGAATGATCGACGGGCGGACCTTCCCCGGACGGTCTGCCGCAAACGGCACTGTTGGTATCTTGGACTCACGATTCCCGGTTGTTTCTCATGATTCTTCCCGCCCGTTCCATGCTCGCTCCCGACGGCCCGGTCGCTCGACGACTCCAGGGTTTCGAACCGCGACCACAGCAGTTGGAGATGGCGACCGCGGTCGAGGACGCGCTTCGAAATCGCGAGCGCCTCTTCGTTGAAGCGGGTACCGGAACGGGGAAGAGCTTCGCCTATCTCCTTCCCGCGATCTCCAGCGTGCTCGGGAATCGAGGCGACAAGATCATCATCTGCACGCACACCATCAGTCTGCAGGAGCAGTTGATGGAGAAGGATCTCCCGCTTCTTCGGGCCCTGGTTCCGGATGAGTTCACCGCGGTTCTGGTGAAGGGGCGATCGAACTACCTCTCCAAGCGGCGCCTTCGACTGGCGGTCGAGCGCGAGACTCGACTGTTGGCCGACGAGCCGGAACGCCATTCGCTCCAGCAGATCGAACGTTGGGCGGGCAGAACCGGTGACGGAACCCTGGCGACGCTGCCGCAGTTGAAACGGCCGGGGGTCTGGGATCATGTGCAGAGTGACGGCGGGAACTGCATGGGACGCCGGTGTCCGACGCACGACGAGTGCTTTTATCAATCAGCCCGGCGCCGGATGGAGAATGCGGACATCCTGGTGTGCAACCACGCCCTCTTCTTCAGTGATCTGGCGCTGAGGATCCGAGGTGCCGGGTTTCTTCCGCCCTATACCCATGTGATTCTGGACGAGGCCCATACGGTGGAGGATGTCGCCGCGGAACACTTCGGACTTCGAATCTCCGAAGGCCGCGTGCGTCATCTGCTTCGCATGCTTCTTTCCGAGCGAACGAATCGAGGCGTGCTGGCATCGATCGGTGGGCGGCTCGATTCAGACCCGCTGCTCGAGGATGCCATCGTTTCGCTTCGGACGGTCGAGACCGCGACCAACGCCTTCTTCGACGATCTGGCGACATGGCTCGATCGTGCGGGCGGCGGTTCGGTCCGGATTTCAGAATCGGGCATCGTGGACAACCCGCTCTCGCCCGCGCTTCGGAAGCTCGCTTCAAGCCTGAAGCTTCTTCGGACGAAGGTCGTCAATGAAACGGATGAGATGGAGCTCGGCTCCCTTTCCGGTCGCGCGACCGAGATCGCCGAAGCGGCGGCGCTTCTCATCGAGCAGGGGATCGAGGGGTGCGTCTACTGGGCGGAGATGGTGACGCGTTCCGATCGCCGCCGGCGCGGTGGCCGTGGCAGCGTGACGGTGGCGTGCGCCGCGGTGGATGTCGGGCCGGTGCTTCGGGAGAATCTCTTCGGCCGAGACGGTGCGGTGATCTGCACCAGTGCCACGCTGGCGACGGCGGCGGATGATTTCTCGCTGGTGACCACTCGGCTTGGAGCGGAGTCATCGAAGACGTTGCAGGTCGGATCGCCCTTCGACTTCGCAAGGCAGATGAAGGCGCTGGTCGACCCGCACATGCCCGATCCTCGCGATGCGAGCTATCAGGACCGTCTGGCGGATCGGATCGTCGAGCAGGTCAGAGCGACGGATGGAGGCGCCTTCGTACTCTTCACGAGCAACACCGCGATGCGGGAAACGGCCGATCGCTGCCGGGCTCGGTTGGAGGAGCATTCGCATCCCGTGTTGGTTCAGCACGAATCAGGACCGAGAGGTCTGCTCCTCGAACGCTTCCGTGCGGATGAACGTTCGGTGCTCTTCGGCGTGTCGAGTTTCTGGCAGGGCGTCGATGTCCGGGGTCGAGCTCTTCGAAACGTGATCATCACCCGGCTTCCGTTCGACGTGCCCGATCGCCCGATCGTCCAGGCCCGTCATGAAGCCATCGAAGCCAAGGGGGGCCGCCCGTTCATGGAGGATCAGGTTCCGCGAGCCGTGATCCGGTTCAAGCAGGGGATCGGACGGCTCATTCGTTCGACCGACGATACCGGGCGGGTGGTGGTGCTCGATCCGAGAATCGTGACCAAGGGTTACGGGCGTCTTTTCCAGAAATCGCTTCCGGAAGGGGTGGAGATCGAGCCGTTGGATCCGCCGGACATTCCTGAGGCGGAATTCGACGCCTTCGATGCGTCCTATGACGACGTCCCTGATCTTCCGATGGACACCGACTTCCCCGGCGGATTCGATGCGCTTGACGCACCGGCGGATTGATCCGGCTTGATCCGGCTTGATCCGGCTTGATCAACGATCACAAGTTGGAACGTGAGGGCGGCGGGTCTTGGACGATCTTCATTCAGCGTCGTCGTCGACGCCCGGCCAGTCCGAATCCGGCCAGTGCCGCGATCCCACCGATGCCCGGCACCGGCGTGGAGGACGCGACGGTGTAGGTCAGGTCCATCCCGGTGATCGAGTTGTAGCCCCAGCCGGGTTGGATGGTGTCCGTGGAGAGGAGATCGATCGCCGGATCGTTGTCGCTGCCACCGGTGGTGGCGACGTCGAAGTAGAACGTGTCACCTTCGGCGAGTCCGAGCGAAGAGAGACTGAAGGTCCAGCTCACGATCCCCGAGGCGGCTTGCGAGAGGTCCGGCGTGCCGACTTCGGTCTGGTTCCAGGCCGAACCGTCGAACGTGTAGTTGAGATTGCTGCCATCACCGTCGATCCAGGAGCCGACGAATGCGTCGACGCCGGCCGGAGAACCGACTCGTCGGTTCCAGGGATTGTTGAACGGGTCGTTTCCGTTCATGCCGCTGAAGGCCCCGATCGACGGTGTGCTGTCGATGAAGACCAGATACTTGCCCCAGTCCGTCGCCGAGACGTCGGCGTTGACCGAGACGCTCAGGTAGAGATTCGTGGAGTCGTTGTTGAACGTGGCGCTGAGGATGTCGATGTTCGAGAGACTCGAATCGAAGATGTCACCGGTCGCATCCGTGTACGTGGTACCGACCCCGCCGGCGTGGGCGGCGGAGGCGATGGTCAGACTGGCGATGGCGAGAAACTCATTTCGCATCGGAGTGATCCTGGCTGGTGAAATCTGAAAGAAGAAACCCGGGCTGACCGGCGTCTTCAAGCGTATGGAACCCCGTCGTGGGGATGGAAGACGTTCGAGACGTCCTCAAGAATACTCCGCGGATGCGGTATTCCAAATGAAGGAAATCCATGGATTGCGAAGGAAGATCCGATATCCGAGGCCGCCTTCACGAGCTGTGGATCAGTTCGAAGAACGGCGTTTCTTATCGGGGCCATCCGGCAGGGATTCAAGGGTGATTCGGACGGATCGCCGGCCGTCACGCGGCATCAGCGTCCGATTCGGATCAGGGCCGCAACAGGATCACGCAGGACTGCATGCAGGTGATGTTTCCGATCGCCATCACGAGTCGCCTCGAAGTCGCGGGACCTCATCGATCTGTGCCGCCGCGATCGACTCGAGGAGTAGGACGCCGCTCGCCGCGAGGCTCCGACGTTCCGAGTCGTCGAGCGTGATCGAGGACAGGCCGGTGACTCGTTCAAGGCGCTCGGTTCCCGAACGAAGGTCCGCGGCCCGTTCGCTGGGTCGTTTGAAAGAGGATCTCGAGTCTTGCGGCCTCGACGTGGCCTCGGATTCCGGAGGATCGGGTCGGGACGAAGCCTACTCTCGACCGCAAGGTGCGTCGATTCTCGGCGGCGTGCCATCGGCGTCATCCCAGCCGCCCGAAATGGGACGGAAAGATCGTGATCTGGTCGCCTTCACCCTCATCGTGGGCTATTTTTCTGAGTGGTCGTTTTCAACGATCTCACGCCCGACTCATCCGTGGAACTCGATGTGACCCGACGATTCGTCAGAACCTGGTCCTTGCTCGTCGCCCTGGGTTCCGGGGTGGCGGCATTCGGGCAGACCGATGATTCCTCGGTCGCCCGGCGTTGGAACGACCTTCTCCTCGAATCGATTCGCAACGACTACGCGCGTCCGGTGGTGCATGCGCGAAATCTCTTCCACATTTCGGCCGCGATGTGGGATGCGTGGTCGGTCTTCGAGGAGGGGCCTCGGCCCTGGCTCCACGAGGACGAGTTCATCGCGGCGGGGGACGTGGAAGCGGCCAGATCGGAAGCCATCTCGCACGCGGTCTATCAGTTGCTTCGGCATCGTTTTCAGGGATCACCGGGTTGGAAGGAACTCGAACCGGCCTACCGGAACCTGATGATCGAACTCGGCTTCGATCCCGAAGACGATTCGACCCGAGGTGATGCACCGTCCGCAGTCGGGAATCGAATCGCGATCGAGTACGTCTTCTTCGGTCTGGCCGATGGCGCGAACGAAATCAACGACTACGAGAACCAGTGGTATCGGCCCGTGAACGATCCACTGATTCCGCCCGAGCCCGGAACGCAAGGCATTCTGGAACCGAATCGCTGGCAGCCACTCGCGCTCGAGTACTTCATCGATCAAGCGGGCAACATCGAGCTCGGGGGATATCCGGAGTTCCTCGGACCCGAGTGGGGGCACGTCGATTCGTTTTCGCTCACACCATCCCAACGAGTCGACTACGAGCGGGATGGTGATGCGTATCCCGTGTTCCTCGACCCCGGCATGCCCCCCTTGATCGGCTCCGATGACGAGCTTCTCTTCCTTGAAGGATTCGAGCAGGTCCTCTACTGGTCGGCGCATCTCGATGCGACGGACGGCGTGATGATCGACGTCAGTCCGAACTCGATCGGCAACGCGACGATTCCCACCGAACCCGAGGACTTCGCCGGTTTCTACGACCGGTTCGAGGGCGGGGATGGAGGTCTCGGTTACGACGTCAATCCAGTGACCGGTGCGCCGTATCCGGAACAGATGGTCCCTCGAGGCGACTACGCCCGGGTGCTCGCCGAATTCTGGGCGGATGGGCCGGACAGCGAGACACCGCCCGGTCACTGGTTCGTACTGCTCAACGAGGTCGGCGATGCCTTGGGATCGGAAAAGCGGATCGGTGGCGAGGGGCCGATCGTCAATGCGCTCGAGTGGGATGTCAAGAGTTACTTCGCGCTCGGCGGCGGGATGCATGATTCCGCGATTTCCGCCTGGAGCGTCAAGGGCTGGTACGACTTCATCAGGCCGATCTCCGCGATTCGATGGATGGCGGAGAACGGACAGCGCACGGATCCCGATCTTCCCGGCTTCCATCCTCATGGTCTCGAACTCGTGCCGGGGTTGGTGGAGATGCTCACCGAGGAGTCGACGGCTCCCGGTGGTCGGCACGAGCATCTTCAGGGAGAGGGTGGCATCAACCTCGGGAAGATCGCCGCCCAATGCTGGAGAGGGCCCGACTACATCTTCGATCCCGAGAGTTCGACGGCAGGTTGCGGGTGGATACTGGTCGAGAATTGGTGGCCGTATCAGCGGCCCACCTTCGTGAGTCCGAATTTCGCCGGGTATGTCTCGGGACACTCGACCTTCAGTCGGGCGGCGGCGGAGATTCTCACGGCGCTGACCGGATCGCCCTGGTTCCCTCAGGGGCTGGGCGAGTTCGAGGCGACGAGCAATGAGTTTCTGGTCTTCGAGGACGGGCCGACCGTGAACATCCGATTGCAATGGGCGTCGTACTTCGATGCCAGCGATCAATGCTCGCTCAGCAGGATCTGGGGTGGCATTCATCCACCCTGTGACGATGTTCCCGGCCGACTCATGGGTTCGATCATCGGGCCGCAGGCCTGGTCTCTGGCCATCGAGCACTTCGGAGAGATCGTCGATGGCTGCCGCGAGGATCTCGATGGGAACGGCACGGTCGGCGGGGGGGATGTCGGGATGATGCTCGCCGCATGGGGATGCGAGGGAGACTGTGCCGCGGATCTCAACGAGGACGGCCTGGTGAACGGCGCGGACCTCGGGCTTCTTTTCGCGGCTTGGAATTCGGACTGCTGAAGCGTTTCAACACGGGCCTGATGCTCAGACGCCGATGGGGGCGTCGACTTCCGAAAGACGATTGCATCTCGTGGATCCGGCGACCATGGTGAGCACCGCACGGCCCCGGACGGTTCGCCCGTCGAACGGGCAGTTGCGTGCCTTCGATTCGAACGTGTCCGCATCGATCGACCATTCGAGGGCCGGATCGATCACCGTGACGTCGCCGGGACCGCCGACGGTCAGTGATCCGAGACCTTCGTTCTCCAGCCCCAGAAGCCTGGCGGGCTCGATGGTCATCATCGCGACGAGTCGGGGCCAGTCGATGGCGCCGGATTCGACCAGCGCCTCCGCATAGAGGGGAAGCGCCGTCTCCACGCCGATGACCCCGAGGGGGGCCACTTCGAAGGGCTGAGATTTTTCGGCCGTGGTGTGCGGCGCGTGATCGGTGGCGAGCACGGTGATGACGCCGTCGGCGACGCCCTGCAGCAGCGCCCGTCGATCGGATTCTTCGCGGAGCGGGGGATTCATCTTCGCGTTCGTGTCGAAGTCTTCGCAGGCGGCATCGGTCAGCAGGAGATGGTGCGGAGACACTTCTCCGGTGGCCGGCACGCCGGCGTCCCTGGCGGATCTGAGGATCTCCACCGATCCGCCGCTGGAGAGGTGCTGGGCGTGGTAGCGGGCGCCGATCGATCGATCCAGACGGAGATCACGCTCGAGCATCAGTTCTTCGGCGACTCGAGGCCAGCCCACCAGGCCGAGCCTGGCACTCACCGCGCCTTCGTGCATCTGGGCGCCTCGAGTGAGCGTCGGCTCCTGGCAATGCTGCATGAAGGCCGTGCCGAGCGAGGCGCAGATCTGCAGGACCTTCCGCATCAGGTCCGCATCTGCGATCCCATCGCCGTCGTCGGTGAACGCGGCGGCACCGGCGGCGTGCATCGCGTGCATGGGCGCGAGTGCTTCACCCTTTCGACCGAGGGTCGCCGCCGCAGCCACGAGCACCCGGCAGGACGCCACTTCCCGAGCCTTCATGGCCACCCAGTCGACCATGTCCGAGGAGTCCAGAGTCGGTGCGGTGTTGGGCATGCAGCAGAGCGTGGTGAATCCGCCGGCGACGGCGGCGCGCGTCCCGGTCTCGATGGTCTCCTTGGCACCCTGGCCCGGCTCGCGGAGATGAACATGCGGATCGATCAGGCCGGGGCAGACGAGCAGCCCGTCCACGTCGACACGTTCGGCGTCGCCGGCCTCGATCCGTCCGGAATCCGTCTCGATCGCCGCGATCCTTCCGTCTCGAATGAGAACGTCGGCGGTGGCATCGAGACCGGTTCGTGGATCCAGAACCCGGCCACCCATCAGGAGCGTCGACTTCGATCGATCGGTCATTGGTCATTCACTTTCGCGGGAGTGCTCGCGGTGGGAGCGTCATCGACGATGCAGTCTTCGGGGGCGGCGGGAGCATACGGCGGTGCCAGGCCGCTTCCCTGAATCCAGACGCCGTCGGCATAGACCATCACCTGCGTCGACGGGGCGTCGATGGCGGCGATATCCGCGGCATCGGCGCCGGCATCCTCCAGGATATGTCTCCGTTGTGCGATCGAGAGCGTCTTGACGACGGGGGTTCCATGGATCACCGACCGTCTTCCCCGAGCATTCCGGGGAACGAAGAAGCCGTAGTCCTTGAAGCGGACCATCACGGAATCTCCCTGATCGTCCTGGATCCGCATCCAGCAGCCCTTCTTGGCGCAGACCTCACCGACCCAGCCTTCGAGCATCACTTCATCACCACGCCACGCTTCGAGGTCGGTCACCTCGACCGAGACCGGATCGACCGTTTGAGCATCGCCGTAAGCGTGCCATCCGTCCTTCAAGGCCTGATGGGTGGCATGGCCGCCGCCGCAGCCCGAGACGAGGGTGACCGTGGTCATCATGAAGAGGACGCAGGCGAGTTCGAGACGAGATCGATGCATCAGCAGGGCTCCGGGAGGACGGGTCCGCATCATATCGAAGGACACGAAGACGCCCGCCCCGCACAACACGGGACGGGCGTCGAATTTCGGTCACGGGAGGCGTCGCCTCGCGTGATCAGCCGGCCTGGCCGCTGAAGGGGCAGGACGCGGCGGAGCTTTCGCTGCAACCGCTGCTGGCAGCACCACAGTCGTCGCTGGAGACGGCGCCGGGGGCGACGGGCATCTTCTTGTCGGAGCTGGTCTCGCAGCTGGAGGCGCAGTCGCTGGAGACGGCACCGGGAGCGGCAGCGTCGCTGCAGCTGGTGGCGCAGGACTCGGCAGTGCTGCAGGAATCAGCGGAGACGGCACCGGGGGCGGCCGTCGTCTCGCTGGAGCAGCCGCCACAGCATTCGCCGGAAACAGCGCCAGGGGCGGCAGTTTCCTGCTTGTTGTTGTTGCAGCCGACCAGAGCGGTGGCGAGGGCGAGGGTGGCGATGGTGAAGAGGCTCTTCATCGAATAGGACTCCTGAATTTGATCGAATGACTGAACGAATGAGGCGGTGTGGCCGAGCGGCCGACGGATCTCCGACCCCGGTTGGACTGTCTATCCTAGCGCATTGTTCCTGAAACGCAATGATCACCGGATCGGGAATATTCCTGACCCGATCCACTTCAGGGCCCTGTTCTCGAAAAAAGGCCCTCCAGGGATGTCGAATGTCCTCCTCAAAGTCCGAAAATCCGGAATCCGAGCCGGAATCGGGCTCCCGATCGAGTCCGGACGCCGATCTTGATGCCGCCCACGACGAGCGGCTCAAACGGTTGTCGGCCAAGGCCCGGGGCCTCCCTCGAGTGGCTGGTGTCTATCTGATGAAGGACTCGGCGGGGGTCGTCCTGTATGTCGGGAAGGCCACCGTTCTTCCAAATCGGGTGTCCACCTATTTTCAATCCTCCACGGATCTCGGGCCACGGAAGACGCCGATGCTGCGGCTGATCGACGATTTCGACGTGATCGAGTGTGATGGCGAATGGGAAGCGCTGTTGCTGGAAGCCAGGCTGATCAAGGACATCCGGCCTCGGTTCAACGAGCGGCTCGTGGACGGCAAGACCTTTCCGTACCTGGCGATCACCGTCCGGGACGAATTCCCGGGCGTCTTCGTGACTCGGAATCCAGGCGACGCTCGATTCAAGGGCGCCAGGATCTTCGGGCCGTTCACGTCCGTGACGGCGCTTCGTCAGTCCGTGCAACTCCTCCAGCGGGTGTTCAAGTACCGGACCTGCGAGTTGGAGATTCGAAGTGACGATCCCAAGAACCGGTCCTTCCGTCCGTGCCTCCTTCATTCCATCGGTCAGTGCACCGCACCCTGCGCGAATCGAATATCCCCCGAGGGGTATCGCGAGGACATCGATCGGTTCATTCGATTTCTCGGATCGAAGCGGAGCGCCATGCTTCGCGAGATGAAACAGGAGATGGAGGAGGCGTCGGCGTCTCGCCGATTCGAGCGGGCTGCCGTGCTGCGAGACCAGATCCGTTCGATCGAGCGACTCGATGAACGAGAGCGGCGGCGCAAGGAGGATGGCCAGTACGACTGGCAACCGGAAGTCACCTCCTTCGTCCATGACCCGGGGAAGGGGATTCGTTCCCTGCAGAAGACCCTGGGGATGGAGACGCCCATCCGTTGTCTGGAGGCGATCGACATCGCGCATCTCGCGGGCGGAGAGACCGTCGGGTCAAAGGTCTGCTTCATCGACGGCCGGCCTTTCAAGGACGGGTATCGACGCTTCAAGATCCGGACCGTCGACAACGACGACTACATGGCGATTCGCGAGGTCGTCTCTCGTCGGTATCGAGAGGCGGGGGATGGAAACGAGCTCTATCCGGACGTGATCCTGATCGACGGCGGCCTCGGCCAGCTGAACGCGGCGATCGAAGCGTTCGAGCAACTTGAAGTGAAGCCGCCCATGGTCATCTCGCTCGCGAAGAAGGAAGAGTTGATCTTCGTGCAACGGCGAGCCGAGCCGATCCGACTGGGCCGTGAGAATCTCGGCTTGAAGGTCTGCCAGGCGGTTCGAGATGAGGCGCACCGGTTCGCTCAGCACTATCACCATCTGCTGCGAACCAAGGCCATGCTCGGCGATGCCGAGACGCGAGGTGGTCGGAAGAGACCGGATCGATCCGATGACGACCCGGGGTCCGGGCCGTCCGAAACGCCGGCTTGATGGGATGAACCTCGGTGGATTCCGGGTGGAGGAAACGGTGTCGTCGATTCGGCGGTGATTTGCGTCGTAACATGTATCCGGCCGCTTCTCGACAGAGCTCTCGCACGCCATCGCCACTCAGGAGACTTCCATGAACTTCGCCGCCGGGTTCCTCATCCTCATCGTCGGCGCCTGTGGCATCGGGCTCCTCTTCCTCGGGCTTGCCATCTGGATGCTCTACCTGGTGTATCGGGCGGCGGCATCCATTCCGTCCGAGCATCGGCGGATGGATCCGGGGTTGGTCTGGTTGATGATCATTCCGTTGTTCCAGACCGTCTGGGCGTTCTTCGTCGCACGCCGAGTCTCGGGAGGACTCGTCGATGCCTTCGAGTCGCACGGGCTCGACCGGGGGGACTGCGGCAGATTCAAGGGAATGGCCTTCGCGATTTGCGGCGTGGCTCAGATGGTGGTCGCGATCGTCGGGACCGGTCTGCAAATCGCAGGTACGGTCGCGATGGATTCGATGGCAAGAGGAACACCTCCGGCCTTGTCGCCGATCCTGGTGGCGGGTCTGGCCGTGCAAGTCCTTGGCTACGTGGTGGGGCTTGTCGGACTCGTGTTCGTGATCCTCTTCGTCGTCGAGGTGAATCGGCGCGGCAAGGAGCTCGAGAGCCTCGGGCCGTCGGTCGTCATCGGTGACCACCCGCGTACGATGTGAACCCGACCGTCGCCGAATGAAGAAGAACACGGCCCCGCCGATGGCGGGGCCGTGTTCTTCGTTTTCCTTCAGCGAGGTTCGATCCGGTGATCAGGCCGGTGAGGGCATGATGTCCGGGAGATCGTCGCCGGGCTCCTCGGTGGGTTTGGCGGTCGCGGGCGGAAGGGTGGTTTTCGCCGCCTCCGCCGAGAGGAGTTCCGCCACGGTGGGCTTTTCGATCCGTTCGCCCTTCATGAGCTTGTCGACGTCATCGCTGCTGAGCGTCTCGTACTTGAGCAGGGCTTCCGCGACCGCGACGAGCTGGTCCCAGTGGGTGTCGATGAGACGAGTGCATTCGTCGTAGGCTTCGTCGACGATCTTGCGGATCTCTTCATCGATGACCCGCGCCGTCTCGTCGGAATAATCCTTGTCCGGCAGCATCATCTCGCGTTGATCGCTGCCGGCGTAGTTCACGAAGCCCACCCGGTCGCTCATGCCCCACTCGAGGACCATGGCTCGGGCGTACTGCGTGGCCATCTTGATGTCCATGCTCGCACCACTCGAGGTGTCCTTGGTCTTCTTCTCTTCCGCGATCCGGCCACCGCAGAGCACGCGGAGCGTCGCTTCGATGTACTTGCGGCCGTAGCCGTGGCGATCCTTCTCGGGAAGGCTGAACGTGGCACCGCCGGCGGCACCCCGCGGAATGATCGTGACCTTGTGCAACGGATCCGCATCGGGGAGCAGGGACTGGACGATGGCATGCCCGGCTTCGTGATAGGCCGTCGCGACCCGGTCTTCCTCTTCGACCTTGTGACTTCGGCGGGCGCGGCCCCAGCGGACCTTGTCACGGGCTTCTTCGAGATCGCTCATCTCGACGAAGTCCTTGTCGGCCATCGTCGCGATGATCGCGGCTTCGTTGATCATGGCGGCCAGATCGGCACCACTGAACATCGGGGTTCCCCGGCCCAGTCGGGCGAGGTCGACGTCGGGACCGGTCTTCACCTTTCGGGCGTGGACCGCAAGGATCTGGGCTCGTCCTTCCAGGTCGGGAAGCGGGACGCTCACCGTTCGATCGAATCGACCGGGGCGGGTGAGCGCCGGATCAAGCACGTCGGCGCGGTTGGTGGCGGCGATGACGATGACCTGATCGGTCGCGTCGAAGCCGTCCATCTCCACGAGGATCGCGTTCAGCGTCTGTTCGCGTTCGTCATGTCCGCCGGTGGTGAACCCACCGCCACGACGGCGACCGACGGCGTCGATCTCGTCGAGGAAGATGATGCACGGCGAGTTTTCCTTGGCCTGCTTGAAGAGATCGCGGACCCGGCTCGCACCGACGCCGACGAACATCTCGACGAAGTCCGACCCGGAGATCGTGAAGAACGGGACGTCCGCCTCCCCGGCGATGGCCTTGGCCAAGAGCGTCTTTCCGCAGCCCGGCAGGCCCTCGAGGAGCACGCCTCGGGGGATTCGACCGCCCAGGCGCTGGAAGCGCTTCGGGTCCTTGAGGAACGTGACGAGTTCCTGAACCTCCTCCTTGGCTTCCTGCACGCCGGCCACGTCCTTGAACGAGACGTTGACGGTGTCCTTGGTCTGCACGCGATGGCGACTCTTGCCGAAGTTGCCGAGCATGCCTCCGGGGCCGCCGCCGGCGTTCCGCATCGATCGCAGGATGAAGAACCAGATGATGATGAAGACGAGGAGAATCGGACCGAAGCCGATGAGCAGCTGCATCCAGGTCGAATCGGACTTGTGCATCTCGAAGGCGATGCCGAGCCCCTTCAGTTCTTCGAGGACGAAGGGGAGGCCGCCGGCCGCGATCTCGACCGAGACCTGTGCGGGTTCGCCGTTGCGGGGGGGGTATCCCGTCGTTCCCTCTTTCAGGGTCGCGATCAGTTCGATCGCGGAGACCGAGACGGAACCGAGCTCGACATCCTTGTTCTCGACGAGGGTCTTGAACTCGTTCAGATCGACCTGAGTGGTGGTGTCGTTGGAACCCACGGCCACGACCCAGACGAGCGCCACCAATGAGAAGAGAATCACCCACGTCATCAAGGGACGGCGAGGGCGGTTCGGTTGGGGGCCACCGGCCCCCGATGGGTCGTTCTGACGACCGGGGTTCGGTTGTTTCGGGTCGGAGCCTTGGCCTTGATCACTGGACATCAGAAGAACCTCATCGGGCAGGGAATTCATTGAAGGAGTCATTATCGTCAGGGTTCGCAAGAAACGGGGCTCTTGATGCGGAAATCACCAATCGTCTCGAAGGGCATCGACCAGATCCGTGGCCAACTGCTGTACGACGCCGAATCGAGCGAGATCGACCGTTTCCTGAGATGGTCTGGAAGGCGTGAAAAGGGCGGATGCGGCGAATCCCGTCCGTTTCACGATCGCCTCGCCGGTGGCCAGGTCGATCCACTCGAAGTCGAGCTCGGCTTCAAAGAGCATTTCATTGGCGAGACCGGTCGTGACGCTGCTGGAGAGCTTGATGAGTCTGGCGGACCGAATCCGGCCTCTCAGGAGCGTATCGGCGGTTCCCTGGCCGGTGACCTTGTACGGGGTCGTCGATTCGATTTCCACGACCAGCGACCGGCCCAGCTCGACTTCAAGCCCTCGGAACCAGGAGTCGTTGGTGAACATCGGGATCGAGATCGTGCGGTATTGCTGATCGTGCGTCGAGGCGAGGGCCCAGCCTTGCTCCGGGCTCTTCGAACAGCCGTGTCCGGACAGGATGCCACCGAGAATCGCGGCCAGCAGGGCGGCCCGGGTCGGGTGGGATGATCTTCGTCTGCTCATCCGCCAGCCTCCGGATTCGCAGTGGCTTCGACCGGAATCTCCGGCGCGAGCGACTTGGTCGCGGGCAGGGGGATCTCGGGGCGGGCCTCGACGCCGGTCTGTTTCGGCGCTTCGGCACCCAGCAGCGCTTCGGCCATCGCGCGATAATCGGGTGCTTCCGCCGCGATCCGCGCGGGCATTCGGGCCAGCACGCTGGGGGCCAGACGCAGGGCGTCGAGGGCCGCCACGGTCGCGGGATGAAGTTCGACCACGCGTCGGAGATACAACTCCGCGGAGACCGGGTCGTCGATGGAGAGGTACCACTTGGCGGTGGTCAGGAACTTTCGAGCCACCGATTCATCGATTCGCACCAACAGGGCATCCGAGCCGATCCGCTGGGCGAGGCTTGGTTGAGTGACCCGGAGGAGTTCCAGTCGGCGTTTGGCGTCCCGGAGACCCTTGTCGTCGTACCGCGGCCCGTGGTAGGACGCGAGATAGGCCTGGATGAGTCGTTCCCGCGCCTTCTCGATGCGCTCGGATCTGGGGTAGTTCTGTACGAACAGGTCGTACGCATCCGCGGCGAGTCGCATCTGGGAATTGTCGAAGTAGAAGTCCGCGAGTCTCATGCCCGCGTCTTCGGCGAGGCGGCTTCCGGGGAGGCGCTCCTGAATTCGAATCAGGAGTTCCTGGGCATCATCCGATGCATCAAGGATGCGGATCGTGCCGAGGAACTTCCTCTTCAGACCATCCGCGTAGGCGACCGCGATCTGGTATTCGCGTTCCAACGCCGTGACGAAGGCTCGGCTCCCGGAGTACTTTCGAGTGATCGCCTCGTAGTCGAAGAGCGCCTTGTATTCATCGCCCATTTCAACCAGAGCATCGCCACGAACCAACAGCATTTCGGGGCGGACCTCGCCGCCCGCGAACTTGTCGAGGTACGCCGAGGCGAGCGCCCTTGCTCGCTGGGGTTCTCCGAGGGCGAGCGCCTTGCGGGCCTGAAGCACCTGATTGGCGGCGGTATCGAGCCTGCCGTCTCCCTCGACTTCCCAGCGGTCGTCCGGGCCGAGTTCGAACGTCTCCTGGCGAGCGGACGCGGCTCCATCCATCGCCGGAATCACCGCCAGCGTGAGCAGCAGTCCGAGGGCCGGTCGAAGGAGTGGAAATGAAGCAGGAACCCGCATGGGGGCATGGTACGGAACCCGAGGCCTCCGGGTGGGGTTCGGAACGCCGGGAAGGCGCTTCTGGAGCACGCGGAGGATCCTCGGTGGGATATTCTCCATGCCCATGTCGACTCTTGTGATCTTCAATCCCATCTCCGGTGCCGGAAGGGCCGTACGAATGGCGGAGGCCCTTTCGAGGGTGGCGGTGGAGCAGGGGGTCGAGATGGAGTTGATGGAGACCAGTCCGGGCCCGCCCGAGACCTGGTTGCGGGAGCCGATCCGCGACCGACGCGCCCTCGTGGTCATCGGCGGCGATGGGGCGGTTCGATCCGCCGCCGCGGAAGCCGCCATCGCCGGCATCCCCCTGATTCACATGCCGGCGGGAAACGAAAACCTCTTCGCCCGCGAGTTCGGGATGACCACGGATCCCGACGAAGTGGTTCGTCGCCTTCGGTTCGGTCACGTACGGAAACTTGATCTGGCACACGGTCGGGTCGAAGGAGCGCCGGAGGAAGTGATCGTGCTCATGGCGTCGATCGGTTTCGACGCCGACGTCGTCCATGACCTCGCGTCGAATCGCAGCGGCCCCGCCAATCACCTTTCCTATCTTCTCCCAACGCTGCGGAGTCTCTTTCGTTTCAGGCCGTCGAAGGTTGAAGCGATCGTCGATGGTGAGCGGGTCTTCGGTCCCGAGCCGGCCGTGGTCATGGTCGCGAACTGCCGTCAATACGCCGCTCGGCTCGACCCCGCGGGGCGGGCCCGAATGGATGACGGCCTGCTGGATCTTCTGGTGATGCCGACCCGCGGCCGATGTGATCTGGCGAGGTGGTTGTTCCGGCTTCTTCGCGGTCGCCATCTCGAGCATCCCAAGTTGTGTTATCGGTCGGGGGCTTCGATCGAACTCCGAGTCGATGAGCCGGCGCTCTGGCAGGTCGATGGGGATCCGCCGCATCATTCCAAGGCCGTGAGGTCGCTTCGGGTGGAGGTCGTTGCTGGTGCATTCTCCGTCCTCGAACATCCGAGAACCGGCTGACCCGCACGACTCCTCCCCTCACTCCTGAAAGCCCGGTCCCCGGGTCAAGCCTGTTGGATGGGCCGTCGATCTCACCAACTGGCCGGGCATCCGGTCTGAATCAGGTTCCGTAGGAGGAGCCGACCCCAGGGAGAAACTGCGATGACCGATCAAGTCGAAAACCAAGGCGGAAATGACGCCGCCAACCCACAGAACACCACGCGGAAGTCCGCCCGCATGAAGACCGCCATGATGACCATGGGGCTCCTTCTGGCGGAGGCGGGACTCATCGGCGGCGGATTCATGATGTTTTCCGAGCCCACGCGGACCGAAGCCAGCGACATGTCGATCTTGGCGGAGTCCGTTGCGGCCGAGCCAGAGCTCGCCGAAGTGCTGATCTTCGACGACAACCTCTTCAACGAGACGTCTGGAATCGGGTTCATGTACTCGACGAAGGTCTATCTCGAAGTGGATCAGCGTGACAAGAGCTGGCTTGAGATCGAGGCCCAGAACGCCCCTGGCAAGATTGAGGCGGCCTTGATGTCGATCTGGAAGTCCGCCAGTCGTCGGGACTTGGATTCGGATGAGCTGGGAGCTCTGGAGGCCCGTGTGGCGCGATCGCTCGGAAACAACGGCCTCTTCGATCGTCGGCCCGGTTCCATGTCGACGGCCATGACTTCGGATCACGGCGGCTCGGAATCAGGATTCCAGATGACGCCCGATGGGCCCATCATCCACGACGTGATCGTGGTGATGGAACTCGGCCGTCGCGTCAACCGCTGACCACCGCACGCCGGACCCGCGAGGATCCGGCCAGCCGGGATTGAAATCGATGCTCGCCGGGAATTCCGCCCGGGGCGCATTGGTTGCGCGAAACGCGCAAGCTTGGTGTGCATTATCTGCAGTCTGCTCAAGGGCTTGTCCGATGAGAAGACGAGGTGGTTCCGGCATGGATGCCGGTCAGTGTCACCTGCCACGCGATCCCCACGGACGGCGGAGCCGCACCGAATGACCGATTCAGACCCAAAACAAGACCCGATCCCCACTCCGGAAGTCGACCCGGGAGTCGTCGCAGACGCGGCGATCCGGGATGCCAATGCTCAGGTCGAGCAGATGACGGAGGCGGCCCAATCAGCGGCCTCCGTTCCTCTTCCTGATTTCGGCGAAGGAACCGTCAATCCGGCCGCATCCGAGATCGGGATGCTCGGCGACGTCGATCTCGATGTCCGCATCGAGCTTGGTCGAACCAGCATGCTGGTGGACGACGTCTTTAAGCTCTCTCCCGATTGCGTCGTCGAACTCGACAAGGCGGCGGGAGACCCGGTGGACATCTTCGTCAACGGCCGCCATGTCGCCAGAGGCGAGGTGCTGGTCCTCAATGAGAACTTCTGCGTCCGCGTGAGCGAGATCGTCGGAGGAATTCCCGAGGCCCACGCGGGCTGATTTTCGATCTTTTGCGTGCGGCGGCCGGAGGATCCGGCTGCGACTCCAAGCCAGGAAGGCGTCCATGGGCATCGCGCGATTCCGCTTCATCATCCTCGTTTCCGGTCTCTTCACCTCGCTCGCGGGAGGTGCGGAATCGCTCACGCCACCGTCTTCGGAAGTGAACGGTGTGGCCACGATCGCCAAGGCCACGCCTTCGGAACCCGAGGTGGCTCCTGAACTGGATTCCGGCGTGGCGCCGGAAGTCGTTTCGGAAGAACCGGTGGCCGTCGGGTCGCCCGAGTCGAGCCCGGTGATC
Source organism: Phycisphaera sp. TMED9 (assembly GCA_002167845.2). Lineage (GTDB taxonomy): Bacteria > Planctomycetota > Phycisphaerae > Phycisphaerales > SM1A02 > UBA12014. The sequence goes on along the minus strand of NHBO02000034.1, from coordinate 139,261 downwards.
GTCGAGGCCGAGCGGTCCACGACGACGGTCTTGAACGAAGAGGCTCCGGTGATCGATTCGGCCGGAGTCGTGGAGGATGTCCTCGGAGACGCAGGGGCCGCGTCCTCCTTCGATCGACGGCCGATCTTCGGTGGTGCGTCGGACGCCGCGGTCGCCAGCAGCGAAAACGGAACCGTGGTCCCGGCCGGTTCGACCGCATGGTGGAACGCCCCCGAACTTCGTGTCTTCGGCCTGCTTTCGGTTCTGGTGCTCGCTGCGGTCCTCATGAGGCGGTTCGGTGGCCGGGCCGTCGGTCTCGCGGGCGGACCCCGACCCTCCGGAGTGGTCTCCGTTCTCGGCCGGTTTCCATTCGGGCGATCGGCATCGCTGGTTCTGTTGGAGTGCGGACCGAAAGTCCTCTTGATCCATCAGCAGGCCGGCAAGGGTGGTGCGGTCTCGACGCTGAGCGAGTTCGCCGATCGAGACGAGGTCGCGGAGCTTCGTCGGCAGTTGAATGCCGATGAGCGTGATTCCAAGGGCGGCTTCGGCCGAGATCTCGAACAATCCCTCGGTCTCTACGATCGCCGTGGCCGACCCAAGGGATTCACCGGCAACGAAGGTCTCCCCGTTCAGGGGCCGATCGAGACCGTCGATCTCACGCGACGTCGACCTCGGCGAGGGGTGCGCGGCAACTGATGTTCACCACACCCGTTCTCAATCTCGCACAAGTGACGCCCGGCGTGACTTCGAGTTCCCAGTTGGAGAACCCGATCGGGTTCGTCGAAGCCGCGGCGCAAGCCGTTCCGGGAATGGATGGCGCCACCTCGGCGCCGATCAGCATCGTGCTGATGCTCACGGTGCTGACCCTGGCGCCGGCGATTCTGATCCTCTGCACGTCCTTCACGCGGTTCGTCGTGGTGCTCGGCCTGCTTCGGCAGGCGATCGGGACCCAGGGGCTTCCGCCCAGCCAGGTCGTGGTCGGACTCAGCCTGTTCCTCACGTTCGTCGCGATGTCGCCCACGCTCGAAGCGATGTGGACCGGCGGCATCCAGCCCTATCTGGATGCGCCGATCGACGAACGCGACTCCTTCCAGGCGTGGGAAGGCGTGAAGCAGCCGCTTCGGGAATTCATGATCGCTCAGATCCGCGGCGCGGAGAACGAATCCTCCGTCGCGATGATGCTCAATTTCCAGGGCTACGACGCCGACGCACAGCGAACGATGGAATGGAAGGACGTCGGGATGGTCTCGTTGATCCCGGCATTCGTTCTGAGCGAATTGAAGATCGCGTTCCTGATCGCCTTTCGAATCTATCTGCCGTTCCTGGTCATCGACATGGTCGTCTCGAGTCTGTTGATCTCGATGGGCATGATGATGCTCCCGCCGGTGTTCATCTCGCTTCCGTTCAAATTGCTGCTCTTCGTGGTCGCCGACGGCTGGGCTCTGGTCGCCGGAAGCCTGCTGGACAGCGTGGTCCGGGTCGGCGCAGGCTGACCGTGTCTCCGTCTCCGCAGGATGCGGGGGCCTGTTCCCGGGAAGGAATCCCACATGCAGATCGATGCGCTCGATCTCGCTCGCTCCGCGTTGATGATTTCGCTCTGGATCGCCACGCCGATCCTGGTCTCCGGCCTGGTCATCGGGTTGGTGGTGAGCATCGCGCAGGCGGTCACCCAGATCCAGGAGCAGACGCTCTCGTTCGTTCCCAAGATCGCCGCGATGATCCTCGTCACGGTGATGCTTCTCGGATGGATCTCGACGCAGATGATCGAGTTCGCGCAGCGGATGTTCGTCGGTTGATCAGGAGACTCCCGTGAACAGTGCCCTCGAGACCATTGAAGAGAGCATGGGACCGGCGATGCTGGTGGTCATGCGCATCGGTGGCCTCGCGATCTATGCGCCCGTGCTCTCGACGACCTCGGTGCCCATGCGATTGAAGGTCCTGCTGGTGTTCGTGGCCGGCGTCGGTGCGTTCATGCTGCTCTCCGCCAAGGGCGTGCCCATGCCCGAAGTCGCGATGAACCCCTGGTCGATCGTCCCGCTGGCCGCGGTGGAGATCGGGATCGGCGCCTTCATCGGATTTCTCGCGACCATGCCCATGCTCGCGATGCAGACCGCCGGCATCATCAATGGTCAGCAGATGGGGCTGGGATTCGCTCGGTTCTACAACCCCGCCGTCGGCGAGGAATCCGATGTCGTGCAGCAACTGCTCTACTTCCTGGCCCTCGCGACCTTTCTGATGATGGGGGGGCTCGAGGCGATCTTCCTGTCGACGCTGCGGAGTTTCGAATACGTCGGGGCCGGTGTGTTTCTCGCGGAAACCAGCACGGTCTCCATTCTGCTGGGGATGGTGCTCGGAGCGACCGAGATCGGCATGCGGGTCGCGCTTCCGCTGCTGGGCGTGGTCTTCCTCGAAACGGTGGCGATGGGTTTCGTCTCCAAGACGGTGCCGCAGCTCAACGTGCTCAGCCTGGGCTTCCCGCTCCGGATCATGATCGGTCTGACCGTGATGATCGCGGGGCTCGCGGTGATCGATGCGGTCGCGGCGGAGTGGATCGGAACGGTGCTCGACCAGATCCACGTCTGGGCGACCACGCCACCGGCGATTCTCGAAGGAGGCGCCTGACATGGCTGAAGATCTCGGAGAGAAGACCGAAGACGCGACACCTCGGAAGATCCTCAAGGCGAGAGAAGACGGTCGCATCGCCAAGAGCACGGATCTCGCCGGCGCATTGCTGCTGACCTTCGTGACGCTTCTCCTCTGGATGATGGCGGCGCCGTCGATCGAGCGACTGGGTTCCATGCTGGAGATCATTCTCAGCACGAGCGGGGAATCTCCATCCCTGGGCTCCGCGAAATCTCTGGAGATGGCTGGAATCGCGGCGGTGGTGGTGCTGGCGCCGCTCTCGGTGGCGGCCTGGTTCGCGGCCTACGTGGGCCACTTCTGGCAGGTCGGCTGGTTGGTCTCGCCGAAGCCGATCGAACCGAAAATCGAGAAGCTCAGTCCGATCAGCGGTTTCAAACGCATCGTCGGTGTCCAGGGGCTCGTGAAGGGCGCGATGGATCTGGGCAAGGTCACGATCGCCATGGGCGTCGCGACGGTCGTCTCCTGGCGGATGCACGACGTGCTTGTGGTGCTCCCGCAGGGCGGGCTGCTGCAGGGATTCGCGATCATCGGAAAGCTGATGCTCGAGTTGGCGATGATGGTGGCGTTGGCGCTGTTGATCCTGGCCCTGCTGGACTACATGTTCCAAAAGTGGAAGCACGCCAAGGATCACCGGATGAGCAAGCAGGAGGTCAAGGACGAGCACAAGGACAGCGAGGGCGATCCGCGTGTGAAGCAGCGGCGGATGCAGTTCGCCAGACAGATCGCGATGCAGCGGATCAACCAGGCCGTGCCGACCGCCGACGTGATCGTGACGAATCCCGAGCACATCTCGGTGGCGATTCGATACGACCCCGAAGCGATGCATGCCCCGCAGGTGGTCGCCATCGGCGTGGATCACGTGGCCCTGCGAATCCGGCAGATCGCGGCGACTCACTCGATCCCCATCGTCGAACGCAAGCCGCTGGCCCGCCTTCTCCACGGCACCGTCAAGACGGGGGACTTCATTCCCCCGGACGCATACTCCGCGGTCGCGGAAGTTCTCGCATACGTGTATCGCATGAACGGCAAGGCCGCCTGAACGATTGTCCGATGTCCGCCTGCAAGGAAACAGATCATTGGCCGAGCAACTGACTCTTCCCAGCATCCTCCACCGCCTCGCCGGCTATCGGCATCTGATCGTTCCGATCGGATTCCTCGGCTTGATCGGTGTGCTGGTGGTGCCGCTGCCGCCGCTCGCGCTGGACATCCTGATCAGTGGAAACATCGCCATCGCGGCGATCGTCCTCCTCACCACGATCTACATGAAGCGTCCGTTGGACTTCAGCGTCTTCCCCGCGCTGCTCCTCGCCACGACGCTCTTCCGGCTCGTGTTGAACGTCGCGTCGACGAGGCTGATCCTCGCGGCCGGGGAACTCAATGACGCCGACGCGGGAAGCGCCGCCGGTGAAGTGATCGAAGCATTCGGAAACTTCGTGGCCGGCAGCAATCCGGTCATCGGGGCGATCATCTTCATCATCCTGATCATCGTGCAGTTCGTGGTGATCACCAAGGGTGCGACCCGCATGTCCGAAGTCGCCGCTCGATTCACTCTGGATGCCATGCCCGGCAAGCAGATGGCGATCGACGCGGACCTCTCCGCGGGCTTGATTTCCGAGTCCGACGCCCGGACCAGGCGTGAGGAGATCACTCGTGAGGCGGACTTCTACGGGGCGATGGACGGTGCCTCGAAGTTCGTTCGCGGTGATGCGATCGCCGGAATCATCATCACCGCGGTGAATATCCTGGGTGGCTTCGCGATCGCGATGCTCATGCACGACTGGACCGCGGCGGAGTCGATCCGCGTCTTCGGAATGCTCTCGATCGGTGATGGTCTCGTCTCGCAGATTCCTGCGTTCATCGTCGCGATCGCGGCCGGCCTCATCGTCGCTCGCGCCGGCGGCGAGCAGAACATCGGAATGGAGATTCCGACCCAGTTGGCATCGCAGCCGATGGCGTTGTTCCTGATCGGTGGTTTCCTGGGAATGCTCGCGCTGACGCCGCTTCCGACCGTCCCGTTGGTCATTGCAGCGATCGGCACCGCCGGTGTCGGCTGGTTCGTCCGAGATGCGCAGAAGGCGGTCGTCACGGCGAAGGAGACGGAGGCGCGGAAGGAGGCCGAGGCGGAACGCACCCAGCCCAAGCCCGTCGAGGACCTTCTCGGCGTGGACACGCTCGAGCTGGAGGTCGGTTACGGATTGGTCCGGCTGGTCGGCGGAGACCTCCTCGATCGGATCGCGATGATCCGGCATCAACTGGCCTCCGAACTCGGCCTGGTCATGCCGCCGGTTCGGATTCGAGACAACATGCAGTTGCCGCCCGATCGATACCGGCTCAAGATTCGCGGGGCCACCATCGACGAGGGCGAGGTTCATCCCGAACTGCTCATGGCGATGGACTCCGGGCTCGCCGCCGGCAAGCTCGAGGGGATTCCCGGAGTCGAACCCGCCTTCGGGCTCGATGCGACCTGGATCGATCCGGCGCTTCGAATGCGGGCCGAGACTCAGAATTACACCGTGGTCGATCCCACGAGCGTGATCGCCACGCATCTGACGGAAGTCGTACGACGCCATGCCGACGAACTCCTCACCCGCGAGGAGGTCGGCAACCTCGTCGAGCAGTTGAAGCAGTCGGCCGCCCGCCTCGTCGAGGAGGTCGTCCCCGCCCAGCTCAAGATGGGAGAGCTTCAGAAGGTGCTTCAGGCCCTGCTGCGAGAATCCGTGCCGATTCGCGATCTCGAGACGATCGTCGAGACGCTCGGAGACTGGATCTCGCACACCCGCGATCCCGACGTCCTCGTCGAGTACGTTCGAAATGCGCTTCGCCGCACCATCTGCACGATGCACGCCGAGCCGTCCGCCGAAGGCAAGGCCCGCCTTCACGTGGTGACCATGGATCCCGCGGTCGAAGATCGAGTCAACGGGTACATCGATCGAGGCGCGGCCGGGACGACCGTCGCCGTTCCGCCGAATCTCGCCGCAGAGGTCGCTCGAGCCGTCGCGGAGGCCGCTCAACCGCTCACCACGGCCGGTCGACCGGTGATCGTGGTCTCCTCGCCGACGGTGCGGGCGCCGCTGCGTCAGATACTCCATCCGCACCTTGCGGGGGTCACGGTTCTCGGCTACAACGAACTGGTGGACGGTTTCGACGTGCAGTCGGTCGGGCTCGTCCAGTTGAATGCGGCCACGAGTCCTGCCTCCGGCGCCTCGGCGTCTCCCGATCTCGAGCCGATCGGTGTGAATTGAAGGCATGGCTTTCGGGCAGGACCGAGTCGTTTCGGGCGTCAATCGATGCCGAGCGGCTTGAAAGGTGTTCGGCGTTCCGTGGTTGTCCCGCGACGCCGGTCATTCTTGCTCGGTGGTCGTCGGATCGGTCAGGGCCGGCCCGGGTGCATTCCCGGGAGTTCCGGTCAGGATGACCGCCCATCGGAGGATCCGATGGGGTCCGGCATCGGGCGTCACTGCGTGAAGCGGTGGCGGCGGGGTGTCGAGGGTCGATGGCGACGACGGTCGCCAGCGGCCGTGTTGGAACTCAAGGTTCGGGCACCGGGGTCCGAACACCATCGACCGCGTCGGGAAGCGCCAGGAGGGCGACACCATGCGACTCAAGACATTTCGAGCATTCACGCTGACCGAAGCCCTCGATGCCGTCAAGACGGATCTCGGTGAGCACGCGGCCATCCTTCATACGCGGACTTTCAAGCGAGGTGGGTTCTTCGGTCTCGGGGGTCGTGAGATCGTCGAGGTGATCGCATCTGAAACAGAAGGCTCGGCCGACACCTCGTCGCCCGATGCCGCGAGATCCGAATGGGAACCGGCAGCTGAGACTTCGGAGGTTCCTTCCGCTGTCGGCGTCGCCGCCACGCGAGCCTATGGGGCGCCCAGTTCGGCCCCGGCCGCGGGTCGTGACGATGCCGGATCCGGACAGGGGGCGGATCTCATCGATCTGCCGGTCTCGAGCGGAAGTCTGGAGATCGACCGCGAGAAGACTCGGAAGCTTGCTCAAGCCCTTGCGATCCGACTCGAACGCCAACAGGCCGCACGAACCTCGGCCGGGGTCACCGGTCCTGATGATGTGATCGACCAGGCGAACGAATCTCCCGCTCCGACACCGGAGTCGCCCGTCGTTGAATCAGGGCTGGCCGAGCAGCCATTGCCAGAGCGCGATGCGCCGGAGCGATTCATCATCGGCGCGGGCGGTGTCCTGGTTCCGGAGGATTCGGATACGGAACGTCCGGTCCCAACTNCGGTCCCAACTTCGGTCCCAACTTCGGTCCCAAATCCGATGCTCGAGTCGACGGGAGAGATTCCGCGAGAACCGGCGCCAAGAGTCATCGCGCTCGAAGACGAGCCTTTCGAGATCAACGAGACGACGGTCTCCTCCGGCCCGGTCTCCGTGGTTTCAGAAGCATCGAACGCCCCGGAAGTTCCGGAAGAACCTCGATCGGTGCCGTCGGCGGTGGCTGAAGAGATTCCCGCCGCAGAGATTCCGGAGGCTCCTGAGCCCGCTGCCGAAGAGGCGATCGATGAGCTGGCGGCGATTCGAAACACGGTCGGTCGGTTGCTTCAGANCGGCGGGCCGANCACGGGGGCTGAGTCGCACGTCGAATCGGCGGACGCACTCGGGCGTCCGGAACCGCTCACGGAGGCCTATGCGTCGCTGATTGCCCAGGAACTGTCCCGAGATCTTGCGGAACGGGTCGTCGCCGTCCTTCAAAGCGAGTTGAATCCCGAGTCGCTGGCCGACCCTGCCCTGGTTCGGGCCGCACTGCTCGAGCAGGTGGCGACGCTTGTTCCCACTGCGGAGGATCTTGAATTCGTCAAACCGCGCGATGGACGGCCGCGAACCATCGCTTTCGTCGGTCCGACCGGCGTCGGCAAGACCACCACGCTGGCCAAGATCGCCGCGACCATGACGCTTCGCGACGAGATTCGGGTGGGGCTGGTCACCGCCGATACCTACCGGATCGCCGCGGTGGATCAACTTCGAACGTATGCCGACATTCTCGGGCTCCAACTTGAAGTGGCTTCGGGGCCGGCGGAGATGCGGGCGGCGCTCGAGCGATGCCGTGATCTCGACGCGGTGCTCATCGATACGCCGGGTCGAAGTCAGAACGACGCGGATCGCATCGCCGATCTGCGGGCGTTGATCGATGCGGCTCGGCCGCACGAGACGCATCTGGTGTTGTCCGGAACCGCCGCCGAGCGGGTGCTTCTCCGCGAAGCGGAAGCGTTCTCGACGCTCGGGCCGGATCGGGTGGTGCTCACCAAGCTCGACGAGGCAGTGACCTTCGGCATGCTCGTTTCCGTGGTCCGTCGGATCGGTCGTCGGATCAGCTGGGTGACCACGGGCCAGGAAGTTCCCACCGACGTCGAACGAGCGACCAGTGAACGACTGGCGAATCTCATGCTCGGGGAGCCGGTGAAGTCGTGAGTGACCAGGCTTCCATGTTGCGTGGACTTGTTGCCGGGGGAGCGCGCACCAGCGTCGGCCCCTCCGCCCGCGAGTCCGTCCCGAGCGTTCGGAGCGGGCGGGTGAGTTTCGCCCCGAACGCACGACCCGCGGGATTGCGGGTCGAGACGCCGCGGCTCGCGAGGGCGATCGCCGTGGCCAGCGGAAAAGGCGGCGTGGGCAAGTCCAACATCGCCCTCAATCTGGGTATCGAGATGGCCCGGACCGGTCGTCGCGTGGCACTCTTCGACGCGGACCTCGGGTGTGCCAACGCCGATGTACTGTGTGGTTTGACGGTGAAGGCGACGCTTGAGGACGTGCTGAACGGGCGTCGGCGACTTGCTGAAATCGTGATGAAGGTCCCCGGTATTCGTGGCAAGGGCGGTCTCGGGCTGATCCCCGGGGCGAGCGGAGTGGCCGAACTGGCCGCGCTCAACGCCGTGCAACGGCAGGGGATCGTCGAACAACTGAGTGCGCTCGAACGAGTGGTCGATCTCGTGATCATCGACGTCGGCGCGGGCATCGGAGCTGATGCGGTGGGGTTTGCAGGGGCCGCGGACTCCGTGCTTCTGACCTGCACCCCCGAGCCGACGGCCATGACGGATGCATATGCGACCGCCAAGGCGATCTTGAGCCGGGACGCTCGGACGGATCTCTCGCTGGTCGTGAACATGGTCGGTTGTCATGACGAGGGAGTCGCGGTCCACCAACGGATGAACTCGGTGGCTCGCCGTCATCTCGGTCGATCCATTCCACTTGCGGGTGTCATCCCCTTCGACTTCTCGGTGGTGGCGGCGGTGAAGCGTCGACGACCGCTCGCGCTGGTCGCCGGCGACACCGCGGCTGCGGTGGCGATCCGAGGTTTGTCGCGAACGTTGCTTGAGCGTGGAGATGAAGGCGAACAGACCGATTCCCGGTCGAAGCGTGGTTTCATCTCAGGGCTCCTTCGAACTTTTCGTCGTTCCTGATATCTCCCGCATCCCGGAGAGGCGCGTCATTCGCTTCTCAGCAGCCGGCCCCTGAGGACGCTCCTACATGGATTCAGAACGACCCGCGATCTCAATGGCGTTACCCACGGCCTGCATCGTGGCTCTGGGGGCTTTTCTGGTCGCCATTCTGTCAGGAATGTTTGCCGAAAACCCCTTTGGCGCGGTTCTTGCGCGTTCGTTGGTCGTGATGCTCGTTTCATGGCCCATAGGGCTGATTCTNGGCTTCATTCTTGAGAAGTTGTTCCGGGAACACGCTTCAGATCAGGCGGCGCAGACGGTGCGATCGGACCCTTCCGCAGATGAAGCGTCGAGAGATGTGGAGATTGTTGACGAATCTGCGAGCGAACCGGATTCTTCTGTTGTGGAAGTTCCGGTCGCCTCCCCGTCGGAGGCCTCCTGAAGTTTCGAACGATCCCGGGCGAGGAGCCCAATGCACCGTTCCTCCACCGGGATCGATCAGGAGTTCACGCGTTTGAAGACATCTGCGTATACTCCATGCGTCCCTCGTCAAGGATCGGCGAGGGAAGACCATCAAGATCGNCGGTTACTTCCCGTCGTTCCTGATTGATTCGAAGCGTTCTTCACATCCTCGCACTGACGCGAAACCGTGAAGACCTGCAGAAATGCAGGAGCCTNGAGTCGACATGCCGGCAACGCAACTGGACGCGTTGTCGAACAGAACTGGTCATCGAAGGTCAAGGAGCGGACCGATGACGACAAAGGCAATTGCCACGGCGACGGTTGATGAGATCGTCGAAAAACCCAAGCGAACCACCAAGTCGACTGCCAAGTCGGCGAAGGGGGTCGTGAAGAAGACAGCACCGAAGAAAGCCAAAGNGAGCAAAGCCGTCGTCGAGACGGTCGCCGCCCTGGATGATTCGCGTTCTGCCAAGACCCCCAACCCCAAGACTCCGGTACCGAAGTCCGCGGCCCCGCCGCGGAAGCAGCGGTCGGCGATTCGAAGTGGGACCAGCGGCTCTCGAAAGAAGGCCAAGGACACCTGTCTCTCGGAGATTCCGATCGAGGAGATCTGGAGCATGTATCGGGAGGAGCAGACGCAGGACGTCCGCAACTTCCTNATCGAGAAATACCACGATCTCGTCCGCTTCACCGCGGAACGCATGGCGATGCGGCTTCCTTCCGAGGTCGATACCAACGACCTGATGTCGGCGGGGGCCTTCGGCCTGATGGATGCCATCAATGCATTCGATCCAGGTCGAAACGTCAAGTTCGAGACGTACTGCACTCAGCGGATTCGCGGTGCGATCTTCGATGAACTCCGGTCGATGGACTGGGTTCCGAGGCTCGTCAGGTCGCGGACCAGCAAGTTCGAGTCGACTCGAAAGCAGATCGAGATGGAGACCGGTCGTGCCGCCTCGGATGACGAGATCTCGGAACGCCTGCAACTCTCTCCCGAGGACTATCGCAAGCTGAAGCGGGATTCCCGCCCGGTTTCTCAGGTCAGTCTGAACCGCAAGTGGTTCGAGACCGACTCGAGCAAGGATGTCCGCGAGATCGACGTCGTCAAGGACACCCGGCAGGAGAATCCGCTCTCCGCGGTGCAGCGACAGGATCTTCAGTCGCTGCTCACCAAGGGGCTNTCTCGTGCCGAGCGGCTCATCGTGATCCTCTACTACTACGAGGAGATGACGATGAAGGAGATCGGNATCACGCTCGACCTGTCGGAAAGCCGGGTCAGCCAGATGCACTCTTCGATCCTCGCCCGTCTCAAGGCGCAGATGCAGCACCGNGAGCGCGAGTTCTGATCAGCCGTGCCTTGGCAGGTCCCCGCTCGGATTCATCCGAGACCAGGCGGAACTGCAGTTCGACAAGACCTCAGGAAAACGCCCCGATCTGATGATCGGGGCGTTTTCATTCGGGTTTCGACATTCGTCATTTCGCGTTCGTGACCGTGGGGCCCATGGTCGGGTCGTCTGGTCCGGAGTCGCGGGCATGGAGGTGGCGGAACCGGATCCCGGATCCGTGCGCCTGCAGCCCGATCGGGCCCGACTCTGGAACGCCGGGCAGTTCACAGGCGACGATCACGTGTTCCCCGTTGAGCCAGACATCGAGCGTCTCGCCGACGAGTCTGATCCAGAGGCTGTTCCACTCACCGACGGGGTGATCCGCGTTGCTCCGAGGGGTCGCGGCGGCTCGGGTGGCGGCGGGCATGGCGCCGTCGGTTCGATATCCATAGACTTCGCCGCTTCCGGCGGGCCACTCCCAGAGGTTCACCTGGCTCTTCGAGTTCCCGCGGAGATAGATTCCGCTGTCCCGCTCCTCGACCAGCACGGTGACTCGGTCGCCGTTCTCGTCGAGTCGATACGAACCATCGAGNTCGATGACCGGTCGCTGCATCGGCCCCTGCGAGGGGCCTTCCCATCGCCATTCCAGCGAGATCTCGAAATCCTCGTAGGAACTGATCGTCCACAGATCNCCCTTGACGCCGTCGAAGTCGAGTTCGCCATCGACGATTCGCCAGTGCTCGGCNGCGACGTCATCCACCTTCCAGCCTTCGAAGTCGACGCCGTTGAAAATCGGGTTGAAACCCGGAAGCTTCTGATCAATGGTGGGGGCGCTGCAGGCGTTCAGGAAGCAGGCCGCCGTCGATGCGGCGAGACCGAGTGGGAGACGTATGGTCATGATTCGATGGTCCGAAGCTCGTCGGCGAAGAGGATCTCCGCGGTGGTGCGATCGATGATCTGCTCCCGGGTGACGTCGGGCGCGATCTCGACGACTCGGAATCGGCGACGATCACGGTCCATTTCCATCACGCAGAGGTCGGTGATGATCATGTCGATGCACTCCAGGCCGGTCAGCGGAAGCGTGCATGCGGGGATGATCTTGGCCGCACCCTTCTTGTTGTTGTGCTCCATGGTGACGATGACCCGCCGCACGCCTGCGACCAGATCCATGGCACCACCCATGCCTTTGACCATCTTGCCCGGAATCATCCAATTGGCGATGTCGCCGGCCTGACTCACCTCCATGGCGCCGAGAATCGCGAGGTCGACATGGCCGCCTCGGATCATGCCGAAGCTCTCGGCACTCGAGAAGAATGAATGGCCCGCGACCCCGGTAACCGTTTGTTTACCGGCATTGATCATGTCCGCATCGACTTCCGCTTCGGTCGGGAACGGCCCCATTCCGAGCAATCCGTTCTCCGATTGGAGCCAGACGGTCATGCCTTCCGGTACGTGGTTGGCGACCAGCGTGGGCATGCCGATGCCCAGGTTCACATAAAAACCGTCCTGCAGTTCGCAAGCGGCACGTCGAGTGATTCCATTCCGGTCGAGAGGCATGGGCGATCCTGGTTTGGTCGAGGTGGAAAGCGTCGGTACGGGATTCGAAAAGAGTCTATCGAGGGTGGGCGATCCTCGGAAAACCACCGAGAAGTTGAAGCCACCCCGGAATGGCTGCGAAAAAGCCAGAGTCCTTGATTCGAGTTTTGCCGAATGCTAGCCTTGTCAGGCTTCCCCAACCGCTCCGATCCGGAGCNATTTCAGCCGTCCGGGTACCGACGCCCGGTCCAGATCACCCGCCTTCAACACGTCCACCAACAGGAGAATTCGAGATGAAGTTCCTCGCACTGGCCCTCGCCCTGAGCACCACCACCGTCACCGTCGCCGATCTCATCGACCCGAGCGTTCCGGACTGGCGTGGAGAGAGTGGCAGTCAGTTCTACCAGTGGGATTCCTTCACCGACCCCTTTGCGGCCCCGAATTTTCCGACGTTCCCCCCGTTCGATTTCTCCGCACAGGTCTTCAACTTCGTCGGTGGGGCTCAGATCGTCGATGGCTCGATCTTCAGTCCGGGTGGTCTCAACGTTCACGTCTACGGTGAAGGACGACCGACGACTGATGTCGTCCTGAATCTCACCTACACCGCATTCGACACCACGCCGGAGTCCGTGGAGTTCTTCATCGGNGGTTTCGGACCCGGAGCGGGCGGCGAGTACTTCGACTTCGTCTCTTCGGAGCGGACCTATGAGCAGTTCGTCGGCGAGGGATTGTTCCGTGTCACCGATGCCTTCACCTTCGACGTCAGCGCCTACACGGGCGAAGATCTGTTCTGGGCCGGCTTCTTCAAGCTGGACGGCCCGAGCACGCTCGAGGGCGTTTCAATCGATGTCCGCAATGTGATCCCTTCGCCCGGCGCTCTGGCCCTCCTCGGCCTGGCCGGCCTCGCGGGTCGTCGCCGACGGAATTGAAGTCAACCCGCCCGACAGAGGCAGGTTTCAGCATCAGAATCTTCACGGCCCGCGTTTCGTCGCGGGCCGTGATCGTTCCGAGGTCCCAGTCCTGTTAGATTCCGGGGATGACCACCGCCAATCACCATCCGGCCCTCACGGGAATCCTCGACAAACTCGGCATGGCCGATCACCCCGCGATCCTTCCGACGGATGCCGGGGGAGCGTGTGTGACCAGTGTCAATCCAAGCGATGGTCGTCCGCTCGCATCGGTCGGCCTGGTCGGGACCGACGAATACGAGCGTTCGGTCGAACGTGCCATGCGAGTGCAAGCCTCGTGGCGCATGCTTCCGGCTCCGAAGCGCGGCGAGATCGTTCGGCGGATCGGCAACGCCTTTCGCGAGCATCTCGGCCCCCTCGGCGAACTCGTGACCCTCGAGATGGGGAAGATCCGTCCCGAGGGAGTCGGTGAGATCCAGGAGTGCGTCGACATCGCCGACTTCGCGGTCGGGCTCTCCCGTCAGCTCCATGGCTACACGATGCACAGCGAGCGCGACGAGCATCGCATGTACGAGCAGTGGCATCCCATCGGAACCATCGGCATCATCACGGCATTCAACTTTCCCGCGGCGGTCTGGGCGTGGAATGCCATGCTCGCAGCGATCTGCGGCGATGCGATGATCTGGAAACCGAGTCTGGTCACGCCCATCACCGCGATCGCCATGACCGAAGTGGCTCACCGGGTGATGCGAGATCAGGATCTCTTCACGCCCGAGCACGGAGATCCCTGCGATATCTTCAGTCTGGTGATCGGTACCGACGAGGCGGTCGGCGAACCGATGATCGCCGATCGCCGTCTCCCTCTGATCTCCGCGACCGGATCCTGCCGGATGGGGCGTCGGGTCGGAGAGGTCGTGGGGGGAAGGCTCGGCCGAAGCCTTCTCGAGTTGGGCGGGAACAATGCCATCGTGCTCATGCCTGATGCCGATCTTGAGTTGGCGATCCGTGGCGTGCTCTTCGGTGCGGTCGGCACCGCCGGTCAGCGATGCACCTCGACGCGTCGGCTTCTCTGTCATCACTCGATCGCGGATGATGTCGTGGATCGGCTTCGGAAGGCCTACGCGAGCGTCCCGATCGGCGATCCGCTGGCAGATGGAACGCTCATGGGACCGCTGATTTCGCCGGATTCGATCGCTGCGATGAGATCCGCGATCGAACAGGCGGTCGCGGAAGGGTGTGACGTGGTGTGTGGTGGACTCGAAGGAATCGATCGAAAGACCTCCGAGCCCGGCAACTTCGTCGAGCCGACGATCATCCGCGTTCCTCGGGGATCCGTGCCGGCGGTCACGCGGGAAGAGACTTTCGCCCCGATTCTGTACGTCTTCAGCGTCGAGGATCTCGACGATGCCATGAGGATCCACAACGACGTCGATCAGGGACTCTCAAGCGCCATCTTCACGGACTCGGTTCGAAGTGCGGAGCGATTCCTCTCTCATGCTGGAAGCGACTGTGGCATCGCCAACGTCAACATCGGGACCAGCGGGGCGGAGATCGGTGGGGCTTTCGGCGGAGAGAAGGACACCGGCGGCGGACGTGAATCCGGCTCGGATGCCTGGAAGGCCTACATGCGGCGTCAGACCTGCACGATCAACTGGGGTGACGACCTGCCCCTGGCGCAGGGAATCAGCTTCGGCTGATTCCCCGCGCCGAGGCGAGGCGGTTCATTCGTCGTCATCGATCTCGGTCGCCACCACGCCCGTCGTGGCCGGACGCGGCGTGCCCGGATCCACGAAGACCAGTTCGACCTTGCCACCCTCGTCGACGTGGCTGCTGAAGAGCAGGATCCGTCCGCGATACGGCATCATTCGAAGGTGGGTCGGGGTGACCGGAATGGTCTCCATGACCGTCGACCAGCGATCGGTGGCGGGGTCGTAGACCTCGAGACTGGGATTCGGTTCGAATCCGCCGTCCGCGGCGGGGCTCGATCCACCAGCGAAGTAGAGACGGCCGTTGAGCGGCACGAGCCGCCCGCTCAGCCGGGGGCGGGCGGGTGACGAGATCGTCGTGAACTGCCCGGTCTCGAAGTCGAACCGCTCGGCCGACTCCACCAGCTGAAAGTTCTCACGCATGCCGCCGACCATGAAATAGCCGCCGTCGAGCACCGCGCCTCCGAAGGCACGACGAGGCTCGGTCAGGTTGATGCCTTCGTAGGCGAATTCCTCGTCACCGCGGTCGATCGAGGCCGAGACGACTTCGGTCACGTGCCGGAAGCGGTCGTCCTTCTCCCGCCGCGGGTCGTAGTCGAGACCGCCGAAGACCCAGAGCGTCCCATCATGCTCGGTGAATCCGAACTGGCTCCGGGGAATGGGAAGGTTCGGGGCATCGTCCATCCATTCGTCCCGTTCGCGGTCGTATCGGTACCCCTCGGGCCAGGTCCGCGCGACCTCGCCGTCGTGGCCGAAGCCGCCGAGTGCATACATCGCGCCGGTCGATTCCGCCGTCGCGGTCTGGATCGTCTGCCGCTGGTGGGGGAACGGTTCGAAGGCCTCCCATTCAAGATTGGCAAGCGAGAGTCGATGGGATTCCTCGAGGAAGTTCTCCGGCTCGAAGTCGTGCTGGCCGGTGCTGTTGTTACCGCCGAAGAGATAGAGCCAGCCGTCGTGCACGAACATGCCCTGTCGGTTCTTCGAGGCGATCGGGGTGGGAATCGTGAGGTGGCGAACCGTCGTGGCGGAGCGGTCGTCATCGAGGTCGAGATGTTCAAGATGTGCGGGACGGACGCCGCGGGACATCCCGCCGACAAACATCAGGTCGTCGTCCGGGGTGACGGCGATCTGATGGAAGAACCGAGGGAAGGTCAGGCTTCCGACATGTCGCCAGCTCGTCTCGCCGGGGGCCCAGTCGAAGACCTTGCCGTCGGCGCCGGACGCGACCACGCGACCGTTTCGGGTCTCGGCGGCGAGGCCGAAGGCGACTCCGGGATAGGCGGGGCCGGAGGTCCAGCGTTGGGTCTCGAGGTCAAGCACGTCGACCGAGTGGCTCATCTTGCGGTCGTCGGTGATACCCCCGATCGTCACCACCTGGTCGCCGATGGCGGTGGTGGCGACGGCGCGTCGTTTGAAGGGTGCGGGAATGCTCCTCCATCCACCATCGAGATCTTCGAGATCAAGGACCAGGATGTCCTCGTGCCAGATCTGGTCGTCTGCTTCATGGTCCATTCCCCAGCCTCCCGCGACCACGATCCGCGAGCCCGCCATCGTGCTGTCATGGGATGACCGTCGATGTGGCAGCGATGGCATCGGATACCACGCCCTCGCTTCGGCATCGAAGGCGAGCACATCGTCGACCGAGTCGAGCGCCTGCGGCTCGTCTTGGGAGTTGTGGGCGATCATTCCGCCGATCCGGAACACTCGGCCGTCAAACGCCTCGAGTGAGCAGCTCTGGATCTTCTGATCGTGCGGGAGGTACTCGATGTGTGATGGATCGTGAACGTTGACGCGGAGGAAGTCGTTGCACTGAGCCTCTCGGTAGTAGTCGTGCGGCGGTCCGGTGTAGCCACCAAGCATGTAGATCCAACCGTCTTCCGTGACGGCGCCGAAACTCGTGGTCGCCCTTGGGAGCAATCCCGATGGGTGGGCGACGGGCATCGAGGAATCACTTGAAACCGACGCCGGCATCTGAAAGTGCTGGGCGTGGGCGTTCCCGCCGATGGTGGCGACGAGGGCTCCAATCGAGGCGGCAAGCGTGGCGGGGCGATGACTGAACGTGGGCACGAGAGGCTCCATGAGGGGTTGTTGGTTGGCGGAGGCGATGTTGAACGCCCGATTGGGCGGCCATAAATCTATCAAGTTTGTTTGATTTTGAGACTCAATCGCAAAATGATTCGCTATATTTCACCCAAGTTGCGAATGAGTCTCAATTTCATTGAGTGCGTTCGCGTTGTTTCGAGAGTGAACAGGAGTCCGAATCCATGAGGCCGAACAGTTTTCGCCGCCAGATCGTCGGAGCCATCGCCATGACGATCGGCGTTGTCGTCAGTCGGGGCACTGCCCAGTCCTTCGACGTCACGATGCCGACGACTGCGGATCGCTGGATGTATCCGTTCAACGTGACGCCCGGCACGCGGCCGGCAGGGTCGGTCTTCGGTTACACGCCATTCCCGCTGGAGGAATCGTTTGACAATCGGGATGGGCAGGTGATCGTGGCATTCGACACGGGAGACCTGATTCCCAGCGGCGCTGGGCCGGGCCGATACCAGATCGACCGGCTGGTGTTGGAGATCACGCTGTCGGGACCGGCATCTTCGGAGATCGACGTCACCGTCGACGACTGGCGAACCTACCTTCCGTCACGAACTGCAGAGGCGCTTCCGGACCTTGATCCGGGGCGGCCCATCGAACTCTTCGGAGCGGGTTTTCGCTTCGGATACGACCTTCTGACCTGGACCGAAGACGCCCCTTTTTCGGACGGCGACATCTTTGGTATCGAGAACCGCAACGTCTTTGCCGCGGGCATCGATGCGAACGGTGGAACTTTCGATGTGTCTTCCAACTACACCGCGGGGTTCACCGCGGAACCACTCGCGGTCGCCCGATTCCCCGGCTACGACGCGGGGGAGTTCGCCATTGAAGGGGCGGTTGCGACCTTCGAGGTCGATCTCACCGTCCCGGGCGTCCGAACGTGGGTGGGGGAGGGGCTCGATGCGGGCCGGCTCGTCTTCGCGATCACCTCGCTGGTCGGAGCCAGCCAGGGCGATGCCGTCCTGACCCAGTTCTATCTCCGGGAAAACCCGCTCGTCGAGGTCGGCGTGCGCGAGGCCTCCACGCTCGATCTGGCCGTGGTCATCAAAAAGGGTTGCGACGTTCCGGGCGACCTCGACGGTGATTGTGCGACCACTGGCGGCGACCTGGGGATCTTCCTGTCCCTCTGGAACACCGACGACTCAGACGCCGACTTCAACTTTGATGGCGTCGTCGACGGGGCCGATCTCGGGCTCATTCTCGGCTGGATCGGCCTCTGACCCAATGTCCCATCTCCTGGTGCCGTCTCTTTTCTTGAGCTGCGGATGACATCAGGCTTCTTTTCTCACATTCCCAGATCGCAGCTCGATCAACTGCAGGAGAAATCAGACGTGAACACTGTTCCCGCCATCCTCGTCCTCGGCCTTGCCGCCGGCACCGCATGTGCAGACCTCGTGGATCCCCTTGTTCCTGACTGGCGTGGCGATGCAAACGCCGAGTACGCCGGTTGGGAGAGCTTCACGAACGCCAACGGAGGCCCCAACTTCCCTGAGGAGGGAAGCGGCTTCAGCCTCTTCAACTTCGGTCCCGGCGGGATCATCGCCAGTTCCGGGAATCTCTACGGAGCCGGTGGCCCTCTCGACATCCATGTCTATTCCGATGGGGAAATCGCGGCGTCCCAGGCTGTGCTGAGTTTCTCGTTCCTTGGGACTCCCATGGATACCAGCAATGTCCGGGCCTTCTTCGAAGGCGGGTTCGTCGATCCCCTGCTGAGTGAGCTGCGGAGCGAGCAGGACTTCGGTGGATTCATCAAGCAGACGTGGTCGTTCCTCTTCGACTTCTCGAATCTGAGTGGCACTTCATCGAGCGTCGCGTTCTTCTTCGATTCGGGTGACCTCGCCAATACGAGTCTGGACGCCGTCTCGGTCGACGTCCTCGCCGTTCCCGGACCGGGAGCGCTGGCGCTTCTCGGTCTTGCAGGTGTGGCCTCGCGGCGTCGCCGCTGAGCGGACCCGATACCGGTGCGAAAGAGAGAGCTGGTCCCGCGACGCGTGATTCATTCACGCTGATGCGGGGCTGGTTCCTTTTGGACGGTCTCGAATTCTTGCTTGGAACGGAACCCTCGGGCGATCTCGATCGCAGGGCGGGGCGCTCAGCAGTTGCCTTCCCGCATTCGATCAAGACTCTCGGGGAACGGGTAGCTCGCGAAGACTCCAGTGGGTGCCACGTCCCACGCGGAGACCGGTGGATACAGATCGCCTTCGAATCCCGCCTTGTGCATCGCATCGAGGACGGATTCGAGGCTCGACTCGTCGCCACTCTCGTGAGCGATCAGTCGGTTCGACCTCGCGCCCAGGAACGACACCGTCGCGACCGGGCCGCGTTCGCGCCGTCCTTCGAGCATGCTCGAGACCGTCCGGAACCCGCGGAAGAGGTCCTCGAGGGTGAAGTGATCACGGCCGGCAGGGCGAAGCAACGCCAGGATCAGGATCTGATCGAGGTCGAACTTGAGGATGTACGGCTCCCGGTCCTCGCGGGCGTGGACCGAAACCGACTCGCGGAACATCTTCGCGTAGCTGGTGGCGCTCGCGAGGGTCCACTGGCTCGTCGGGATCAACTTGAACAGTTCGCCGAGGATTCCCCGGTCGTTGTTCTCGTCATTGACACCGCAGACCACCGTGCGATAGCGCCCGTCGAGAACGTCATCGAGGAGGTGCTGGCCCCACTGGATTCGAATACGACGTTCCGCTCGGATGGTTCGAGGATCTCCGGCCGGAAGAACCACGAGCCGCTGAGTCTCGCGGCTCGCTTCGACGAGGCGATCTCCGTCACCCTTGTAGACGCGGAATGCGGGGGGAGTACTCACTCTCCGCCGCCCTTCTTCAGTACCTCGAGTGCCTTCTTCGCGGCGGCGAGCTCGGCTTCCAGAGCCTTCACCTTGGCTTCGGCCTCCTGNACCACGGTGCCCATCGCCTGCTCCTTGGACAGGATCTTGACCGATTCGATCATCACCGGCTTCTGGGGGACATCGGTCATCCCGTTCGGGAGTCGGGTGGTGGGGGTGCCCGCGATCCGGTCGACCACGTCCATTCCGGAGATCACCTTGGCGAACACCGCGTAGCCGGCGCCGTCTCGGGGCTGGTCGAGAAAATCGTTGTCGGCGAGATTGATGAAGAACTGGTTGGTGGCGGAGTCGGGCTGGTTGCCGAGACGGGCCATGGCGAGCGTGCCCCGGCCGTTCTTCAAGCCGTTCTGCCACTCGTTCTTGATGCCCGCCTTCGCGCCGGGCTTCTTGTGCATCGTCTGCGGGTAGGCGCCGTGATGGTCGAACCCACCGCCCTGGACCATGAACCCCGGCATCACCCGGTGGAAGAGGGTGCCGTTGTAGTAGCCTTCCGTCGCGTATTGCTCGAAGTTCGCGACGCTGATTGGTGCCTTGGCATTGTCGAGCTCGATGACGATCGTGCCTTCCGAGGTCTTGATGGTGGCGTAGTCCGCCGTCGCCAGCTGGCTGAGACCGAGGGTGGCGAGGAAGACGGTGAGAATTTTCAGGGCGTGGTGACGCATCGGGAGCGATCCTTCGGTGGGTTGGACGGNGAGACACACGTGCACTCGAGTTCGGACTGCGAGTGAGTTCGAATCTTACGAGGAGCCGCGGATGACGGGGGGGAATCGAGTGTCATTCGACCGGCTTTTGGATTCCCTGCCGATCGGTTGGATCTCATCGAGGCCTACGATCGAAGGCGAAGGAGTGCCTCCGCTCGGGGATTCCCGGCGGGGCTGATGTCCGTCAGAGTTCCCAAGTCGCGGGGTCAGAAATCGTGTTTTTTTCTCCAACTCGTGGAAAGCCTCGGATCCCCGTCAGAGCGTCAATCCCTACCATTGGCGGACTCGACTCGGAAGGCGGGGTCGAAGGGATTGAGTCCTCCCGATCAGTCTCCCGGTCTCAGGATCTTCGCCAGCGTCTCGTCTTCTCTTCCTTTCGACCCCCAGGAGCGGTTTTCGCCCGATGAACGACACCGGTTCAGAAGCCAAGGGCCAGCCCACTCGACCTCGCCGGAATCCCGCGNTGTGGCTGTTCGATCTCTTTTCGAACGTCAGCCTGGGCATCACGCTCCTCGTCCTGCTGTTTCTCTTCATGAGCATCGGCTCGGCGGGCATCGTCTATCCGGTTCATCCCAACCTCTTCCATCCCGATGCCTGGGAGTACGCCCAGATTCGTCAGTGGCGGGGGCTCGAGATGACCGAGTTCGAGTGGTTCCATTGGTGGCCCTTCAACCTCCTGATCGGGCTGCTGTGCGTGAACATGACGGTGACCACGTTGCGCCGAATTCCGCTGAACACCATCAACCTCGGGGTCTGGATGATCCATACCGGGATCATCATGCTCTGTCTGGCCAGCGTCTATTACTTCACCACGAAGATCGAGGGAGACGCTCCGGTCGCTCGACGGGCCGTCACCATCGCGGTGGTGGCCGACGAGGCGAACGGTGACGTCGTTGATCGCGGAAGCCTGCTGGCCATGCCCGGCAACGCCACCAGCCTCGGACTTGGTGATCAGCGGTACGACATCAGTGTGCAGAGCATCGATCCCGCCTGGGAACTGCTCTCGGGCGAAGACGCCGGCGAACGTGCGTTCAGCGTCAATCTGATGATCCAGCGTGGAGACGGAGAACGGTTCATCCGGCAGATCATCGCGGGGTACCCCGAATACACCGAGGATCTGATCTTCTCGACCGATCCGGCGCAACCTTTCCAACGCAACGTCAAGGTCAACGGGGAGCGACTCTTCGATCCCAGTCTTCTGGTCGGACTCGAGTTTGCGCCGACCGATCACCTGTTCCTCCGCAACGACCTGTCCAAGAACTGGGCGCTGTACCTCCGTGAGGTCGGGGATCTGGAATGGACGGAGCGACCGATCGACGGCGACTTCCTCTACAACGACTACATCGCCGATCGTGACTGGATCTGGCCGGGAGGCATCGGTGAGCCCACGCTTCCCATCGATCCCATCGATGTGCCGATTCCGGCCACTTCTCCGGACGATCCCGCCCCCGAGCTGGTGATCCAGGCCACGGGGTACCTGCGCTACGCGGTGATGCGCGACCGGGCGGTGCCCGGTGGTGCGGACGGGCCGCTCAATCCGACCGCCTGGGTGAGAATCGCCGCTCCATCGATGGATCGGAGCAACGACTACGTGCTCCGCGCGTTCGATCCGGAACGAAGCGTGGCCGACGGAGGGTTGCTGGTCTTCCGCTGGCTTGAGACGGAGTCCGAGGTGCAGGCGTTGGCGGCCAAGCCGACGTTGCGACTCGAGATTCCGGAACTCGGCATCGAGATCGAACGTCCGATCTCCGAGACGCTTCCTCCCGATGGAGAAGGCGAGTTCAACCGGATCGGTGAGAGCGGCTACGGCTATCGAGTGATCGCGGTCCAGGACGACCTGATGATCGGGAGTGGTGAGGTCTCGGTGGCGATTCTCGAGATCTCGACTCCCAAGGGTCTGTTCCGACGATGGGTCTTCGATGATCCCGCTCTGACCCGCGACGTGGTCGATGGTTCGCCCATGGATCGCGGTGATCAGCACGCCGGCCCGGTCATCGGGGACGACTCCATCGTCTTCACCTACGAGCGTGGAACCGGCGCGGCGCTGTTGAGCATCCTCGCCGGTCCCGAGCCCGGTCGACTTCGACTTGCCAATGCGATCGGGGTCACGGAACCCGAGATCGTCGAACTCAGCGTCGGGGTTCCGATTTCGATTCCGGGAGGACTCGAGGTCTCGGTCACCCAGTACGAGCCGCGGGCCAGATTCGAGCGAAAGCCCTTCGTCGTCCCAGTGGAACAACGGTCGAAGGATGCCAAGGACTTCTTCTCGCGGCTTCGCATCGATGTCCCGGGGATGGATCGATCGCCATGGCTTCGGTTCCACATGTATCCCTTCGACGGGCCCGAGTGGGTCCTTCGCAGGCACGTCTACGAGCCGAGCGTGATTCGTCTCGCCGACGGACGAGCGATCGAACTGATGTTCAGTCGACGTCGGATGCCACTCCCCGCGGATGTCTCGCTCGAGGAGTTCGTGCTCACCTCGCACATCGGTGACTTCGACGGTGACTCCTCGAACATTCGAAACTACACCAGCATGCTTCGTTTTCGGGATGCCCCGGCGGACGCCTGGAGCGAGCCGAGGCCGGTCAGCGTCAACGCGCCGGTGGAGTACGAGGGATTCTGGTACTTCCAGGCCCAATGGGATCCGCCCGATCAGCCTCGATTCCAGGGCGACGTGGCGAGCAAGGGACTGAATTACACCGTGCTCGGCGTCGGCAACAGAAACGGTGTCGTGTTGCAACTTCTCGGCTGCATCATCGCGGTCGCGGGAATGATGTACGCGTTCTACGTCAAGCCGATCATCAAGCAGCGGCGGCGGCGAGCGGTCTATGAACGGATCGCATCCCCCGACGCGGAGGCTTCCGCATGAGTCGATCGACCTTGAAGGTGACAACCTTTCTCTTCGCGCTTCTCCTGTCCACGGGATCGTTCGCCGGCGCTGCGCCGGCGGAGGATGTCGCCGCCGACTGGCGGAAAGACGTCGATCTCTCTCCGGTGGGGGATATGGCGGTCCATGTCCAGGGCCGGATCAAGAGTCTTGCATCGCATGCCAACGGAATGATGGATGCGGTGAGCGGGCCGAGGTCGATCGCGGGCCAGTCGCCGACCTTCACCTATCTGGACATGCTTTTTCGCCCCGACGCCTATCAGGACGCGGACTGCATCTACATCAAGAACAAGCTGGTTCGCAACACGATCGCCGCGGCGATCGATGCGGCCGAACCGGGCCTGAAGAATCGCATGGAGGTCTTCAGGACCTCGGGGTTGATCTCCCCCGAACTCCTGGACCGACCCGAGGTCAGGCCGATCCTCTCGCGGATGGAGTCGGATCTGATCCGAACCGCCAAGCAGATCGACGCGATCAAGGTGGCGCGGGCCGTCATGTCGCCCTCGCTTCTCCTGGATCGACTTCGCGTCATCCCGCCCGCGACGGACGACTCCGATGGTGCGTGGCACGGCCTCGCCGAAGTCATGTTTCTTCCGCTCGACTCGGACGTCGCGGATGCGGCGCTCGAAGGTCTCCCGGAGCAGTCGCCCATTCCCGGCATCGATGAAGCCCGACAGCGCCAGGCCGCGGGTGCCTGGCGTGATCTGGTGAACGCCTGGTCGGCGCAGGATGCCGCGGGCATCAATGCCGCGGGAACCAGTCTCGCCCAGACGCTGCGGTCCATGAATCCCGAGGCGTATCCGTCATCCGAGCGGCTGTCGTGGGAGAACTGGTATTTCGAGGCCGACCAGCTGACTCGTGGCTGGCTTCTCTACATGTTCTCGATCATCTTCCTGCTGCTCGGCGTGGTGTATCGCTGGAAGTGGGCGATGTGGACCGGATTCGCGATCTTTTTCGCGGCGTTCGGCGTGCAGACCTTCGCGGTCGGTCTCCGGTGGTGGATCAGCGGCCGATGGCCGAACTCCAACATGTTCGAGGCCGTGACGACCGCGAGTTGGTTCGGGGTGCTCTGCGCGGCGTTCCTCGAAGTGGCATGGCTTCGAAAGACGGCGTTTCGAGGGCTGCTGCCGCTCGGCGCCGCGGTGACCGCGATGGTGGCGTTGATGACCGCCAACTTCCTCCCGGTCTACCTCAACCCCAACATCTCCAACATGATGCCGGTGCTGCACGACGTCTGGCTCTACATCCACACCAACGTGATCATCTTCAGCTACGCCCTGATCTTCATGGCATCGGTGACCGCCACGCTCTATCTGGCCTATCGACTGTTCGGCGGGAAGGCCGTCTACGCCCGCGCCGGTGGCGCCGGCGCGCTCGTGCTCGCCGGCCCCGACGGTCACACCCTGGCGGATCTCGCGGAGGCGCGTCGTCGCGATCGGCTCGGCGAGATTCTCGACGGGAGCACCATGTTGCTGATGGAGCTGAGCTTCGTCCTGCTCTGGGCGGGCATCGTCATGGGAGCGATCTGGGCCGACCACTCCTGGGGGCGTCCGTGGGGTTGGGACCCGAAGGAGGTGTTCGCCCTGAACACCTTCGTGATCTTCGCGATCCTCGTCCACGTGCGGCTCAAGTCGCGTGACAAAGGCCTCTGGACGGCGATTCTCGCGGTGATCGGCTGCGGGGTGATGCTCTTCAACTGGATCGTGATCAACTTCGTGATCTCCGGTCTCCATTCCTACGCATGATTCAACGAAGTCCGGAGCGCGATCGAATGCAGGACATCCTCGACAAGGCGGAAGCGCGAGCGGTGGCGTTGGTGGAACGCGACGTCGAACAGCTCGGGCCGATCGATGAGAAGGCGCTCAAGGAACTGGTGAAGGCGGTGAACACCACCGCCCGCCGGACGCTCATCTTCGCCCTCGCGGGCGCTCAATCGACGCGCAACGCGTGGGCCCTGCAGGACCGAGCGGCGCTGGGTGAGGCCTATTCGCAGCTGCTTCTTCGATCGGTCGCATGCTTTCTCGAGAGCGACGATCCTGACGAACTGGTCGGGATCGGCCGGACGATGGGCGAATCGGAGGCGATGCTCACGCTGGTGGTGGGCGAGACCGACTGATCACGCCTTCGGAGGTCACCCCAGCAGGCGAGCCTCTTCCTCATTGACGAATTGATCGAGGTACAGCGTTCGATATCGTCCCTTGGCGGCCATGAGTTCGCCATGCGATCCCCGCTCGATCACCTTCCCCTGGTCCAGAACGAGAATGAGGTCGGCGCGTCGAATCGTCGACAATCGGTGGGCGATCACCACCGCGATTCGATCGCGAAGGATCTCGTCGACCGCCGTCTGGATGGTCGCCTCGGTCTCGGCGTCGACCGAGGAGGTCGCTTCGTCCATGATGAAGATCTGAGGGTCGGCCAGAAACGCCCGGGCGAGCGAGATGAGCTGACGCTGCCCTTGCGAGAGATGACAGCCTCCTTCGCCGACTTCGAAGTCGAGCCCGCCCTCCAGCTGGATCACGAATTCGGCGGCACGCACCCGGCGGAGGGCACCGAGGATCGCCTCGTCGTCGGCGTCGAGGCGGCCGTACCGCACGTTGTCCCGAATCGTGCCGGAGAAGAGGTGGGGGACCTGTTGCACCACGCCGAACTGCGACTGCCACCAATCGAGCCCGCGTTGGCGATAGTCGACGCCGTCCACGAGGATTCGTCCTTCGCTGGGTTCGTACCAACGCGCGAGAAGCCCGGCGATGGTGGTCTTGCCGCTTCCAGTGGCGCCCACCAGGGCGATCGAGGTTCCCCGGCTCAACTCGAAGGACACGTCGTCGAGCACCCGTTCTTCGGCGACGTAGGCGTGACCGACCGACTCGAAGGTCACGGTGTGGATCGTCTTCCCGCCGCCATCGGGGGCGAGACCGGGCGTCGGTGCCGCCGTTTCCGCGGAGATCCGGGCCGCGACGTCCGGGGAGTCGCGGATCGTCGGCGTCTCCTCGATGAGTTCCTGCACTCGTTCCGCGGCGGCCTGAGCACTCTGGAGATCGACGAATCGCTGGGCAAGTTCCTGGATCGGCTGTGAGAAGAGCACGGCATACTGCATGAAGGCGATGAGCATGCCGAGGCTCAGGCCGGTCTGGTTTTGGAACTGGATGCCGCCGGCCCACAACGCGATCCCCACTCCGATCGAACCGAGACTCATCACGATCGGAAGATAGGTGGCGGATTGGACGGCGTTCCGAATCGTCCAGAGTCGCATTTCCGAGGAGATTTCGCCAAACTCCGCCGCCGACGCCTCCTCTCGAGCGAGCATGCGGGTGGTCCGCACTCCGGCGATGGTCTCGGTGTACGACGCGGTGATCCGAGAGTTGGACTTTCTGATTCGCCGGCTCGATTCGAGCATTCGCCGCTTGAACCACCAGGTGGCGATCGCCATCGGGGGCACGATGACCGAGACCGCCAGGCCGAGTTGAAGATCCACCAGCATCATCGCGACGAAGATGCCGACGAGCATCGCCGCGCCCCATCCGATGTCGAGGAGGAACCAGGGAAGGAGCCCCGTCACCTTGGTGACGTCGCTGGTGACTCGGGCGACCAACCAACCCGTCGATCGAACGTCGAAGTATCCGAACGGAAGCGACTGAAGCCTTGCGAAGCACGTTCCTCGAAGGTCGAATGCGACCCGGGTCGCGAGGGTTCCGGCCGCGGTGATGAATCGCCAGACCAGCAACGAGAAGATCAGAAGCATGACGGCGTAGATTCCGCCGAGCATTCCGATTCGCGATGCTCGTCCGGGACCGATCGCCTCGTCGATGATCCAGGCGGTGACCAGGGGAAGGAGCACTTCCACCGCGGCGAGTATCAGTCCGCAGACGATCATGGTCGTGACCGGCCACGGATATGGCCGAAGATGTCCCACGATTCGGCGCCAGAGACTCCAGTCGACGCGGCGGGGGCTGAAGTCCGACTCGTTCTCTTCGAAGTGCTCGCTCACGGGGCACCTCCCGAATCAGCTTTGGACGGGTCGTCGCCGTCATTCTCCACGGCGGCCTGGATCTCCCAGAGTCGGCGATAGAGGCCCGGCGCGTCTCGAAGCGATTGATGGGTGCCTTGCTGAGCGATCACGCCCTCGGCGAGCACGATGATGCGGTCGGCTTCCTTCAGCGTCGAAAGACGATGGGCGATGATCAGGGTGGTATGTCTTCCCCGGCGATCGTGGATCGCTTCGAGAATGGACTGCTCCGTACCGGTGTCGACCGCGGAGAGCGCGTCGTCGAGGATGAGCACGTCCGGGTCCTGAAGCAATGCCTGAGCGATCGCGACCCGTTGCCGCTGCCCCCCGGAGAGCGTCACGCCGCGTTCGCCCACCTTGGTGTCGTATCCCGCGTCGAAACGCTCGATCGAGTCGTGGATGCAGGCCTCGATCGTCGCCGTCTCGACCATCGCCTGGTCCGCGGTCGGCGCCGCAAGCTGGATGTTTTCACGAATGGTGCGACTGAACAGGAACGGTTGTTGCAGCACCGCGGCGATCCTGGTGCGAAGGGCGTGTCGGGGCATTGATTCGATGTCGACGCCGCCGAACCGGATCGATCCGCCATCACGGTCGTAGAAACGAAGAAGGAGATTCACCAGCGTGCTTTTTCCGCCTCCCGACGGCCCGACGATCGCGATCGTCTCCCCGGCCGCGATGTCGAGATTGATTCCGCGAAGCACGGGCGCGTCCTCGGCATGACTGAAGACGAGATCGCGGATCTCCAACCGCCCGTCGGTCGGGATCGAGATCTCGGCGTCGGGGGGATCCTGCTCGATCGGAAGGGCGAGAATCTCTTCGAGTCGTTCGACCGCGACGGTCGCCTTCCCGAGTTCCGAGAGAATCCTCCCCATCATCCGGACCGGCCAGAGAAACATGCCGACCGCGGCGAAGAAGAAGTAGAACTCGCCGACCAGTATCCGGTCGGTGGCGAGGAGCCAGGCGCCGACCAGGATCACCGACGCCTGCTGCATGAAGCAGAGGAGATCCGACGCACCCCAGAATCGGGCGAAGATCCGATAGAGCCGATCATCGAGGGCCCGATGTTCATCGTTGAATCCTCGGAAGCGATCGATCTCGAAGTCCTGGCGGTTGAACGCCCTGACCACGCGGATGCCGACGAGATTCTCGGTGACGCCGGAGGTCAGTCGTCCTTCCGCCTCGTCCTTCTCGCGGAACACTGAACGGACCCGGCCGAAGTAGTGCAGTGAGAACCAGAGAATGCCGGGGATCAACCAGATCGCGGCGATGCTCATCCGCCAGTCCGTCGCGAACATGATCGGAAGTGGGACCAGGAACATCACGACGGCACGGCCGATTTCGACGGCCTGCATCGAGAGGAAGTTCTGGGTGGTATCGACGTCCGACGTGCATCTCTGCAGGAGGTCCCCGCTGTCGAGTTCGTCGAACCGGTTCATCTCGATCCGTTGGACGTGATTCTGAAGACGGTCGCGGACGCGTTTTCCGGTGTTCTGGCTCGCGATCGCCGACCAACGCTGTCGCCCGTAGGTGGCGATCCCCGCCAGGCCGGCGATGATGGTGATCCAGATGAGGGGGATCCAGAGACGCTCCGCCACGTGTTCGCGGCCACCCATCAGATCGATGATCCATCGGCTGGTGTCGGTGACCCGCTCCGGCTGATCTCCGAGCACGCCGTCGATCACCGCCTGTGGAATCAAGGGCACCAGATACAGCAGGCAGGCCGCGACGACCAGGAACGCGAGGGCGTATCCGAATCTCCAGCGATCGGCCCGCATCATCTCCCAGAGTCCGGCGAGTTTGGCGGGTCGATTGGTCATGCGGGCTCGGATGCGGTCCTTGACACTGGTTGAAGACTCGCTTCGCACGAGTCCGCTCGAGGCCACGGTACTCGTTGAGTCCCGGGAGGTCGCGAGATCAGACGGCGAAACGCGTGCGGAGCGTCTTCTTGTCGATCTTGCCCGTGGAGGTCAGGGGTATCGAATCGACGAGGATCAGATCGTCCGGACACTGCCAGCGTTCGAAGTTCTCCTCGAGGCGGTGCTGGAGCGTCGACAGATCGAGCGAGGCCTCCGGGGCGAGCGAAACCACCGCGATCGGTCGTTCACCCCATCGCTCGTCCGGACGAGCGACGACGGCGCAGGTCGCGACTTCGGGGAAGTCGCCGATCGCTCGTTCGAGGGCGAGGCTCGAGATCCACTCGCCACCGGACTTGATCATGTCCTTGCCTCGATCGCGGATGGCCATCCGTCCGTGGTCGTCGATCGAGGCGACATCGCCGGTGTCGAGACGGCCATCCGCGCCGAAACGGTCGCCGTCGGGATGCCCGAAGGCATATTCCTCGGCAACCCACCAGCCGGATACCAGCAGGCGGCCGGTCGAAGCACCGTCGTGGGGAAGCGGTCGGCCGTCTTCGTCTTGAATCTCCAAGGTCAATCCCGGGAGCGGTCGGCCCGCGACCTGCTGATGCCGGAGTCGGTCATCCGGATCGAGGGCGGCTTCCTCCCTGGTCGTGACTTCGGGAGACATCGTGCCGACCGGATTGATCTCGGTCATGCCCCAGGAGTGGATGACCTCCACACCGTGTCGGTCGCGGAAACCTCTGATCATCGAAGCGGTCGGTGCGGCGCCCCCGGAGACGATTCGCTCCAGACGGCCGAGGTCCCAGCGACCCGGCGACGCGGTCAAGGCCGCGAGCACCGAATTCCACACGGTCGGAACCGCGACGGAGGTGGTGACTTCATGCTCTACCAGAAGATCGAGAATCCGCTCCGGTCCAAGGTCGCGATGGGGAAGGACCAGTCGGGAACCGAGCATTCCGCACGCGTAGGGGAAGCACCAGCCCAGCGCATGGAACATCGGAACGATGGCCAGCAAGGTGTCCTTGCCCGAAAGACGCATGCAGTCGGTCAGGCCGATGGCCATGGTGTGAAGGCAGGTCGTTCGATGGCTGTAGGCGACGGTCTTGGGGATGCCCGTGGTGCCGCTGGTCGAACACATCGCCATCACGTCGTGTTCTTCCGGATCCGGCCAGTCCGCGATGGGGGAGTGGGATCCGAGTAGATCGTCATGGTCGCTGATCGTGACGCCGGAACGCAGGGGGGATGGAGCGCCGTCAGATCCGAAAGGTCCCATTCGGACCAGATGCTCGATCCAGGGGCATCGATCCGCGAGGGCGGTCGCGCGGTCCATCAGCCCGGCATCGACGAAGATGATTCGATCCCGGGTGTGCTCGAGAACCGAAGCCATCTCATCGATGTTCCACCGCACGTTGATCGGATGCAGCGTCGCGCCGAGACAGGGGACGGCGAAGTAGGCATCGATGTGGCGGTGATCGTTGAACGCGAGCGTCGCGATCCGCTCCCCCGGCTGGACGCCCCACGCCACCAAGGCCGTCGCCAGTCGTCTGGAGCGGTCGACGACTTCCGGCCACGCGACGAATCGCTCGCCGTCGGGAGGAATCGAGACCAGTCCGTCGCCCGGCGAGATCTCGGCGGCTCTGAATGCCAAGTGCTTGAGAAGCAGTCTTCGGGAGGGGTTCATGGGCGATCCGATGTGGCTCCAGGTCGCCCGGTTCTTCCGGCCGGAAGGACGATCGGGAGGAAAGTGGATCATAACGGGCCGGAACGGTCGATCCGGAGGGTGGCGTGCATCGGGAAGGTCGTTCACGACGAACCCGGAGGCACGCCATCGAGCACGAGATCGTCTCGCGCCGTGTGGCCGTGTCTCCAACGCCCAGTCAGGTTGCCTCCCATGCTCAGCCCGGAAGATCTCGATCTCTACCGATTCGACGACCTGCTCAGTGACGAGGAGCGATCCCTGCGGGATCGCATTCGGGATTTCGTCCAGAGCCGGTTCCTCCCGGTGGTCAACGAGTACTGGGAACGGGACGATTTTCCAACCGATCTCATTCCGGAAATGGGAGAGATCGGCTGCTTCGGCGCCACCCTCGACGGTTGGGGTTGTCCCGGCCTCTCTTCTCGGGCGAACGGCATGATCATGCGCGAGCTCGAGCGGGGCGACAGTGGTCTGCGGACCATGGCGAGCGTGCAGAGTTCTCTGGCGATGAATGCGATCCGCTACTTCGGATCCGACGCCCAGCGCGATCATTGGCTTCCCCGGATGAGGACGGGATCGTCACTCGGTTGCTTCGGACTCACCGAGCCCGGCTTCGGTTCGAATCCCGGTGGGATGGTGACCACGGCCCGAAAGGACGGGGACGGCTGGCTGTTGTCTGGAGACAAGATGTGGATCGGCAACGCCGACGTCGCGGACGTGGCGATCATCTGGGCCAAGACCGAGGGAATCGAAGGCGTGGAAACCACGGCTGCGAAGTCCATTCGCGGGTTCCTGGTTCCGACGGATCGACCCGGCTTCGAGGCCACGCTGATCCGGAACAAGATGAGTCTGCGAGTCGCCCGCACCTCGAAGATCCGACTCGAAAACGTCCCGCTTTCCGCCGATGATCTGCTGCCGGAGACCGATGGACTGAGATCACCGCTGACCTGCCTCGATCAGGCTCGGTACGGCATCGCCTGGGGCGTCATCGGCGCCGCCGAGGCCTGCCTCTCCGATGCCCTCGCCCACGTCGGCCGTCGCGAGGTCTTCGGTCGGAAGCTGGCGTCCTTTCAACTCACGCAGGACAAGCTCGCGGACTGTCACACCCGAATCGTGCAGGCGGCCGCGATCGCCAGTCGGCTCGCCGACCTGAAGGATCAGGGACAGGCGACCGGCGCCCAGGTCTCGCTGGCCAAGAGTTCGACGGTCGATGCGGCCCAGGTCGTCGCTCGAACCTGCCGGGATCTTCTCGGTGGCGTCGGCATTCTCGACGACCACTGTGTGATGCGGCACATGATCAACCTGGAGTCCGTCGCGACCTACGAGGGGACCCGCGACGTGCATCGCCTGGTGCTTGGTCGGGAACTCACCGGAATCCAGGCGTTCTCGTGATCGGTCGCCTCAGCCGCCGTATCGGGCGTTGGCCCCGAGATCCTCGGCGATGCGGAGCAACTGGTTGTACTTCGCGTTGCGATCGCTTCGACACGGAGCGCCGGTCTTGATCTGGCCGCAGTTCGTCGCGACCGCGATGTCCGCGATCGTCGAATCCTCGGTCTCGCCCGATCGATGGCTCAACACGCTCGCGAAGCCGAATCGGGTCGCGAGATTGACCGCGTCGAGTGCTTCGCTCAGGGTGCCGATCTGGTTGACCTTCACCAGGATCGCGTTGCCGCAGCCCTCGTCGATTCCTCGTTCGAGGAACCGGGGATTGGTGACGAAGAGGTCGTCTCCCACCAACTGAACCGTCTCGCCGAGCCGTTCGGTGAGGTTGTGCCAGCCTTCCCAGTCGTCTTCCGCGAGCCCGTCTTCGATCGACGCGATCGGCCAGTTGTCGCACCAGTTGGCCCAGAGGTCGATGAGGTCGTCGGAGGAGATGATCTTGTCGGGGTCGCTGTTGAAGAAGCAGTATCCCTCCTTGCCTTGCTTCTTCGCCTCGTTGGCGAGTTCGCTGGTCGCCGGATCGAGCGCGATGACGATCTGATTCCCGAAGTCGAATCCCGCGGCGGTCACCGCTTCGGAGATCAATTCGAGCGCCTGTTCATTGCTGGTGAGATTCGGAGCGAAGCCGCCTTCGTCACCGACCGCGGTCGAGAGTCCGCGCTGCTTCAGAACCGACTTCAAGGCGTGGTACGTCTCGACGCCCGCTTGAAGGCCCGATTCAAAGTCCTCGAAACCGATCGGCTGGATCATGAACTCCTGGAAATCGACCGTGGAGTCCGCGTGCTTGCCACCGTTGAGGATGTTGAGCATCGGAATGGGAAGCGTTCGGGCGGTGGTTCCACCGAGGTATCGATAGAGCGGTTGATTCGATGCGGATGCCGCGGCGTGCGCGGTGGCCAGCGAGACCGCGAGGGTCGCATTGGCCCCGAGTTCGGACTTGGTGTCCGTGCCGTCGAGTTCGCACAGCATCGCATCGAGGGTCTCCTGGTCGAGTCCGTCCAGGCCTTCGACGGCGGGCGCGATTCGTTCGTTGACGTTCTCGACCGCGTTGGTCACGCCCTTGCCGAGCCAGGCGGGGCCGCCATCACGAAGCTCGACGGCCTCGTTCTCGCCGGTGGAGGCACCGCTGGGAACCGCGGCACGGCCTCCGGAACCGTCTTCGAGCACCACCTCCGCTTCCAAGGTCGGATTTCCGCGGGAATCGAGGATCTGCCGGGCGTGGACTGAGAAGATTTCGAAGGACATGGGGGCGTTTCCTGACACGTGCATCGACGTGTATGAGAGGGTTGGAGTGGGTCGGGATCGTATTCGATCGAGGCTGGCACGTGCGGACCGGGAGAATCGTCACGGCGGGGTCCGGGTTCGAGACCGGAGGGAATCGCACCCGGAGGGGTGGAGAATCGGTGTTAAAGATTTCAGTCGGGGATCCAACTCGCTACCATTTTGGAGAGTTCTTTGTTCCAAGGTGGGACAGGGGCATCGAGAACATCCCGTAGTGGAGAAGAGACATGAAGATGGCATTTGGCGCGACCCTCGCGTTGTCCTCGTCGCTCGGTCTGGCCGGATCGGCGTTCGCTGGAGACAAGGATCAAGATGTGTGGGAAGGCCTTAACATCCCGATCGGCGTCGAATTCGACGGGAACGGAAACATCTGGTTCACCGAAATGGGCGTGCAGGGGCCTGACAATCCTGGCAACGGGAAGATCAACTATCTGTCTCCCGGCCTCGATGGCTCATATGACCTGAACGGGTTCGTGGAGGGTGTTGCGGTCGCTTTCAACAGCATGGGCGAACCCACCGGGGCCTTGCAGCTGGCATTCGACACCGATGGCTCCCTGCTCCTTGCGTCGGGTGGACCGAACATTCCCCCGTTCCCCTCGCTTGGTTCCATTCTTCGCTACGACCCGACCGAGATGGTTCGAAGTGCCGGCCCGTACGACGTGCTCGCATCGCCGGCTCTCATGCAGCAGATCCCGGTGTTTCCCTTCGTCGTGGGCAGTGGTTACGGCGACTCCAACACCTATGCCGTCGCGCCTGCGGGCGATGATGGAGACCTCTACATCGTGGACTCCGGCGCGAATGCGTTGCTTCGCTGGAGTTCGGCGGCGGACGAACTTTCGGTCGTGGTCGATTTCCCCGCGGTCGAGAATCCCAAGGGCTCGGTTCCCGGGATCTCCCAGGCGGTCCCGACCCAGGTGATCGCCGATGGAGAAGGCGGCGCGATCGTCGTGCAACTCGTCGGCTTTCCCTTCGCGGACGGGGTCGCCTCGATCTTCCAAGTTTCAGCCTCCGGTGATCTCACCACGATGTACACCGGGTTCCAGACCTTGATCGACGTCGAGATGGCGGCCGATGGCAGCCTGCTGGTGACTTCGGCGGGTTCCTTCGATCTGAAGCTCGGAAACTTCACCCCCGGGGACGGCAAGATTCTGCGGGTGGCTCAGGATGGAACGGTCTCGACCGTCGTCGAAGGACTCTGGTGCCCTTCGGGCCTGGCGGTCGTGGGCGAGGATCTCTGGGTCGCGCAGCCGTTCGCAGGCACCGTCACCCGGTTCCGTGGACTGGCTCCTCAGCCCTGTCCGGGCGACCTCAACCACGATGGACAGGTCAACGGTGCGGACATCGGATTGATGCTCGGCTTCTGGGGCCCGTGCCTCTGATCATCGAGTTTTCAGATTCGTCGTCGACGAAGAACCAAACGGGCCGCGATCTTCGGATCGCGGCCTGTTCTTCATTCGGTTTCAGTTTCAGCGCAAGGCGGATCATTCGGGATCGGGCGCCGGGTGCTTCGGCTGTTCGCCACTCAGAACCCCCCAGAGATCTTCAACCACCCAGCTCATGTTCGCCATCGCCGTCCTGGTGCGACTTGCCAGGTGGGGCGCCAGGTGGGCGTTGGGAAGCTCGATCAGCGGATCGTCATCGGTGAACGGTTCCTTCTCATGCACATCGAGCACCGCTTGTGCCGCGGGATGCTCGGCCAGCCAGTCGGCGAGCGCCGACTCGTTCATGATGAATCCCCGACTGGTGTTGAGCAGGATGGCGTCGGTCTTCATCAGGCTCAGGAGGGTGCCGTCGACCAGTCCGTGATTCGACGATCGTCCATCCACGTGAACCGTGAGAACATCGCTCTCTTCGAACAGGCGGTTCAGAGAGACCGGTTCGGCGCCGGCTCGATGGGCGGCATCGATATCGAGCAGATCGTGATATCTCACCGTGAACCCGATGGCGCCCGCCACTTCGGCGACTCGACGTCCGATGCGGCCGAATCCAAGGATTCCCAAGGTCATTTCGTTCATCTGCGAGTCACCGCAGATCTCGCTGCGAATCTCCTTCCAGGCGTCCTGATCGACGGCCTCCGTCAGAAAGATCCGGGGCCGGAGCGCATCACACAAGAGCGACGTGACGTATTCGACGACCGCCTGGGTGTTGGCGTCGGGGGTGTGGACCACTTCGATGCCGCGTCGCCGGCAGGCGGCGATGTCGATGTTGTCGACTCCGACGCCGGCTCGGGCGACGACCTTCAGCATCGGCAGTCGATCCAGAAGCGCATCATTCACTTCGGTGTACGTGCGAACCACGAGGCCGTTGATTTCGGCCGCCCGCGATTCGAAGGTGGGATCATCCGGTGAGGCGACGAGAAACTCGCATCGCTCTGAGATCCAGGCTTCCGCGGCGGGGTCCAGATGTTCGGTCCGGACGACGAGTGGGGGAGTCGGGTTTTCGAGACGAGCGTTCATCGAGGGAGGATGCTAGCACTCGATGGTCGCTTCGATCCGGACCGTTCCCTGCGTTAGCCGGGATTCCCCCCACTTTGCAACTTGAGTCGGCTTTCCACCGGTGATCCCCCGACGCGGGGAGACGGAATGATCACTGGCGGGCGAGTCGCTATCTTTCGCTGGTCCCGACAACTCGAACGGAGCTGAGCATGAACAAGAGTGATCTCATCGAATTCGTCACCGCAGACCTGGGAGGCACTCGCAGCCATGCGGAAAAGGCGGTCAAAGCGGTTCTGGATGGGATTCTCGAGGGCGTGGAACGGGACGGGTCCGTGACGATTGCGGGATTCGGGTCCTTCGAACGGAAGCACCGGGCGGAGCGATCGGGCCGAAATCCGCGAACCGGCGAGTCACTGGTGATTCCAGCATCGAGCACGGTCGGTTTTCGGCCTGCCGCGGCACTGAAGCGGGTCGTCGAGACCGTCTGATTCCGCCGCCGTGGAGCGGCGGGGAGTCGATGCGTCGGAAGGCTCGTTGACCGGATGTGCCGGCGTCTCCGATAAGAACCGCCCCTCGACCACTTCCCGAACACGCCATCCCGCATGATTCCTACGCTCCTGCGTCGAGGTGGATACTCGCGTCAAGAACCCTTGCTTTCCGGTCGATCGCTTCTCCTGTGCCGGGTCTCCACTCTTTCGAGGGAGCCCGTTGCGACAGGGAGGTCGATCGCGTCATGGACAAGGCCAGTCTCATCGGAACAATCCTGGGAGTCGTCGTTCTGGTCGGAACGGTGCTGCTCGTGCTCAATCACGGCGGGAACATCATGATGTTCTGGTCGTTGAAGGGCGTGATCATGGTCTTTGGCGGCACGGTCAGCGTGCTCTTCATGGCGATGCCGATGGAGAAGCTGAAGCAGGTTCCGGGCTACATCAAGGCATTCATGCGGGAGCCTTCGGTCTCCAACGCCGAGACGGTGACCCTGATGGCCACGCTCAGTGACAAGGCGCGTCGGGACGGGATCCTCGCCCTGGAAGGTGAAATCGAGAACGTCGAGGATCCGTTCCTCGCACAAGGTCTGAAGATGGCCGTCGACGGCACGGACGAAGCGATCGTCGAGACGACGCTTCGGCTCGAGGTGATGGCGATTCAGGAACGACACAAGGCCGGCAAGAAGTTCTTCGACCTCATCAAGCTCTATGGACCGGGCTACGGCCTCGCGGCCACGCTGATCGGTCAGATCGGAATGTTCGGCTCGCTGGGCGGCAGCATCGAGGAACTCGGCGGCATGCTCGCGGTGGCCGTGACGGCGACGATGTACGGCACCGTGCTGGCGAATGCGATCGCCGGTCCGATCGGCGACAAGCTCTCGCTCCGTTCCGGCGAGGAGATTCTCGCCAAGGAGATGATGCTCCAGGGAATCATGAGCATCCAGGCCGGCGACAATCCCCGAACCACCACCGAAAAGATGCTCGCCTTCGTTCCGCAGTCGGGACGAAGCAGCCTCAAGTTCGCAGCCTGATCCGACGCGAGGGAGATCACGATGTCGGAAAATCAAGCAAAACATCGCGGGGGGCACGGCATCGGTCACGGTGGCGGTGGCCACGAGGAGGAGGAGGCCGGTGCTCCCGAGTGGCTGATCTCGTTCGCCGACATGGTCATGCTCCTCATGGGCTTCTTCGTGATCCTCTTCGCCTTGAACGTCCAGCCCAAGGGTGGAAATCCCGGCGGCGGCGGTGCGGAGTCGGAAGGTGCGGCCACGGAGGTCCAGGAGATCGATCCGGAACTCATCGAAGCGGTTCGTCGAGCCTTCCACAATCCCCTCAACCCTGACGATCCTCGAGACGCTCGCGTACTCCAGGCGATCCGTCAGCGCGGAGCCGGCGACGCCAGCACCAAGGGGGTCCGCGGGCGAGAGCAGGATGTCCGCTCGCCGAGAGACATCGATTACTTCGGCGAAGGCACCGACGTTCCCTTCGCCTTCAAGTCCGTCTCGATGACGCCGCAGTCCGAATCGATCATCACCGACTTCGCCAAGTCGCAGGCGGGCCGTCGCAATGTGATCGAAGTTCGAGGGCATGCTTCCGAGCCAGAGGCCTTCAACCGGCCGCAGGAGGGGCGTGAGGTCGCGTGGGCTCGGGCGCAGGTCGTCGTCAAGCGTCTGGAAGCCGCGGGTATTCCGCCCGCTCGAATCCGAGTCCAGATCAGTGGCACGAGCGAGCCTCGTCGCGATCGTCTCGGCCTGAACACCCGGCCCAGCGAGGATGCCCGAGTCGAACTTCTGGTTCGACGGGATGCGGCGCTTCCCTGATCCGGGTCGCGCAGCCCCGATTCAACCCTCATCATCCGCAGGACGGCCGGATTCCTCTCCAGGTTCCCGGACTTTCCGCTGGACCCGCTCTTTCCGAGGGATAGAGTTGGTCAGTATCGCCGCGCGAGTGGCGGTCGAACCCGACCCACGGAAACCGTCATGAAGATCAGTGGAATTCAGGCTCTTCTGAGCATTGCGCCTGCTCTGGCGATGGCGAGCGGAAGCTCGGCCGACATCTTCTCGGAGATCGGATACGACGCACTGGTCGCGAGGCTCGGCGCGGAGGTGCCGACGGGCGCCGGCGTGGCGGTGGTGCAGGTCGAGATTCCCGATCCCGGCTACTCGCCCCATCAGGGGAACGGCCAGTTCTCCGGCATCGACTTCATCGAGCGAAGCGGCCCCACCGAGCCGAGTCTTCATGCCTCCAAGGTCGGATTCAAGTTCTACGGAAGCGAGGAGAGCGTGGCGCCGGGAATTCCGACCGTCCATCTCTATGACGTCAACGACTTCATCGGCTCGGGGTATCTCAGGCTCGGTTCGAGCAGTGTCCCGGACAATCCCCCGGGCGGCGCGATGATCTTCAATCACAGTTGGATCGGCAGCGTCGGAAATTCCTCCGACGTGCTGGCCCTGAGACGAGCGGACTACGCCTCCAACACCTTTGGAACCCTCTGGGTCATGGGCGTGAACAATGGCGCCGGGAGCGATTCCTACGCCTTGATGTCGGGAATGCACCACGGGATCTCGGTCGGTCTGAGCGACGGAGATCACGACGCCTCGGATACCGGGCCGGGCACGGAGCTCCAGGGTCGCATGAAGCCCGAGATCGTGGCTCCCGGCGACTTCACCAGTTTCGCGACGCCGGTGGTGTCGGCGTGCGCCGCGCTGCTCTACGAGACCGAGAACACCACGCCGGAGCTCGATGGCAACAGTGTCGCGGATCTCCCTCAGGTTCTGAAGGCCGTCCTGCTCGCGGGGGCCGCTCGCAACGAAGACTGGACGAACAATCCTTCCACTTCCGGCGCCGATCGCGGCACCACGGCTCGTCCGATCGACGAGATCTTCGGAGCGGGCGTCGTGGAGATCGATCGAGCCCACCGGATCTACACCGGTCTCGAGCAGTCGGGCGAGTCGTCACTTCCCGCCGCTTCGACGATGTCCGGCCCCGGATGGGACTTCGAATTGATGTCCAGCGGAGAGGACCTCTGGCATCGATTCTCGATCTCGGAGGCGGCGGATGAAATCGGAATTCTGGCGACCTGGAATCGGGTCATCGCGAGCAACTTCACCTCGGCGACCCATCCTGATCTGAATCTCGAGCTCTTGCGGATCGACGCCGGATCGGCCGTGCCATTGGTGGGCGCCAACGCCAAGGTGTTCGCGTCGGGCAATGTGCGGAGCGAGAGCGGTGTGGACAGCGTCGAGCTCATTCATGTCCGGGGCCTGGCTGCGGGTGAGTACGCCGTCCGGCTGAGTCGGATCGACGGAAACGCCGTCTCGACCAGAGCGGCGGTCGCGTGGTGGATTCCGGAAGCGGCGGAATTCATCCCGGCGGACCTGAATCAGGACGGCCAGGTGAACGGTGCCGACTTCGGCATCCTCCTCTCCCTCTGGGGCACCTCCGATGCGGCGGCGGATCTCGATGGAAGCGGCACGGTGGGTGGCGGCGACATCGGGGTGATGCTGGCGGCATGGACGGGCTGAACCCGGCCGTGATGCGGGTCCCGGGAATCGGTCGAGTCGACGGGCGGGATTCGGACTCCGAAACCGGTAGACTCTCGGACGGATGCGGAATTCCTCCCCTGGCAAATATCTGACCCTCTACGGCATCTTGGCGCTGCTCGGCGTCGTCCTGATCTATCCGATCTGGTTGACGGTGCGTGGCGGTTTCATGTCGGCGGACGGGGGGTACACGCTCTACCACGTCCTCGACGTCTTCCGGGACGAGAATCTGCGGTGGGGGCTCTTCAACGCCCTGACCATCGCGACGGCCACGACATTCCTTTCGATCGTGATCTCGATGCCCCTGGCGTTGGTCGCGGCTCGCCACGAGTTTCCCGGGAAGACGCTCTTCGGCGCCCTCGTGTTGATTCCCCTGATTCTGCCACCCTTCGTGGGTGCCATCGGCGTTCGGCATCTGCTCGGCCGGTCGGGCTCGCTGAATGCGCTGCTCTCGGATCTCGGATTGATCGACGCACCCCTCGATCTGCTTGGCGACGGGGGGCTGTTCGGGGTCATTCTGGTGGAGGCGCTCCATCTCTACCCGATCATCTACCTGAATCTCCTCGCCGCCCTGGCGAATCTCGACCCGGCACTCGATGAGGCGGCTCGAGACTCCGGAGCCGGCGCCTGGACGAGATTCCGAAGGGTCACCCTGCCCCTCGTGCGACCGGGGTTGTTCGCCGGTTGCACCATCACGTTCATCTGGAGTTTCACCGAACTCGGCACACCCCTGATGTTCGAATTCCGGCAGGTGACGCCGGTCCAGATCTTCGACGGACTGAAGCAGATGGAGACCAGTGCGGAACCCTTCGCCCTGACCGTGGTGATGTTGTCGACCGCGACGCTCTTCTACGTGCTCGGCCGAGTGCTCCCGGGTGTCAAGGGCGTGGCCGCGAGTGCCAAGGCCTCTCGTGGCGACTCCTCGGTCCGGCTCGGCCCGGTCGCGGGGATTCTGGCGGCATTGCTCTTCGGCACGGTGATCGGGATCGCCTCCATGCCGCACGTCGGTGTGATTCTCGCCAGCCTCTCGGTGGAGGGGCAGTGGTATCAGTCGATCCTGCCGCGAGCGTTCACACTGCACAACTACACGGAAGCGCTCTCGCATCCGTTGGCGATCGGGTCGATCCGGATCAGTCTCTTCCTGGCCGCGATCGCCGTGGTTCTCGATCTGGTGGTCGGGGTGATCGCCGCACGGTTGATCGTTCGAACGAAGATTCGAGGCCGGGCCATTCTCGATGCGCTCTGCATGCTTCCGCTGGCGGTGCCGGGACTGGTCATGGCCTTTGGATACGTCGCGATGACTCTGGAGTGGCCATTCCAGGGGCCGATGCCCGGATGGCTCGCGTTCGTGCTCTCGCCGGTGCTGCCGCAGGGAACCTTCGCCAGCCTCAACGACGGTCCGCTCGCCTGGGCCGCCAACGTGCTCGGGGCCGATCCGAATCCGATCCCGATCCTGATCGTCGCCTATGCGGTTCGTCGACTGCCCTACGTCGTTCGGTCGACGGTGGCCGGTCTGGAACAGACCCCGGTCGATCTCGAGGAAGCGGCTCATGGACTGGGTGCGGGCAAGGTGACGGTTCTTCGCCGGGTGGTGCTTCCGCTGGTGGCGGCGAACCTGGTCGCCGGTGCCCTGTTGGCCTTCAGTTTCTCGATGTTGGAAGTCAGCGACAGCCTGATTCTGGCCCAGCGAGAAGCCGACTATCCGATCACCAAGGCCATCTACGTTCTCTTCGAACGGCTTGGCGACGGGCCTGGAATCGCCTCGGCGATGGGAACCTGGGCCATGCTCCTGCTGGCCTGCACCCTGGCGGGTGCCAGTCTGCTGCTCGGGAAGAAACTCGGGGCCGTCTTCAGGGCGTGACGCCGGCGCCCCCGTCCCGACTCGGAATCTGGGAGCCATTTCCCCCCGAGGCGGCGGACTTCGGAGGGCGACATCCGGAAATCCGGTCGATTCCCGGATGACTTCATGCCTGAAACCACCTCGAAGACCGGGCCAGATCCGCCCGGGGTTCTATACTGAGGGCCTCTTCTGAACCCCTCCGGGGCCGCATCCGCCGCCTCGTCCCTTTCGGGCCCGATCCATGCCCTACACGATGAAGCCTGACGAGGTCTACGGCCTCGACATCGAGAACACCGACTACCTCAAGGACCATGTGCACGCCCCGGACCGGTGGGTGCTCAACTTCGGTCCCCAGCACCCGGCGACGCACACCACGCTCCGGCTGGTGCTGGAGCTCGACGGCGAACGGGTGGCCAGATGCACACCGCACATCGGCTACCTCCACTCCGGGTTCGAGAAGCTCGGCGAGCATCACGACTACAACCAGTACGTCTGCACCGTCAGCCGGATGAACTACGTCTCGCCGATCGCCAACGACATCGCCTGGCACACGATCTGCGAGCGGCTCTTCGACATCGACGTGACGCCGCGTTGCAAGGTGGTTCGAACCATCATGGCCGAGCTCGGCCGGATTCAGGACCACCTGCTTTCGATCGGCGCCGCCGCGCTGGACCTCGGAGCGTTCACCGGGTTTCTCTACGGCTTCAACGAACGGGAGTTCATCTACGACATCGTGGAGTATCTCTCCGGGCAACGGTTCCATCCGGACTGGACCCGTCTCGGTGGTGCCTGGCGCGACATCGATGACGACGAAGTCTTCAAGCGGATGATCAAGGAATTCATCCACACCCGTCTTCCTCGTGCTCAGAAGGATCTCGAATCCTGCCTGAACCGCAACCGGATCTTCGTGGACCGTCTCAAGGGTGTCGGCACGATCAGCCGCGAGGACGCGATCGCCTGGAGCCTCTCCGGCCCGGTGGGTCGGGCGAGCGGAATCACGCGAGACATTCGCAAGTCCGAGCCCTATCTCTGCTACGAGGACAACTGGGACGGCGAAGGCGCCGAGGCCGTCAAGTTCAACGTGCCGATCTCCACCGACGGTGATTCGCTCTCGCGATACCTGGTCCGGCTCGAAGAGCTTCACCAGTCCGTGTCGATCATCGAACAGCTGATCGACAACATTCCCAGTGGGCCCATCGACACCCTCGCCGACTCCAAGCTCAGCATCCCGGAGAAGGGCGAGGTCTACGGTTCGATCGAAGGCACCATCCAGCTCTTCGAGCTCCTGATGCACAATCGCGGGGTCGATGCTCCGGTCGGCGAGCTCTATGGTGCGGTCGAGAGTCCCAACGGCG
Organism: Phycisphaera sp. TMED9; assembly: GCA_002167845.2. GTDB lineage: Bacteria > Planctomycetota > Phycisphaerae > Phycisphaerales > SM1A02 > UBA12014. The sequence goes on along the minus strand of NHBO02000034.1, from coordinate 95,841 downwards.
AACTCGGCTACTACATCGTCGCCAACGGGACCAAGTATCCGACGCGGGTCCGTACCCGGCCGCCATCGTTCATCAACTACTCGGTGTTCCCCAAGCTGATCGAAGGCCATCTGGTCAGCGACGTGGTCGCCGTGCTCGGTTCGCTCAACATCATCGCGGCCGAACTCGACCGCTGATCACTCCTTTTTCCTCGCCGGATGTTCTTCCGGCCAACGCGAGACCACACGATGTCCTGGAAGGTCGTCGATTCCGGAAACGCCGAGATCGTTCGTCGAGACGAACCCTGGTGCACCGAGGCCATGAAGGCCCGTTGGACCGCGGACACGCTCCCGCGTTACGAGACCAAGCACGGCGCCCTGATGCCGATCCTGCACGACGTGCAGCACGAGTATCGCCACGTCTCGTACCAGGCGATGATCGAGATCGCCTCGTTCCTCGAGCTTCCTCCGGCGGAGGTGCTGGACACCGTCAGCTTCTACGAGGAGTACACGACGGAGCCGGTCGGAAAGTGCGTGATCGGCATCTGCCAGTCGATCGCCTGCGAGGTCTGCGGACACCAGAAACTGCTCGATCACGTTCGCGATGAACTCGGAATCGAACCGCATGAGACCACCGAGGACGGGATCTTCACCCTCCTCGCCATGGAATGCCTCGGTTCCTGTGACACCGCGCCGGTCGCGCTGTTCAACGAGACGCTGCACGAAGGTCTCGACATCACGACCATCGATCGTCTGATCGCGGAAGCGCGTCAGGTGAACGATGCCGGAAACAAGACCAGATGACCGGTTCCGAGTCGAAATCGATCATGCGTTCGCTCGGCGAATTCGTCGGGCATGTCGTCAAGGGGATCAAGACCGATCCGGCGGCACCGCAGGTCAAGGAAGTCGGTCGATCGGTCGAAACGGAGGACCGCGGAGACGTGGTTCTTCGACGAACCACGATCGACGAAGTCGAACTTCGGAATCCGCCGGAATCCGAAAACTCCGAACCGTCTCCGCCCGCTTGAATCACGTTCCTCAACCCGAACGAACCCGTCGTTGCCTCCTGAACCGCACGCAAGGCCCACCAAGATGCCCATGAACGAGCCAGTTCTCACGAAGCGAATCCCGACCGCGCCCTGGGGTGATCCCAAGGAGCGTCGGACCATCGACATCGATGAATACGTCCGCACGGGTGGTTACCAGAGTCTTGAGAAGGCGATGGCGAGGAAGCCCGAGGAGATCATCGAGGAGGTCAAGGCGGCCGTCCTCCGGGGACGAGGCGGTGCGGGATTCCCCGCCGGATTGAAGTGGTCGTTTCTTCCCGATCCGGACGGTGGACGTCGGTATCTCGCGATCAACTGTGATGAAGCGGAGCCCGGGACGTTCAAGGACCGCCTGCTCTGCGACTTCGACCCGCACCTCGTGCTCGAAGGTATTGCGATCGCCTGTTACGCGTGTCAGCTCGACACGGCGTACTTCTTCATTCGCGGTGAATACCACCATCAGGCGAAGGTCATGCAGCGGGCGATCGAAGAGGCCTACGCTCACGGAATCTTCGGGAAGCAGGGGCTTCTCAAGGGCAAGTCGGACTTCAAGGTCGAATGTCATCTTCACCGAGGCGCCGGTGCGTACATCTGCGGTGAAGAGACCGGCCTGCTGGAGGCCGTCGAAGGCAAGAGGGGCTGGCCTCGGATCAAGCCACCGTTTCCCGCGGTGAAGGGTCTCTTCGGACGGCCGACGATCGTGAACAACGTCGAGACGCTGGCCGCCGTGGTCCCGATCATCGAGCACGGTGTCGAGTGGTGGAAGGGCCACGGATGCGAGAGCGCCACCGGCGGGTCACCCAGCTACGGAACCAAGTTGATGGGCGTCTCCGGCCATGTCGAACGTCCGGGCGTCTACGAGTGCGATCTGGGAATCCCGCTTCGGGAACTGGTCGAGACTCATTGTGGCGGCATGCGACACGGCAAGAAGTTCAAGGGTGCCATCGCCGGCGGCGTGTCCATGGGCGTGCTCGGGCCGGATCAATTCGACGCGCCGATGGATTTCGACATCGGTCGCTTCGACGTCCTGGGTCTGGGCACCGCCTGTCCGACCATCTTCGACGAGGACACCGACATGGTCGCGGTGGCGAGAAACATCTCCCGGTTCTTCAAGAACGAATCGTGCGGTCAGTGCACGCCCTGCCGTGAAGGTTCGGGTTGGATCCTGAAGCTGCTCATGCGGATCGAACGTGGCGCCGGTACCACCAAGGATCTGGACCTCCTGCTTGAGGTCGCGGGATCCATGGGATTGACGCCCGGCACCACCATCTGCGGACTCGCTGATGGCAACAACTGGGCGGTCCGAACCATCGTCAACAAGTACCGCGGCGAATTCGAAGCGAGGGTGAAGCCTCAGTTCATTCCCGTCACGATCACCGCCGGAGGTTGATGAATCCATGAACGCCGAAGGCGACTCATCTGGAAACTCCGCGGCCGCCGAACAAGGCTGCGACGCCAGCTCCTCGGAACCTGGTCCGCAACCGGGGTCGCCCGGCGGCGGCGAGCCGGAACGCGGGGTCACGATCGACGTCGCTGCGCCCGGGGTCGAAGGTCACGATGCAGACTGGATCCGGGATCGACTGGAGTCGGTGGTCTCGCTGGTGGAGACCGAGATCGATCGTCGCATCGTCCGGTGTTCGGTGCGGCTTGTCGCGGATCCCGTGATGAGCGAAGCGCATCAGCGGTTCAGTGGGGTCGAAGGGACGACCGACGTATTGACGTTCGTCTCGGAGAGCGAGGCTGGAATCGAGATCGATCTCCTCGCGTGCGTGGATGAAGCTTCGCGGCGTTGTTCCGAGTTCGATCACGATCTGCGCCGGGAGCTGCTGCTCTACAGCGTCCATGGCCTGCTGCACGCGATCGGGCATGACGATCACGAGCCGGAGGCACATGCGTTGATGCACGCGGAAGAAGATCGTTTGCTCACGAAGATCGGCGTCGGGCCGGTCTTTCGATCCCAACCGGGAGAGGAGGGGGCTCCATGAACGGTTTCCTGATTCTCGGTCTGATCGTCTTCGCGCTGGTCGGTACGTGGTGCAGCGCGCTCCGGCTCGCCCTGCAGGATCCAAGCCGAAGCGAATTGGAAGGTTGGCGACGACGACGAACCGGAAGCACCGATCCGACCGCAAACGAGCCGAGGGTCGAGTGGATCTTCCGCCGCCGCCTGGAACTGGTCACGGAGTTCGCCTTCGTCCGCACGACGATGAGCGTCGGGGTGACGGTGATCTTCGTGGAACTCTTCACCGCCGGAGATGCGGACGGGCTGGCCGAGCCCTCGGAACTGGTGCTGGCCGGATTGGCCTCGGTCTTCACGCTCTGGATCTCGACGAGCGTGATGGCCGGCGCGATGGCGAACTACGTCGGGACGTCGCTCATCATGAGGGCGCTCCCGATTCTCAGATTTCTCGATCTGCTCCTTGGTCCGCTCGCGAGGGTGACCGCGGTCATGGATGAAGCGATCCGGCGTCTGAGCGGCGCCAATCTTCGAGAGGATGAGGCGGGTGAACGGCTCCGGCGGTCCATCGAGGACACCACGCTTGGTGGGGACTTGGACGAATCTGCGGCAGAGATGCTTGAGAACGTGGTGGATTTCACGAGCACCGAAGTCGGAACGGTGATGACTCCGCGGACCGAGATCGAGGGTATTCAGTTCACCGACGACCTCTCCAGGATCCGATCGATCATCATCGAGGCGGGGCACTCCAGAATCCCGGTCTACGGTGAGCATCTCGACGACATTCGAGGCATTCTCTACGTCAAGGATCTCGTTCCTTACCTGGGGACTGACGCGGCGGACTTCCGGCTCGATCGTCTTCTCCGACAGCCGATTCGCGTCCCCGAGACCAAGCCGGTCCAGGATCTGCTTCGAGACTTCCAGCGCAGCGAAGTTCACATGGCGATCGTGGTCGATGAATACGGTGGAACCAGTGGGCTGGTGACGATCGAAGACGTACTCGAAGAGATCGTCGGCGAGATTCAGGACGAGCATGACACCGAGGAGGAGCTCCCTCCGGCGATCGCACAGGTGGCCGACGATCGCTGGGAGATGGACGCCCGATTCCAGATCTATGACTTGAACGAACTCCTCGAGACCGAAATCCCCGAAGACGACGATTTCGATACCGTCGCTGGATTCATGCTCGAGCGGTTGGGACGCGTTCCGGTGGCCGGCGAGATCATTGAAGCGGCCGGCATTCGATTCGAGGTTCTGGAGGCAGAGCCGACGCGGATCGAGCGTGTCTCGGTCATCAGGCTCCATCCTTCTCCCGACGAAGACGCGTACGAGGCTTGAAGCAGGGTTTCTCGGGCGGTGAAATCCCCGGAGAGGATTTCCCATCAAGGTGACATGCAAGGAATCGGAGCCATGAACGACGCGGGGCAAGACTGGGATTCCCAGGCGGAAGCGACCCATTCGCCCTATGTCGTCGATCCTTCCGGCAAGATTCGGCAGCCCTCGGTCTGCGGAGTGGCCAAGACGGTGCTGGTCGGAAGTCACCTCTGGCCGCTCATCGGGGCGGTGACCGGCACGCTACCGCTGCTGTGGATCGGCGTGATCATCTTCTGGGGCATCATGAAGGATGAGTCGAAGATCATCGACGATCAAGGCCGCGAGTTGATGAACGTGATGCTGACGTTCGTCGTGCTCGCCGTGATTCCGATCATCGGCTGGCTGGCGTTGGTGGTGTGGATTCCGGTGACCCTGATCTCCGCCATCCGCGGCGCGATCGCGACCGGACGGCGCGGCGAATACTTCCGCTATCCGATGACGTTTCGTTTCATCAGCTGACCCCCCGATCATTCAGCGTCAATCGAATTCGTCACCGCGGAAGGTGCTGGCGAGATACGCGTCCTTCACCACGGGATCGTTGATGATCGTTCGCGGATCGCCGTCGCGAAGGTTCTTTCCTTCGTGGATGATGTAGGCGCGATCGCAGATCCGCATCGTCTGCTGGACGTTGTGATCGGTGACCAGCATCGCGATTCCTTCGTCGGCCAGCTTCCGGACCTCGGCCTGCAGTTCTTCGACGGTATGAGGGTCCACGGCCGCGAACGGCTCGTCCAGCAGCATCAGGCGAGGTCGGGTCACCAGTGATCTGGCGATCTCCAGTCGGCGGCGCTCGCCACCGGAACAGGTTCTGGCCTGTTCCTTTCGCTTGTGCTGAAGCCCGAATTGCTCGAGTAATTCCTCGCAACGGCGATTCCGCGCTTCGCGGTCGAGGCCGCGGGTCTCGAGGATCGCCATCACGTTCTGCTCGACGGTGAGCTTCTGGAACACGCTTGGTTCCTGGCTGAGGTAGCCCATGCCCGCCTTGGCATGCTTGAACATGGGTTCGAAGGTGACGTCTCGGCCATCGAACATGACCTTGCCTTGCTCCGGAGTGAGCATCCCGATGGTCATGCGGAAGGAGGTGGTCTTTCCGGCGCCGTTTCTTCCGAGGAGACCGACGATTTCGCCGGCTTCGACCGTGAATCCAACCCCGTCCACGACGCGTCTTCCGCCGTAGGTCTTCTGAAGATCTTGAACTTCGAGCAGTGGCATGGTCCGGGGATGGTACCTGAGGATGGGGGGGCGACACTGGATTCGAGGTTGCGGGAAGTCCGGCCCCCGGCTACAACCGACGTCGATGAACGGACTCGCGTCAAGGAATCCCGCCTTCTGGATGATTTCCGCCCTCGCCCTGACGGTGGCCATGGCCTCCGGCTGCGTTCGCCGGGTGGTTCAGATCACCTCCGCTCCGGAAGGAGCCCTGGTCTGGATGAATGATCGGGAGGTCGGTTCGACTCCATGCGAGATCGAGATCCTCCACTATGGCACCTATGACGTTCGGATCGAGAAGGCCGGATTCGAGCCGGTGATGACCGGCCGGTCGGCGAATGTCCCCATCTGGGATCTCCCCGGACCCGATCTGATCGCCGAACTCATACCGGCGGATCTGGAGAGTCGGACCGTCTGGCACTTCGATCTGGTGGTCGAGAACACCGATGCCGATCAGGTCCTGCTCCGGGCCGAGGTCGCCCGCGATCGTCTGGCGGCGGCGGATGCGAAACGAGCCGCGGACCGGAAGCCCATGACGTCGGCTGGCTTGGCGGCGGAAGTGGAAGCGGAGGATGGAACGGGCAGACCGGGCGCGCCGGTCGAAGGGGCGCCGGTTCCGGTCGCCGATCCCGTGGTTCCCGCGAACTCGAATCTTGGTCAGGACCCGCTGATCGACCCGGACTCCGCGGCTGATTGAGTCGGCAACGCCGATCCTGACAAATAAATCCAGAAGGACTGAACGCCGGTCGGTTCCCGGACGATGCCATTGGTACGCGTCTTCGCGATCGCCATCGCTGGCTGCGAAGAGGAATCGATCTTCATTCACCCGGGGGAACGGGGAAAGGAGTCGACCGACATGCGGACTCGAAACGGACCAACCCTGCTCGTCGCCGATGACGATCGGAAGAGCATGCTGTCGGTCGTCCAGATCGCCAACGGGCTCGGATACAACTGCATCACCGCGACCACCGGCGCGACTGCCTGGCGTGAGTTCTCCCGCTTCAGGTTCGATCTGGTGGTTGCGGATCTGAACATGCCTGGCGGTGATGGGGCCGTTCTCGCCCGGCGAATCCGGACGTGTTCCAGTACGCCGGTCGTGCTTCTCACCGAACTGGGGCCGGCCAGTCTCGATGTCTGTGGAATCGCCGATCTGGCAGGCATCGAAGTGCTGGCGAAGCCGTTTTCGGCAGCAGCGCTTCGAGACGCCATCGAGACGAACATCCGAACGGTCCTCGAACCCGCGCAAACGCTGTCTGAAACCGAAGAAGCGGTCTGAATCCTCGTCCGATCGGTTCATCGTCAGGCCGTCGGGCTCGACGACGGGGTACCATCGAGGGGTGACGACCGTCGATCGAACAATTCCGCTGGATGTTCTTCAGAGCGGGCCCTCCCGCCCGCTGTATGCGAACGGGCCTCGATCGCTGGAGTCGGTGCGAATGCTCCGAATCTCGGTCACCGATCGCTGCAATCTCCGATGCGGGTATTGCATGCCTGCGGGTGGGGTGTCTTTTCAGTCCAAGGATGATCTGCTCTCGCCGAAGGATCTCGCAAGGATCTCCGGCTTCGCTCACCGTCTGGGCGTTCGGCACTTCAAGATCACCGGTGGTGAACCCACGGTTCGCAGCGATCTCGTCGAGATCATCCAGCGAATCCGGGCGATCGGACCCTCCGATCTCTCGATGACCTCCAACGGCCTTCAGATGCCCCGGCTCGCCGGAGCGTTGAAGGAGGCCGGCATCGATCGGGTCACGCTTTCGGTGGACAGTCTTCGGCCGGATCGGTATCGCGATATCACGGGCGGCGGGAGGTTCGATCTGTTCGAACGTGGCCTCGAGGCCGCCGCGGAGGTGTTTGGAACGGTCAAGTTGAACGTCGTGGTGATGCGTGGCGTCAACGACGACGAGGTCGCGGACTTCGCCGGGCTTGCCCGCGATCGAGACTGGACGGTTCGATTCATCGAATTCATGCCGCTTGGATCGAGCGTGCTGGCCGATGGCGAAGCGGCGCGATATCTGGTCACGGCCGATGAAGTGACGTCGAACATCGAGGCCGTTCACGGCCCGCTCGACCCCGTCGAGTCATCCGCCGATCCCGGGGTCGGCCCGGCCCGTCTGCTGGCGATGCCTGGTGGACGTGGTCGCATCGGACTGATTCATGCGATGAGCCGGCCGTTCTGTGAGACGTGCAATCGTCTGCGATTGACCTCGTCAGGCATTCTGCGGAGTTGCTTGTTCGACGGCGGGGAGGTCGACCTGATGCCGATTCTTCGCGAGGAATCGGGGGATTCCGAGGTCGCGGGCGATCGCTCGCTCCGTGATGCATTCGCCAGATGCACCGCCATGAAACCGGAAGTTCATGCCGCCAGAGGCGGCCGGGCGATGAGCAGCATCGGCGGCTGAAGTCGCCCCGCTTTACATCGGGCCCCGTGGCGGTTGCAATGGGACGATGGGCATCATCCAACACATCTTCATCGGCACTCTCGCTTCCATGATCGTCTTCGCGTCCGGATGCGACGAGTCCGGTTCGACTCGAATCGTCGCGGGGGCCGGATCGGGCGTGGGGGGGACCGGGTCGGCGGCGCAAGGCGGGACGGTCAACGGAGGGCTGGTCTGGGGTGACTCCCTGAACCGATGGCCGAAGGACGGGAACTCGCAGTTCGTCGCCGGAGACTCGGTCATTCGGTCGAGTTTCGACCTCTGGCTCGACTCTCGTCAGCCGCCACGAATGCCGGACGACGAAGGGGTGGTCAAGCTGCTGAACGATCTGCGTGCGTTCAACATGCCGTTGACCGATCTGAACGGAGACTGGGGCGTCCCGCCCAAGGACGTCGCCATTCGCACGCAGGCGATTCGGGGTATCGGCAAGACGCTCTGGGCGGATCTGCGGCTGGCCCTCATCGAAGACGATCAGGACCGTGTGGTGGAGGTGATCGTGGTGATGGCGAACCTTCCTCGGATCGCTCATGGCTACGATGGGTCGAATCGTGGGCTCATCGCGACGCTCGCCACCGTGGATTCCTTTGGCTGGGGACTCACCGACGTGAGCCGGCCCAGAGAAGAGATCGCCCTGACGCCCGAGCAATGCGTGCGGCTTCGAAAGGCGACGTCCTGGCTTGAGGATTCCAACGCATTCGACGTCTCGATGGACGATCCCGCTCAACAGCGAATCATGGAGCGATTCATGGCCGAGACTCGTCCGAGACTTCGCAGTCAGATCGCGGCGTTGTGTGATTGAGACGGCCTCGAACGGCGAAATCCAAGACGTCGGTCCGAGTCTCGAGGAGCGGTCAGGTCGATTCCAGGCCCTCGCCCCACGAATCAGGCGTGTCCAGATCCAGATGAATCCCCGGGTCATCGACCTCGATCGCCTCGACCGTGAGCCCCGGGAGTTCCCGCGCGGATCGAAGTCCATCGGCCAGCGGTGAGTCGAGTATCCGACGTCCCGCCGCGGAGGAGAGCACGATGGGATGTCCGCCGCGACCGTCGTGTCGAGGGTGGACGAAGTCGAATCGCCGGGTCTCCGCATCGAGCAGGCGCTCGAGGGTGCCCGACGCGACCCCTGGATGGTCGGAGAGATGGAGAAGCACTCGGGTGGCCCCGGCGGACAGTGCGGCCTCGATGCCGGCTCTCGCGGAATCGAGCATCGAACCCTCGGGATCCACGTCCAGGGGGGTCACGCGTCGTTCTCCGAGCGATGCCCGGATGGCGGGTGCATGGAGTCCGACCGTGATGAACATGGAATCGACGAACGGGGCGATGGTGTCGTGTGCGGCCGCCACCACCGTGGTTCGGTGACCATCGCGGATCCAGGGAAGCACCTGCTTGCAACGGCCCATCCGCGCGGATCGTCCGCCGGCCAGAAGCACGCCGATCACGGTGTCAGGTTGAAGCGAGGACGTCACGCCGACTCGAAACAGCCACGGCCACCGCTGCAGGAGGCCGGGGTCACGCCGCTTCGATCCGGTCCGAGTTCGTCCTGACTCAACACGCACCAGAAACATCGGGTGGTGCTGGAATCGTCGACCAGCCCGCGGTGCATGTGCTCGGTCATCACATACATGTTCTTGTGCCGCAGGTTCACGCAGGTCTCGATCAGATTCAGTCGGATGGGCTCATCGGTGTCGTGGTCGCTCATGCGTCACCTCCTCGATCGGTACCGGTGGGGTTCGCGGCGGCGGCCACCGCCCTTCGAATCGCCACGGGGAGCAGGGCCGTCTTGTATGCCGAGCCCGGGAGAGGGTCTGCGCCCTCGATCGAGCGTTCACACGCGGCGCGAAGGCGGGCGTCGTCATCGATCGAGACGCCGACCAGGGCCTCGTCGACCTGGGGGAGTGGGTGGGGTCGAGGTGCGACGGCGCCGGCACAGGTTCGGGCGGAGGTGATCACATCGCCATCGAGCTTCAGGACGGCGTATCCCGAGACCATCGGCCAATCGAAGGACTGCTTCTGCTTCAAGGCGATGAACGCTGAATTCGGCGCAGACTTGAATCGAAGGCCGGTGATGATCTCAGCCGGCGAGAGCACGCTGGTCGATCGCCAGTCGGCATCGGGAGCGGGGTACAGGTCTCGAATCGCAATTCGATCTCGATCGCCGCCCGCGACCTCCACTTCTCCGTCCAGCACGTACATCGCTGGCGCGAGGTTCGACGGATGAACCATCAGGCATGGTCCATCCTGGAAGATGACATGGAATCGGTGATCGCCTTCCCGGGCCGGGCATTCGTCGCCGGTCTTGCGAAGGCAGTCGAACTGGGACATTCGCCAGTACCAGCATCGAGTTTCCTGCAGGAGGTTCCCCGCGACGGTGGCGACGTTGCGGACCTGCGGTGTTGCGGCACTTCCAGCGGCCGCGCCAAGGATCGGGACGCTTTGGTGGAGTTCGTCCGACTCCGCCAGCATGGCCAGGGTCACTCGTCCGCCGACGCGATTGGTCTCGATCGCGTCGAGTGCGGGATCGTCGATGCGGGTCAGATCGATCACGAGGTCCGGCGATTCGAGGCCCTCCTTCATTCGGTCGAGCAGATCCATGCCGCCGCCCTTGAGGACCGGAAGGGCGAACTCACCCTTCGGCGTCGTCAGCGCGGACGCTTCGGAGATGTTCTTCGGACTGGTGTAGGCGAAGGGATTCATGCCCGCGTCTCCCGGTCGGTGGTTCTGGGTGCGACGGCCACCACCTGTTCCGCCATCGGTTCGGCGAGTGCGGCGAGAACGCGATCCGGTCGGAGCGGCAGGTCGCGTACCGGTCGCCCGATCGCATTGAAGACCGCATTCGCGATCGCCGCCGCGGTGGGGATCACCGGAGGTTCTCCGAGTGCTCGGACTCCGGTCTGGTCATCTCGCCACAGTACCGGGATGATTCGCGGGCAATCTTCGGATCCCAGGATCTTGTAGCTCTCGAGGTTCGCGTTCAACACCGCCCCGGTATTCGGATCGAGCACCTGCTCTTCGAAGAGGGCGTAACTCGTGCCTTGAATGACGCCGCCCATGATCTGGCTTTCCGCGGTCTTGCGAACCAGCGGAAGGCCGCAGGATTGGATCGCGATCACATCGCGGACGAAGACCTGGCCGGTTTCGCAGTCGACTTCGACGCGTGCGGCCTGGACACCTTCCGAGGATCCTTCACCCCAGTAGGCACTGGCCCGTCCGTCGAATTCTCCCGTCACGGAGACTGGTTCGGAAAGCCGTCGGCAGGCATCCTCCCAGCGGACGACCTTCCGGCCGCCGTCCATGATCACGCCGTCGTCGATGGTCAGCGTGGTGGCATCGAGTTTCTCCCGTTCCGCGACGCCCGCCAGGATGCGCTCCCGGGCGAGATCGCCGGCCGCCATCGCCGCTGGCGCCGTGCTCGGGGTACAGACCGAGCCGCCGGAAGCGGGGCCGGGGGGAAGCTTCGAGTTGCCGATCGCCACTGAGACGTTCGCGAGCGGGACGCCGATTCGGTCGGCGACGAGGGCGCCCATCGCGGTGCGTTGTCCGGTGCCGATGTCCTGCGTGCCCGTTCTCACTTCGAGATGTCCGTCGGGGTGAACGACGACTTCGATCTTGGCCGGCGCTCTTCCCTTGCCCCAGTCGCAGGTTCCGATGCCGTATCCGGTTCTCATGGTTCCGGATTGCGAACCCGTCTTCAACCGATTCTTCCATCCGATGAGATCGGCCGCGACGTCGTACATCTCCTGTCGGCGATCGGAATCGTCGAGGCGACGCCGAAGGTCGAGTGGATCCTGACCGCACCGATGCGCAATTTCGTCGATCAGGAGTTCTTCGACGAAGGCACCCTGTGGGCAGCCGGGCGCCCGCATCGCTCGGGGGCCGCCGGCGTTGAACTGGACGTCGCGATGGTTGCGTGCGTCGAGGGTTCCGAATTCGAATCGACCGCTGGGGACTCGGGCACCGCCGCCGCGGCTGGAGACGCCGGTTCCTCCGAACGTCTCGAATCGAGCGCCGCGGATCGTGCCGTCGGCATCATGGCCGAGGCGAACCTTGCACAGGAGTCCGGGGCGGTTTCCGGTGTCCAGATGTTCTTCTTCGCGATCGCAGAAGGAATAGACGGCTTCGCCGGAGGACTTGGCAGCGAGTCCGCCCGCCGCACCCTCTTTGCCGATCTGGAACTTCGAGCCGAATCCGCCGCCGACATGTTCGCAATCGACGGTGATTCTCGATCGCCTCTTGCCGAGGAAACGTCCGATCTGGTCGGCGACCACGAAGGTCCCCTGGGTCGACGCATGAACGATCGAATTCTCGCCATCCGGCTCGATCATCAGGCCGTGGGTCTCGAGCGAGGAGTGGGTCTGGACCGGTGTGGAGTAGGTTGCTTCAAAGGTGAAGGCGGCGTCATCGATCGCCGAGGCGGTCTGGTCGGACGGTTCCTCCATGGGGCCTCGAGCCGACTCGTCGTCGAGGATCCCGGTCTTGCAATCAAGGCGGGTCCACGTCGCGTTCAGGGCTTGAAGGCCTCGTTCCAGCGAACGTCTGCTCCGAGCCACCACGTACCCGATGGAATCGCCGTGGTATTCCCCGGCATCCCCGGACACCACGACCTCGACGACGCCCGGGGTGGCGAGCGCGGCGTCGCGATCGAGCGAATCGAGCGAGGCGCGTCCCCATGGGCAGCGAATCAGTCTCACCCAGAGCATGTCCTTCTTGATCTGGTCTCGTCCGTAGCGGGCGGCTCCGGTCGCCTTCTCCAGTCCTTCGAGTCGGGTCGCGTCGTCCGCGACCGACTGCCCGGCGTTGATGGCTCGAAGATCTCTTGGTTCCTGGCTCATGCTCGGCCTCCCGAAGCGGTGCGGCCACGATCGGTCGGTTCTTCGACCGGGTCTTGTCCGCTGGCCACGAGGACCGCATTGAAGATGTTGGGATAGGTTCCGCAGCGACAAAGATTCCCCGACAGTGCGGCGCGAATCTCATCGATGTTCGGTCGGGGATTTCGTGCCAGCAGGGCCTTGGCCGATGTGACGACTCCCGGGGTGCAGAACCCGCACTGCATGGCGTCGAATTCCGCCATGGCCACTTGAAGTGGATCGGGGTCATCGACCGTGCCGATGCCCTCCACCGTCGTGACTTCTCGACCGGTCGCATCGAGCGCCAGCATCATGCAACTCGCCACCGGGCGATCGTCGAGGAGAACCGTGCACCCACCGCAGGCGGCTCGATCGCAGACTTCTTTGGGGCCGGTCACATCGCATCGTTCGCGGAGCGCCTCCAGGAGGGTCGTGGCGGGCTCGGCGACGAAGTCGACGGCTGCTCCGTTCACGTTCAGCGAGGTCCTGGCGGGCATGGGGCCGATGATGGTCGCCCCGCCCGGCCTCATCGCGGCATCCGCATTCGCGGACTGTCGATCAGCGGCAGCGGTGGCGGCGGAGATGCCGATGGTCTGGAGGAAGAGGCGACGAGAGACGTCGCGCTTCCCCGATGATCCAGATGCGCCTGAATTTGGAGGCGAGTCGTCTTTCATGTGCTCGAGATCCGGATGTGGCGGTGAGCGAAGCCAGTGCGGCAATTCGAGGGTATCACTCTTCGCGCGTTCATTCGAGTGATTCGCCCGATGATCGAATCAGGAACTGGAATCGATTCCGAATCTCAATTGGAGGAGTCGGTTCAACTCGGTGTTCGCCCGGGGCCACTCATACTCGTGCAGTCGGGCAATCGGAATCCACTTCCAGAGCCGATCGGACTCGCGGGGTTCCTCGCTGGCAAGGTCTGCGAGCACGACTTCGACGTGGACATGCTTCTCTTTGCACTGGTTCTCGTCGATGTCTTCTGCCACGCCGAGTGATTCGCGCGGGACGATGTCGATCTGAAGTTCTTCCTGGACTTCGCGTCGTGCCGCATCAGCAGCCGATTCGCCGGCATCGATCTTTCCGCCTGGAAGTTCCCACACACCACCTCGGATCGCGTCGATTGGTCGCCACGCGGCCAGGACGCAAGGCGTTCGGCCATCGGGATCCGAGGTGGGGCGAAGAATGGCGGCGATCGACACTCGGACCATTTTGGCGGATTCTTTTTTATCCATAAAGGCATGCCGGCCAACGATTTACATTTTCCTCGGAGAAGGTGTCGCAGAGGCGTTGACCGATACCCATTGCGGACGATACTGTGCTGAGGTCGTCTTTCGAACTCGGGATTCACCCCGATTCGGAGCTCGACGACAAACGGTACAGGAATGGCCCGTAATCCGACGTGAGAAAGAACCCTTGGATGTCGGTAAATTTCGCCTGCCGAGGCGATTTTGCGGCGAAAAGCACGGAACATGCGGCGTTCTTCCGCGAAAAACCGGCGATGTCCGGTATTCGGACGAAAGCCGGTGAAAATTCCGGGATGATCCGGGATTTGAGGCCGGTTCTGGTGTGCTTCGGGGTCGGCCCGAGGGTGAGTGAGCGAATGTGCGTCTTCCAGGGTCTCAAGCGACCCTGACAATCTGGATCTTCTTCGCGACCATGGCAACATGGTTGTCGAACCCGTTCGGTCGTGTCGGAGCGACCGGACGGTCTTTTTTTTGGCTCGCGTATCTTTGATTCGGATGTTTGCGGCAGCGGTCAGGGCGAGCGGTGTCGGCCCGACTTCAAGTGGCGACATTCCAAGGTTCAATCTCGTACCGTCTTCGAGGATCGCCGGTCACAATCGGCGTCCAGGTCTGGAGCGAACATGATCACGAGATTCCTTTTCGGTCACATCATCCTGGTCGTCGCCGGAATGGCGATGTTGGCGGATGCCAGTCCGCTGTCTGCGGCGCCCGTGGAGATGGATGTGCTTTCGATCTTGATGCAGGATCGAGATGTGGCGGCTGGCGAACAGGCCGACTCCGCCGCATCTCCCAATGACGCCGCCGTGGATTCATCGCCGGCCTACGGAACCGCCGGGAGTCATCGATGGCTCATCGGGGGGATGCTGGGAAGTGATCTCGGTGACGAGAAGATGGCCTACGTTTCAGGCGGATTCGAGTGGTTCGCCATCGAGGACTTCAGCATCGGGATCCAGGCGGATCTCGGTTGGGTCGGACAGGACGCCGGTGCTGATGCCGCCTTGTTCGGGCTTGGCGTCATGATGCGATGGCATTTTCTTCGGTACGAAAATTGGACGATGTATGGCGAGCTCGGCATCGGGCTGGCATACGCGACGGAGCCGGTTCGGCCGTCAGGCAGCAGGCTCAACTTCACGCCGCAAGCGGGCGTGGGTTTCTCGTTCGACCTGGGAGAGGACGCGAGGCTTCTGGTGGGGATTGGTTGGTATCACTTTTCCAACGCCAGAACCACGCCGACGAACCTGGGGGTCGACGCCATCGCCTTGACCGGACTGGTCAGCATCCCGTTCTGAGGGGATTCGCCTCGCGGGTCAGCGGTGGCTGTTCAGTCGGCGTAGCCGGAAGGATTGGCTTGCATCCAGGCCCAGGCGGTGGCCACCGTCGCTTCGAGTTCGGTGAACTGGGGAGACCATCCGAAGTCATCCCGAATCCGCGACGAATTCGCGTACAGCTTCGGCGGATCACCGGCTCGACGTGGGCTGATCGACTCGGGAATCGCCTTGCCGGTGACGGCTCGGCAGGCTTCCAACACCTGGTGGACGGACCAGCCGTGTCCGAGTCCCACGTTGAGGGTGTGGGTGTCTCCCGGAGCGAGTTGGTTCATCACGGCGATGTGGGCATCGATGAGATCGCAGACGTGCACGTAGTCGCGAATACAGGTCCCGTCTTCGGTGTCATAGTCATCCCCGAAGATCATGAGTCGTTCCCGACGACCGGCGGCGACTTCGAGACAGATCGGGATCAGGTGCGTTTCCGGACGATGATCTTCGCCGATCCTCGTCTTCGGATCGCTTCCGGCGACGTTGAAGTAGCGAAGAGCGGCGAACGCGAAGGGCTTGTCCGCGAGCCGGCAGGCTTCTGCATGATCGAAGAGGACCTGCTCGACCATGAACTTGGAGTTGCCGTACGGGTTGATCGGGGCCTGCGGGCAGTCTTCCGCGATCGGGATTCGGTCAGCGCCCGGTTCGCCGTAGGTGGCACAGGTGCTCGAGAAGACGAATCTCTCGACCCCGGCGTCCATCATCGCTTCGAGCAGTGAGATCGCACCGCCGGTGTTGTTGTCGTAGTACCGCAAGGGCTGTTCGACGGACTCGCCCACGTAGGCCAACGCCGCAAAATGCATGACCAGGTCGATGTCGTGTTCTCGGAGGATCTCGGCACACCCACGTCGATCTCCGATCGATGCCTCCACGGAGGTGAACGAGCCGGGGAGTTCCTCGGCGGCGGCGGCGATGGCCCGGAAGGCCCCGGGGTGCCCTCGGGAGAAATCGTCGAGTCCGACCACCGAATGGCCGGTCTCCACCAGCCTGAGGCAGGCGTGCGAACCGATGTATCCGGCGCCGCCGGTCACGAGGATGCGTTGGGGGGGGTTGGGGGTGCCCATGTTCCGTTTTCCATGACGCATCGAGCGTTGGAGGTCGAGAAGCCGATACTCGGGGTCGAAGGCTGATGATATCAGTCTCGGCCCTCCTCTCTTCATCGACTCATCGGAGTTTCAGGTTGACCACTGCCAACGGCCACTCGCCAATGAACCCCCTCCTTCTCGGTCGATGCGTGATCGGCGGCATTCTCATGGGGCTGGCAAATCTGGTCCCGGGGATCTCCGGCGGAACCATGCTGCTGGCGGCCGGGGTGTATCCGACCTTCGTGGAGTCGGTCGCGGCAGCCACGACGCTCTCCCGCAAGCTGCAGCCCTGGCTGCTCCTTGCGTTCATCGCCATCCCGGCGGTTCTGGCGATCGGCCTGCTCGCGGGTCCGGTGAAGGACTTCGTCCTCGAACATCGTTGGATCGCCTACAGCCTGTTCATCGGGCTCACCCTCGGCGGGGCGCCGACGCTCTGGCGAATGCTCAAACCGATGCCTGCTCGCGCGGGAATCGCCGCGCTGGTCGCGTTCGTCGCGATGGTCGTTCTGGCGATTCTGCAGGAGTCTCAACCCGCCTCCTCGACGGGTGAGGGTGGACTGGGGGGGCTGTTCGTCGCGGGTTTTGCGGGTGCCGCCGCCATGGTCCTTCCGGGCGTCAGCGGGGGGTATCTCCTGCTCGTACTCGGCCAGTATCTCCCGGTGCTCGATGCGATCGATGCCTTCAAGGAGTCGATTCGAAGCGGCGAAACAACCTTGATGCTGCAGGCTGCCTGGCCACTGGTGTCGATCGGTCTCGGCGTGCTCCTGGGCGTCTCGCTGGTCAGCAACATCATGCGTTGGTTGCTCAAGCGGCATCGCGAGGTCACCCTCGGTGCACTGCTCGGGTTCCTGTTGGGTGCGGTCGCGGGGCTCTGGCCGTTCCGGGAAGCGGTCCCTCCCGAATTGAACGACACCATCCGCGGGGTGAAGCTCGAGCACGAGGAAGCAGTACAAGCGGCAAGACAGGCAGACGAGCGCAAGTACTGGCTGACCGAGTCGTATCAGCCCTCCGCCGGCCAGATCGGACTCTCGCTGCTCCTGGTGATCGGAGGCGGCATTGGTTCGCTCCTGGTGGGGCGATTGGGTGGGGATGATGAGGACGACGAGGCGTCGGAGTCCAAGAGCGACCCAGCCTGTTGAGGCTGTCTGGCAATTCCCCCGATTGTCCATCCGTGGCGGGTGAAATCAGGCAGTTTGTCCAATAACAACAGCCTCCCATCGTTCATGAGCATCGATTCACTCGAGATGGTTCGTGAGGAGAAGCCGATTGCGCCGATAGTCGAAGCATGCCGAATCTGTTCAATATCGGGGGTTCTGCGGGGCTGGACCAAGGGCCTCCGCTTGCCTCCACCGCAGCCAGCGGGGAGAATCCCCCCAGATGACGGATGTGACCACCAACGCTCCCACGCCGGTCTCCGCGGCCGGACCCGGGCAGGAGTCTCCGAACCTTCGTCTCGCCGGAACCAGTGCGGGCCCGGTGACCGAGGAGGAAGCCGGTCTGCTCGGGCTGCGGGCCAGTCTGGTCCGAACCCTCGCTTCCAATCAGCAGGATGCCACGGAGATCCGGGAGAGGCTGGAACGAGCCGGCCGCCGCGACGCGATCCGAGAGGTCACGGGGCTCGACGCCTTCGACCGGAGTGCTCGGGTCGCCATGGATCTGCTGAGCAGGGTCGATGCCAGATTGGACGAGATCGATGTTCGCCGCAAGGCTGGTCGCATCGAAGTCGATGCCAATGCCGAATCGCTGATCCGCCGCCCTTGAGGCGGCGTGTTCGAGGCCGCCGTCGAGCAGAAGAATTGAACAAGTGGCGAAGCCGGAGGCGATTTTCGTCGCTCGGTCAGCCGAGTCGATCGCTTTCGATGCTCGCTTCTTCGCCGGCAAGTTTCTTCTCGGCGAACCGGCGAACCCAGTTCTCCCAGCTTTTTCCCGCCGCCGGGTCACGGCCACTGAATCGAAGCTCGGAGATGTCCGGGGAGGCGATTTCGATGCGGCCCAGAGTCGGATCCGTCGGCATGACTCTGGCCATCGATGCATCCAGCGTCCGCGCGCTCCGCCGGTCGAAGAGGTATCCCTCGACCTCCGTTCCGTCTCGACGAACGATGGTCACGTCACCGCGATCGTCGAAGGCATGATCCAGAGCCATCCGGATGACTTCCGGGTGACTTCCGGATCGTCTCCGGCGAACGATGTCCGCTGGACGATGAGATCGACCTGGCCCTGGTCACTCATCCGGCGTCATTCCCTCGGAAGAGGTACAGGGTTCGCTGAGTGTCGACGTCGGTGAACTTCCAGTCGAACCGCCTCGCGATCGCCATCAAGACGAACGCGGCGATCGAGTCATCGTCCTCTTCGACGAGTACTTGTCGGACGGGATCCTCGAAGGGCATGTGGATTCGGATGCCCGGCCCATGAAGCACTTCGAAGTCGCCTCCGTCCTGCTCGGGGCCGATGTTGAAGCCGGCCAGCATCTCGACGAGTTCGGCGCGGGTGGCCATCACCGCGGCACGGCCATCGGCGTCGGCGGGCTTCGGACTGTGGATTCGCCATTGGGTCAACTTCGCCATGACTCCCTTTCGGACCGGAAGAATAACGTCCGTGGCGATCGAAGGCGGCACGAAAAGAGATCGAATCTCACGCCAACTCCATCAGATCACCCAGCGTGGCGAGGAGGCGTTGGAGGGGGACGGGCTTGATGAGGTACGCGGAGACTCCGAGATTCTCGGCGTAGATCAGATGCCGTCGTCCCTGATTCGCGGTCACCATCACCACCGGTGGCGGGTCGTCGGTCTCTTTGATCTTCTCCAACACGAGAAAGCCTGATCTGGCGGGAAGCATCATGTCCAGCACCACGCCGTCCGGCCGCTCTGCGAGGAAGAGAGAGACCGCGGTATTTCCGTCGGCAGCGAGGATCACCTCGGCACCTTCCGCTCGGAAGGCCAATTCGGTCGAGTCGAGAATGTCCTGGTCATCGTCGACCACGAGAATTCGCTGGCCGGTGAATCGTCCGTTGCTGGTCATGCGGAGGTACTCCCGTCCGAGAGGATCCGGTCCAAGGTCGGCTGGTCCATCCAGGGAAGTCCTTCCAGTCTCTTTCGCATGGATGCAGGCATTTCCTTGCCCTCGAGTTCCCACTTGGGTCGGCTCTTCCACCGGCGATGAATCCAGAGGTACTGCTCGGGGGCCGAAAGGACCATCTTTTCGATCGCCCGATTGAATCTCGCGGTCACGTAGAACAGGGGGTCGGGTTGATCGCACCAGTCGTCCGGGCCGAAGTAATCGACCATCTCGAGGCGATACTGGAATCGATCTCCAAGTCGTCTCGCAAAGCCGGCCACGACGGGGAGCTCGTAGCGCATCGCCAGGAGGCCGATCGACTTGTAGCTCGAGGCGAGACGACCGAGGAACGGGACGAAGAGTCCCGACTCGCCGGCATTCTGATCCGCGATGAAGCCGATCCGGCGACCTGCCGGATCGTCTCCTTCGAGCATCGAGACGATGCGATCCGTGGCGCCCCATTTGGTGAGGACACGGAGGCCGCGCGCCTCGCGGAGACCGAGCAGCCACTGGTCGAGGTAGGGATTGTCCAGCGGGCGTGCCAGGGCGGTCATGGGGAAACCCATGGCCGCCAGGGTGAACCCGAGGAGTTCCCAGTTGCCGCAGTGCCCGGTGATGAAGAGGGCGGGCTTGTCGGTCGCGAGCAGCTCCGCGCCCGGCGCGAAGGATGCGAACTCGACGTGCTCCTGCCAACTCCATGGGTTCACGAGGCGTGGCATCGCCAGACTGTCGACGAGGAACATCCGGAACATGTATCGGATCGAATCGACCGCGAGCCCGTCCGCTTCCGTCTCCGTCGTCCCGGGAAGAGACCGAAGGATGTTCGATTTTGCGCGGGCGGTTCGTTTGGAGGCGATCTTCGCGTACAGCGATCCGAACGCCGCCGCGGTTCGCAGATTCTGATCAGGGTCGACGCACTGGATGGCGGCGCCCAACGCGCGGAGAGGCAGAAACTCAGCGAGGTCTTGGAGACCGCGGACGGGGTCGTCGAAGAGGTTCTGCGAGGAGGCGTTCACCGTGGACGAGGATCCGAAAAAGCCGCGGACCGGACCGTCATGTCGGTCCGGTCCGCGGAGAAGAACAGGGATGGCGGGGCGAGTTGATCAGCGGGGGTTCATGCCCGTGAGCATCTCGAACCGGTTCCAGTTGAGCACCGGAATCTGGGCGTCGGTCGCCTGGTCGAAAAGTCGGTCGTACTGCTCGCGAGATTCCCGCTGCTTGAGGAAGCGACGGAACTGATCGTCGCCCGCATCGGGAGGCAGGGGGGCGGGCATCGGCGGCTGAGCACCGAGGACCAGGAAGTCGAGGTCGCCGGTGAGGGTGTCGCCCTCGACGATCTCGCCGCCCCATTCGATGATTCGACGTCGCACGTAGTCGGTCTCGTCTTCGAACGGACGGCCGTCACCATTCACGTCGAAGAGCCCGTGCACGAGGAACTTGAATCGATAGTCGGGGTTGAAGACCGCGTTGGCGATCACGTCGTCCTTGACGACCGGACGCCCTTGGAGTTCGCGGGTGATTCGTCCGGTGGAGGTGTCGGCCGCGACCTTGATGATCTCGATGCTGGCTTTTCCTCGGACGTATTCGCCGGTTCGCGGGTCAGGTCGAATGGCGGTCGCATCCTCGTAGACCTCGAAGGTCATGCCGGGAACGACGCGTTGGTTCCGACCGAGATCGATGAAGATCTGGCCACCCGTTCCGGGAACACTGATCACTCGGCCATCGACGAGTTCCGCCGGGCTCTGGGGCTTGAGTCGGTAGTTCTCCGTCTTCTTGCGGAGTTCCTCGATCTGGGCGCGGAAGACGCTGTTGTCCTGGTTGGATCGGTCGAGACGGCTCTGAAGGTCGGCGAGCCTGTTGCGGTAGTCGCGGTCGAGCTTGACCCGGCTTTCTTCGATGCTCTGGATCGCGGTTTCGACTTCCTGCTGGTATCTCACTGCCGCGGTCTTGTAACCACTGAATTCCTGTTCGACCTGAGCGACCTTCTCCTGGCTCAGCTTGTCGTTCTGCTTCAGCCGGTCGTTGAGGTCATCGTTGGTCGACTGGCTGTCGGCCAACTGGCGTTCAAGACTGGCGCCGTCGTTCTGCGATGCGGTGAGTTGGCGTCGAAGGTCGGTCATCTCGCTTCGAACGACGTCGCCGTCACCCAGACCGAGGCTGCTTCGCATCTCGGTCAGATCGGCGTTCGGATTGCCGGTGACGAAGGCGGCGACTTCTTTTCGCTCGCCTTGAAGATAGGCGTGGAGCGACTTCTGATTGCTCCTTGCCGCGTCCATCTGGCGTTCGAACTCATTGGTTCGATCCGACGGCTTGATGAACTGAGTCATCTCGGCTTGAGCCTTCGCCTCGTTCTCGAGGGCGACGGCCTTGCCGGAGTACATCATGAACGTGATGGTCAACAGGCCGACGTTGCAGACCACGCTGACGACCAGAGCAACGATCACGCCGGTACCGGCACCAGAACCTCGGGCCATTGGGGAATCTCCACGCCTTCGCAGGTCACGAAGGCCATTTGTCCGCTCTCGCGAATCGATTAGCCGGATCACCCCATGGAAGTGGTGACACCGGGATCACGGGCTCCTCGCCGCGTGAAAGGGACGCATAGTGTCCGCCGATGGTGCGTCGCCGTCAAGCCACCGGCCATCCGCCGGGCATTTGCCTCCTCGGAAGCACGCTGGAAACGCTCGGAGGCGGAGGTCGGGATTTGCGGCGGTGGTCGATCCAGGCCTGAGATCCGGGGCGAGGACGACCTGAGGTTGCTTCGGCCCCGTCTGGAGTCAGATTCGGACGACTCGCATGGCTTCCGCCGGCGTGGTGATGCCTGCCCGAACCAGGTCCCAGGCCGCATCTCGGAGAAGGTCGAGCTCGCCCTCTGCGGTCGCCACTTTTCGGATTCGTGTCGCATCGGCCCGATTCACCACGAGATCCCGAATCGAATCGGTCAGACGGAGCAGCTCGAAGGCACCGACTCGTCCCCGAAAACCGGTCCGGCGGCACTCTCGGCAGCCTGGAGCCTCGACCACCATTCCGTCGGAAGGCGGCTCGAGTCCTTCAGGAAGCTCGGCGGCGGTCATTTCTCGCCGTCGCCCGCACGACTCGCAGACTCTTCTGACCAGCCGCTGGGCGAGGATCGCTTCGACGCTCGAAGCGACGAGGAAGGGTTCGATACCCATGTCCAGAAGACGCGTGGTCGCGCCGGCGGCGTCATTCGTGTGCAAGGTGGAGAAGACCAGATGGCCCGTGAGCGATGCCTGAACGGCCGCCTCGGCGGTCTCCAGGTCTCGAATCTCGCCGATCATGATGATGTCGGGGTCGTGTCGGAGGATGGCTCTCAAGCCCGCGGCGAAGGTCATGTCGGTCGCGGTGTTCACCTGGATCTGGTTCACGCCCTCGACGTGGTATTCGACGGGATCTTCGATCGTGACCGCCTTCACCGCTTCGCTCACGATTCGATTGAGGGACGCGTAGAGCGTCGTCGACTTTCCCGAGCCGGTCGGCCCGGTGACCAGCAGAATGCCGTGCGGACGGGTGATCACGGTGTCCCAACGCTCCATGATCGGCTTGGGCATTCCGAGATCATCGAGTCCGAGCTTGGCGACGCTGTTGTCGAGAACACGCAGAACGACGCCCTCGCCGGCGATCATCGGAATGATCGAGACTCGAAGGTCGAATTCCCGCCCCTTGTGCCGGAGCGTGATTCGTCCGTCCTGTGGCTTCCTCTTTTCCGCGATGTTCAATCCCGCCATGATCTTGAGACGGCTGACGATCGCATTTCGGAAGCGATTGACCGAAGCCGGCACGCCGGCTTCGCTCAGCACGCCGTCGATCCGATAGCGGATGGTCAGTTCTTCCTCGTACGGCTCGATGTGGATGTCCGTCGCTCGTTCTCGAATCGCTTCGAGCAGCAGATCGTTCACGAGCTTGATGACGCTGGCTTCCTCGTCGGCATCCAGCTCGCCGCCGGAGGCGTCGAGGATGTGTTCGGCTTCAGCAGGGTCTTCGGTCGCCAGGGCGTCGAGCGTGTCGCCGGCGACGCCGTAGTGGGATCGGATGAACTTGCGGAGATCCCGCTCGTCGGCGAGGACCAGCTCCACTCCGAGTCCGGTCAAGAGCCGCAATTCATCGAAGGCGCTGAGTTCGAATGGATCGCAGGTCGCGATCTGAAGGGTGGTCTCCGTCCGGCTGATCGGCACGCAGAGCTGCTTGAACACCAGCCGCGACGGGAGGGTTCGGAGCGTTTCGTCGTCGACTTCCATCTCCGCCAGATCGACGATCTCCATGTCGAGCTGTCGCCCGATGGCCTCGAGCACGGCGTCTTGAGCGACATGTCCCAGACGAACCAGGACGTGATCGAGTCGTTCCCCGGTCCGCTTCTGCTCACGAATCGCCTCGTCGAGCTCCGGCTCGGTGATCAATCCGCGTTCGACGAGAATGGTGCCGATGCCCATGGGCGGTTCGTTCCTTCGTTACAAACTGATCGCGGGAAAACAGAAATGGCATCCCGCCGTCGTCGGACCGATCCTTGCCCGTCCGACCCATCTTCCTTGGTTGGCCTTGCGACGCCAACCCAAACTCCGGGCGATCTCGGATTCCATGCCGATGAACGTCGGTCTGATGACCTTATCGGGCGGGATCCGTCGAGATGTCGATTTTCTACCGGCGAGGCTGGTTCGGGTTGAGCGACCCGGTGCCTGCTCGCCGCGGGCGGCCTAGGCTCGCACGATCCCTCGAAGCACGACCGCGGAGAGCCCGAGGCCGGCCAGGCGGGGGCGGCCTCCGATGCTCGCGATCTCGGCGGCCGCCACGAAACCCAGAAGCGGGGGGGCGGCCAGTCGTTCATGGATCCTTCCGGCGTCGTGGCCGGGTGAACCGAAGAGCGATGAGCCTCGGCCCGCAGAGCTCGAAAGGATCACGCCGGCCGCGGGTCGATGGTCGAGCACGGCGAGATCGAGGGACATGCCGAGGTCCTCGGCTGCGATCGTGGCGTCACGAACCTGAAAACGGACGGTTGACCCGCGGGGAGCTCCACCCGAGAGGAGGAGATTGCCGCTGGCTCGATCGACGGTGCCGATCGGCCGGATCAGGAAGTCGCCACGCCCCTTCATGGGTTTGGCCGCATCGGCCGCGATTCCGATCAGCGGGGTCCTGGCGAGTGCGGTGCGATCCGCGCCGGACAGGCTTGCAAGGACTTCCTCGAGCACTTCGGCCGCTGGTCGCCCGCCCAGGCTGGTGATCGAGCTTCCATCGGCGCCGGTCACGATCGAGGATTCGCCGACCCCACGGCAACCATGAGCGACGATGGGTTCGAGTTCGATGTCGCCCTCGAAGATCAGTCCCACTGCGCCGGACATCGAGACGGCATCATCGGCCACCAACACGTTGGCGCCGGCCTGACTGGCCCCGCTCAGCAGTCCTCCGGAGATCGGGACCCCGGCCGGGAACGTCGCGGCCAGCCGGGCGGGGAGGGCGTCCGAGCCGGCGGTGAATGGATCCGCAAAGACCAGAATTCCGCGAGGCGGCGACATTGGTCGAAGTCGGCTTCGGACCAGTTCCCGCGACCACGCTTCCGGTGGTCCGTCGCGATGGTCGAAATGGAACGACCGGACTCGGAGTCCGGGACCGCCGATCGCCATGGCGACCATGGAGGGGCCGGATTCGAATTCTTCGGGGCCGGCCATCACCGATCGCGCGGTGAATCCGACGGACGCCGGGCCGTCGAGTGCGTCTCGAATGGTCCGAACGGCTTCGGGAAGAGCTGTGGAATGATGAAAACTTGCCGCAATCAAGAGCGCGGCGGGAGGGCCATCAAGTTCCTCTCGCAATGAACCCGCGAGGCTCAATGCCGCCGTACGGGTATCAGCATGGCGGTCCGAGACCACTTGAGTCTGGAATTCGGTGGGTGGAGCATGCATCAAAACCAATGATAGCGGGCCGATCCGTGGGATTCCCCACCTGATTGGACGGATTTGGGGTTGCAACCTGCGTGAGGCTGGCGATAATACGCGGCTCGAATCCTCGCAGGGAGCTGGCCTCGTGCCGAATACTGAATCAGCCAAGAAGCGCGTTCGACAGAACGCAAAGCGTCGCGCCCTCAACAACTGGCGGAAGCTGCGCATCAAGAACCAGATCAAGAACTTCCTTTCGGCGGTCCAGCACAAGGACGTCGGCAACGCGGAATCAGAATTCCGCAAGGTCTGTTCGGTTCTCGACAAGGTCGCGTGCTCCGGCACGATCCATCGCAACACCGCGGCGCGTCGAAAGAGTCGACTCTCGCGACGGTTGCGTGATCTCAAGTCCGCAGCGGCCTGATCGCGTCCATCTTGCCCGGCTTCACGGTCTCACCCTGGTGAAGCCGAGGCCCTGACGCCCAGGCTGATTGAAGCCGAGGCCGAAGAAGCCGCAGAGAAACTGTCAGGGCCAGGGATGGTGACGCTGCCATGGCGAAACCAGATCGTTCGTCCGCGGTCCCGCCGGATACCAACGGCGGCGGGCCCTTCTGGACCGGCCCCTATTGGCGTCGCGCCCAACGCCCACTTGAAATTCTGGTTCTTCTCGCGCCGCTGATCGTGATCTACGAACTGGGGCTCATCGCCATCCTGCGACAGGATGGCGGGATCCTGGTCACGAATCTGGCGCACAAGTACATCATCGATCTGTTCTCTGTGATGGGCATCACCGGCTTCGGGCTCGGACTTCCCGGGCTGCTGCTGGTGGTTCTACTGATCGCGTGGCAGGTTCTGAGTCGTCGTCCCTGGGTCATTCATTGGGGAACGATCGGCTTGATGTGGATCGAGTCGCTGATTCTCGTCGTTCCAATCATCGTTCTGGCGGCACTCCTCAACTCGGGTGCGACTCCATTGGCGGCCGGTGTTCCTCTCCGGGAGACGGTCGCGGAACGCATGGCGATGGGTATCGGGGCGGGGCTCTACGAGGAGTTGATCTTCCGGTGGGCGATCATCGCGACGGTGCATGCATTGCTGGTGGACGGTTTCGGCTTGTCCCAGCGAACGACGGTCTTCTTCGCCGTGGTGATCTCGGCGGTCGCGTTCATGCTCTACCACCCGATTCACGGCCCTGATGGGAGCCTTCTCTCCGGGCTGGCGATCTTCTATCTGGCAAGCGGGGCCTACTTTTCAGTGGTCTATATTCTCCGTGGTTTCGGCATCGTCGCGGCGACCCACGCGATCTATGACGTGTTTGTCGTCCTTCTGGCCTCGTCGATCGCCGACTGAGCGATCGATCGCCCAATCCTCCCAACCCAACCAGACCGACGCGGCCGAGCCATCGGTCCCGGTCCGAGGCTTGCCTCGGCTCGCGTTGTTTTCGAGAGTCAGGGTGCAGTTGGTCACGGGTACGAGCCTCGTGGATGGGGAGAGAAGATCGTGTCGAAAACGAAGTCCAAAAACGAATCGGGTCGTCCCGCGACGATTCTTCGAGGCAGTCTGATGGGGCATCGAGTCCTCACGGAACTGGGCCACAAGGATCTGGTCACGACGTATCTCGTCGCGGATCCCGCGGACGGGACCCTGCAGACGCTCAAGCACGTCCAGCGGCACACCGCGGATGATGAAGAGCGATGCAGGCGTCTTGCAGCCGAATATGAGATCGGTCAGCGTCTGGACCATTCCTCCATTCGAGGGGTCCGGAAGTTGAGGCGTGAACGAAAGGGTTTTCGAGTTCATGCCGTGGGCCTCTTCCAGCAGTACGTCGATGGCCCCACGCTTGATCGCTGGGAAGCATCGAGCACCGAGGCGGTTCTCGAATTGATGGAAGACGTGGGCGAGGCGTTGTCGCACGTTCACGAACGAGGGCTGGTGCATGGTGCCGTTCGGCCTCGACATGTCCTGGTCGGCGTCGGGGATGCGCCCTCGTTGATCGGATTCGCGGAGGCCGCCGAGGCTGGTACCGCCTTCTCCGGCGGCCAGGGCAATCCGGGCTACTCGGCTCCGGAGCAGTTTCTCGGTGGTGTTCGAACGGCACGGGCCGATGTCTTCGGCTTCGCGGCATCGATCGCCGCGGTGTTGTTGAGGGCCCGGCTCGAGATGGGCAGCGCTTCGGAATTGAATGCCGCCGATTGGCTTGATCTCCACCAGGATTGGATGGAGGCGCTCCGTCGAGGCGGAGGGTCCGAAGGGATGAACCGACTCCTGGAGCAGTGCCTCCATCCGGATCCCACTCGCCGACCTCTGGGAATGGATGAAGTCGTGGGGCGGCTCCGGGAATTGCGCCTCACGGGCGATCTGGGGTCGCACGGCGCGGGTCGTCGCCACGCCGCCTGAAATAAACGGAGTGGAATTCACAAGAAGTCCGGCGAAGTGCGTATCGACCAGTGGTTCGTTCGTGCCGCCGACTTGTGGGGATCTTCGGAACCCTCATGAAACTCAGGCGGTTTGCACACGGAAAACTGGCACGGAGCGTTGAGAATCCCGCTCGATCAGAGGGCGGGTTCGAAGATCGGCGGAACCGTGATTCGGAGATGATGAGGTGCTGGAACGCCTCGTCGCAAACAAGCGTTTTTCAGAAGGTTCGGGCATTTCAGGGAATGGGGAAACCGCAGGAGATGATCTTGCGAACACCGGCGCTTCAGAAGGAGTGGAGGCAGTCATGATCAGCAGGCAGACAACGATTCCGAACGAGATTCACGGGTACCGGGTGATCGATCTGCTCGGAGAGGGAGCGGCGAGCCGACTGTATGTCGTCTCCGACCCTCGAAGCCGGGATCTCTTCGCCCTCAAGCACGTGAACTGTCGCGACGCCTCGGCTCGCCGATTCCTGACGCAGGTCGAACGAGAGTACGAGTTGGGCTCGAAAGTCGATCATCCTGCGGTCCGATCGGCACGCAGGCTTCTCCGTTATCGGGAGATCGTCCGGACCACGGAAGTCTCGCTGATTCTGGACTTCGTCGATGGCGTTCCCCTCGATGAGGCTCCTCGGGCGACCACGCCTGATCTCCTCGAGCAGTTCGCGTCCATCGCGGACGGGCTCCATCACCTTCATGAACTCGGTTACGCCCATGCCGATCTCAAGCCGGGGAACATCCTGATCGGCGCGACGGGCCAGGCGACCTTGATCGACCTTGGTCAGTCCTGTCGACTCGGTGAGCGGAAGCCACGGGTTCAGGGAACGCCTGGATTCCTCGCCCCGGAGCAGGCCGCCGTGGGCATCATCGATGCCCGTACCGATGCCTTCCTTCTGGGTGCGACGATCTATCGACAACTGACCGGCCGGTACGGGTCGACCGAAATGCTGGACGCCAGGAGTCCGGTCGAGTCGCTTCGGAGACTGCTGCCCGATCTTCCGGTGGAGGTCGACGAGCTCGTCCACGCCTGTCTCGAGCAGGCTCCGGCGAGGCGCCCCGGCGACCTTTCGGTCGTGGCGGATCGTCTTCGGGACCTCTCGGACCTGTGTTCCGAGGGCCGCTTCCCCAGATCGCTCAAACGTCCGGCTTGAGTCGACGGACGGGCCGGAAGCCCAGATCGCTCCCATCTTCAGGCTCCCGCCGGGGGTAGCATGTGCGCATGCCGACTCCCGATCCCGCCCAAGTCAGCCTTCTCTGCCTCGATGTGGACGGCGTGATGACGGACGGTTCCGTCTTGCTCGATGACAACGGCACCGAGACCAAGCGTTTCTTCGTCCGGGATGGCACGGCCATTCGGATGTGGCAGCGAGCGGGCGGTGAGGTCGCGATCATCACGGGGCGACGAGGCGCGGCGGTTCAGAAGCGAGCCACCGAACTCGGCATCCGGCATATTCACGACGGCGTGAGTCGGAAGGGCGAGGTCTTCGAGGAACTTCTGAAGCAGTTGAAGATCGATGCGTCGCAGGCGGCGATGGTGGGAGATGATCTCCCGGATCTGCCGATCCTGAATCGGTGCGGCTACCCTGTGGCCGTGCGAGATGCCGCTCCAGAAGTGATCGAGGCGGCATGTCTGGTCACGACCGCGCCCGGAGGGCGCGGCGCCGTTCGCGAAGTGGTGGAGCGGCTTCTCAAAGCTCGGGGCGCCTGGGAGGCGTCCGTGAAGTTCTACGCCGAGCAGACTTGAATTCCCGCCGGCACGGATGGAGGCGGTCATGCGAATCGAAGACGAGATGAACCAATCAGTCAGTTTCCTCGAATCACGTGGAGCCCGCCTTCGGCGAGGCGTCACCGGACGGGGCCCGTTGCTCCTGATCGGCGTCGGGGTGCTGGTCGCCCTCGTGCTCATCGTGGTGGTCTGGCGACTGGATCGTCCCGGCTCCACCTCGAAACTGGAGCGCACCGTCGATCTTGATCGCATCGCCGTCCCGTCGGTTCCGACTGCGGAGGAACTCGCACGGCCCGCGACCGATCTTGATCGTGACGTGATGGCCACGCTTCGAGACGGCGCATCCGTACAGGTCGCTGGTGAGGATGGGCGACTCGCGCAGGAGTACGGTGCGGTCCGAATCGATCCGCTTCCAGACTCCTGGGTGGACATGGATCAACCCTGGGCCCGGCTTCACCCATCCAACGGTCGCATCGTCGAGATGCAGGCGATCGAAGGAAAGATGCGGGTGCCGGATCAGGCGATCGAATCCGGTCGGCTCAAAGGCGAGGTCCGAATCCGAATCTTCGAGCCGCAACTTGATGGGCAGGACGTCCCGCTCGATCAACGGAAGCCGTCCGTGGTCATCGAAGCGGAGGAGGCCGACTACGACGCCGCGGCCGGGGAGATTCACAGTCCCCGCGTGGTTCGGGTCTCGACCTCGGAGGCGTCGTTCACGGGAGAGGATCTTCGGATCTTCTTCGAGCCCGACGGTTCGCGAATCGCCCGGTTGACGATGGAGCGGGCGATCGAACCGATCACCATCCGGCCTTCGAAGTCTCCGGCGACCACGCCCCTCGGTTCGCCGTCCGGGCCAGTGGCCAAGGCGAACCCGATCGATCCGACCGACAAGACCGACGCCAAGGCGTGGGCGGCGAATCGCGATTCCGATTCCGGCGGTGTTCGAATCGATCGCGGTCGCGACATCGAGGAAGACCAACCGGTGGATTCCGATGCCTGGTATCGACTGGTGCTCCAGGACGAGGTTCTCGTCGAGCGGCTCGCATTCGACGCCCAGGGGATCGCCACCCGCAGTACGGTCGAGGGCGACCGGCTCGTCGCCACCTTTGCCATGGGCGAAGGCGGATTGGACGCGTCGTTCGCGACGGCCGCGCCGGTTCGCGGATCAGTGATGCCGCTCCGAGCCCCGAATCTCATCTCCGCCTCGGCGCTCGCCTACGGACCGATGCGTGAGACGGGTACGGATGAGCCGGACTCCGAACTGGTTCGCGTGCACTTCTCCGGACGGTTGGTGATGATTCCCGATCCGGGGGCGGCCGCTCGAATGCAGAACAAGACGGACGCCGAGATCGTCATCGAGTCGGACTCGGGCGAGGGAATCGTGCTGGCTGACGAAGGCAACCAGGCGACCGGGTCCTGTGCCCGATTGGAGTACCGCACGCAGTCCGAGCGGATCGATCTGATCGGCGATGAACAGCATCCATTGGTCATCGAGAGTCCCCGTTTCGCCCTCGAAGGCGGACGATTCTGGATGGTCAGAGCTGATGGAGAGGGTGGCCTCATCGGCGCCGGAAGAATGCGATTTGAAGACGATGGCGCGATGCGGGTTCGATCCGCATTCCGGAGTGCCGCCGATCTCTACGCGATCGGAATGGAGACGTTGCTGGCTGCCGGTCCCGGCGCGGAACATGCGGTGGCGTTCGCGGCGGTCTCCGCGGTCGGACAGGATTCACCGCCCGCCGACGCCGGTTCGCCTCGGCTGGAAATCCTCTGGGAGGGCGGGGTCGATCTCGACTTCGATGACCTCCAGGAAGATGGGCGACTGGAACAGGCTCGCTTCCGAGGTGACGTCAAGGTCGCCAGCGACGACTTCAAGCTCGGCTCCGACGCGTTGGTCGTCGACTTCGCCAAGGGTGGAGACGGCGAGGCCATCGAACGCATTCTCGCGAGCGGTGGGGCGCGGGTGGATCGAGTCGGGGAAATCGGTTCCCTTCAGGCGAGGTCGATCGATCTCGCATTGACCCGAACGGATGACGGCCGGACCACGCCGACCTCGATGGTGGCCGAAGGCGCCGTCGAGGCGAGTGACCCCGGTCAGACGCTTTGGACGAATCGGCTGGTGGTTCGCTTCCGCCCGCGTGCGGAGGACGAGCCTGGGGCCGCGGAGCCCTCGGGCATCGCCGGAGAACTCGCCGGCGGTGACGTGGGAGCGGTGGAGATCACGACGGTGAATGCCGCGGACGGCGTTCAGGTCAGGTTGGAGGAAGGGGCCCGGGTCTTCGCGGACCGGCTCGAAGGTGACGGCGTCAATCGGACGTTGCAACTCGCCGGCGACGACGTGATGGTGCTTCGCGCCAATATCGTCGCGGACAACCTCCGGGACGTCCAGTTCGACGACACGTCTCGAACCGTTCGCGGGACGGGGCCCGGCCGATTCCGCTACTACGACGAGAGCGTCGTGCCGGAATCCAAGGGTCGCATCGAGCGACCCTCGCCGCCCACTCGGACGTCTCTGGCGGCCACCTGGTCGCAGGCGATGCTGTACAACGAGGCGGCCAACGAGGGGGGCGGTCGACTTGATCTCGAGGGTGACGTCCGGGTTCGGAGCACTCCCGATCCGATGACCAGCGACCGTCTCGACGCTCGACGGGTCTCCCTCGACCTCTCCGATGAAGTTGGTGGCGTTCGCCCGGCAGGGGAGCGTGACGAGGGACTCCTCGGACGGGAGGGTGGCAAGACGCTCGATCGGCTGACCGCCCGTGGCGACGCGGTTCTGGAGAGTCGAACCTGGAACAGTTCCGCCCGACGTGGCGACCCTCGGCTCTTCCGCGTGAACGGCGATCATGTGGAGTACACGGTCGCCTCTCGCGAGGCTTTGGTCGATGGTGCGGGTGGGTTGCTCGTGCACGATCCGGAACCGTCCAGCACCGCGGCCGAGCGAGGTCCCGCGTCGACCGCCGGATTCGGCATCGACGGAACCAGCCGGTTTCGCTGGGCGAGACGAATGACCATGAATCGCGAGATCGACGATCGTTACCTCGTGATCATGGAGCAGGAGGTCGAGGTCCTGCATGCGGGCATCGATCCCGCCGACACCTTGTCGATGACCGCGGACCGGCTCGAAGTCACGCTCGAACGTCCTGAAGAACGGGCGGCCGAAGCCAAGCCGGCCGATGGGTTGGCGACTGACTCCGAGGAAGCAGGCGAGAAGGACGCGTCGGACAAGAAAGTCGGAGCCCAATCGATGGCGGCCGGCGTGGAACTCGGCGGGCCTGCGGAACTGGTCCGAGTCAGAGGCGTCGGGCGCGTCTTCGTTCGAACGCCGGACCACGACATCGAATGCCAGGAGTTTGATTACAACGTGGATACCCAGATCGCGATGCTTCGGGCGAATCCGGGTCGCGTGGTGACGGTGCAGTCCAAGGGGGCGGCGACGCCGATCCGGGCGGAACGAGTTCAGTGGGATCTCCGAACCGGTCGGATCAGGATCCTTGGTGGCGAGGGTGGGATCGCCCGCTGACCCGCTCCAAGTTGAAGACGTGAACAGTCGAGAAGAGTGGAGTCCTCGAGTCTCCGGGCCTCGAGTCTCCGGGCTTTGAGTCTCCGGGCTTTGAGTCTCCGGGCTTCAAGGCCCCGGGCAGACGCCCCACGCACCGATCATCCAGCCCAGATCCGCACTGCTCACGACGCCGTCGGCGTTGAGGTCCGCGGGCGTGCCCGGTGGAACGCGTCCCCAGGCGAGGAGCAGGGTGGCAAGATCGGCGGCGTCCACCGTGCCGTCGCCGTCGAGGTCGGCGGAGCAGCCCGGGCCGGGAACCAGGATGACCTCGAACAACTGGTTCGATGCGAACGTGTTCGGGAAGGTCACGATGCCCGGGCCGTTGGCGATGATTCCGCCGTAGAGATAGGCCACCGAGGTCGGTTCGGTGATCGCATCGAGATCGATCTGCCGGCGTGACTGGTCGACGAGCGGGATGGTCAGGGTCTCCGTGCCGTTGAACCACGCGTTACCGTTCTCATCCGTGCTCAAAGGGTACGAGGTGCCGATGAGATGCTGGCTCCAAGAATCGGTGTCGGGGGCGTACCGGACGGCGAGTGTTTCGTTCGAATAGGGGATGTTGTAGTTCTCGACCAGCGTGCCCTCCGCGAGCACCTGGAAGCCCAGTCCCCCGAAGGTCAGGAACCAGTTCTCGCGGCGAAGCTCCGACCAGAGCGAGAGTCTTCCGGACTCGTAGGCATTGAACCCCTGAAGCAGCGTTCCCGGGACGTCGGGATCACCCATCGACATCTCGCCTTGCGGATCGATCACGATCGGTGCCGTCCAGATTCCTTCCTCCAGCGTGAACACGCCGGCCAGGGCCACGGCGCCGTCGCCGCCGGGGACGACGGCGGGGAGCACGTTGAGGTCACGCCGGCGAGCCCACGCCGGTGGCGACGCGGTCTCGCCGAGATAGACCGGGGGTGCGTCGGGACGGAATGCGTCGAGGGCGAAGCGTCGGATGCTCTTGGTGTAGACCTGCGTGGTTCCGATCGACGGACAGGCGTTCAGGTCGACGTAACCGCCCTGGAAGTTCTGGCCCAGGCACGACCAGAACTCGTCCCCGTTCTCGATCAGGACGCCGCCGCAGATCGTGAAGAAGTCGGGCGGTGCATTCTCCGGCGCCTCGTGGAAGTGGATGTGATCGGCGAGCTGGGTGCGATCGCCACGCCCCCAGCCGATGACGCCTGCCACGTCGAGGACGCGAAGCGTCGAGAACGTGACGTAGTCTCCGTGCTCGTCGATGCCGTATCCGCCGAGGGACACGAGTCGTTCGCCCGACTGGTGCGAGAGCGGATTGCTCGAGGAGAGGGACGCGATCTGGTTCGGGGCCAGCCCGGACGCGACGTCGGCGAGCGGCCGGGTGAAGGTGTCACGGGTCTTGAGGTCCACCACCATGAGCGTGCCGTTGAAATCGGCCGCGGGCCAGTTCACATCGGGATCGCAGGTGAAGTTGTGGAGCCCGGAGGTCTTGCCACCGACCAGAAGGAGCTGCTCGTCCAGCGTCGCATACGCCGCGGAATGAATGGCGGGAAGATCGTCGCCGACCCAGTCGACGAGCTCCATCTCGACCCGGAACGGGACGCCACCGGTGACGAGCGGCGAGAGTGAGTCGGACTGATTCTGGGCGACAGCGGGGTTGGCGACGATCGACAGAATGGCGGTCGCCGTGGCGATGGTGACGTGTAGCGGGATCATGGCGCTCTCCAGAATTCCAGCGTATCAAGGCGGCTCGAAGGACCCGCTGGAAATCAGGGAGTCGCACTCACAATTCGGTACGAATCTCCCAGAGGTCCGGGAAGAGCGGCCGAAAGAGCGTTTCGCGAAGGTACGCGACGCCGGGTGAGCCGCCGGTTCCTCGCTTGAAACCGATGGTCCTTTCGACCATCTTCACGTGTCGGTATCGCCACTCCTGGATGCCTTCGTCGAGATCGACGAATCGTTCGCAGAGATTCCTCAGGGGCGGATGGTCGCGATAGATGCGAATCAACTCCGGTTGGAACTCAGGGCATGATTCGGTGGCCGCATCGATCGGCGCGTCGAGAAGCTCTTGCGGAACGGAGACCTTCTCCGAGCGAAGGTATTGGAGGAGTGATCGCCAGATCGAGGGTTCGGCCAGCCGTCGCTCGAGGGCGGCATGCTCGGGGCTGTCCGCGGCGTAGTTCTTCAGCGGCCCGGGTCGCTTGTATCCGAGCATGAACTCCCACTCACGGAACTGGGCCGACTGGAATCCACTCGAATTCGCGAGGAACGAACGGAACGAGAGGAATGAGACCGGGGTCATCGTCTCCAGGACGTCGATCTGCTTCACCATCGTCTTCAGGATGGTGAGGATTCGATCAAGCGTGCTCGCGGCACCATCGAGGTCGCCCTCGTCCAGCCGCTTTCGCAGTCCTTCGGTCTCGTGGATCTGTTGCTTGAACCACAGTTCATAGACCTGGTGAATGATGATGAACAGCATCTCGTCATGTTCGGGCCCGTCGGATTCGGGGACCTGAAGCGAGAGAAGTTCGGGAATACGAAGATAGCTGGCGTAAGTGAGTTCCACGCAGGGAATGCTACGACGAACTCGGTTCGCCCGCGCCGATCGCCTCGGCGAGCGGCTGCCACGCATGGGGTGTCTGGAGCCCGTGCCTCTTGCAGAGGAGGCCTGCGGTGATCTGGGACGAGAGGAAGATCACCGGGAGTCCGGAGCCCGGGTGCGTACCACCGCCCACCAGCCAGACGCCATCGACCTCCTCGAGCTTGTGCTGAGGTCGCCGATGGAGCATCTGATCGAGTCCGTGTGCAAGGTTGAAGGTGGCCCCGTGGTTGATCCGTTCCGCGGCCCAGTCGGCCGGGGTGACCGTCTTTTCGACCCGGATTCGGGCGCGGAGGTCTTTGATGCCGAAGACGGATTCGAGTTTTTCAAGCGTCGCTTCTCGAAGTGCCGGCCCCTCTTCGTCCCAGTCGATGTCGGCTCGGTCGTTGGGGGTCGGAACCAGGACGTAGAGCGAACTGCAGCCTTCGGGTGCGAGGCTCGGATCGAGGGCGGACGGGTTGTGGAGGTAGGTGGAGGCATCCTCGGTGAGGCGTCCCGACCCGATGTCATCCAGGTTCTCTCGATACGTCCGAGAGGTGTAGATCGTGTGATGGGGTAGATCGACCTCGCCTTCGATGCCGAGGTACAGCATGAAGGTGCTGCAGGAGTACTTCTTGGAATCGACCTTGGGGTCGGACCATTTTCGACGAAGGCCCGCGGGGATCAGATTCTTCAACGCCCATGTCGCATCCGCATTCACCACGACGTCGTCGTACCGATGCATGCCGGTTCTCGATCGGACACCGGTCGCCCGTCGGCCTTCAAACTCGATTCCCTCGACCGGGTCGTCGACGTGGATTCGGCCGCCGAGTTCGGTGAAGACGTTGGCCATCGCCGCGATCAACTGGTTGCAACCGCCCTTGGGATGCCAGACGCCGTACTCGTATTCGATGAAAGGCAGGATGGAGAACAGGCTCGGGCACTCGAAGGGGCTCATGCCTAGGTATTTGCTCTGAAACGAGAGTGCGAGTCGGACGTGTTCGTTCTTGAAGTGGCTCGAGAGATGGCCATGGACCGACTGCCACGGCTTGATCGTCGGGCCGGCCTTCAATGTGTCCATGCGGAGGAGATCGAGCGGTGACCGGATCGGTCGACGCAGGATCGGCGTCATCAACTCGAGCTTGCGCCGGTTCTCGTGCATGAATCGGCGAAAGGCCGCGCCATCGCCGGGTTCGATGCCATCGAGAGTCGCCGCCATCCGTTCGACGTCCTGGGTGGCATCGATCTGCAGCGGATCCTGATCGGGTCGACCGATCAGAAGTCGGTACATCGGGTCGAGTCGATGGAGGTCGGCGTAGTCGGACAATCGGCGGTCACAGGCCGAAAAGACCTCCTCGAGCACCCAGGGCATCATGAAGAACGTCGGGCCGGTGTCGAAAGCGAAGTCGCCGACCTCGGTGCGTCGGGTTCGCCCGCCGATGACTGGCTGTGCTTCGTGAATCGTCACGTCGGCCCCAGCCCGGGCGAGGAGCATGCCGGCGGCGAGCCCGCCAGGTCCGGCCCCGACGATCGCGATACTTGGTTTGTCGGCGGTCTTCGAGGAGGGAAGCGGGGCAATCATGGAAGTCGTTTCGTCTGGAGGAGATTCTGGATGCGAAATCGGCCTCTCGGGCCCGAAGGCCGCGGAGATGGTCGAATCCGGCGGTAGACTACCCGCGAACATCGATCGGGTCGAAAAGGCCTTGGAGCTCCTCGATGCCTTCAGAGTCGACCATCAATGAACCGGCATCCCAGAAGTCCGATCCCTCGGCCGCACGAAGCGCGGCGGAGGTCGTGGCCGGACCGGAGCATGGTGATCCTCTCATGATCCCGAATCAGTCCAACCCGATGGATTCTGCGACGAAGATCGGAGATCTGGGTTTGCCGGGATCTCCCGAGCGCCGAGCGTGGGCCAGTCGATTCGGAAGACTGGTGGCCGCAGATCTGGATGTCCTCTCGTCCCTGGCAGAATCTGAAACTGGAAAACCGCGTTGGGAGACGGTGACCGCCGAAGTGATGCCTCTGGTCGCTTCGTGCCGGTGGCATGCTCGGCGAGCGGGACGCGTGCTGAAGGACCGTCGGTTGGCGGGTCGACCCTGGTGGCTCCTCGGACAGCAGGGATTGGTCAGAAGGGTTCCGTTGGGCCGGGTCGGCATCATCGGAACCTGGAACTATCCCATCCAACTCCTTGGTATCCAGATCCTGCAAGCGGTGGTCGCGGGGAACCGGGTGATCGTCAAGCCGAGCGAGCGATCGCCGCGGACGCAGCGGCGGCTTGTGGAACTCGCGGGCGAGGCGGGACTTTCCCGATCGGAGCTCGTGATCACGTCATCTGAGCGAGCGGACGGTGGCCGTCTGCTCCTGGAGCCGGATCTCGACCATGTGGTCTTCACCGGTTCGACCGCGATCGGCACGCTGGTCGCCGAGTCGGCGGCGGGGCGTCTGCTGCCCACCACGCTCGAACTCTCCGGATGTGATTCCGCCATCCTGCTGGATGATGCTGATCCGGTCGTCGCCGCCCGCAGCATCTGGGCCGCGGTGACCATGAATGCCGGCCAGACGTGCATGGCTCCCAGGCGAGTGCTCGTGCACGCGGATCGGCACGCGGAATTCGCCGCCGCCCTCGTACCGCTCGCGGCCGGGGCCGCAAAACGCGAGGTGATCGACGATGCCGCGGCGGATCGACATCGCCGGCTCGTCGAAGATGCGATCAATCGCGGAGGTCGTCCCGCGGCGCTCGTCGCCGACCCGGCCGACGGACGGCGGGTGAGGCCGCAGGCCATCCTCGACTGCCCGCTCGACGCGGAGGCATTCGATGCGGAGCACTTCGGGCCACTGCTGGTGGTCCGCGCCTGGCGAACTGAAGAAGAACTCCTTGCCCTGCATCGCCGGGGTGGGAAGCATCTGGCCACCAGTGTCTTCTCCGCGGATCGGCGTCGAGTCGATCGGCTCGTTCCCGCCCTCGGAGGCGGTCTGGTCACCATCAACGATTGCGTCATTCCCAGCGCTCATCCCGCCGCGACGCTCTCTCCGGTGGGCGGAAGTGGCTGGGGGAGCAGTCGGGGGACGGAAGGGCTTCTGGCCATGACCCGTCCGGTGGTGGTCTCCCGGACTGGCCGCTGGCGGATTCCCGCGGGTGAGCCCGATACACGGTCGAAGCGAATGCTTGAGAAGATGGTTCGGCGGTGGGGGCGAGGAGTCACACCGCCGCCGGATTCGAGTTGAGCGAAGCGAGCCGACCGAGTGTGACAGGATCTTGAAACCGCCCGCGGACAATCCAGCGGGCACGAAACTGGAGCGAAGACAGCATGTCGACGGAACGAACCAGAGCAGTGGTGGTGGGAGGCGGATTGGCCGGTCTGGCCTCTGCGGTCGAACTCCGCACCCGAGGCTTGGACGTCACCATCATCGACCGGAACGACCACCTCGGTGGGAAGATGAACGTTCTTCAGGAGTCCGGATTCTCCTTCGACATGGGGCCGACCATCCTCACGATGCCCCAGGTCATTCGCGGCATCATCGAGCGGACCGGGAGAACGGTGTCGGACTACGTCGACATCGTCGATCTCGATCCACAGTGGCGATGCATGTATGAAGACGGGACGGTTCTCGATCTTCGAAGTGATCTCGAGGTGATGGCCACGGCCCTCGATCGGCAGTTCCCGGGTGCGGGAGCCGGTGATGGCTGGCGCTCGTTCATCAACTACAGCCGGCGGATGTACGGACTGAGCGAGAAGGTCTTCTTCTACAAGGACATCGGCGGAATCCCGGACATGATGCGGGCCACGCCGACCACGGAGCCGGGCATTCTCAAGGACGTCTTGGCGATGCGCATGCATTCCAACGTCGGGGCGACGATCCACAAGCACATTCGAGAACCTCACGTCGCCCAGCTCTGCGAGCACTTTCTGCAGTACGTCGGATCCAGCCCGTTCCTCGCGCCGGCGATCCTCACGCTGATCGCGGCCGCTCAGGTCGATCACGGGTGCTGTTACGCGATGGGTGGCACGCGGATGATCGCGGGAAGCCTGGAGAAGATCCTTCGCGAAGAAGAGGCGGAGATCATTCTGGGTACCGGGGTGAGCAAGATCATTCACGACGGGAAGCGAACCTCCGGCGTCGAACTCGAGGACGGAAGAGTCATCAAGGCCGATCTCGTGGTGAGCAACTGCGATGTGCAACGCACCTACCGTGACCTGATGGGTGACGATCGAGCCCTCAACGAACAGGCGAAGATCGGCCGGAAGTACAAGCCCGCCTGCAGCGGCGTGGTCTTCTATCTGGGACTTGATCGGCAATACGACCACTTGCTGCACCATGACTTCCTCTTCAGTCGCAACCCGAGGGAGGAATTCGCCGACATTTATGATCGGGGTATTCCAGCCCGTGATCCATCGATCTATCTCGCAGTTCCCAGCCGGACCGATCCAGGGCAGGCTCCGGAGGGAGGAGAGGCGCTCTACGCCCTCATTCACACGCCCTATCTCCGCCCCGGGCAGGAGTGGCACGGCCGCGGTGGATTGCTCGAGCAGTACCGCCCCGTGGTCATCGACAAGCTGAAGCGGATGGGGATGGAGGATCTCGAGTCCCACATCGTCGTCGAACGTCATCTCACGCCGCAGGACATCGATCGGATGTACAACGCCGAAGGAGGCGCGATCTACGGGCTGGCGAGCCACGGTCGTCTGGCGGGTGGATTCAAGCCGAGAAATCGAAGTCGGGTGCTTCGGAATCTGTATCTTGCCGGAGGAAGTGCCAATCCGGGCCCGGGTGTTCCCATGGTGCTCATGAGTGGCGTCACCGCCGCCATCGCCGCCGCAGACGATCTTGGGATCGGTGATCCGCGAACGCCGAATTCCGGGCAGGAGGAAGCATGTCGGGAACCGGTGATGACGGGCTGATCGAAGATCGACCGTCTCCTGCATTTCGCCGCTTCTTCTCCTGGTACGCGAATCGACTCGTGGTGCGACGCTTTCATGCGTTGCGACTTCTCGACGGAAGTCGGGAGGTCATCGAGGAGGCGTCCAACGGGGATCGCCCCCTGATCGCCTTGATCAGTCATTCGTCGTGGTGGGACCCGCTGGTCGGTCTCGTGCTCTGGCGAAGTCTCATGCCCCATCGGGACATTCTCATGCCGATGGCGAGCGAGCAACTCTCGCGATTCCGATTTTTCCGACGGCTCGGGGTGTTCGGGATCAATCCCGATGACCCGGCTTCCATGGATCGAATGAAGCGTCATGTGCTCGAGCGGCTCGAGCGTTCTCCCGGCACGCTTCTGGGGCTCACGCCTCAGGGACGATTCACGGATCCTCGTGAACCGATTCGACTCCGGCCCGGTGCGGCCGCCATCGCGGCCTCGTGCGAGCGATCCCCGCGGGTGGTGGTGGTTTCGATCGAGTACGTGTTCTGGCAGGACGCCAGACCGGAACTTCTGGTGGCGATCCGACCCTGCGACTCGTTGGAATCGGGTTCGACGACCGACTGGTTCCGTGCGATGGAGGATGGAATGAGACGGTGCACGGCCGATCTCGCCGCGGCGAGCATCGCCCGTGACGAATCGGCCTTCGAGCTCTTGAATGGCGGCAAGGATCGGATCAATCCGCTCATGGACCTGTGGCTTCGATTGACCGGCCGGTCTGGTGGCATCGCCGCGAGGCGTNCCACCTCGAAGGAGTCGGCATGATGCCGATGCCCTTCGGCGGCGCATTCTTCAGCATGGTTCCGTCGCCAACTCCTTTGGCGGGGACATCGTCGTCCGACTGGTTGATCTGGTGGATGGCCGGGGCGGTGGTCGTTTCCGCCGTCGCCTTGCTCATCTCCCTGCAGAACATGCATCGTTTTCGGCGAGCACCCGAGGTGCTCGATCCGGATGACGAAGGATGGTCGGTCACGGTCTGCATTCCGGCTCGGAATGAAGCGGACAATCTCGAAGCGTGCGTTCGAAGCGCCTTGGATTCAGCGGACGCCGATCCTGCTTCTTCCACGACNGTCATGGTCTATGACGATGGAAGCGAAGATTCGACGCCGGCGATTCTCACGAGGCTGACCA
The DNA here is from genome assembly GCA_002167845.2 of Phycisphaera sp. TMED9. Classification (GTDB taxonomy): domain Bacteria; phylum Planctomycetota; class Phycisphaerae; order Phycisphaerales; family SM1A02; genus UBA12014. The sequence continues at coordinate 54,130 of NHBO02000034.1, read as the reverse complement.
ATGGCGACGACCGAGTGGTCGGGGCCGAGGTGAACCCGCTCCCGGCGGGATGGAACGGGAAGCAGCATGCCTGTGACCGAATGGGGCGTCAGGCCGAGACCGACTGGCTTCTCTTCACCGATGCGGACGTTCGATTCACTCAAGACTGTCTGAGACGAACTCGCGCCGCGGTGCATGCCCAACGCGGCGTCACCGGCGAGCTGGCGNTGCTCTCCGCATTTCCTCGAGAACGGACCGGTTCGGTCGGTGAGACCTTGGTCGTCCCGCTGATTCACTTCATCCTGATGAGCTATCTGCCGATCGGACGGATGCGTTCGACGCTCGATCCGGCGTCGAGTGCGGCGTGCGGGCAGTTCGTGCTCGTCCGAAGATCCGTCTGGATCGACGTCGGAGGTCACGCGGCGATTCGAAACTCGATGCACGATGGCGTCCGCCTTCCGCGAATTTTTCGACGCGCGGGGCATGCGACGGACATCTTCGATGGCACGGACGTCGCGGGTTGCCGGATGTACCACGGTTTTCTCGAGACCTGGCGGGGGTTCGCGAAGAATGCCTACGAGGGACTGGGGAACATCTTCCTGCTGGTGCTCCTCACGATTCTTCACCTTGGCGGACACGTGGCACCATGGTTCGTCCTGGTTGTTTCGGCGTTCTTGACGCCAGAACGCGGGGAATCATCGAACGTGTCCACCGTCGCGTTGGTGCTTGCATGCGTCGCGATCACGGTTCAAATCACCCATCGATTCCTGTTGGCGGCCCGTTTCAAGCAGGCCTTGATCGGCGTGTTTCTGCATCCAGTGGCGATGACGGTGTTCACGGCGCTGCAGTGGTGGAGCCTCGTGTTGCACGTCACGGGACGACGAAGCTGGCGAGGTCGACCGGGTTGACACGGCGCTCAGGCTTGACGAAGCGTCCGTCGTGTGGGTAGCGTTCACGTGTGCCGAACGAAGACCGATTGGATCGGATCGAAGCACGGCTGGCGGACTTGGTCGATCGCATTGATCGGCTCGAGAAGNTTCAGTCTGGTCACGATCCGAGTCAGCCGGTCAATCGTTCGCAGGATTCCTCGAAGGATGTCGTGGGTGACACCGCGGACTCCGGGACGGACGCACCACCATCAGCGGGCCTCGACGGGTCCGCTCCAGAAGCTGCGGCCAATGCGGCCGACGAGGCGACTCCGACCGTCCCGTCGGCCGCGGCTCCTTTCATCAAGAAAGCTCAATCGCCGCCACCTCCTCTTCCGGCTTCGGGAGATACCGCTGACTCGGTTGGCGATTCCTCCGACTCCGATTCCGTCGCCGCATCGGTATCGGGGATCGCGAAAACGGGGCCCGACTGGTCCCCCGGACGCGACGATGATCCACTCGAGTCGCCCGATTCGGCCAGTGCCACCGCCAGCTCCTCGGGCCCACCCTCGACGCCTGCGGTCAAGGACCGATCGCGAGCGCTGGAGCTGCTGATCGGCGGGCGAATCATGGCGGTGGTCGGCGGGGTGATCGTGATCCTCGCGGGCCTCTTCTTCGCAAAACTGGCGTACGACAGTGGATGGATCGGCGGGATCCCCGCGATCGTCCGCGCCCTGATGCTCGCCGGCTTCGGCGCGGGCCTGTTGGTGGTGGGCGAGTTCGTTCATCGACGATTCGGCAAGGCGGCGGCGATCGGTCCGTTCCTTGCCGGGCTCGGCATCCTCTACGTCGACGCCTGGGTCTCGGGCACCATCCTCGGACTGTTCGATCCGCTCGGTTCGCTCGTCGCGATGGGGCTGGTCACGATCGTGGGAATACTCGTCACGGCCCGGTCGGGCTCGGTGGCGATCGGCATCACGAGCATCGCCGCCGGCGCGTTCGCGCCGTACTTCGCCGGTGGGGATGGTGGGCCGGCAGGGCTCGGGCTCTATCTGACCGGCTTGCTGGTGGTCGCGTTCGTCGCCGCCTCGATTCGACCCCGACCGTTCCTCCGCATCCGCGTCCCCGCCTTCGCGATCCTCCTCTTCACCGCGATCCCCTGGATGCTCCTCTCGATCGACAAGGGGGACATCACGGTGCTCCTGATCATCGGATCCGGGTGGTGGCTGCTGGTCCACGCCCAGGCGTTGCACACATCGATGCGCGGGTTCGCATCGAAGTGGAACGCGGGCCTCGGGTTCGCATCGACCGCGGTGTTCGCGATCGCGATGCCGATCGCGGTGCGAGGGTCCGGCGGTGGCGGGGTCGCCTGGAACACGCTGGAGGGCTGGATTCCGCTGGGACTCGCGGCCCTGTGCATGGTCACGGTCTTCCAGGTGGGAACCGGTTTCGATGCGATCCGTCCCGCCGAGGATCGATCGCCGTTGAGGCGACGCGAGCGGGCGGTCGACCTCCTGTCGCTGATGCTCTGGGTCGAGACCGCAGTGCTGCTCTTCGTCGCCGCCGGGCTGCTGCTGGAAGGGCCGGCGATCCCGGTCGCCTGGTGCGGGCTCGGTCTCGCCGCGGCGTATCTCGCTCATCGAATTCGAAGCCGTGGCGTGGCGGTCTGCGCGCTGCTCATCGCGCTGCTCGGTCAGTTCGCCGCGACGATCGTCGTCTTCATGAACGCGGGGAACATGAACGCGGCGAACCGCAACGTCGATCCCTGGTTCGCGGGGAGCGGGTGGCAGTGGACCCCCGTCTCCGAACAGTGGTTGGCGTTGCTGGCGCTCCTGGTCGTCGTGGGCGTCGCTCGTCTGTGGCCGGTTCGATCCACGTCTTCGGGCGACCGAACGCCGGCGGGCCCCTCGGCGGCGATCTGGATGGGCGGATTGATCTTCGTTCTCTCCACGATGCCCTTCGCGTACGACGGATCGCTCCTGTTGATCGTGGTCGCGGGGATCCCCGCGCTCGCCGCCCTCGTCGTGCAGCGCAGCCGTCGTGATCGCGGGGGATGGTCCGCCGCCTACGGCTTCAACGTGCTGGCGACGTTGATCGCGGCGGCGCTTCTTCTGAGTCTCGTGGGGGAGCATCAGGGCTTCGATGCGGGCCTGGGCCTGAACCAGTCCGCTTCGCCAGTCGAACTGTTCGGGTGGGCGATGATCCCCTTCGCGGGGCTCGTGGCGATGATGATCGACCTGGCTCGGAAGACCGAGGCCGGTCCCTCCCCGGGTCACCTCCGGATCGTCGGCTGGGCGAGCAGCGTGCAGTTCCTCCTCGTGGGTGCGTTCGCTGCGATGCTGCTGTTCGTTCCAGCCACGACGCCGTGGTCGCTGGCCGTGGGCAACCTCTTCGCGGCGACCGTCGGCGTTTCGGTCGTGGGTACGGCCCTCGTGTTCGTATCGGGTCGGACGCCGCTTCGAGTCGGTCGATCACTCGCGGCGAAGGCGGTGCTCATGGCGGCCCTGGCCTGGGGCGTGGTCTCGCTGCTCGACGCGTTCGAAGGCACGAGTTCGTGTTCGACGTCGGCACCGCTCGCCGCGAACCTGCGGTTCTGGAGCGGCGTGATCGCCCTCCTCACCGTCGGCGCGATCGTCCGGGACTGGCCTCGTGCCGCCGCCCATGACGTGGACGGGCCGCGATACCGCGATTGGTTCGTCCAGATCGCGGGGCTCGAAGCGATCGTGCTGGGCCTCTTGCTCGGGTCGCTGGCCCTGCTCGACTTCTTCGGCCCCGATGACGTCACGCTGAACGCCGCGTTGAGCGTCTTCTGGGGGCTCTACGCGATCGGGCTGGTGATCGCGGGCTTCGTCCGGGACGTTCCGGTGATCCGCCACATCGGCCTGGGGTTGCTCGGGGTGACGGCGCTCAAGTTCCTGGTGATCGATCTCAGTCGGGCGGCGACGATCTGGCGCGTGCTCTCGGCGCTCGGCGTCGGCCTGCTGATGGTGGCCACCAGCATGCTCTACGTGCGATTCGGCTCGAAACTCGAAAATCAGACGGACGAACCGTCGGATTGATGCTTCGGTCGCAATCAGATCGGCGTGACGCTCAATCCTCGTGGATCTCGGACACCGACCCATTTGCAATGGCGTAGATCGACCGTGATGTCCCCGATCTGACCCGTATGCCCCTCGCATACGGAGTGAACGCGGGAAGGATCAACTGGTGGGGTTCGAGGACGAAGGCGTGGGCGAGCGTTCTCTTCGAGCCGGAACCGAGCGGGATCACCGGATGGCGATGGCCCGCAATGAGCATCGAATCGTCGTCCGTGGACTCCCCGTCGTCCGCTCGTGGATGGTGTCGAAGTTCGAACGGTCCGATTCGTCGATGCTCGCCGTCATCATCGATTCGCCACGACGGAGGAATGGTCCCCGAAGCCTCCGAATCGCTTCCGATCATCGAAATCGGAATATTGATGCGGTGTCGCCAACGGGCGAATCCGACGATCAGCGGGTCGTCGGGATCCTCGGCGAGTTGGACGAGATCACCCAGCAGCGTGATGCGTTTCGGTTGCCATCTCGCAACGATCCGTTCGAGTCGATCGAGGGCTTCCTCGGCGATGCCCTCGGGCATGGAGACGGCGAGCGATCGATGCGTTTCGGGGGTTCCGAGATGAAGGTCGGCGATGACCAGGTTGCTTCGGTCGACCAGCAAGGCGGCGCGCTCTGCGAGGAGTTTCACGGGCTCGCCCGCAATCGTGATGTCAAGATCCTGCGGCATGGCGTTCGTCGATCGGGATTTCGGAAGACTGCGGGTGAGGCCTCGACATCCGAATCATCGTTTCGGCTCGACCGGTGCCGTCTGGATGGCCACCATGTCACGATAGTGGTCGCTCTGTTCGAGAAGCTCGTCGTGGGTTCCACTGGCGACGATCGTTCCTCCCTCGAGGATCACGATCAAGTCCGCGTGTCGGATGGTGCTCAGTCGATGAGCGATTGCAAAGGTGGTTCGGCCGACGAGAAGACGGTTGATCGACTGCTGAATCAGCCGTTCGCTCGCCGAGTCGAGGTTGCTGGTCGCTTCGTCGAGGATGAGGATCCTTGGATCGGCGAGGAGGGCACGGGCGATGGCGAGTCGCTGGCGCTGGCCGCCCGAAAGTCGAACCCCGCGTTCCCCGATCAATGACTCAAAGCCGTGCGGCGTCTCCTCGATGAACTCAAGGGCGTTGGCGGCGTCGGCGGCCTTCTTGATCTCCTCGAAACTCGCGTCACGCCGACCGAAGGCGACGTTTTCGCGGATCGTTCCGTCGAAGAGGAAGACATCCTGCTCGACGATGCCGAGGAGGGATCGGTACGCGTCGAGTTGAAGATCTCGAAGATCGGTTCCATCGAGACTGATCGAGCCTTCGGTGGGATCCTGGAATCGAGCGATCAGGTTGCACAGCGTGGTCTTGCCTGCCCCTGAAGCGCCGACGAATGCGATCAACTGGCCGGGGTGCGCCACGAAGTCGACGTCGCGAAGCACGGGCTGTTCGGTGCCCGGATAGGTGAATCCCAGGCCTTGCACCTCGACTCGTCCTTTGACGAGTTCCGGAACCAGATCTCGCGCATCGTCGCGGTCGGGCATTTCAACGGGCTCGTCGAGCAAGTCGAGAATCCGATCGAGACCGGCGAGGTTGGTTTGGAGGTTGGTGGCGGTGGCCGCCAGCGTCTCGACCGGGCCGAGCAGCATGATGAGGTAGGTGAGGAACATGACCAGATCGCCGGTCGTGATCTCGCCTTCGATGACCTGGAGGCCGCCGTAGAGCAGGAGACCGGTGCTCGCGAGGGGAATTGCGATGGCCCAGGCCAGCTCGGTGATCCTCGACCACCACCAGATGTTGATGCTCTGCCGGGCCATCAGGTTGTTGCCGCGAACGAAACGACTTGATTCTCCTCGGCTTCGTCCGAAGGCTCTGACGACCCGGATGCCCCCGAAGACCTCCGTTGCGTGGGAATCGACTTGGGATCGGAGAAGGCGATGATCTCGATGAAGAGGGCGGATTCGGCCGATCCAGGTCCGATGCGTCAACCAGACCATTGGAAGCAGGACGATTGCTCCAAGGAGGAGACGCCAGTCGGTGAAGGCGAGGATGACCAGACTTCCGACCAGCTGAATGATCGCCCGAGATGGGTTGTAGATCAGACCGAAGATGAGCTCCGCGACACCGCCGGCATCGTCACGGAGCATGCTCGCCACGCCGCCGGATCTCAAGTCATGGACTCGTTGCAGCGGAAATCGAATGATGTGGTCGAGTACTTTTCGACGGATGTCGACGGCGAGGAGCTGCGTCGCCTTCGTCGCCAGCCAACGCCCGCTGAGGCCGATCGCCACGGCGGCGAAGGAGATGACGACCATGGCGATCGCGATCGCGACGAGCAGTCGACGAGGATTGGCGAGATCCCATGAGGCTGGAATCCAAGCCGCCCACTCAGACGGCAGTCCGGTCCCCGTGAACGCGTAATCGATCGCAAGTTTCGTCGCCGCCGGCGTGGTCAGTTTCAGGGCGGTCGCGATGGTCAGGGTGCACAGGGAGAAGATGATCGGACCTCGATGGAGACCGAGCATCTTGAAGAACGTGCGGAGCAGGTCCAAGGCGGTGCGTGACCGCTTGAGCGATCGGAGGGTTCCCCGCCGGCTCACCATGGCTTGTTCGGAACGCGGTCGATTTCGGCGGCGCTTGAGAAGGTCGAGGTAGGCCTTGAAACGTCGGCCGCTCGAACCGGTACGGAGGCTGGGATCCTCGGCGAAGTCCGGCTCCTCTGAATCGGTCGATGGATTGCTCATGAAGAGGTCTTCGTCCGTGCGGGGGCGGCGATTCCTCGATCACCTCGGATCGTGACCGCCACCGTTGAATCGTCGAGAACCCGTCGTCGATTCCGGATCTCTGGGTTGCCGAGCTGGCCGCAGGCCGCCATGACATCGCGTCCCTTGGTTCCGCGTCTCTTGGTGAATTGGCCGTTTGCGATCGCTCGTTCGGTGAACCTGGTCACGGAAGATTCGCTGGGGGCGGGCCAGGGGGAGTCGCGTCGCGGATTGTATGGAATGACGTTCAGCGAGCATCGGAGCGGTCGGAGGTAGTCGCAGACCTCGTCGCAGTGTTCAACGCCATCGTTGACCCCCGGGATCAGAACGTATTCCACGCAGATCGCCGACTTCGGGCGGCCAACCCATCCGAGCATGGCGTTCATGAGATCGTCCATGGGCCAGGCCCGGTCCACGGGCATGATCTCGGCGCGGATCGCATCGTTGGGGGCGTTGAGACTCACCGCGAGATTGAGTCGGCGGAAGCCGGGTTCGGAAGCGAGTTCGCCCAGGCGTCGGATGCCGTCTGGATTGCCGACCGTCGAGACGGAGATGTTCGAGACCGCGATCGCGGGACCGTCATGGTCGGCGAGGACTCGGATCGCCGGAATCACCGCATCCAGGTTGTCGGTCGGCTCACCCATGCCCATGAAGACGATGTTCTTCGGTCTGATGCCGACTTGATGGGCCGCGGCATGCCACTGCGCGACGATGTCTTCGGTCTGGAGTTGTCGCACGAGTCCCATCTGGGCGGTTTCGCAGAAACGACACCCCATCGCACAACCGATCTGGCTGGAGACGCACAGCGTTCGAGTGACCGTGCCGTTCCGTTTCCGCATGGGAATGAGCACCGACTCGGTCTCGACTCCGCCCGGAAGCGAGAGGGTGAATTTCGTGGTCTCACCTTCCACCTCTCGTCGGCCCAGCTCGTGCGTCGCGGGTGAGGTCCCGCGCGGTACGACGCCCTCTCGATGAAAACGGCGATAGGACTCGATGCCGCCTCGGCCTCGGGTCAGGCCGGCGTGCTCTGAAGCCATCGCGAACGCCTCGGCGGTGAGTCCGAGTGGATCGAGGGGCTGGATGTCGCGGTTCGGAGGGCTCATGGGCGAGTCTGGAGGCATGTGAATCGGTCAGCCTAGCAGCCGGTGGGGTCAACTTCTCGGGAAGCATCGGGATGTTGGGACTATGATGTTGAAACGGGCTGGATTCCCCTTCTGAGAATCCCAGCCGGCTCGTCTCACCGAGTCTGATGCCCTCGCACTGCTCACCGACCGTCGACCCTGAGGGAGCGGCCGTCGGATCAAGGATTCCGATCGATGCACATGAAGCACAGCGGCGAAGAACACGGTCCTCCGATCGTGCCCGTGAAGTTCGTTCTGGAGGACCCCGAGGGGCTCACCAGCACGGAGCAGTCCGAGTGGGACCTGATGGGCGGCGAAGGGGAGAATCTTCTCGAGCTCGCCATCGAGCACGGCATCAACATCGAACATGCCTGTGGGGGGGTCTGTGCCTGTTCCACCTGCCACGTGTACGTCGAAACGGGCATGGATCAGGTGAGCGAAAGTGACGACGACGAGGAGGACCGGGTGGAAGAGGCTCCGGGCCTTCAGAGGAACAGTCGGCTCGCGTGCCAATGCAAGATCGAAGGAGCGGGACCGATCACCGTTCGGGTGCCCGCATGGAACAGAAATGCGGTCAAGGAAGTGCCGCACTGATTCGATCTTGAAACGGCGGTGTCCCATGAGGTGTCGCCATCCACTGATCCGCTCAGCATGATCGGAAAGACGGAAGAGGGTGGCGATCGGTAGTCGATATTCCGGGAAGCCGCGATGAACACCTCGAACCAAGAAGAAAGCCGACGAGTCACGGGGCCGGTGATCACCCCGGCCCTCCGGCGATGGCTGCGGGTCGTGCTGGTCCTGTTCGGTCTCCTCCTGGTGGACAGTCTGATTCTGGTGACCACCGACGTCGTGGCCTGGTGGACCGGCGAGGCGCGGGAGGACGGTCAGTACCTCTGGGCGTTCCTGGCGCACCTCGTACTCGGGCTCGTGCTCATCGTCCCCTTCATCATCTACGGCGTCGGCCATGCCCGGCGTGGACGGCATCGCCGGAATCGTCGTGCCGTCGCCGTGGGCTGGGGATTGCTCTGGATCGCGGTGGCGCTACTGGTCACGGGACTGGTCCTGGTCCGGGTCGAAATCGGGGGCGTGCGTCTGGGGATCGACGACTCCCTGGTCAGATCAGTGCTGTTCTGGGTGCATGCGACAAGTCCGTTGATCGCGATCTGGCTGTTCGTGCTTCATCGTCTCGTTGGGCCTCGTCTGCGGTGGCGGGTCGGACTGGCGTGGTCCGGCGGGGGGATCGCGCTGGCGGCCTGGCTGTTGATCGCCTTCGTCTCTCCGGTGGAGCTGCCGGATCGTGATGTCAGGCCGATCGCCATGGCGGTCTCGAGCAATGCCGACTTCGCACCGTCGCTTCTGGAGACCGCGGACGACGAGCTGGTTCCCGCGTCTCACCTGTTGGGTGACGAGCACTGCATCAGTTGCCACGCCGATGCCCATGCTCAGTGGTCGGACTCGGTTCACGCCCGGAGCTCGTTCAACAATCCCATCTACGCCTTCAGCGTGCGAAACACTCGGAAGGCGATGGTCGATCGATTCGGATCCGTGGAGATCAGCCGGTTCTGCGCGGGCTGTCATGATCCCGCGATTCTCATGTCGGGGGCCTGGAGTCAGGACCGGTGGTCCGATCCGGCCCTGGCCGATGAGATGTCGGTCGACCCGTTGGGCAGCGCCAGCATCGGATGCATCGTCTGCCACGGGATCGAAGATGTCTCGACGCTCGGAAACGCTTCCTACACCTTCCGTGATCCACCGCGGTATCCATTCGCCTTCAGTGACTCCGGCTTCCTGCAGTGGGTCAATCGGCAGCTCATTCTCGCCAAGCCCGACTTCCACAAGCGGACGTTCCTCAAGCCGGTTCATCAGACCGCGGAATTCTGTGGGGCTTGCCACAAGGTCTTCCTTCCCGAGTCGCTCAATGGATACAAGTGGCTGGCGGGGCAGAATCACTACGACACCTGGCGTCTCTCCGGCGTCTCAGGGCGGGGGATCGGATCCTGGTATTGGCCGGCGAAGATCAGTGACGACTGCAATGACTGTCACATGCCGTTGGTCCCCGGTGACACGGTCTCGGCCAGGGTTCGAGATCAGTCCGGCCGCGAGACCGTGCATGACCACGGATTCCACGCAGGAAATCCAGCCCTCGTCGCCATCGAATCGGCACTTGGTCGAGGTGATCAGGCGACCGCTGATCGGGTGTTGGAGTCCTGCGAGCGATTCAACGAAGACGCCGTTCGACTCGACCTGATCGGCCTTCGCGCCGACGGGCGGATCGACGGAGCGTTCCGCGGGCCGATCGGGATGGCTCCGGTCGTCGTGACTCCGGGTGAGACGGTTCTTCTGGAGGCGGTGGTTCGAACCCTTGGTCTCGGTCATCCGCTCACGCAGGGAACGGCGGACAGCAACGAAGTCTGGATCGATCTGGAGGTCGGTCTTCGAACTTCCGCAGCGGCGGCCACGAAGATGATCGGGCGCAGCGGCGCGATCGACGCCGCGGGGCGGGTCGATCCACGCGCGAAGTTCCTCGACGTCTGGTTGCTCGATCGGGACGGCAACCGAATCGAACAACGCAATCCGGAAGATATCTTCGTTCCGCTCTACAACCATCAGATCCCCCCGGGGGCCGCCGATCTGACGCACTACCGAATCACGGTGCCGGCCGACGCCGAGGGCGTCCTGGAGATTCGAGGGCGACTCCGCTACCGCAAGTTCAACGCCACGTTGATGAATCACGCGTTCGGAGCGGCCGGATCGGAGCTGGTTCGAGCGTTGCCGATCCTCGATCTCGCGGAGACCACGGCGAGGATTCCCATCGGGGATGGTGGCGAGGCATCGACGACACTCGACGCCCCGGACTGGCAGCGATGGAATGACTACGGGATCGGACTGGTCCGATCCTCGACCGGGGGCGGGGTGGCGAAGGGCCAGCTCGCACAGGCGACCGAAGCCTTCGCCGCCGTGGAGCGACTGGGATTCGCCGACGGGGCGTTGAACCAGGCCCGTGCGATGATTCGCGAGGGCCGCATCGACGACGCGGCGGTGGCGCTCGGACGAGCAGCGGAAAACCCGGAGTTGAAGTGGCCTTGGGCGGTCGACTGGCAGGCCTCCGCCATCGCTCGGGAGAACGGAGATTTCGACGAGGCGATCCGGCGACTGGAACGGATCATCGCGGGTGGCTATCCCGTCGCGGTGGAGCGAGGGTATGACTTCGCCTTGGACGAACGCGTCTGGATCGAACTTGCCACGGTCCTCTTCGAACGCGCTCGCCGGTTCGACTCGGGCGGCGAATACACCGAGGCGCTGACGGCGGCCGAATCCGCGGTCTCGCGGGCGATCCAGCTCAATCCGCAGGTGGCCCAGACGTGGTTCCTGGCGGCAAGGATCCGCGATGCGGCGGGTGACGAGGCGGGAGCGGAACGCGCCGAACGGGAATTCGAACTTCTTCGTCCGGATGACAATGCTCGCGATGCGGCGATTCGCCTTGCTCGGAGTCGGTCGAAGATCGCGGACCATGCCGCCGAGCCGCTGGCCATCTACGACCTTCAGGCGTCGAGCCCCGCCGTCTCGACGGTGATCAACGGCGAATCGGAGGTCGGTCCATGACGGATGAACCCAATCCTGATTCACGACCAGACCGCGATGCGATCATCGGAGTTGTCTTCCGACGCAGCATCTGGATCGGAGGCCTTGGTGGTGTCGCGGTCGGGGGGATCCTGCTGGCTCGTTCACTGATGGGACCGGGAGTCACTCGGGAAGTCGATGAAACGGCCGTCGAGCCGCCGAGGGTCGATCTCGAGCCTGCGCCGGAGGTGACGGACTCCGTGATGCCGTTCACCGACATGGCCGAGGCGTGGGGTGTCGACTTCGAGCGGGATGACGGTGCTCGTGGTGGGAAACTGCTTCCCGAAACGGTTGGAGGGGGCGTCGCCATCGTCGATCTCGATGGAGATGAAAGACCAGAGCTGGTCTTCGTCGACGGGGGGGATCTCGCCGCTGCGGAACCCGGTGAGCGAGTGGTGATCTTCGCGAATCGCGATGATGGTGCCGGGGGCGTCGTGTTCGGTCGGGTGGAAGGTGCGGCCCCTCTGATTCCCGGGCATGGCATGGGGATCGCGGCTGGTGATGTCGATGGCGATCGAGATGTGGATCTCTACATCTCGATGGTCGGGCGGGATCGACTGCTCTTGAACGAGTCGACCGCGGAGAGGATTCTTTTTCGTGATGCCACCGATGAATTCGAGCTCCCCGGCGAAGAGGCCTGGAGTACCGCGGTCGGATTCGGTGACTTCGATGGCGACTCCGATCTCGATCTGGTGGGCCTCCGCTACGTCGACTGGTCCCCGGACATCGATGCCGCGGTTGATTTCAGACTCGACGGCATCGGGCGAGCGTACGGGCCGCCGACCGGCTTCGCGGGAACGAGGCCGTTTCTTCTGCTCAACGAGATGGATGGCGGTCGAAGGCGTTTCGTGGAGGCCGGTGCGGATCGGGGCCTCACGCAGTCGAATCCCGAGACCGACGCCGACGAGGGCAAGGGTCTCGGGCTGGCCGTCGTCGATCTGGATGACGACGGCGATCTTGATCTGATCGGCGCCAATGACACCACGCCCAACGCGGTCTGGCTCAATGACGGCACCGGACGCTTTGACGAACAAGGCAGACGCGTGGGTGTGGCGTTCGATCGATCCGGTTCTGCCACCGGAGCGATGGGAATCGACGTGGCGAATCGACCGGCTCGAGACGGCGTCGATCTTCTGGTCGCCATCGGAAACTTCGCCAACGAACCAAGCTCTCTCTTCGTTCGAAGAGCCGGGGAGTCGGCATTCTTCGACGATGCCGCTGGCGAGGGGATCTCCGGTCCGAGTCGTCGATCGCTGACCTTCGGGTTGCTGTTCACGGATCTTGATCTCGATGGGATCGAAGATCTCGTGCAGGCCAACGGGCATTTGGAAGAGGAGATCCAGCGGGTCCAGGCGAGTCAGCGGTACCGACAGCCTGCGCAGGTCTTCCGCGGCATCGCTTCCGCCGACGGCAAGGGTTTTCGGGAGGTCCCAGCGGATGCGACCGGCGACCTGGCGAGACCGGTCGTCGGCCGTGGACTGGCGTCGGGCGACCTCGATCTTGATGGCGACCTCGATCTGGTGATCACGCAGGTCGCGGGGCCGCCGTTGATCCTTCGGAACGATGCGGCAGGATTCGAGTCGGTTCAAATCCGGCTTGACGGGCCCGACGCAAATCCCAGAGGAATCGGTGCGGTGATGATCGCCACGGTCGGTGACCGCCGGATGATTCGCCGGATCATGCCGACTCGGTCCTACCTCTCACAGGTCGAGCCGGTCGCGGTGTTCGGGCTCGGAGAGGCGTCGGCGATCGATCGGCTCGAGATCAGATGGCCGGATGGTGGAGTCACGAACGTGGAAGGCCCGATCGAGCCGGGTCGGCATCGATTCGCTCGTTGATCGACCGAATGTGGTCCGGTCGCCTTGACCTGGAAATACGAAGACGAGAAAAAACCCCCGCCTTGCGGCGGGGGTCTGTTTCTCAGGGAATTCGATGACCGGCGGGTTCAGCAGTCGTTGCCGAAGGCGGCCAGCATCAGACCGAGGTCCGCACCATTGGTGGTGCCGTCGCCGTTGAAGTCACCGATGTCGGTGCCCCAGGCAGCGAGCAGAAGACCGAGGTCCGCACCGTTGACCATTCCGTCCCCGTTCATGTCTTCGGGGCAGCTCGGAGTGGACTCGCACTCGACGCGTTCGACGGTGAGGTCGTCGATCGCACATTCCGTGAGCGAGTTGTTGGGTGCGTCGGCGATGATGAAGCGAATGGCCACGGTGGACGTCGGCTCGATGTAACTGCCCACGTCGATGGACGCGAAGTTCCATCCTGGCGAACCATTCGAGAAGTTCATCGCTTCGACCCAGGGGCCACCATTGGTCAACTGGACGGAGAGCCGGTCCTCGGACGAGGTTCCCGCATCGTCATTGACGAGCCACCAGTTGAAGCTGAGGGCCGCGTTGCCGCTGGAGAGGTCGAACGTGGGAGAGGTGAGCGTGACGGGTCCGTTGTCGAGGTCGGCGGTTCCGGCGGAGCCACCGGGAGCGCCGTTCTGAGTCACCCAGCATCGGGTTCCCTTGGCGGTCGCATCGGTGCTCGGTGCGAATTCGATGCCACCGTTCGTGGTTCCAACCGGCTCGACCAGTTCCCAGAAGCCTGCGGTCGTCGAGGGATCCGCTTCGGTGGTCCATCCGTTCGTGCCGGATTCCATGTCATCGGCGAAGAGGACGACGACATCGGTCTGCACCTCGACCGAGTAGAAGCCGGAGACCGGGTTGCGGAAACTGGCACCCGCGACGTTGCTCGCCGTGAAGTAGTACTCCAGAGTCTGCCCGCAGTCCACGGCCGGCAGGGTCGCGGTCAGGGTGTCACCCTTTCCGGTCGCGGGCCGTTCGGTGAAGTCGCCACCGTCGACCGATGCCCAAAGGCTTGCCGAACCGGTCTGGAGGTCCGAGCCGATCGCATCGATCTGGAAGTCGATCGCCGTTTCGACGTTGGGGAGAACCGTTCCGGGGAGATCGGAGGGGAACACGAATTCAAGTCTGATGGGTGGGTTGTTCATCCAGACGCTGAAGCCGTAGCAGGCTCCGATCACCAGATCGATGGCGCCGTCGTTGTTGATGTCGATCGGTGCGGCGTCATAAGTCGAGTCGAGCGCCCAGAGAGGCAGCACCAGGCCATCCTCGTCGAGGAGGGAACTGGTGTTCCCCGTGTTTCGGTAGATGTGCATCCGCCGATTCGAGTCGGGACAGAACGGCGGGAGATCCGAATCCACGTCCGCGATCAGGACGTCCTTCCAGCCGTCGCCGTCGAGGTCCGCGATCTGGATCGAGTTGCCGAACTCACCGAGGCTGTCGCCGATCGTGTATCGGGTCCAGGTCGCGAGGCCCGAGCTGTCGTTGCCGTTGTTGATCATGTACGCATCCTGACCGTCATCGGCGGAGAGGATGTCGATTCGACCGTCGTTGTTGAGGTCGCCCGCGTTCATTCCGTAGGGAGCACCGTTGGTCACGGTATCAGGGCCGATGAAGGATCCGCCGTTTGTCTGGTAGAGGACCGCGATGTCCTGGCCCGAAGTGAGGGTGTTCACTCGAATGACGTCGTTCAGTCCGTCACCATTGACGTCCCGAATGACGCACTCGTTTCCGAAAGCCATCGCCAGTTGACTTGCACTCATCAGGGTCGTGGTGCTGTCGAAGAAGTAGCCGGGGTTCGCGGCGCCCTGGTTGACCAGAAGCTTGCCGTCGTAGTCGTCAGCCGGGTTCTCGCCGGGGCTGGGGTTGCACTCGGCGACGCCGTCGACGACGTCGTTGGTGTCACCGTCCATGTTCAGGTCGATGCAGACGTTGCCGCTGGTTTCGGGCGTGTCGTAGTCGACGAAGTAGATGTCGGGGTAGCCATCGTTGGTGACGTCACCGACCGCGATCGCACAGGCTCGCGGGTTGGCAGCGCTTCCATTCTTGGCGAAGAGGACCGGGATTCGATCATCCTCGAAGCGGAATCCCCGCCAGTTGCCGTTGGCGTCGTCTCCGAGGTTGTAGTAGATGCGAGGCTGTCCGAGCCGGGCGTTCAGGTTGTCGCTCATCGTGGTGGAGGTCACGAGATCCGGCCATCCGTCGAGGTCGACGTCCAGCACCTTGAGGTCTCGGTCGTTGGTCTGCTGAAGGAAGCCGACATCGCCGTCCGTGCTCGAGCTGATGGCGTAGTTGTCGGTTCGGTCGACCAGGACACCGTTCTCATTCATGAGCAGCAGGTTCTTGGCGCCGCCTTCGACGGAGCCGGGAAACTTCCGGGCCACGGCAAGGTCGACGAACCCGTCTCGGTCGAAGTCGGCCCAGGCGAAGTCCTTCTCGATGTTGTCGTTGACGCGATAGATGTCGTCGAGAACGAGTCGTTCGGAAGTGGCTTCGGTGAATTCAACCCATTGGGCTGAAGCCGAGGTCGCGATTGTGGTCACGGCGACGGCGGTGAGGCCGATCAAGGTTCTGCTGCCAAGCTGCATCTGGCTCTCCTGGTGAGTCCCGCAGTACGCGGGGGGTGAGAGGTCAGGTCCATCCTGACCCTCGAGGTCTGCGGGTGATTCGGCATGGATTATGCCGACTTTTCGATCCTTGCGGGGATGATCTCCCCGTGCTGGCACGCCTGAGGCATGCGTCCGGTCTTGGTCAGGGGCAGACGCCCCAGGCCACGAGCATGAGGCCGAGATCGGCCCCGTTGACGTTTCCGTCTCCATTGAGATCTTCGGGGCACTCGGAACAGGTTCCCCAGGCGACGAGCATGAGGCCCAGATCGCCGCCGTCGACGACACCATTGTCGTTGAAGTCGCCGGGACAGGCCACGCAGTCATCGGGAACGCCATTCCCGTCTTCGTCGGTGGCTCCGAGGAAGATCTCCTCGAGGTCGGTCACACCATCTCCGTCGCAATCTCCGTTCACGCCCTCGTAGGCGAGAAGGAAGGAGCCGAGGTCGGTGAGGTCGATCAAGCCGTCCTGGTTGATGTCACTGATGCCGCAGGCGTCGTCCGGAGTGATGACGGCATCGATCTCCGAGCACCCGAGAAGCGCTTCGAAGTCTTGAAGCGTGATGGCGTCATCGTCATCCTGGTCGAAGTCGGTTCGGCCCAACGAGCGGAGGAATTCAAACAGTGCGTATTGATCATCCTTCGTGGCGTCGAGGTACGCGGCGGCGGCGGCCGAACCTTCGCCGATCGGTCCATGCAGGCTGATGGCCTGATGGAGTCGGTCTTCGATCGAGCCACTGTTCACTCTGCCGTCATGGATCATGGAGAGTCGCCTGGCGACGCCCATGAGCGGCGTGGTTCTGAATTCGTTCCCGGAAGCATCGCCCTGCGGAAGACCGTCGCCGAGGAGGCCCATGTCGTGGAGCAGGAAATCCGAATAGGGCTTGACGACCTTGTTCTGCAGCGCCGACTCGAGCGGAAGGCCATCGGTCGTGAGGGTTCCTGTGGTGAACGACGGCGTGTGGCAGGCGTTGCACCCGAGATCGTTGAAGACCACTTCGCCGGACATGCCGCTTCGCGGCGCCTGCGGAGGAGGTGCGAGGTAGCGTTGGAAGTGCGTGACGCGATCGACGAAGGTGAAGCCGGCCCGGTCCGGATGATCCTCGGGATCGGCGATGTCGTCGCAGAGGGCGAGTCGATCCAGATCGCCGTTCGGGGCGGTCTCTTCGCCGAAGATCTGATTGGTCAGGCCCATTTCGTTGAGGGCGGCATCGCCGGAGAAGGTGACCACGTTGGCGACGATCGACTTCCATCCGAATCGTCCGACCCGGAGCTCGCCCGGAACATCGGTGCCGAAGGTCTCGACCCAGTGGGCCCGCCCGCTGATTCCGTCTGAATTCGAGTCGCCCGGATCTTCATTGGCCAGAATGTCCGCATCCGAAATCGCTTCGACGAGTCCGTAACCGAGCATTCCGGGTGTGACGCGATTGGTCGTGAAGTTCGCTTCCGGGGGGAGCGTCTCTTCGCAGCCGGTGCTGATCGCGACGAGTTGGAGCAGCGTTCCGCCCGGGAGTGCGGTGAACTCGCCCTTGTCGACCGAGCCGAAGTGATTGACGAGGATGTTGCCGGGGCCACCGTCAGGATTGGAGTGGCAGGAGCGGCAGTTGCTCTTGTTCAGCACGGGGCCGAGCCCGTCTTCGATCAGCAAAGGCGTTCCGTAGAGGGTCTTGCCGGCTGAAAACCGATCCAATTCGGTGCCGGTCAATCCATCGATCGGGGCGCCGACGGGGGGCTGCGGGGCCGGAGGGCCGCCGAGCGAGAATGCGGACGTGTGACACGCCAGAACGCCCCCAATGAGGGCGGGCATCACGACACCGGTCTTCGAGATGCTCTTCTTTTCAACTCTCATGGAAGGAAACGCTCCAAGGCGGTCGGCTCTAGGAATTCGAGTCTTGATCGCCGGTGGATTCCGTCGATCTTCTGAAAGGCCGAAGCCATTGGAATCACGCGTGCACGCAATCCTGCAAGATTGCTCGTGGTCGGGACGATCGATGCCGTCCTAGTTCGTTACCCCGTCTGGGTCCTTGCTGTTCCGCGATACCGAGATCAATACGAAGATCGTTCGGGAATTCTAGAAGCCGGATTCCATTGTCCGGCCGGTCTGAGGAGCTAGGCTCTGAGAATGCTGTTCTTGTTCTCTATTCTTCCGCACAAGATGCCTTCGGTCCAATGGAGAGACCACGGAATGCCCACTTCGATCCCTGTTTTTCGTGATTGGGAGACGGAATAATGGTCATCTGGGTCCAGTCTTCGTCCCATGCCACAGGTCAGGAGGTGGGGTCATGAAGTCCAAATCGACCTTTTTGGGGCCTCTGGGAGGCCTGAGGGGCCTTTTAGGGCTGATGATGTCGCTCCTGGCCACGGGCTTGCCCGCCTGTGATTCCAACGATCCCGCCGTCCTTCCGGAACAGGGACCAGGCAATAATTTCGCCGGCGAGGCCACCGCCCGAATTGATGCAGGTTCCGATAACTCACGGGTTGAAGATCCCGCGGATGCCATGCTGGCCCAAACAGCGCTTCGAATGCTCGATTCGGGGCGGTTCGAGGAGGCCGAAGCGCTTCTCCGGAACGAGATCGATGAGTCCGACGAACGGTCCCGGCTCCAGTTCCTGCTGGGAATCGCGATGCAGAAGCAGAAGCGGTACGGCCCGGCCATCGCCCGGCTCGATGCCGCACTCGCGTCGGGGCGGGCATTCCCGGAGCGACGACATGCGGCGCATTTTCGAGGTTGGTGCCTCTTCTACCTCGGCCGTCCCGAGGCTTCCGCGGTGGCTTTCAGGTCTCATCTGGAGGTGATGCCGGATGAGGCCGACTCGCACTTCGGTCTCGGCGTCGCGTTGCTGGAGACCGGTGAGCCGGAGGCGGCGCTTCCCGCATTTGAGTCAGCGATCGTGCTGAACCAGGCGATCCCCGAACGTCGCCGCGATCTTGCCAAGGCGCTCATTCGCCGAGGTGATGCGTACTGGGAACTTGATCGGATCGAGGACGCGCAGATGTCGTTCCAGAAGGGCATCGTTCAGTTTCCCGATCACTACGAAGGTTGGGCGAAGCTCGCGCGGGCGATGGATCGCCTTGGAGATCCGGTCCGCGCCGAGCGGGCACGGTTCGAGGAACAGCAGGCCAGGATCAGAGTCGGCGCGCCTCTGGGCGATCCCGAGTCGGATTCGGAATTGAATTCCAGCAAGGATCTGCCGTGACTCGACGTCGGCCACTCCAACGATCGGTCATCCATCCGATTCCCGGCGTGGTATCGCTGGGGATCGCACTGATCTGCGTCGCGGTCGGATGCGATCGTCCCCCTTCGTCGTCGGCCGATGATCCGGGCTCCTCGGCCAGGCCGCGTCACGATGGGATTCGACTCCGGGACGCGTCCCAGGATTCCGGAATCGCCGAGATATTCACCACCAGTGGCCGAGATCCGTCGACCCAGATCATCGAGGTCAAGGGCGGCGGGCTCGGTCTGATCGACTTCGATCAGGATGGAGATCTGGATCTGATCGTTCCGAACGGTGCGACGCTCGATGCGCCGACGGAGGGACCGGGGGCCAGGCTCTTGAAGAATCTGGCGTCGGAGACCGGGCGGATCGCCTTTGAAGACGTGACGGACGGAAGTGGTCTGGAGGAACATCGTGATTGGAGTTTCGGCGTCGCGGTCGGTGATGTGAATGCCGACGGCCGGGACGATCTGCTCATCGGGACCCTCGGCGTCGATCGGCTCTGGCTGAATCAGGGGGATGGCCGTTTCGCCGACGCGACCTCGGATTGGGGATTGGACGACGACTCCGGCTGGACGACGTCGTTGGGTCTGGGCGATCTCGATTCGGATGGGGATCTCGATCTTGTCGCGGTGGGATACCTGGAAGTCGATCCCGCGCAGCCACTTCCGACGTCGAACTTTCGTGGAGTCGAGGTCCTCTCCGGGCCACGAGGAATTCCCGCTCGCGAGGATCGGTGGTACGAGAACGTCGGTGGTCGGTTCGAGCGACGTCCCATGGACGCGCCCTCCAGATTCGGCCTCAACCTCGCGGTGCTCGACTTCGACGGAGATGGCTGGCAGGACGTGTTGGTGGGCAACGACAGCCAGGGCAATCAGTTGTATCGCAATCTCGGCGATTGGGCGTTCGAAGAGACCGGGGTCAGGAGTGGGGCGGCGACGAATCAGGAGGGTGATGCGCAGGCCACGATGGGGATGGCAGTGGGAGACGTGGACGGAAACGGTACGCCGGACGTGTTCTCCACGAACTTTTCGAGTGATACCAACACGCTTCACGCGAATCTCGATGGGTTCTTCGACGACCGGACTCGGCGACTTGGGTTGGCGGACGGCTCTCGCCAGCAGCTCGGTTGGGCGACCGAGTTCGTCGACCTCGACCATGACGGGGACGAGGACGTGTTGGTCTTCAACGGCCATGTCTATCCGCAGGCGACCGTGGAGCGCATGGACAGTCCGTACGCGCAGCCGCCCGGTCTCTGGCGACGGGATGGGGACCGGTTCGCGTTCGTCGATCCCTCGAAGGAGTCGCACGCGGAGCTCGTGGCGGAGAACCCCTGGCTGCTCGAACCCCACCGGGATCGGGCGGCGGTCTTCGCAGACCTGGATCTCGATGGTGATGTCGACGTGGTCGTGCTGGAACTGAATGGCCCGCTGCGACTGCTTGAGAATCTTCACGACCACACCGACGACTGGGTGGTGATCCGGCCGATTCCGGCGCTCGGTGCCGAGGTTCGTCTTCGTGCCGGCGAGTCGACCCAACACCGTTGGATCAGGGGTGGTGGACCGTTTCAATCCACCGCGTCGCCCGAAGCGCACTTCGGACTGTCCGCCGAGGATCGCCTGCAGCCGCTCGTGGCGGAGGTGCGATGGCCGGATGGAACCTCCCGGACCGTGGCGGTCGATGCCGGAACTCGTACTGACGTCACCAGGAGCAAGCCCTGATGGAAGAAATCCAAAAAGACCAGCCGTCGCAGCGTTTCGAGTCGGACTGTCTCGAGCATTTCGCGGCGTTGGTCGAGAGCGTCGGTGTGAAGCGGTTCAGTGCGGCCATGGATCTCTCCACGAGGCAGGTGAATCGAATTCTGAACGGCGTCCAGCCGAATCCGATCGAGCGATTGATCAAGTCACTGCAGTCGGCCGAGGTGGAGGTGGGTGATCGCACCCTCGATTTTCTCTGCGGTGAGATGGGTGGTCACTTCGTGCGGGCGATCAATGATTCGGACGCGATGCTCAATGCGGTGAAGGAGTGTGCCGAAGCGATCGCCGCGATCAGTGACGGCAAGGTCGATGAATCCGATCGACGTGAGATCCGCGAGGCCATCAGCGCCTTGGAGAGCGTCCTCTCGGCGCCGAGTCGACGCCGAGATGATTGACTCGGAGCCGGAAGGACTCAGAGCAGGGGTGAGAGCAGGCCGGCGGCATTTTCGGCCAAGAGGGTCTTGACGCCTCGTTCGTTCCATCTTGCGGGATCGACCGTTCGGCTCGACTCGATGTAGGACTGCTGCAGGAATCGGAGCTGGCTGGTGAAGTCCTGGTCGTACACGTAGAGGCCCGCCTCGAAGTTGAGGAACAGGCTTCGCCGATCGAGGTTGGCACTGCTCACCAGACTGATGTCGCTGTCCACGGTGATGGTCTTGGCGTGAAGCAGGCCACCCTCGAATTCGTGGATCCGCACCCCCGCCTCAAGAAGCGTCCCGTAGCTCGACCGGCTGGCAAGTCCGACCAGTCGTGAATCGTTGCGGAGCGGCACGACCAGATGAACTTCCACGCCACGTCTGGCGGCGGTTGCGAGGTTCACGACGGTGGCGACGTCGGGAACGAAGTAGGGCGTGGTCATCACGAGCTTCTGCTCGGCTTCGTGGATGAAGGACTGAAGGGCGTTGGTCGCCGCAAGATTGTGGAAGTTGGGTCCGGTTCCGAATGCCTGAGCAGGCACGCCGCCGGGACGCAGAGGAACCGGAGTCATCAGGAAACGGACCAGCGACTCGTCGGTGTCGAGATACCAGTCTTCCACGAAGAGCAGGTGGAGTTCCTTGGCCGCCGGGCCCTGAAGGCGGACGGCGCAGTCGATCCACGGTGCGAATTCCGGTTTCGGCGCGAAGCTCGCCTCGGCGAGGTTCTGGCTTCCGGTCCAGGCGAGTTCGCGGTCGATGACCACGATCTTGCGATGATTGCGAAGGTCAAGTCGCGAGAAGAGGGCCCGGATCGCGTTGGCAGGAAGGGCGTCGACGACCTGGACTCCGCCATCCCGCATTTTCCGACAGAGTGCCGATCGCAGNAACGCCTTGCTTCCGACCGCGTCGACGAGCACTCGGCATTGCACGCCACGAGAGGCGGCGCTGATCAGGGCTTCGCCGATTCGGACACCGGCCGCATCATCGAGCCAGATGAAGAACATGAAGTGGCAGTGTTCCCGGGCGGCCTCGATGTCGGATTCCAGACCGCGGAGAATCAGATCGGTGTTGCTGAACAGCTCGATCTCGTTCCCGAGAACCGGCCCCGAATTACTGACCTGTTCGACCAGTCCGGAGATGCGGCTCGAGACGCCATTCAATGAACCGATGGCCGAGGCGCCCGGATCGGCGCTGGCGTGGACCTCGGGTCGAGCAAGTTCCTCGATGATCCGACGATGGCGTTCGATCCGTTGCTTGCCGAATCGGATGCCTCCGACCAGCAGGAAGATGAAGACTCCGATGAACGGGATCGCCAG
Organism: Phycisphaera sp. TMED9; assembly: GCA_002167845.2. Lineage (GTDB taxonomy): Bacteria > Planctomycetota > Phycisphaerae > Phycisphaerales > SM1A02 > UBA12014. Next base: position 31,560 of record NHBO02000034.1, on the reverse strand, counting down.
CAGCAGGATGATCCAGGAGAGCCGGGTCGCCGGCTCGATTCGGCGACGGCTCAGGATCATGATCACCAGGCCGACTCGGAAGAGGAACTCGAGGAGAATCAACGCCTCGCCGACGAAATTCGCCGTACTCAAGAGATTGAGAACGTATTCGAGAATTCGTTTTCTCCCTTGATGGACTGGAGCCGTTCGGATCCCGAGTCAGATCGAATGGGCTCGATCAGACGATCTCGAGGATCTCGAACTGGGTTGGTCCCTTGGGCAGGTCCACACGCACGATGTCACCCACCCTCGCTTTCATGAGCGCGGAGCCGAGTGGGCTTGTCGTGGTCACTTCGATGTACTCGAGAGAAAAGTCGTTGCTGGCGGTTCCGACGATCTTGTAGAGATCCTCGTCACCGTTGTCCACCTCTTTCAGGCGAACCGTCGCGCCGACGAACACCACGTCGTCGGGAATGTCCATGTCGTCGGTGACCTGGGCGGTGAGCAATCGCTCTTCAAGCTGCTTGATGCGTTCGTTGTTGAACGCCTGGTCTTCTCGGGCCGCGTGATACTCGGCGTTCTCCTTGAGGTCGCCGAGCGCCCGGGCCTCAGCGATCCGCTCGATGATCTCCTTGCCCTTGATGTGGAGTCCTCGAAGATCTTCTTCGATCTTGTCCTTGTCGGCCTGAGTGATGAATTCCATCTTCGTCTCCGGGTGGATCGCGGTCGGCGGGTCCATCCATGGGCGGGGTCAGTGAGAATCGCAGGGTGTGTAGCAAAGCCTCGCCCGAAGGCGAGGCGGCTGGGGAAAGACGTCGCTGCAGGCTACCGCTTCGATCCTTGGTTCGCCACCTCCGCCGGCGCTTTCGGAGGAGAGGCGGCCCACCAGACGACCATGGCCACCGCGAGTTCGATGATCGGAAGCTGCCAGGCGCCGGGAACGGGAGCGGCGGGGCCGCCGGAAGCCAGTATCCAGACATGCGACAAGGGCGAGATTCGCGTCATGATCGGAGGCAATTCGAGGATGTTCGAGAGCAGGGGCGGAAGGCCCAGCCAGCCGAGAAGAAGGAACATCATCCAGATCCGGATGGCGCCCTCCCTTGCGGTCGCGAGTGCGACGATTCCGCCGGCGAGCAGCAGCCAGATGATCCCATGGACATCGATGAGCAGCGTTCGGTCGACGGTCCAGGAAGTCACCAGTCGCAGCGGCCAGAGCAGCACTTGGAGAAGCGCGATCAACGTGACGACATCCAGCAGCGATGACGCGATCGGTCGCTTGGGGACCGCGGAGCACAATCGAACCAGCGGCCATCCGACGATGGCGCCGATGACCAGCGAAACCAGGAGCATCCTTGCGGCCGGCGTGTATACGGAGGTGCTGGGTTGCAAGGGAGGGTCGAGGCCCATCGCGATGACCCACGACACCGTGATCCAGCCGCTCGCCGCGAAGACGAGTCCGCGGGGGACCGGAAGGGGTTGGTGTGGGTGCTCCGATGGCATGGGATCGAGCATACGCCGAGGCGGCGTCGGGCGTGCACGCCATCCCCGCGGGCTAGCGGCCTTCGGGGTGGCCGTAGACCAGATCCGCGTTTCCGGTCCGGATGTCGACGAGTCCACTCGTGTCGAGGGCGTCGATCTCCACGAGGTAGTCGAGCATCTTCATCTTGTCCCGCGTGCTGACTTCGGCGATCGTCGCGTTACCGGGTGGGCGACCCCAGTTGATCGTGCTTCGCCGGGTTCTCAGATCCAGTTCGCGATCTTCGAGATACCGTCGAACGTCGATCGACTCGATGAGCGGGTACCACTCGGCATTCCGAATCTCGGCATGGAGTGAAAGGGCGGCGTCGACGTCGTCGCCCCAGCGATCTCCCGGCGGGGGTGGCGATGATCGGCTGGCGCCCTTGATCACCGGGAAGCCGGAAAGCCCGTTGGACTGGGTCGGGTAATCGACTTCGAGGCGGCGGCCGCGGGAATCGACGAGGAAGGCCCGAGGTTCACCTCCCGGCAGTATTCCCCGGACCAGTGCGGCGGGGATGACCCAGTTCGCATCGACCTTCACCGTTCGCGGCCCGACCCACTGAATCTGATCCACCGTCTCAAACCAGCCGGTTTGTTCCAGGGCGCTCTGAGATCGTTCGAGTCCCGAACGCAGCGCGGGTGATCGGTCTTCGCCGATGGATGATCGGACGGTGTCGGCGAGCTCTGCTTGCAGCGTGTCATCGCCGAGCACCCATCCCGGAGCGGCGGCGAACTCGACGACGATCGGGGAGTCGATCTGAAGGTCTCGAGCCATGGCCCGTTGCCGCAGGTTGGGAATTCCGAGAGTTCCGCCGGCGACGATCGTGGTGATGAGCAAGACCCACCCNGCGACCCGACAGCCGAGGACCGTGCGAGGGCCGAGGCCGATGCGGTCGATGAGCCCGACCAGCAGGCCTTCACCCTCGATCTTCGAGCGGGATGACGAGCGCTTTGATCCGTTGGAACGTCTGGAAGCCATGTGGTGATGAATCGGCCGTTTGGTGCTCCCAACCGCAGAAACCGCCTAGTCGGAGTGGGGAGCCCCACGGGTCAGGGCGAAATCGACGAGTCGGTGGCAGAGTTCGCTCATGTCGATTCCGCCGGCCGCTGCCGCCATGGGGACCAGGGAGTGGGACGTCATCCCGGGAATGGTGTTCACCTCGAGCATCCAGGCTCGTGGACCGTCGCTCGGAGAATCTTCGAGCAGCCAGTCGACCCGGGCGACGTCCCGGCAACCCAGGGCGTCGAAGAGNGCCCGGGAATCGGCCGCCATCCGGGCCTCGACGCCCGGGGGGAGGGGTGGTGAGACGGTGTATCGCGTGTCATCGCGGATGTACTTCGCCTCGTAGTCGTAGAACCCGCTGCTGACCTCGATCTCGACCGGGGCCAGCGTCTCCGCCCCCAGAACCGTGACGGTGAGTTCTCGACCGGCGATGAATGCTTCGGCCATGACTCGGTCGTGTGACGCTTGAAGTTCACTCAGGATCGGGGCCAGTTCGGCAAGCTCGCTGACCATTCGGACCCCGACACTCGAGCCTTCATCGATCGGCTTGAGGACGAAGGGGGGTTGGAGATCGATCGCGCCTTCCGATGTGGCCATGCATGCGGCCGGCGTGCGAATTCCAAGTTCCGCGGCGGTCGACTTCGTCGCCATCTTGTCCATGGCCAGCGACGAGGCGCCGGCACCGCTTCCGACGTAGGGGATTCCGATCTCGTCCAGCGAGGCCTGGAGGGCGCCGCCTTCTCCCCAACTCCCGTGAAGAACCGGATACACGACGTCGGCTCGGTCTTCACGCAGGAGGGTGGCGAGGGTTGCCGTGTCCGGGCGGTCAACGGCATGTTCGTTCACGGTGAACCCGTCGATGCGCCGGAGCGCGGTCGCGACCTGACCGCCCGATTGGAGACTGATCGGCCGCTCGGCGTCCGGGCCGCCCATCAGAACGGTGATTCGTCGGGATTCAGGCATGGCGGTTTGATCGCATGACGCGACGTCCTTTCGATCAGTCCGACGGATCGGACTCGTCTCGTCTCCAAACGACGACTTCTCGTTGCAGATCGATGCCGCAGGCATCGAAGACGCGTTGGCGAACGAGATCGCCGAGCTCGATGGCGTCGCGAGCCTTGCCGCCTCGGTCGATGGTGATGAAGTTCGCGTGTCGGGGGGAGACTTCCGCGGACCGCAGGCGAAGTCCCTTGAGGCCGGTCTCGTCGATGATCCTGCCCGCCGATACCCGTTCCCCGGTGGAAGGATCATCGGGGTTGCGGAACATGCACCCCGCGGACTTCTCCGCCAGTGGCTGCGTGCGTTTCTTGTACGCCGCGATCTCCTTGATTCTCGTTCGCAGCGCGATGGGGTCGGTCGGTTCNACCTTGAACGCCGCCCAGAGGACGACCGGATCGATGATGTTGGTGCGTCGATACTCGAAGCGGAGTTGGTCCGCCGGATAGACCTGGATTTCTCCGCGGGCATCAAGGCAGGCCACCGCGTGAACGGCGTCTCCGATTTCCCCGAACGCGCCGCCGGCGTTCATCCGGATGGCACCCCCGATCGACGCTGGTACGCCCATCAGCGGCTCCAGCCCCGCCAGGCCCGTTCTGGAGAGCGTCATGAGGGTCCGGGAGAGATCGGCGCCCGCGCCGACCCGGACGAGTTCGACGTTGCCGTCCACGTTGGTCTCGATCGACTTGAAGGGCTTTTGATCNAGTCGNACGACGATTCCGGGAACGCCATCGTCATCCACCAGAAGATTCGCGCCTTCACCCATGATCCGCAGGGGTGTGTCGATCTGTCGGCAGCGACGAATCAACTCGGCGAGCGCTTCGATGGTGTTCGGGCGAATCAGGAAGTCCGCCGTTCCGCCGGCACAGAACCAACTTGAAACGCCGATCGGTGCATCCGTCTCGACCTGGACGTCCAGGTCCCCGAACAGGCTTCGCGAGGTCCGGATCACGTCGAATCGCCGCCGTGCACGCCCCGGTCCACGACCCCGCGTCCGATCTGCCAGACCGGACCGGCGCCCATCACCACGATGAGATCACCATCTTGACCGATCGCTTCGAGATGCTCGACGATCGCCCCGAAGGGGTGCACGTGCATCGCGGAGGTGCCGTGGTCTCGGAGGCGCTCGACGAGGTCGCCGGCGGAGATCAGGCGGCGTTCCTCCTCGCTGTCTCGAACGAAATGAATTCTGGGCACGAGCACCAGATCCGCCTGCGAGAAGCCGTGGGCGAATTGCTCGAGCAGGAAGCGGGTTCGGCTGTGTTGATGCGGCTGGAAGACGCAGATGAGCCGCTGTGGCCGTTCCGCGGTCCTCAGGGCACGCAACGTCGCTTCGCATTCGCTGGGATGGTGGCCGTAATCGTCGAAGACGCGAGCCTGCCCGCCGTCGGCGGTCGGCATCGTGCCGAGGAACTGCATTCTGCGATCGAGACCCTCGAAATCCGCCAAGGCGGCGGCGATGTCGTCCCAGGCGGCGCCGAGCCAGTGCGCGAGGATGCCGGCCGCGGCCGCATTCAAGGCGTTGTGGTGGCCGGCGAGTCTGGAGTTCCACTCGGCGACGAAGGCGCCGCTGTCGAGGATTCCGATTCTTCCGGCGGCCGCATCGAAGAAGACCTGGAAGTCGGCGGCGGGCGAGAACCCGAAGGTTCGGACGTCGCAGGGGAGCCCCGCTGAAATCTCTCGCCGATGTCCGCCTTCGTGGGCGATCAGGAGTCGGCCGCCGATGTCCGCGGCCGGAAGGAGCCGGGCGAAGTCATGGAAACTCTTCACGATCTCGTCGATCGACTCGTAGAAGTCGAGGTGGTCTTCTTCCACGTTGTTGATCAACGCCATCGTCGGGCGATGGTGATGGAAGGACCGATTGAATTCACAGGCCTCGGCGACGAAGATTCCCGGTCGATCACCGGTGTCGNTCGGATCCGGATGGTTCGGGAGGCGGTCGGCGCCGACTCTCGAGCCCCCACCGATCTGAGGGCAGTTGGCGCCGGCGATGAAACTCGGATCGAGTCCGCAGCTCACGAGAACGTGGGCGAGCATCGACGTGGTGGTGCTCTTTCCATGAGTTCCCGCGATCGAGACCGCGGTTCTCCCGATCATCGCTCGGCCCACGGCTTCGGCGTAACTCAGAATCTCGAGGCCGCGGTCGGTGGCGGCCACTCGGCTGGGATGTTCCGGAGGGATCGCGGCGCTCGCGACGACCAGTTCACACGCTTCCGGCAATGAGACGGCGGCATCTCCGGTCTCGATTCGGATTCCCGTGGTTCGGAGCGATTCGATCGCAGGATTCTCGGAGGCGTCGGTGCCGGTGCAGATTCCGCCTCGATCCGCCACCAGACGGGCCAGTCCACTCATTCCGGAGCCGCCGATACCGATGAAATGGATCCGGCGACCGTGAAAGGTCGGGTCCTGACCAGCCGTGGCCATCGGCCGGGGTGCGTTGGAAGGCGTCGGGGAGGNGGGCATCGTCATGAGTCTATCGGCGAGAAGGGGGTCGTAGTCCCAGCCGGTAACCGAGGAGGAGAGAAGTCCGGCCGCGGTCCGAGCCCGAGTCCTTCTACAATCCTCGGCATGCCGACCAGCGAATCAGAATCCAACGGCGGGCTCCGAGCCCAGGTCCTGCTCGTCGATGACGAGGTGGAACATACTGAAGTGATGGCCGAGTCGTTGCGTCGGCCCGGTCATGTCTGCACCATCGTCAACGGCCTCGAAGCGGCCCGAGACGAACTCCTGCACGGAGCGTTCGACGTGGTCGTGACGGACCTCGTCATGGAGCACGAGACCGCCGGTCTGGAGGTCCTGGCGCTGGTTCAGGAGCACCAGCCGGACGCCGAGACCATCCTGGTCACCGCCCACGGGGACGTGCCGACCGCGAAGGCGGCGCTGAAGGGCGGCGCCTACGACTTCATCGAGAAGCCGCTGGACCTCGTGGTCTTTCGGAACCTGGTCGACCGAGCGGCGGAAACGGTGTTGCTCCGGCACCGGACGGGCCGGTTGGAGGACCAGCTGGACGCGGCATACGGGTTCGAGGGGATCATCGGCGACTCCGCGGCGATCCGGCAGGTGGTCCAGTCGATTCGGAAGGTGGCACCGAGCACGATTCCCGTACTGGTCACGGGGGAGAGCGGAACCGGGAAGGAACTCGTGGCCGCGGCGATCCACAAGTTGAGCAAACGAGCCAAGAAGCGGTACGCCACCTTCAACACCGCCGGCCAGAGCGAGAGCCTGCTGGAAGACCAGCTCTTCGGCCATGTTCGTGGTGCATACACCGGGGCCGATCGAGATCGGGAAGGCGTGTTCGAGTACGCCGACGGCGGAACGCTGTTCCTCGACGAGATCGGGGACATGCCGCTTCCGATGCAGCCGAAACTCCTTCGAGTCCTGGAGAGCGGCGANGTCATTCGTCTCGGTTCCAATGATGCTCGGAAGGCTGATGTCCGCTTCGTGAGTGCGACGAATCGGGATCTCAAGGCGATGTCGACGGAGGGTGGCTTCCGGGAGGACCTCTACTTCCGGATTCGAGGCGTGGAAATCAACATTCCACCNCTTCGCGATCGTCGCGACGACATCCCACTGCTGGTCAATCATGCCGCCGGACGATTCGCCGCGGAAATGGAACGGCCGATTCCCGTGGTCAGCGAGCCGGCGATGCTCCGGATGGTGAGCTACGGGTGGCCGGGCAACGTGCGGGAGCTGTTCAACGCGGTGCACCGGATGGTGATCGCCTGCGACGAGGACCGGATCGAGGTCCGGGACGTTCCGGAGGAGATTCGGACCGAGGACGGAGACGACGACGCCGCGAGCATCGGCTCCCTCGCGGGCGTCGGTCTGGATCGGCTCGAAAAGGAGGCGATTCGTCAGACCCTGGCGCTGACCGCCGGGAATCGCGAGCAGACCGCGAACCTCCTGGGCATCGGGGAGCGCACGCTCTATCGAAAACTGAAGGAATACGGCCTCCGCTGAAACAGGCGCGAGCGAAACGGCGAGCCCGATGAACCACGCGGCGTCCTTCCCTTGCAGTGCCCCGAGAGGCGGGGCGAAGAGGTTCTCGGACCATGCGGCGGAAGCCGGGTTTCCTCAAGAACTTTCCAGTCCGGATGTTGCCTGAGGCCCGGAANGGGTCCATGATCTGGACAGAGGAAAGGGAGTCGCATGTTCGATCGCCTCTTCGATCCGTTCCAGATCGTGACCTGCATCATCGTCGCCTGTTTCACGGCCATCGCGGTCGCGGAAGANGATGCNGTGCGTCGCACGATCGTGTTCGATGGCGAGATTCAGTCCAACATGCCTCCGATCTCGATCGATCATGGGGTCCCGGTCTGGGATTCGGTGCGCGGAATCGAGCGCGGCGTCGACGAGGGACTCTTCGATGAAGCCAGGAACGGGCTCAACGCCGGCCCCTGGCGTCCTCATGATGATTTTCCAGTCACTGCTTCAGTGGTGCTGAGTGGACTGTCCCGCGACGGGACGGAGCCTCGGGTCGCCATTTTCGATCGAGCCAGACTCGAACTCTCCATCTGGAATTCAGCCGACACCAGCGGGCCTTCGGATCGAAGAATCTCGATGCGGCGGCCATGGAACGACCAGTACATCAACGACACGTTNGCAGGAACCGAGTTCGAGCAGGCGGGTCACGGATATCGAATCGCGAGTGGCACGATGCTGCCCGGCTGCATGCTCTTCATGCTCCAGCACAGTGTTCTGGAGACTTCCGACGACGGAAGTGGCGAGCAGGAGTGGGTCATTCAGGGCGTCACGATCGCGGCGTTGCAGGAGAGTGTCGATGGCGAGTGGGAGTGGACCGATCGGCAGGACATGCCGGACCCGGTCGATCCCGAGGCCCACCTCTTCCAGCGTGGCTACGTGAGCAGCATGTCCTCCTACTACCCGACCGAGCGAACGGCCGATTTCAAGGAGGCGTTCGTTCCGCTGGTGGACTACATGGGGCACNAGGCCACTCAAAAGGCCACCGGAGGACAGTGCGGCATCTTCAGGGTTCGCCGCGAACAGGTGGGAGACGCCTGGTCGCTCGAGCCTCTGGTCGAGATTCATTCCCGTTGGCAGAACGAGGGCGAGCATTTTCACGTGGCAGGTTGGACGCCCAACGGCGTGGTGCTGGCGATCGGAGATGGCGTCCACAGCCGGGTGGCGCTTCTTCGATGCGGGGACTGGGAGAACTACACGGATCTCTCAAACTGGACCGTGATTCCCCGGTGGCAAGGCGTTCTTGATGACAGTGTCACCCATGTCGCCTGCAACCAGTTCTGGGGCTGCTGTCCTTCGAACGAGCCGAATCGACTGCTTTGCGGTGGCGACAACGTCGCGGGAGGCATCTTCGGTCTGGACGTACCCGAGAAGTCGAGCCCCCCGCCCGTCTTCGAAGGATTGATCGGTGTGCAACCNGGCCTCTTCACCGANGGNCTTTCCGGCAACACCGTCTCATGGCTGCATCGAAGCACGCCCGAGATCGAAGGTCCGATCGTGGCTCGACAGGTCTTCGATCCAANTGGATATGACGACTACACCCGCGTGCTTCTCAGCATCGACGGGGACGCGTTCGCGACGGTGGCGAGGCTTCCGGACGGCATGGAGAAATCGGGCGTTCCGTTTCTCGTCGACGGAGTACTTCGAGTTCATCGATNCAAGAACGNNGGCGTGCGGGGGATCTTCTCCGCGTCGATCCCCTCCGAGGATCAGATTCAGGAAGGGCTGATGGTCCGGCCGGGTTGCGTCGATGTGCTTCGCGACGATCTCGGGGGGCATCGTCCTCCGGCTTTGGTCCTTCCCGCCGGTGGTCTGGCCATCNCCCGGCTCGATCGGAATGAGGTGCCTTTCGGGCTCGGTGAAGATCTGGCGCCGGACGCGGTGGTCTATCGGGTGAGTGGCGCGCCATCNAGCCCCGTGTCGAGTCGGTTGCTNAGCGCGATTCTCGAGGATCCTCGNGACTTCGAGCGAGGTGGCGACCCCTATCCCGCGACCTTGCACATGAAGGTCTGCAACCTGCTCAGCTCCAAACTCCGACTGCTGAATCAGGTCGACCGTGGAGGTCTGACCAGTGCGCGGACGCATTCCGTCGTCGCGACACGCGAGTGGAGTTACTACGACGTCTGGACGTCGACGCAGGATGCGCCTGCCACCTGCAGCGTCACCATCTCGGCTCCCGGCGGAAGCGACCTCAACACGGTCGACTTCCTTCTCATGTTCCGAAGCCTCACCGAGGGCGTCGGCATGCCCGACTGGCCGCGGGGGCCGACGCCCGGAGGGGTCGTTCCTCCGAGCCGGATCTCCCAACCGCTTCCGATTCGAGGTGGTGAGTGGAAGGTCGATGTCCAAATGCAGCTTCCACCGGAGGGAATCGACTATTCCCTCGGCGCAAGGGTGCAGTTCATGCCCCTGTGTACCTTCGAATTCGGCCCGGGTCGGTTCGTTCGGGCTCGATGGAGCGTTTCCAGCGGGAGCATTCTGATCGACTCGCTCGTGGGCGATCAGCAATGGGATCTCGGGGAGATTCATGGCCTGAGACTCAATCGAGGCGACACCATCGACGTCACCCTGGCCCGTCGAGAGGGTGCGATGAGATTCTCCGTCGTCGCGGCGGGAAGTCTGGGTTCCGAACCTGCCGAGATATCAATTCCCATCACGCATGAGATTCCTCCAAGCAGGTTCATGCTTGGTGATGAGCACCACGCGCTGGTCTCGGCGCTGATCTTGCGGAGGATCTCGGTCGCGTCCCCGTCGCCGAGCAACGGGCGGCCGATCTCGCCGGATGCGGGTCGGGAACTGGCCGGCCAGGGCACGCCCGAGGGGCTCACCCACGATGGTCCTCGGGGCAAGGACGATCAGAACCGGACGACGCTTGCGACCGAGCGGTCGTCACGCGATCTGGTGTTCGACGTGCTGGTTCGACTCGGCGAAAAGGCTCGGCACCGATTCGATCCACATGACGCCGACGGCGACGGCGTCATCACATTCCTTGATGTCCGCAAAATGCTGCTGGATGGCCAGGCTCATCGGGCCGGCCGCTCCCGCAGGCGATGATCCCGGTCGGGATCTCGCTCATCGGTCAGGGAGAACTGATTCTGATCAGGCCGGTCACCAGGCCGATGTCGAGGGATCGTCTTCGCTCTTCGAGTGAGAGCCGGATGGTCGGCTTGTCGTCGAGGCCGAGTACACCTCGGGCGTCGAACCAGACGATCTCGGTATCCGCCTCGATTCGCACGCCTTGAAAACCGGCGGCGCGATCCTCGCCGAAGGTGACCGACCAGTCGCCGCCATCATGTCTCTCGATGGGTGCCGTCATGTCCTGGAGCGAAGTGATTCGCCATCCCCGGCCATTTTCATCGAGCACGAGCGCCAGTGGATTCGAAGGGTCTGCGAGGGTTCGATATCGAACTTGTTCGAGATCATCACGAAGCATCATGGCCGCGGCGCCGAGCTTGGACCCGGCGTCGTTTCCGAGCAGCGGAATCGCGATTCCGGTGACCCCCAGCAGCACCGTGATCACCGCGACCATCTCGATCATCGTCACGCCGCGGCGCTTCATCGGTCTCCTCCGTGGGCCATTCGCCATCGTCGATGATGCCTCGTCAGCCAGTGGACATTCCNTCTGAATCCTCTCCAGCCGTTCTCGGCATTGCGAGGGCTCTTCGCCTCATCGAGGGCCACGGTCTGTACGCCGAGATCGTTGGCGATCTCTCGGACCATCCCGGGCCTGAGGCGATCGGTCTGACACACTTCGGGGACGAGCCGGCCATCTTCGCATCGGTGGGGACCGAATGGAGAAGTGAGGCCGACCACCCGGCCGTCATCCGGCATGGCGAAGACGATGCATCGGTCGGCGAGGTCGATTCGATCTCCGATGATTCGACCGTGAATCAAGGCGTCTCCCATGATCCGGACTTCCGCGTCGGGTGCGATGAGCACACCAGTGACCATCGAGTCGCCGTCGACGGTGATCTTTCCGCGAAGATCCGCGGTCATGAGGATCGCGGTCGTCTCGGTCTTGGTCGAGAGCATTCCGTCCGTGGAGAGCGCCTCGGGGACGGCGCCTTCGGGTCCGATCGTCGAGCTCGTGATTCGCAGGCCTTTTCCACCTCGGACGATGACCTGAGCACCCGGTGCCGCGATGATCGAGGCGTGATGAATCTCCATGTACCCGTCGGCGTCGATCACCAGAGTTCCGCGGGTGACGTCGATTCTGGAACCGGATTCGATCCGGAAGTCTCCGCGACTGTGGAGGATTCGATCCTGGTCGATCGTGATTCTGGTGTTCGACCCGATTCGAAGGGATGCCGCGTCNAGGTCGGTGAGTGGCGCCATTTCGATCTGCCGGATGTTCTCGACCNGTCCGTTTCTCACCGGAGGAACTCGCGGGGCGTCCAGGCGAGGAAGCGGTTCCGGAAGCAGTCGTTCTCCGGGGCGTCCACCGTCCGGTCCGAATCGTCGTGAATCGACGACCACGACTTCGAGCCCCGCGGTGACCGCCCGATCACCGAGTTCGAAGTCGCCGGCGTCTCCATCGAGGGTGCCGACCACGAGCGGTGCGCTGAATTCGGGACTGATCGCTCGGGGCACCCAGGAGAGGAGCGCGGCGTCATCCCGGATCCTCACTCGCTGCGTGGCGATCAGGGCGGTCTCGCCGAAGGCGAGATCAAGTGATTGGTTCGCCGGTGTGACGTCGACGGCTTGTTCGGCGATCATGGAGATCTCGCCGATGTGGGCGGTACAGGCGACCAGAAGTCGCAGGGTCGCATCATCCGGAGTCTGTTGCGTGTCGGCATCGATGATTCGAACCCGGCACGTTCCATCGGCGATCTCGAACGAGCCCTCGAAACGGCCCGCCGCGAGATCTTCCCGCCAGTTCTCGGATCGAACAAGGCTGGTCACGGCCAGATCAAGTCCGCTCTCCGCGGTACGCCTCGCCATCGAAGCCGCGGAGATTCGTTCTGCCACGGGGACGGACTCCTGGCGACCATCAAGGAACGTCGCGACCATGAGCAGGCCGATGGCCAGCGCGATGAGCACCAGGATCAAGGCCGCGCCGCGTCGGCGTCGTTGCGGGGATCGCATGTTCATGGGTTCCACTCCGATGGCTGAACGCCCTGGGTGATGATGATCGCGGTGGCTTCAACCGGGCCCGTGGCGAGATCGAACGTGAGGTCGATCCGGAACTCCGCCGCCTCGATGAGCGGCGATGCCGCGTTCGAGCTCGCCTTCAGAAGGCCGTCGGCGAGGATCTCGTGTTGGAGGATGCCTCTTGATTCCGCTCGGTTCCATTCCGCAGACAGCTGGCTGGCACGCGTGATGGGGCGATCGAAGGCAAGTCGATCGATCGTCGACCAGTCATCCGGGAATCGGATCGAAGATCGAGTCAATTCGCCGTACTCCGCGTCGAAGGTGATCCAACGCAGCTCGCTCGGCTCGACCATTCCGCTCGGCGTCAGGTCGCCCTTCCAGAGAACGGCATCTCCACCGTCGAGAGTCAGGACGCAGCCGGTGTCGGAGAGTTCTTCGACCAGTCGTCCATGAGTGGCGGCGGTCGCGAGAAGTCCGGTTCGGGCGTCGCTTCCCAGAGCGATTCCGGTGGCGAGACCACCCAGCATCGCGGCCACGCCCGCCGCGACAAGCCCGGTGATCGCCAGGGAGAGGAGCAATTCGATCATCGTGAAGCCGCGTTGCTTCATTCTTCGTCCTCCCAATCCGGCACCCATCGTGAGATCGCATGGATGAGCCGGCCGTCCGCGTCGGTCATCTCGACGGTGACCAGCCATCCGGGGATGGGCTCGCCCTCCCGGAGCGACTGGGATCGAGGCTCCACTCGGACTCGTCGACCGACCCGCTGGACCGCGGAACCCAGAAGCGAGCCCTGGCCGTCGATCAGTTTCGATCGTGATTCGACGTAGCCGTCCCAGTTCATCAGAGCCGCGGTGTCTTCCCGGAGAATCCGGGCGAGGAGATCTTCGGCGGCGACCGTCGAGGCGAGGTCCTCGGCCGCGAGATCGGCGTGGGCCCGGCCCGAGGCCACGGCGGAAAAGACCGCCGTGATCGCGACCGCGAGAATCGCCGAGGCGATGACCGATTCGATGAGAGTCAGGCCGCGCGAGGCGACCCGGGGACGAGGTCCGCTCATTTTCTCCTCCTTGGACCGGTACCTCGAGGACGATTCCGGCCGTTTTGAGTATCGGATTGATGCTCGCCGGCCCCTTCCCCCGGTGATTGATCGAGCCGGATGAACTTGTTCTCGGTACCTCTCGGCAAGCGCAATCGACACAGGTCGGATCATCCGACGTCCGAGAGCGGGCCCGAGNTNCCCGGGGGGTGGCTTGCGAGTTCGGCGTGGGTTGGNGACGATGGTCGGCATGCCCGGCCTGCTCACCCGCTACATGGCGGGAGAACTCCTCAAGACGATCCTGATCACCACCACCGTCCTCGTGGCGGTGATCGCATTCGGTACGGCGATCAAGCCGCTTTCCCGGAATCTCCTCGGTGGGGCGGACATCCTCAAGTACGTCTTGTTCGCGATGGTTCCGATGATGGAATATGCCTTGCCCTTCGCGGCGGGGTTCGGCTCCACCCTGGTCATGCATCGATTCGCCGGCGACAACGAGATTCTCGCCATGAACTCGTGCGGGCTCTCGCCGCGGCGAATCTTCCGACCGNTCTTCATCCTCGCGGCGGTTCTGTTGTTGGTGATGCTGGCGTTGGTCGAATTTCTGGTGCCGGTGTTCTGGTCCCGCATGGAATCATTGCTGGCACACGATGTGACACGACTGCTCGCATCCTCGGTCGAACGTGGCGAGGCCTTCACGCTGGGCGACACGAGGATCTATGCCGACGAAGTCCTGGTGCAGGAGGCGCCCGAGGGAACACAAGCCGACACCAGATTGGTCATGGTCGGGGTCGCGGCGCTGCAGGTGGATGAAAAGGGGCGACCGGAGACGGAATTCACCGCCGAGTACGCGACCATGGACCTCTACCGNATGGATGGACGATCCATCTTGAAACTCGTACTCGGTGACGCGACGGTCTTTCGTTCCGGAGATGGATCCCTCGTGCGGGTGCCCACCGCGGAGCCGAGAGCCATCGATCTCGGTCGAGGATTCAGGCTGGGTGTGAAGATGCTGACGCTCCCCGAGATGTTCGAAGTTCAGGCGGCACCTGCGGAGTATCCCAATCTCCGACCGAACATCGATGGGATGCGGCAGTTGCTGGTTCGAGCGGGGTCGATTCAGCATCTGGCCGAGCAACTGGATGCGGGTGGGCAGGTCGAACTCGAGGATGCGGGCAGAAATCAGANTTGGCGCATCGTCTCCGCGGAGAGTGTGAGGCGCAACGGCGGCGTCTTCNCCCTCGAAGCACCGGTGATCGAGCGGATCGAAGACGCCTCGGCTCCACAACGGACTCGAGCTTCCTCCTTGGTGATCACCGAGGCCTGGCGAGACGGTCGCATGATCTTCGACGTCGAGTTGACCATGCCGGAGTCGATCGACGATTCTTCGATCGCGGGAATTCGATGGCCGACGGAGATTCGAAGTCTGACGCTTCCGGTCGCGGACGCACCTCGGTTCCTGGACGAGACGCCGACGGAGATCGTGTCGGCGGCCCGGTCGCTCGACGGGACGGAGATCGGATTTCCGAAACTCGCAAGGCAGATCACCAATTCACTCAAGAGCTTCGACATCGGGGTGCAACGGCTGCTCTGGGACATCGGCGGTCGGATGCAACAACGGATGGCTCAGGCCTGTACCGGTCCGCTGCTGTTCATCCTCGGGGCGATTCTGGCGATCAGGCTTCGAAGTTCACCACCTTTGACCGTCTATGTGATCGCGTTCATTCCGGCGATCCTGGACATCGTCCTCATCTCGGGTGGCGAACAGTCCCTGCGTCGAGGTCCCACGCCCGCCGGATATCTGCTCATCTGGTCTGGGAATCTGATCCTGGGTGGTTCCTGCATCGTCGCCTGGTGGCGGCTGCGAAGAAACTGAGACGAAGACGATGATCCTTCTCGACCGACACATCATGGCCCGGTTCTTCGGCAACTTCGTACTTCTCTTCGGGCTGTTGTTCGTCTTCGCCATCGCCATCGACGTCGTGGTGCAGTTCGACGAGTTCATGGATGCCGCCGAGATGGTGGCGGAGCGGGACGGACGGTGGTATCCCCTGGTCTTCGTCGAGGGAGTCATNGACTTTCACGGGCCGCGAATCTTCCAGTTCTATGCGTTCATGGTGGGCCTGGTCGGAGTCGCGGCGGCCGGCTTCACGATCGTGCAGATGCACCGGAATCGGGAACTGGTCGCGATCATGGCCGCGGGCATTCCGCTGCATCGAGTGGTCGCGGTCATCATGGCCGGCCAGGTTCTGCTGGTGCTGCTTCAACTCGCCGATCAGGAACTCGTGCTGCCTCGGCTCGCAACGCGCCTCGCGCGATTCCACGAACGAATCCTTCAGCCCGGCGTGGAGACTTTCGAAGTCTCCCTGGCCCGCGATGCCGCCGGTGACCTGATGTACGCCGACTCCGTCGATCCGAATGCGGGAACCGCGACCACGCTTCTGGTTCTTCGACGTGGTTCGAGCGGCGTGGCCGAAGAGCGAATCACCGCATCCTCCGCGGTCTGGAATCCGGAGGCCGAGGCGTGGGATCTCGAAAACGCGCAAGTGCTCGGGTCGACCACCGCCAACGACGGACGGATGGCGTTGCGGTCGACCCTTGATCGATGGGAGACGGACCTCTCCCCGAGAAAACTTCTGGCTCGTCGCAGTGCGAACTTCGCGCAGATGCTCTCGATCTCGCAGCTTCGAGAGATGCGTGACGAAGGGGCATCGCCTGACGGTGGGCTCGATCGCGTGATCTTCGGTCGATTCAGCGGGGCGTTGGTCAATCTGCTGGTGATGGCCATCGCCACCCCGTTCTTCCTCATTCGGACGGCCTCCGCCAACATGCTGCTGCAGTGTGTGAAGGCTTCTTCGCTGACGATTCCCGTGCTCATCGGAGCGCTCGCGGCGACATCCATCTCTCTTGCGGGAATTCCCCCCGGGGTCGGGGCATTCCTGCCCGTGGTGCTTCTTCTTCCCATCGCCTTCGGACGTCTGGCCTACCTCAAGACGTGAGTCGGTCCGCTCACCGCGATCCTTCGATCGGTGCGAGGCTCCAGCGAAGCGANGGGTCCAGGGCTTCGATACGTGTGTCGGGCATGAGTCGACGAGCGAGTCGCTCCATCAACAGNCGCTCGACGGCGAGCCTGGCATCGGCTTCCGCATCGGCTCGGCCCGCTTCGAAGGTGACGCCCGAGGCCGGCGCTTCCGATTCGACCAGGACGATCAGGATCCGCCCGTCGACTTGAAGGGGGTCGGAGACACCGTCGATGTCGAGTTCGAAGACCTGTTTTCGGAACACCGTCGGCCAGGAGGGATCCAGTCGACTGATCGGAGACAGGAGACCGCCCCTGGCGGCACTGGAATCGAGGCTCATCTCCACCGCCACCGTCGCGAACTCGGTGCCGGCTGCGAGGCGAGCCCTCGCTTCCGATGCGCTGCGGAGATCCTCGAGGGCGATGATTCGAGTGACTCTCTTCGGGCCGTGACGGAGGTCGTGTGCCCCTCTGGATGCGGCTTCGGTGACATTCACGTCCTCGGCGACCAGTCGACGAAGCATCGCGTTTCTTCGCAGCAGGCTTTCGAATCGAATCGGTCCGAGTCCCTGGCTTCGTCGCAGTTCCTCGAGCAATCGTTCCCCGCGATCCGGATCGGCCGCGAGATTGGCGACGAGCATCGCGCGTTCGCGTTGGACATCCGAGGCATCGATGACGATGCCTTCTCGAGCCGCGGTACGAGCGAGCGTGACATCAAGCACGTGTTCCTGGACGACGCGGCCGCCGATCGCTTCGAGCAATTCCGGTTCGACCTCCGCGATGGTGATTCGTTCGCGGTTCACCATCGCGATCGGTCGGGAGGGCGGAGGAGCGATCGCCGAAGGGGGCGGTGCGACCGNGGTGTTCGGGGACTGGCATCCGAGAGTCAGGAANGGAAGGGCGATACCGAACAGAATCCATCGTCTGGATGCACGAAGGACCCCGGAACGGGCGGATACGTGGTCGAGCATGATCGGAAGGGTCATGTCGTCGAGCGTCCCATGATCGGGGGACATTCGTCAAGCGGAGAGAATCTCCGTAGGCTCTGGTCATGAGCGAACCCGACGAAAACGGTCGATCCGGGAAGCCGAAGGTCGTGATCTGTCCTTATTGCGGAAAGGCACAGGTCGCGGCAGCGACCTGTGCGGCGTGCGCGGGGGAATTCTCACCTCTGAGTCGTCAGTCGACCCAGAACGAGATGGGACCCTGGTTCGTTCGAGATGAGAATCAACCCTTCCGTCCGGGGATCGCCTACGAGCGGCTGCTGGTGATGATCGATGAGGGGCGGGTGACCCGGTACACGATCCTGCGCGGGCCGACCACCGGCCAGCTGTGGACGGTGGCCCGGCGAGTGCCGTGTGTGTCGCACCATCTCGGAGATTGCCACGCCTGCAACGCGAAGATCGATCCCCATCTCACCGCGTGCCCGAAGTGCGGAGTTCGGTTCGGTGCGTGGTTGGATCGAAACCATCTGGGACTTCCCGAGATTCGTCCGATGCCCTGGGACCCGGACGGCATCGAAGCGGATTGATCGGTTCGACGCGTCGCTCAGAGTTCGATCAGGACGGCCTGGTCGCCGAAACGACGAACGTCCGGTCGCTGTCGGAGAATCGCATTGATGTACGGCGGTTGGAGTTCCGCGGCGAGCCAGCCCGACCTCGTCCATCGATCGAGCATCGACAACTGCAGGTAGAGGTGGGTGTAACCCATCGCCTTGAGTTCATCGATCGCGGAGGCGACTTGATCCTCCAGAGGCGTATCGGGGTCTTCGGAGGCGATGGCCTCTTCGAAGGGGCCGCGGGTCCAGACCGTCTGGTAGCTGATTCGCGGATCGCCCTCCGTCGCTCCCTCGAAGTCAAGATGGAACGGATCGCTCTTTCCCAGAAGGAGGATGCGCGATTCGGTCGGCAGTCGATGATTCAACACGAAGGCCGGGCTCGCGTTGCGGAGCAGTTCCGTCCGCCCGGCGACGCCGGCTTCTTCAAAGGCGTTGGCTTCGAAATCACCATTGAAGAGCGACGACGATCCCACGCCGGCGGCAGGGAATCCCTGGCGTTCCAAGGCGTAGACGATCGCCGGCGATGCGGCCGCCAGCCACACCAGAGTGGCCACGATTCCTCGCCGGATCAGAGGAGATTCGGACAGCAGTCGTGCCGCGATGATCGCCACCGGCGCCGCGAGCAACGGTGCGATCGGAAGGAGGAATCGCGCCTTGGCGTGCGAGAACAAGGCCCAGGCGATGATCGAGACCAGAATCGACCAGAGGATCACCCCGGCCTTGCCACGGTCTCTCCCGCGGAACAGGAGCACGGCCAATGCCACCAGTCCGGTCAGGGGAAGCCAGGCCCACTGCAAGCGTTGAGGATCTCCACCGTCTGGAGACAGCCAGTCCTCGAAGAGGAACTCCGAACCGATCGCCTGCAAGCCGCTGACCACGCCGGTTCCGCGATGTCCCGTCGCGAATCGTGCCATCTGCTCGGCCGTCCAATCACCCGAGCCGAGGATCGAGCTTGCAAAGGGAAACAGCGGGTTACCAGTCCAGATGGCGTTCCGAATGAGCCAGGGAATGCAGATGAGGACGCCCGCCACGGCGGTCGCAAGCACGATTGGAAACCAGTCGCGACGAGGGATCGACAGGGCGGCGGCGATCGAGGCCGGAACCACCACGAGCAGGCCGGAGGACGCTTTGGCCAGCACGGCCCCGCCGAGCAGGATGCCGAGCACGGCGCCGAACCGAAGACTCGAGGCCGTCGAGACGTGCGGCGAATCCCCGAGGGGTTCCCGGTGGCGTTCGATGATCATGGCGAAGGCCATGGTGCCCAGAAACAGGACGACCGCTTCGTCATAGGCCAATGAACCCACGACGATCATCCAGGGGGTGGCAAGCAGGGCGACGAACCCCAGTTGTCCGACGAGATTTCGGTTCTTCAGACGCTCATCACGGCCAAGCATCGCCACGGCAAGGTCGCCGGTGGCACCCGCCGCGAGCAGGGCGACGCACGCCACCAGCAGTTGGCACGAGATCGCCGCGTCGGCCGGGTCGCCGATCATCGTCATCACGTGGAAGAACGCGGCTTCGACACCGTTGGGGAGGTAGCCATAGGCATTGTGCGGCGTCTCGATGATCGCCCCGGCGATCCACCATTCCCGGGGGAGTTGGAGGTGATAGGACAAGGCGTCGAAGCCACCGAACTCGGTCCCCCAGAGCCATCCGGGGGCACTCGTCGCCGCGAGAAGCAGCGTCCCGATGGGGAGACTGGCGGCCAGACCGATGCCGATCACGGTGGGCCGGATTCGTCGGCATGACCAGAGCCCTGCCATTGCCAACAGCCCGGTGAGCACTCGGATCACATTCGTGGAAGCCAGGGCTCCGCTGACCCCGAGGACGAGATCGATGGCGATCAGGCCGGCGACTCCCAGTGCCCAGGTCCGCAGGAGTCCGATCTCGCGAGCAGCTCCTCCCCTTTGAGGATTCAGAAGCCGCACGAGCCCCGAGCCCACGCCACCGGCGGCGAGAAGCCAGACCGCGGGTGCCCAGAGGTGCTCGAACATGATTCCGAGCCCGATCAAGCCCGTGAGGGGATCGTCCGAGCGAGCACCCAGAACCAGCATCGTGGCCACGATCAGGGGAATCAAAAGCCAGATCAACGGGACGGATCGGGCGTCTGGAACCGGATTGGCTGGTGTTGAGGTCGGTTTCGGCACCGTCGAAGGGTAGGGGATGGTGATGCCTTCGTCGATCGTCACCGCCCATCGAGAGGGGGGTCACCCGGAATTGGCACGCGGTGTGCCTCTTCAAAGCGTCTATTACGGAGGATCCGCATGAAGACGCACTATCTGCGCATTTCGAGCCTTATTCCACTCTTCCTCGGCGCGTTGTCTGCGCTTGCAGGGGTTCAGTTGGTTCAGCCAGCCTCGGCACAGAGTCAGCTTCAGACGCTGCTCACCGCTGATTTCGCGCAAACCCAGGACATTTCAGGCGTCGGACTGGTCACCGGTCTTTCCGGGACCGGCGATGCCAAAGGGAATTTCGCCGCCGCGACCTTGTACGCCCAGCGGCTTTCCGCCGCCGGTCTCGGCAACGAGCCGATCGAAGCGATCAATCGCGGCGAAGGCGTCGCCTTGGTCATGGTCACCGCCAAACTCCCGAACATGTGGAGTGACGGGATGAGTTTCGACTGCCAGGTGGTCGGCGGTGGTGGGGGTGCGACCTCGCTCGAGGGCGGCCGACTCTGGACGACGCCCTTGAAGCGATCCGAATCCGACGTCTATCGAGATCGTGAGGGAAACTCACTTCCCTTTCCGGTGGTGGCGTTCGCTGGTGGATGGATCGAAGTCCCTGATGGTGAGAATCGTCCCCTCGATGGACGGATCCGTGAGGGTGCTCGCAGCCTGGGGATGCCGACNGGGCTTCGAGAGGTCTACACGGAGCGAACCAGCTTCAACCTCCAGATCACCAAGCCCGCCTTCCGAACGGTCGTGGTCACCAAGCAGCTCGTCGATCTGATCAACGACAAGATGTCGGAGCAGGGATTCCTGTCCGGGCGCGGATATGCGGAGGTCGCCTCGATGCAGGGCGACGGAATGATCCTCATCAACATCCCCGATGAGTCCGATTACGACCCGCTCACGCTCGCGGCAGAGGTTCTCTCCTTCTATCTGGACTTCGGTCAGATCGAGACTCCGGCGGAGATCCGCTGGTCGCGAAGTCGTGGCACGCTGACCATTTCCGCGAACACGGAGTTGCTCGACACCGCGATCACGGTGAACGGCCTGACCATTCAGACCGTGGCGCCCGAAGCCGAGCCGACGATTCAGAATCCTCGGATCGAGACGGAGCGGTTCATCGCGATCAGTGGAACCGAGACGCCTCGGCGTTCGTTGCTGGCGTTCAAGCAACAGCTCGACCGGCTGATGATGCCGACGGTGGATCAGGCCGCCGTGTTGCAGCAGATGTGCCTGATGGGTCGCATCAACGGTCGCTTCGTCGACGAGGACCTCAACGGATGAGCGTCGCAGAATCCATCACGACCACTCCCCTGACGGGAATCGGCCGGCAATGGGCGGGCCCGATCCCCGAGCGTTCGGTGGCCACCGAGCGACCGGACGCCGCGGCACCCGAGGGTGATGACCAGGCGTCCTTCCTTCGGGCCATGGTCCGACGTCTCGGTGGAGACGGTGACGCGCCGGAAGCGGGGACGCACGAGGGATTGGTCGGGGTCGCGGCTCGAAGGCTCGTCTCGGACGCTTTCCTCGAACCACTGCTTCGTGAGGCACGGGAGTCGTCGCAGCCCGGCGGGATCTTCGCACCTGGAGCGGGAGAAAAGCGTTTCGGACACCTCGTGGATCGCGCCATGGCCGACCGGATCGTGGACGCCCATCGCTTCGACGTGGTCGAAGCCGTGGAACGCAGTTTGCTTCAACGGGTGACCGGCGAAACGTCGTCAGAGCCGATCACCAGACTCGAATCGGGGCTCACCGCATGAACCAGTCGAAACTTCCATCATCAGACGGATCACCCGTCGACACCACGCCGGTGCTTCTTCGTCAACTCGAAGAGACCCTCTCGACCCAGGTCGAGGGCTACCGCCGCTTCCTCGAAGCGATCACCCGCAAGCGTGATGCGATCCGCGGGGCGGATCTCGATCGAGTTCCGGAGATCGCCGTGGTGGAGGAGAAGATCATCGATCGACTGCATCGACTCGATCTGCAACGAACGAAGCAAGGTCGGCGCCTCGCCGTCTCCCTCGGTCTCGAAGAGGAAGCCGCGATCTCCGCGATCGTGGAGGGCCTCGACGGAGATCGAGGAGCGAAGTTGGCGGCGCTTGCGGCGCAGCTTCGCGATCTGGTGGATCAGACCAGGAAAGAGAACTCCGTGGTGCGTTCGGCCACCGAGTCACTCGCTCGTCACATGGCGGGCATCGTGCAGAGCGTCACCGGGGCGCTTTCCGGAACCGGGGTCTACGGTCGTCAAGGACGGCTTCGCGATGGCACCACCCTCGCGAGCGGTCTTGACCTGACTACTTGAGGAGCTCGACATGGGACTGAACGGAGCTCTGCAAATCGGTCGATCGGCGATGTTGTCAAGCCAGGCCGCGATCAGCGTCGCCGGCAACAACATGGCCAACGCGGCGACGCCCGGGTATCACCGGCAACTCGCCTCGCTGGCTCCGAATCGATCGAGCCCGATCGGAAACAACCAGTTCGTGGGGACGGGGGTCGGGCTTGCGACGATCAATCGGGCGATCGACTCGGCGCTCCAGGCCCGTCTGCGCGACGCGATCAGTGATCAGAATTCCGCGATGGTCGACGAGCGATTTCTCTCGGCGGTCGAGAGCATTCAGAACGAACTGACCGACAACGATCTCTCCTCGAAAATCTCGGCGTTCTTCAACGCCTTCAGCGAACTCGCCAACAACCCGTTGGACAACGCGGTCCGGACCGTGGTGATCCAGCAGGGCGTGAGCCTCACCGATCACATCAATCTCCTTCATGATCAGTACGGAACGCTTCGCGATGAGGCGGATCGGGCGCTCTCGGTCTCCGTCGAACGAGCGGACGGTCTTCTCGACGACATCGCGGAACTGAACAGTCAGATCTCGATGGCCGAGGGCGGTGCCGGCGGTTCGAGTGGCGGCGCCAACAGCCTTCGAGACCGGCGTGATCAGTTGATCGACGAGTTGTCCAACTACATCGAAGTGGACACCGTCGAACAGGAGAACGGCAGCATCGACATCCTCGTGGGTTCGATCCCCGTGGTGCTTGCGGGCGAGAGCCGCGGGCTGACCATGCGAACGCAGAACGGAGAGAACGGCAGCGAGGTCTCCATCCGGGTTCGTGAGGACGGCACGACGCTGGACATCCGTTCCGGATCGATCGGCGCCCTGCAGCAACAGCGGGAGGAGACCATTCTCCCGGCGATGGAGACGATCGACGAGTTCGCATCCCAGCTCGCGTTCCAGGTCAACTCGGTCCATTCACAGGGACAGGGGATGCATCACCGTGCGGAGGTGATCGGTTCGGTCACCGGGATCGATGCGACCGAATCGCTCAACGCCGACGCCTCCGGAGTCCCGTGGGAAGTTCGCAACGGCGTCTTCCAGCTGCACGTCGTCAATTCTTCGACCGGCTTGCGAGACACCTATCAGGTCGCGGTCGATCCCGAGAACATGAGTCTTCAGGATCTGGTGGATCGCATCAACGTCGAACTCGGCGTTTCGGATGCGACCGCCTCGATCGGCCCGTCCGGAGAATTCCGGATCACCGCCGTCGATGGTCATGAGATCGCGTTCTCCGACGATTCCTCCGGGGCCCTCGCGGCGCTGGGTGTCAATGGATTCTTCACCGGCACCAATGCCGCCGAGATCCGTGTGGATCAGTCGCTCCTCGATGATCCGTCGCTTCTGGCCACCTCCTCCGACTTCACGTCGGGTGGAAACGGCGTCGCCTTGCAGATCGTCGATCTCGAGAACGCGGCACTCGGCGAATTCAACGGTCGAAGTCTTCGGGAACAGTGGCAGACGTCCGTCAACAGCCTTGCGGTCCGCACCGGCGCGGCCCGGACCAAGCTCGAGTCGAGCTACCTGGTACGCGAAAGTCTGGAAGCCCAGAACCAGGCGGTGAGCGGGGTGAGCATCGATGAGGAAGCCATCGATCTCATGACGCTTCAACGCCAGTTCCAGGCCGCCGCCAGATTCATCTCGGTCATCGACGAGGCCATGCAGGTTCTCCTCAGCATCGCCTGAGCAAGCGGAGCATGATTCCATGAGCAGCATTTCATCCGTACTCGGTCGCGTGCCCAACCTGCTCTCATCGCAGTCGGTGTTGAGTTCGATCAACCGCAGCAACAGTCAGTTGCTCGAGTTGCAGATCAAGCTGTCTTCCGGGCGCGAGGTCAATCGGCCGAGTGAGAACCCGGTGTTCGCCAGCACCATCAGCGTGCTCGACGATCTTCTCGAGCGTCGCGATCAGCGGGTCCGGAATCTCTCCGAAGCATCCTCCCTGCTCGGGTCCGTCGACTCGGCGATGGCCGAAATGAGCGATCTCCTGCTCCAGGCCAAGAGCGTCGGCTTGTCCCAGATCGGTGTCGGCAGCGACACCGAGACTCGGCGCAATCAGGCGTTGGTGATCGACTCGATTCTCGATGGCATGCAGTCTTTGGGAAACCGACAGCACCGAGGGATGTTCCTGTTCTCAGGCTCCGCGGTCGGGACCCAGCCGTTCAGTGGAAACCTCGGCGGGATTCAGTACGCCGGCTCCGGAGACGGAATGATCACCGACCTCGGACTGGGTTCGTCGACCCCGGTCACGATCGCCGGTGATCGCGTGTTCGGCGCCTTGAGCGCTCGAATCGAAGGTGATCGGGATCTTGATCCGGATGCGACGGCGGAAACCCTCTTGTCGGACCTGGGCGGTGCGCGAGGCCTCGGAGTTCGTCCGGGGCCGATCACCGTCACCGTGGATTCGGTTCCGATCGAGGTGGACTTGAGCGGTGCGATCACCGTCGAGGATGTCCGAAGCACGCTCGAAGCCGCGATTCAGACGATCGACTCCGGTGCGACCGTCGATCTCGACCCGGCGTCCGGAGATCGATTCCGAATCACGGGCTCGGCCGGGACATCGATCGAGATCGAAGATCCCGAGGAGAGCACGGCAGCGGCGGATCTCGGCCTGGTCGGGACGTTCGTCGGAGGCGCTCCCGCGCTCGGTGGCGACCTGCAGCCGCGACTGTCCTGGAACACGAACATCGAAGCGCTGGATGGTGTGTCCTTCCCCCTTGGAACGATCCGCATCGAGAATGCGGGTCAGATTCGAGAGCTGGACCTCTCGGGGGTGAACTCGCTGGCGGATCTTCGAAATCAGGTCGAACTCCTCGACATCGGCGTCCGGGTCGAGATCGGTGAGTCGGGAGATCGCCTCTCCTTCAAGAACGAACTCTCCGGCGGGGCGCTGTCGATCTCCGAGGTGTCGGGTGGTGTCACCGCCACGCAACTCGGGATCCGGAGTTTCGCCGGAAGCACCAGTCTGGCGGACTTCAACGACGGCCGTGGCGTCGGCATCGTGAGCGGGTCGGTCGATCCGGTCACCGGAGCGCCGGATCCGGCTGGAGACGTCGACTTCTCGGTCGGACTGCATGATGGACGGTCCTTTGACGTGGATCTCACCGGTGCGGAGTCCGTGCAGGATGTTCTGGACGCCCTCACCGCGGCTGCCACGGCGGCGGGGATCGCCGTTCCNGCCGAATTCGACGCGGGGTTGGCGACCGACGGCAACGGGATCGAACTGAGCGATCTCACCATCGGCGGCGACGAGCTGCAGGTCACGGCTCAGAACGGAAGTGCCGCGGCCCGTGATCTGGGCATTCTCGGATCAAGCAGCGGCGCAACTCTTGCAGGCGAAGATCGCGCCACGGTCGCCGTCGAGGGGGTCTTCGGGCACCTCAAGGCACTTCGTGACGCCCTGATGGCGGATGACGATTCTGNCATCGCCTTTGCAACCCAGAGATTGGAAGCGGATATCGCTCGAACGACCGAGGCCCGAGCCGAGGTCGGCGTCAGGGCTCGACGGGTGGAAGACGCCGTCAGCCGGGAAGAGGACCTCCGGGTCCAGGACCTGAGCCTGAAGTCGAACTTGCAGGATCTCGACTTCACCGACGCCGCGATTCGATTCTCGCAACTGCAGCAGCAGTTGCAGGCCGGGCTCACGACCGCCGGCCAGATCACGAGCCTCACGCTGCTGGACTTTCTCCGGTAGCGACACGAATAAGACGCCTTGGGGCGTCAAACCGGACTCTCTTCCACCGACTGGGAGAGTTCGAGGACAGGAAGTCCACGCCGGACGGATCCGGCGGGAACCAAGGAGTGGAGGTCGGTGATTCAGGAGCCCTCGACATGCAACTCGAGACGACTCGTTTTGGAAACGTCGAAATCGACGACGACCGTGTGATCAAGTTCCCTTCCGGCATGCTCGGTTTCTCGAGCTATACGGACTTCGTTCTGCTTCAGCCGGACGAGCAGGGTGTGTTCTTCTGGCTGCAATCGACCGAGACGCCGGATCTCGCCTTCGTGGTGACCGACCCGGCCCTCTGGATTCCCGACTACAAGGCCAACATCCGCCGCGAGCAGATGGAAGATCTCGGAATGGCCGAGATCGGTGATGCTCAGGTGCTGGTGGTCGTCAACAAGCGAGAAGACGTGCTGAGCGCCAATCTTCAGGGACCTCTGGTGGTGAACGTCACCGGGCGGACCGGGATGCAGCTGGTGCTGGCTGATAAGAAGTGGAGCACGCGGTATGAGCTTCTCCGGGTCGCAGAGACCCCGGCAGCGATCTCCGCGTGAGCATCCGACCAGGAGTGTGAGGCCGCCGGGCGATGGCCCGGGGGCGGACCCCACGAGTTCGAGACCCGGTTCCACGGAGTGGAACACGACGGGTATCCAGGGAAGGAGCCGGCACATGCTGGTGCTCTCTCGACAGCGTGACGAAACGATCATGATCGGTGACGACGTTGAATTGACGATCGTCGACATCCGGGGGGACAAGGTGCGAATCGGCATCTCCGCCCCCTCGAGCGTCTCAGTCCACCGCAAGGAGGTCTACGAGGCGATTCGTACGGAGAACGAGCAGGCTGCCGCGATTCGCGGTGGTCTGGAGGTATTTCACTCCGGGGCGTTCCCGCGAGTGAATCAGGGTGGGGCAGTCCCACCCGCGGCCACGCGACTTGTCGCAGGGACCGACNTCCGGCGGGTGACCGCCTGAAGCACGACCGAATCGACCGCGGACAGGGACATGTGCCGGGTCGTGTTCGGAAGGATTCAAGCCGAATTCACGGAGGATCATCATGGCTCGGATCAATACCAACGTTTCTTCTCTCATTGCTCAGAACAACCTCGGGCGAACCAACGAGAACCTCTCGGTTCGTCTGCAGCGGCTTTCGACGGGACTTCGGATCAACCGAGGTGCCGACGATCCCGCGGGCCTCATCGTCTCGGAACGTCTTCGCTCCGAGATGAAGGGCATCGATCAGGCGATCGACAACTCGGAACGAGCGAGTTCCGTCATCGCCACGACCGAGGGCTACCTCGCCGAGGTGGCGGACCTTCTCAACTCGATCAAGAGTCTCGTCGTCCAGGCCGCCAACACCGGTGGCGTGAGCGATGAGGAGATCGAAGCGAATCAGCTCGAGATCGACTCCGCCATCGGATCGATCACTCGGATCTCCAACACCGCCAGTTTCGCGGGCCTTCAGTTGCTCAACGGCAACCTCGACTACACCACCAGTGGTGTGGATTCGGCGGACGTCGCGGGCGTGCAGGTCAATGGCGTTCAGTTCGGAACCAACGAGAGCATCGACGTCGGCATCGAGATCGTCGATCCGGCCGAGACCGCCTCGCTGTTCCTGTCCGGAAACGCGGCAGGCGTCGATCCCGGAACCATCCAGGAGGATGTGACGGTCGAAATCGCCGGCAACCTGGGTGTCCAGTCGATTTCCTTCGTCTCGGGCACCGCGATGTCCGCCATCGCGGCGGCCGTGAACACCCTGAAGGACACGACCGGGGTCAGCGCCACCATGGTCGATCCGCTGGATCAGACCGCGGGGCTCGTCTTCAATTCGACGAGTTTCGGCTCGAACGAATTCGTCTCGGTTTCGAAGCTCGGTGCGGGTGGTGGTGACTTCAACACCCTTGATGCCGCCGGTGGTGCCGCATCGACCCGAGATGAGGGCCTGGATGTGACGGCCGTGGTCAACGGTGCACTGGCGGTCGGTGACGGACAGAGCATCTCCTTGAACACGCCCGCACTGACCATGGAACTGGATCTGACTCAGGCCTTCGCCACCGCGGTGGCCGGGACCCAGAGTCAGTTCTCGATTACGGGCGGGGGGGCTCAGTTCCAACTCGGTCCCAACATCTCCGCGACCCAGAGCATCGGCGTCGGCGTGCAGTCGATCGCATCGACGCGAATCGGCGGCTCCAGCATCGAGGGTGTCCGGTACTTCCTCGACAGTCTGGTCGGGGGCAAGGACAATTCGCTGCTCTCGGGCAACTTCAGTGCGGCAAGTGACATTCTGGAGAATGCCATCACGGAGGTCTCGGTTCTTCGAGGCCGCCTCGGTGCATTCGAAAGGAACACGCTGCAGACCAATGTGAGAAGTCTTCAGATCGGTCTGGAGAACATCACGGCGGCCGAATCGAAGATTCGGGACACCGATTTCGCGGACGAAACCGCGAAGCTCACGCGGGCTCAGATTCTGACCCAGGCCGGAACTTCGGTGCTCGCGACGGCGAACTCCTCGGCCCAGAACGTCCTCGCGCTGCTCCAGTAGTTCGAAGGATCTCAGAACTCAAACCGACTCATGATCACGACCCCCTCTTCGGAGGGGGTCGTTTCTTGCGCGATATTCGTTCTCGGACTTTCAAAACCCTACCAGCAGGCTCGAAACGCCGTGTTATCGCGCATTTTCGATGGTTGACCACGCGCCGCAGCTGCAAATTTCGCGTTCTTCCGCCTCCGATTGTGGATTCGCACCGTGTTCGGTTCGATGACTTTCCGGCAGCCACGTCTCATTGCGGACGGAGGCGGCAAGGAGCGGAGGCCGGAGGCCGCCGGGCATACAAATCAGTCGGATGCGGAGGATCCGCCCCGATGACTGGTCTCCCCGCGTGTTGCGGGGGGCGTCACTGGATCGGCCAAGGACGCTTAGGGGCCGGTCGAATTCTCGGGTGGTTCGAGCAAACGGGACATCTCGCTCGGGCCTGTTCACGGAGGACACCACATCATGAGTCGCATCAATCAGAACATTTCCAGCATGGTCGCTCAGCGAACCCTCGGTTCGCAGAACATGAGCCTCAACAAGAGCCTTCAGCGGCTCTCCACCGGTCTTCGGATCAACCGCGGTGCGGACGATCCGGCCGGTCTGATCGCCAGCGAAAACCTTCGCAGTGAGAAGGCCGCGATCAACGCAGCAATCAACAACGCCGAGCGTGCCGAGCAGGTCGTCAACGTCGCCGAAGGCGGCCTTCAGGAGGTCTCGAACCTCCTGGTCGAACTCCAGTCGCTCGTGTCCTCGACCGCCAACGAAGCTGGCGTCTCCTCGGAAGAGAAGGCCGCCAACCAGTTGCAGATCGACTCGATCCTTCAGACCATCGACCGAATCGCCAACGCCACGGCGTTCCAGGGCGAGAAGCTGCTCAACGGCAACTTCGACTACTCGACCGAGAACGTCAACTCCGCCGAGCTGACCGACGTCACGATCAATGCAGCGAAGCTCGCTGATGACGGTACCGCCATGTCGGTCGACGTCACCGTCGTCGATGCGGCCACCACTGGTGCGGTCGCCATCGAGACCTCGGGCGGCGTCTTCAACGCCGGCGACACCAATGGTGACGGTTCGGGCACGCAGTACGCCTCGTACACCATCGAGATCACNGGTACCAAGGGCAGCCAGCAGTTCACCTTCGCCGACGAAACGTCCGCCGCGGACATCGAGTCGGCAGTCAACTCGTTCGCCGACCAGCTCGGTGTGACGGCGAGCCTCAGTGGCGCCTACATCCGTGTCGATGCTCAGGACTTCGGTTCCGAGTCGTTCGTCCGAGTCAAGGAACTCAACGACGGCACCACCGACGACAGCAACCCTTCAGCCGGCTTCATCGGCGAAGCGATCGACGGCCCCGGCATCTTCGCCGGTACCGAAGACACCGGATCGATCTGGGGTTCCGACGCGACCGTTCTCATCAACGGTACCCAGGCCACTACGAACGGCCTGACCGCTCGCGTCTCGAGCGCCGGATTCGACGTCTCGATCACCATCGGTGATGCGGCGAACACCAACGGCGGCAACTCGACTTTCGAGATCACCGGCGGTGGTGCGAACTTCAACCTCGCTCCCACCGTGGATCTCGCCGGCAAGGTCTCGCTCGGTATCGAGACCGTCACCACCGGCAACCTTGGTTCGGGCGACAGCGGTTTCCTCTCCGACCTCAAGTCGGGTGGCATCAGCAACGTCCAGAACGGCGACCTCTCGAAGGCACAGTCGGTCATCGACGACGCCATCAAGCAGGTCTCCAGCCTCCGTGGCCGACTCGGCGCGTTCCAGAAGAACACCGTCGGTTCGACCATCAGCTCGCTCGGTATCGCCCTTGAGAACACTGCGGCGGCCGAAAGCCAGATCCGTGACACCGACTTCGCGGCCGAAACCGCGTCGCTCACTCGCGGACAGATCCTCCAGCAGGCTGCCATCCAGTCGCTGGCCCTGGCCAACTCGAGCCCGCAGGCCGTGCTCTCGCTCCTCGGCTGATTCAAAGCCGACTCGATTGGAATCCACCAGCCGGCGGTCCCCACTTCGGGGGCCGCCGGTTTTCTTTGGAGCGGTGGGGGACTTCAGGGGCTCCTCGGGCCGCGACGTCGACGCCCCGGTTGATCGAGATCGTGTTGTTCTCGCGGTCAGCAGCGTCAGGCAACAAAGAACGCCGCACCCGTGATGGATGCGGCGTTCGTGATCTCCATGAAAGACCCGACACGACCGGACTGATCTTCAATCGCCAGACCAGCACGCCGCAAACAGCGACGCGAGTTGGTTCTTCTGATCAGTCATTGGTCTTTGGCCTTTCGAAATGGCGGTGTCAGAGAGTCGGCTGGATTCGTTCAGTCAACACTCGTCAGCAGGTGACGAAACAGTCAACAACAGGTGACATTGTAGTCGGCACCGGGGCGTGGAGATATCGCTCCAGGCAACGTTTTACCTCCCGCCGCCTTGCTCAATTCTTCATCTGAGAGTCCCGTGTGAGCGGTGGGCGNTGCAGGCATCGTGATGTGCACGCAGTTGTCGGCGTTCTCCACCACTTTGACATCCATCCCATCAGGAACATCCAGGCCGTACTCGGCCAGGACCGCCTTGGGGTCAGCCATGAAGCGAGCCTTCAAGGCCTCGTCCTTCCAGCAGGC
>NHBO02000033.1 GCA_002167845.2 Phycisphaera sp. TMED9 | reverse complement strand
CGGCGGTCCCCGTGCACATCGAACAGGGGCTCAGGGTGGAGACCAGCGTCAATTCCGACCAGTCGCGACGCCGGCCCGCCTTGCGGAGGCAGACCATCTCGGCGTGCGCGGTCGGGTCGCCGGTCTGGACGCGTTCGTTGTGACCACTCGAGACGATCTCGCCCGACTCCGTCATCAACGCCGACCCGATCGGAATACCCCCCTCCGACCACCCTTTCTCCGCCATGCGAATCGCTTCATCAAGCCCGAGTTTCATGAGTTCCGGTGTCATCGCCGTCGTTCCTGTTGAAGGTTGATCGTGCCCACTGCTCGCCATCGCAAGACCATCGTCCCAGAGTCCAAGGGGTACGTCGAGTCCGTTGAACGATCGCCGTGGCCCATTTTGCAAGCACCAGCGAAGCCTCGACTCGCTTCCAATGGTGACGACGCCTCTTGGCCCGCCGGAGCCGACTAGAATGCCACGAATGACGACGCGCGAAACGGAATCCCGGCCCACCCTGCAGGCCTCGCTTGAGAAGCGATGGATGATTCTCCATACCAAGGCTCGCCAGGAGAAGGCGGTCGCGAAGTACCTCGCGGCATCGAACGTCGAACACGATCTCCCATTGGTGGAGCGGACCACCGTCACGCGAGGACGCAAACACCGATCGGAAGTCCCGCTCTTCGCAAGCTACGTCTTCGTCAAGGGTGAAAAACAAGCCGCCTACGATGCGATCGCCACCAAGAGAGTCGCGAGCTTCATCGAGGTCAACGACCAGGCGAAGCTGGAAGAGGAACTGGCGGCCATCCATCTGGCGTTGCAGAGTGGTTTCGAAGTCGAAGAGTTCCCGAGACTCGCGATCGGAGCTCGAGCCAGAGTCACCAAGGGGCCTTTGCTCGGCGTCGAGGGCGTGGTCATCGACGAGGCGAGGCGGACCTGCCTCATCCTCCACGTCGAGATGCTTGGTCGTGGCGCCGCCGTCGAGATCGAACGAGATCTTCTGGAAGAAATCGAGGATTGATCAGGCGTCGCTCGAACCGGTGAGCGCCCGATCCTTCAATCCGGATTTCAAATCCACCAGGCACCTGAACCCGAGGAGATGCTTCGCCAGCGACGCGTCGGCCTGGCTGTGCATGATCTCGCCCTTGCGGGCCGGCTCATGCCTTGGCGGATCGCACCCCAGCAGTGATGCCAGCTCCAGAATGCTCGTCGGGCGTTCGGAGCCCAGATTGATGGCTCGGCCGTCTCCCACCTCGTGAGCGATCGCCGCCTGGAGAAGACCTCCCACCACATCGGAGACGTGAATGAAGTCACGCGTCTGCTCACCGCTGCCGAAGATCACCGGCGCCTCTCCTCGAGCCGCCATCGACGCGAAGATCGCGATCACCCCGGCGTACGGAGAGTCCGCCCGCTGACGCGGCCCGTAGACGTTGAAGAAACGCGGACACGCCGTCTCCAGCCGGTTTTCCCGGGCGAACGCTCGGCAAAGCTCCTCGGCCCGAAGTTTGGCGGCGGCATAGGGCGATGTGGGCGACGTCGGCGCATCCTCCGAGATCGGCGGTGGCGCATCTCCGTAGACACTGCAACTCCCGGCGTGAACCAGGCGTCGCACCCCGGCAGCCTCCGCCGCCTCGAGCATGCAACGGGTTCCATCCTGACAGATGGATCGGTACAGCTCCGGACGCTCGAGGCTCTCGACCACCGACACACGGCTCGCGAGATGAAAGACCAGATCGCAGTCCGCGACCGCGTCGGCACACGTCCCGGCGTCGGTGACGGAACCACGGATGATTTTCACATCGTCTTCGTGCGCCGAAAGATTCTCGAGGTGGCCGCTCGAGAAGTCATCCAAGACCGTCACGTGAATTCCGCGTGCTCGGAGCGCGTCCACGAGATGACTTCCGATGAAGCCCGCGCCGCCTGACACGCAGGCTCGCCGCACCGAGCCCGCGATCGCTGGTCCGGCCTCAATCACCCGAATTACCACCCGTCGCACCAAGCCGTGCTTGTTCCCGGGCCGCCGGGCCGCCGTTCAGCAGCCCCCCTCCGAGAATCACGCCGAGCCCCGCGACCAGCGGAAGCGTGAGAAGGTTCCAGAGCGGTTCGATGACCGCGGTCTCGATGGCCTCTTCGGAAGTGGCTCCCGCCGCCTCCGACCTGGCCACCTCACCAAGAATCTCTCCTTCGACGATTTCGAGACCGGCCGCTTCGCCCAGAGTCGCCGACTTCTTGTCCGACTCGTTCTCGGCCACGAAGGTCATCGCCATCGAAAACAACCCGATCGCGATGAGAATCATGGCCAACCCCTGAACCGCCTGTGTTCTCTCAGCCTTTCCCGCGAGGAGCCCGGTCACCAATCCCGCGATGACCGACGCCATCAAGGTGAGCGGCCACTGCACGACGAAGATGTACCAACTCGTTACGAGCCCGGTCTGAGGGTCGGCATGGCGTTCACCAAGCATGACGGGGACGACCTCCCCAAGGGGAAAGGAGATCAAGGTCCAGACGAGATACCCCGCCACGATTCCGATGAGAAGCCTCGCCATGTCGATTGCTCCGGTGTTGACAGGGCCTGAGCGTACCTCCAACGCCACGCTCGCGTCGGAGGCTGGACCTCACCACACACCAGGTGGATCATGTATTCCGTTCGGCGTTGATCCTCGATCGCGTGACATCGGCGAAGGACATCGCCTCTTCGACGTCCTTCCATGACGCCAAGGCCGGGAATCGGTCGGACCAGAACCCGTGCACGATCACCGGCTTTCGGTAGCGGATCGAGAGTTCGATCTCGCTTCCCGTGCCGAATCCGCCGGGGAGGGCGATGATGATGTCGGACGACAGGACATTCAGATGATTCCGGCTGTCATGCTCGACGCCACCCGCCGGCAGGTGGGTGAAGATCGGGTTTTCGACGAAACGATTCGGATAGCCCGGCAGCGGAACACCAGATGCTTCGCCACGGAGAATGGCCAGGCACCGCCCCGTTCTGGGCCACACCCGCGTGAAGCCTCGCGACACCGCGGTCATCGTGCCCCGGCCTCCACCTGTCAGCAGTTCGTAGCCCGCTCGCGCGATCGCGTCGCCGAGCGGCTCCGCCAGCTCCGGATGTTCGTCGTCTCCACTCCCCATCACGCCGACGGTCGTGCGTCGAAGCTCGCCGTGAGGCGAGGCTTCGGCTGCGATCGCCGTTTCGACGGACTGCCCGACGGAAATCTCGAAGGTGTTGCCATCGGGATCATCCAGAAACGCCCAGGTTCCGGCGGGACCGTCTCCTTCATGAGGACCGTCCCGCAACGAACCCTCCACTCGTGCGAGCTCGATCAGTCGATCGAACTCAGTGCGACTTCCGCATGCGAACCCGAGGTGTGCGAATGGACCGACGGGACGAACTTCGCTCGTCTCCACCAGAACCAGAGCGAAGGGTCTGGTTCGGTCACTGATCCACGCGACTGCTGGACGGCGATGCACGACCTCGAAGCCACCGAATTTCTCGTAGAACGGAATGGATCGATCGAGACTCAGACACTCCAGTGCACAGTGGGTAAGCCCCCGGTCCGGTGGCGGCAGGCGTCGTGATTCGGAGGACTTGGTTTCGGTCATCGGATGAACAGCCTGATCGTCGGTTTCAACCGCCACCGAAGACGAGCATGAGGAAGGTGATGAGAAGTATCAGGAGCCCCACCGGGCCGAACCAGAGCAGAAGCAGGATGAGGTGGGCATTTCGTTTTCGCTGCGCGAAGCGCCTGGCCGCCGGCCGATCCGGTTCGGGCTCTTCGGCGGCGAGATCACACTCGCTCCAGTCGAAGCCCTCCGCCTCATCCGACTTCATCGCGTCGAAGATCGCACGGCCTTCCTCCAGGTCCTCCGGATTGGACACCCAGACCGTCAAGGTCGCCTCAAGCAGGCCGGGATACACGGCGGCCGCGACCCCGGGGGCCATGTCCGTGGTCTCCGCAGGAATGTCCGCGTCATGGAGCAGATCAAGCAGCCGAAGCGCAACGACCGGAGGAAGCGTGGCGAGCTGTTCCATCGGGAGAATCCTCCGTTACGAATATCCATCGCGAAGAAGAGGGACCGAACCAACTTCAGGCGTCATCACCGCCCCGCTTCAGGGTACACCACTGAAATGACTGGGCCGCACCCCAAGGCGTCTCATGTGAATCGATGCTCGAGAACTCGAGATCAAAGTGATCTCCGAAGAGCCGGGAAAGGTCGCCCGCGTCGGCTCGTTGGACCTCCAGGTCGCTGCAACGCAGCGGACCGTCGGGCGCGAAGCCGCCGATCACCAGATGCCCCCCGGGACGGACGGCGGCCGCGGCGATCTCCGCGTATCGCCTTCTTTCCTCCTGATCCCGGATGAAATGCAACACCGCTCGATCGTGCCAGAGCGAAACCGAAGGTGGTGGATCGAGATTCAGGACGTCGGTCGCGAGGTACTCGACCACCGTCGCCGATTCCTTCGACGCGATCCGCGATCGAATCTGATCAAGGGCGACCGATGACACGTCCAGCAGATGGAGCTGGCGAATTCCCCGACCGATCAACCGGTCGGCGAGATGGGATGCCCCACATCCGACGTCGATGACGTCATCCGACCCGTCGATGCCGATTCGATCGAACCATGCCAGTGACGAGCCGGGGTCGGCCTGATACCAGCTGACCTCCGCATGGGCCTTCTTCGACCAGACGTCGTTCCAGTGCTGTCGGGTCGAATTCATGGCGAGTGCTCCGGGAGATCGACCCGAAGATACCAGAGGCTGTTCGGGGAGCCACGCCATGCGGTGCCCAGGGTGTCCGGGGACAGACCGTGCCGAGCGCCGGAGAATCGCCACTGGTGTCCACCCCGGGGGCGTCGCCGCCGTGGAGGTGAGACACATGCACCCGGAGCGGCGTCCGCGATGCTCGGACGGATCGGGTTCATCCGCCAGAAATCGACGCCGGCCTCGCCGAAACACCGGCCTCCTCGAGAATGCGTGCCCGCGTCCGATCGTATTCCGCTTCGTCGATGGCGCCCGATTCCTTCGCCTTCTGGAGATCGATCAACTCCTGACCGATGGTGGGACGTTGGAGTTTGGAATTGTTTCCGACGACGCATCCGCCGAGTCCGGCGAGAATGATGGCGGTGGAGGCGAGTGCGAAGCGACGCGGGTTGTTTCGATTCATCGGTGGGTACCCCAGTTTCCGGAATCCAGGTCGGTCAGTCGGCGAGAATGATGGATCTACGCAGTTCGAGATAGTCGACTTCGTCGATCGCACCCATCGAACGGGCTCGATCCAGATCTTCGATCTCCCGAGACTTCGACGGCATGCTCTCCCCGGTGAAATCGTTGGCGGCGACGCAGCCGAATCCCACGAACGTGAACAGCATGGAACACGCGATTCCACTTGCAAGCCGACCGGCGGGCGATCGCCCTCGATACCGGCGATCAACTCGATTCCAGATCTTCTCGAGTCGCCTCATCGTCCGGCTCCGATTCGTGATCGTGACAAGCCCCCGTCGGGCTCGACTTTGAAGAAGCACCGCCTTGTTCGGATTCGAGCCTCGAAGGTTGCACGACGATCGCGGGAATCGAGCTTTGCCGGAGAAGGCCGGAATGAAAACGGCCGCACCCCGGGGGGTGCGGCCGTGAAATCCAATCGGAAGGCGGGACCGGCTCAGCCGGCCCAACTGCTGGACTTGAAGTCCTCGCAGGCCGCCTTGAACTCGTCTTCCATACCCTTGAAGCTCTTGGCCGCCACCAGCTTCTCACGAAGCGGGGCGCCCTTGCCTCGGAAGTAATCGAGCAGCGCCGACTCGAATTCGTTGACCTTCTCGAGGCTCACGTCGTCGAGGAATCCACGCGTACCCGCGAAGATCGAGAGGCACTGGTCGATGACGTCCATCGGGACGAACTGACCCTGCTTGAGCAACTCCGCCATTCGCTGGCCACGGGTCAGCTGACGCTGCGATGCCGGATCCAACTCCGTTCCGAGCTGAGCGAAGGCTTCGAGTTCGCGGAAGGCCGCGAGGTCCAGTCGCAGGGAGCCTGCGATCTCCTTCATCGCCTTGATCTGGGCGTTGCCACCCACACGACTCACCGAGATACCCACGTTGATCGCCGGCCGGATACCGGCGGCGAAGAGCTCGGGCTGGAGGTAGATCTGACCGTCGGTGATCGAAATCACATTGGTCGGGATGTATGCCGAAACGTCACCTTCCTGCGTCTCGATGATCGGCAGTGCGGTGAGCGATCCGCCGCCGTTGGCGTCGGAGAGCTTCGTGGCTCGCTCGAGCAGACGACTGTGCAGGTAGAACACGTCGCCGGGATATGCTTCGCGACCGGGAGGACGACGAAGGAGCAGCGAGAGTTCGCGGTAGGCAACCGCCTGCTTGGAGAGGTCGTCATAGACGCAGAGAACGTGCTTCGGCGTCTTTCCTTCCTTGCCCTTCCACATGAAGTACTCGCCCATCGCGGTACCGGAGTACGGCGCGACGTACTGCATGGGTGCGGGATCGGAGGCACCGGACGAGACGACGATGGTGTAGTCCATGGCGCCCGCTTCGCGGAGCGAGTCGACCACGCCGGCGACCGTCGATTCCTTCTGACCCACCGCGACGTAGATGCAGACCACGGCATCTTCGGTGCCCCAGAACTGCTTCTGACTGATGATGGCGTCCAGGCAGACCGCGGTCTTGCCGGTCTTTCGGTCGCCGATCACGAGCTCTCGCTGGCCTCGACCGACGGGGATCATCGAGTCGACGGCCTTGATGCCGAACTGCATGGGCTCGGTCACGGGCTGTCGAGCGGCGATCCCGGGGGCGACGATGTCGACCTTGCGGGTTTCGCTGGTCTCCAACGACGGGCCACCGTCGATCGGAACGCCCAGAGCGTTCACAACACGACCGAGAAGGGCCTCGCCGACCGGAACCTCGAGGAGCTTTCCGGTCGAACGAACGGTGTCTCCCTCACGGATACCCACCGACGAGCCGTAGAGCACGACACCGACGGTGTCTGACTCCAGGTTCATCGCCTGGCCCATGATCGTGCCGTTCTCGCTCTCGAATTCGAGAAGCTCGCCGGCCATGACGTTGGACAGACCGTAGACCCGGGCGATGCCATCGCCCACTTCCACGACCTGGCCGACCTCGGAGATCGACAATTCGGTTGCGAATTGTTCGATCTCCTGCTTGATGACGGAGGTGATCTCGTCGGACTTGATCTTCACGGGAAGCCTCACAAGGCGCCTTGGAGCGGCGCAGTTTTGAAATTCGTTCTCGCCGGGAATCGTCCCGGTCTCCTTCAGGCGAACCGATCGGTCGGATCGCCCGTTCCTCTACGAGCACTCATCCGGTCGGAACCGAGCCCGATCCGGATCGACCACCTCTTCACTCCGAGAGGAAGTCGTCTGCCCCCGCCCGGATCTTCGCTGATCCACCGGCGAGGAGTTCTTCACGCATCCGACGGAGCTGTCCGCGGACCGAACCATCGATCAACTGATCACCGACCCGCAAGACCAGGCCACCGATCAAAGATGCATCTGCGTACTGATGGAACACCGGCTCCTGGCCGAATCTCGACTTGACCTTGTCACCGAGCACGGCGAGCTGGTCCGGTTCGAGCTGGCCTTCCACGGTGTAGACGTCGACCTCGACGCGACCAAGACGCTCGTTGACGAGCTGATCGTACGCCGTGACCATCGCGCCGAATTCACCGAGTCGGCCCTTGCCGTTGAGGACCAGAATGAACCGAAGGATCAAATCCGAAACACGACCTTCGAAGATCCGCCGGATGGCGGTGGCCCTCTTCTCTTGTTCGACGATGGGCGAGCGCAGAAACTCCGCGGTCGACTCATCCGAACGGATGATCTCCATGATGGCCATCAACTCGGTGCTGGTCTCGATGATCTTCTCATCGCCGCCAGCCGCCTCCGCGAGCTCGAGAAGGCTCTGGGCGTAGACGCGAGCGACGGCGTCGACTGTTTCCGAGGTGGTGGTCATGGGTACTGGCTCCGAGTCGGCCCTGTGTCGGGCGTGTGGAGAATTCAAGAAAAGGACGGATCGAAAACCGAAGACCGGTCAGACACCGGCTCCGTCAAGTTCACCAAGCGCTTCAGCGACGAGCGTGGCCTGATCGGCGGAGTTGATCTCGCGTTTCAGAATCCGACTCGCCACGGCCGCGGCGAGCTCGCTCGCGTTGGCATGGATGTCCGCGACGGCGGCCTTGCGAGCGGACTCGATGTCGGCCTTCGCCCGAGCCATTCGCTCGGCGAGCTCTCGCTCGTTGGAAGCCTTCATCTCATCTCCGAGCCGCTGAGCCTCCGCCTTCGCCTCAGCGATGGTCTGCTGGGCCTGCTCACGAGCCTTGGCAAGGCTCTGCTCGTACTCGGCCAAGGCTTCCTTTGCCTGGGCACGGGCATCTTCGGCACCTTTGATCTCGCCGAGGATCTTGTCGTTCCGATCATCGAGTCCCTTGGTGATGATCGGCCAGACCTTGATGTACAAGGTGCCGAAGGCGATCGAGAACACCACGAGCGCCGTCCCGGCGACCCAGAGGTTCGGCTGCATCGGATTCGGCGCGGCACCATCGGCAGCCGCAAGCAAGAGTGCAAAAGACATGAAACGCTCCGTCGGTCGGAGAAAAGGCCACCCGGACCCGGGATCTCACCGGGTCCGGGCGGAAGGATCCGGATTCTCAGCCAGCCATGAGAAAACCGACGACGACGCCGAACAGGGCGACACCTTCGATCAACGCGGCAGTAAGAATCATGTTCACGAAAATACGTCCGCCCATTTCGGGCTGGCGAGCGGTGGCTTCGCAGGCTCCGGCACCGATGATGCCGATGCCGATACCGGCACCGACGACCGCGAGACCAGTTGCGATGCCCTTGCCGATGCCAGCGCCCCAGTTGACCGCTTCAGCATCCTGTGCGAGTGCGGGTTCAACAACGACGAGGGAGCCGAGAAGTGCAAAGACGAAGAGGGGGATGAGCTTGTTCATGGGAATCCGAATCTCCGGGTGCGACGCGATTGCGTCCTGAGGTGAATCTTTGAATTCCATCCGTCCCGCCACGGGGCGGATGGCTTTTGACGATGAATGAAACGAGGACCGATCAGTGGATCGCGGCGACCTCCGCGGCAACCTCGTCGACGTCGTGATCCTCATCTTCGTGCTCTTCATGACTCATGAGGCTGATGAAGACGGCGGTGAGGAACATGAAGACGAAGGCCTGAAGGAAGGCGACGAAGAGCTCGAGGAATGTCAGGGCCACGGCGAAGCTGCCGGTTGCGATGCTCACGCCGAACCAGGCCCCACCCCCGGGTTCCAGACCAAGCTGGGCCATGGAGGGAAGCATGATGATCGTGGCGAGCAGGATGTGGCCGCCCATCATGTTGGCGAAGAGGCGAATGGCGAGGGCCACCGGCTTGATGAACACGCCGGCGAATTCCACCGCAAAGACGATTGGAACCACGAGCAGGAGGCCCTTGGGACCTTTCATCAGCCCGCAGGTGAGGTGATCGAGCCAGCCGATGAACCCGAGTTCGCGGAAGGAATGGAACTGGATGGCGACGAAGGCGAAGAGCGCGAGCGTCGCGGTCACGTTGATGTTCGCGGTCGCCGTTCCTCCGAGGAGAAAATGGTGCAGCCCGAACAAGTGGTGAAGATCCTGAAGTGGGAGCAGGCCCATCAGGTTCAGCACGAGGATGAAGAAGAAGATCGAGAACAGGAATGGGAGCCAGCGGCGGGTCTGCTTCTCACCGAGGATCGGCTGGACCATCTCGTCGCGGAGATAGACGACCATCACTTCGACGATCTGCGCGAGGCGACCTCGTGTGACGTATCGCGCGTTGCCCTCGCTCTCCTGGCCGGTCCGAATCCGACTTGCGGAGAAGATGAGCCCGAGCACCAGAAGAACACCACCCAGGACGAGCATGATCTCGTGCAACGAGGCGACGTCACCGATCTCGCCGACCCAGCTGATATCCGACCACATGGACTTGCGGTTGAGAACGTGACCAAGCGGTGTATCAGCGGCTAGAAGAAGATTCGACAACACCTGAACTCCCACGCGTGAATGCGTGATCAAAACGACGCCGGACCAGAAAGGCGTACACCAGTGATCGGACCCATCCGATCACCACGCCCGACCTACCCTTCCGACGGATCCGACGCCTCCGAAGCCCGAGCCGCCGATTCCTCAAGGGCGATCTGGCGGAGCATGGCCTTGGCAATCAGTGGTACTTCGACCACGAGAAGAGCCAGGGAGGCGACGGCCAAGCCCAGAATGTAGGGCTTGTCCGGCGGTTGGGTCGCGGAATATAGCAGAAAGGCCACCCCCGGAATCAGAAGAAGTCGGCCGGTCGTCGCCGCAAGCCAGTGGGTGGGGAGGTCGCCGGAGCGGCGTGGTTTCCAGGGCATCAAAGCCAGAAGCCCCAGTCCTCCAATCAATGCCGCCAAAGCCGCTCCATTGAGGGCCCAACGGGTGTCTTGGGGGTCGAAACCAACGGCCGGTCCGATGAGCGGCCAGATCCCGATCGCCACCACCCCGGACGCCAGCCAGCCGATTGCCAAGGCTCGGCCGGGAAGGGCGTACAAGGGCTCGGAATCCCTGTTTTTTGGCCCCGCAAATTGGTCTTTGGGGATCTTCATTCGACCTCGGCCTCCGACTTGGAGCCAGAGCCCACCGCCTCATCAACCGGCGGCCCCCCCCCTTTTTTGGCGGCCGCACGATCAAGCTGACGGTTCAGTTTCAGCCCACTTCGAATCATCTGGGAGATGCCGCTGGCGATTCCGGCGATGCCACCACCCACGATCCAGCCATCGCCGCCCCCGAGCCCCTCTTTGGCCAACCAGCCGAGAAACACCCCGCCCAGGACATAAGACGCCGTTTCCATGCCGATACCGGCCATCCGCCAGCCGATCCGAGTCTCGACGTCCTCGCCGCTCTTTGATTGACCACTCGTCTTCATTCGGAGCATGGGGGAAATCCTACCAGCCGGCGAAGCTCCGCCGACCCGGACCGGCTGGTCGGACTCGCCCCCCGCGATGCGGTTCCCTACACTCCCCTCCCATGCAAAACCGTGAAGATCACATCGTCGACGTGACCCCGAAGAAGCTCACGACCGCTGAGCGGCTCTATCTCCCGGAGATTTTCCGGGGGTTGGGCACCACGCTTCGACATGCCTTCCAGAACGTCGGACGAGACGGGAAGAACAAGGACACCATCTGGGTGGTCCAGTACCCCGAAGAAAAGCGGGACCAACGCCCCGTCGAGGAAGGCGGACAATTCCGTGACTACTTCCGTGGCGTGCATCGCCTGAACAAGGATGACGACGACCGGGTTCGTTGCGTCGCCTGTTTCATGTGCGCGACCGCCTGCCCGGCCAACTGCATCCACATCGTCGCCGAGGAAAGCCCCTGGGAAGACCGCGAGAAGTATCCCAAGCAGTTCGACATCGACGAGCTTCGTTGCATCTACTGCGGAATGTGCGAAGAAGCGTGTCCGGTCGACGCCATCGAACTGACACCGAGATACGAGATCACCGGCATGACCCGCCAGGAGATGATCTTCGACAAGGCCAAGCTCCTCGAGGTCTACGACCAGACCGTCGAAGACAAGCCCATGTGATTCGCTTGGATCGATTCACGAGAGACGCGAGCGGCCGCATCGGAATCGATGCGGCCGCTCGCGTCTTCTCACATCCTGACTCCGCCGATCGCTTCCGTCAGCCACGGTTCCAGAACCGCCGCGTGAACAAGGCGAAGACGACGAAGAGTTCGAGCCGACCCAGCAGCATCAGGGCGATCAGCACCGACTTGCTCGACGACGTGAGCCACGAGTAGTGATCATCCGAGCCCACCCGTCCGAAGGCCGGCCCGACGTTCGCGAGACAGCTGGCCGCGGCGCTCGATGCGGTGGTGAGATCGATTCCGTCGGCGCCTTCGAAGATCTTCAGGAGTCCGGTGCCCGCCGCGGCGAGTGTCAGGGTGAAGAGAACCAGCACGATCGCCGAGACTCTGACGTCCGGCGAGATGATGCTCCGACCCACCTTCAGCGGCCGGACGACATCCGGCCGGAATTCCCGCTCGATGTCCCGGAACATGAGTTTTCCGGCGATCCAGACGCGAATCACCTTGATACCGCCGGAGGTCGATCCGGCCATGGCGCCGACCATGAAGATCGACAGCAGGCAGACGATGGCCACCGCCGGCCAGTCCTCGTAGACCGCGGTCGCGAATCCCGAAGTGGTCAGGATGCTCACCACGGTGAAGACGCCGTAGCGAAGGGAATTCCAGAGCGTCGGCTCGACACTGGCTCCACCCACCACGTGGATGCGGTATTCCGGGTCCTGCCAACCATGCGTCCAGAGCGCCAGACTGCACGCGATCGAAACCACCGCCAGCAACGCCAGGAAGAGACGAAGCTCGGAGCTTTTCCAGATCAGCTCGAACCGACGACGAAACGCGAGGAAGTAGAGCGAGAAACTGATCCCACTCAGAATCATGAAGGTCGCCATGACGATCTCGACCGCCACCGAATCGAAGGACGCGATGCTCCCGTTCCGGGTCGAGAATCCGCCCGTCGCGACCGAAGTGAACGTCTGACAGACCGCGTCGAACACGGACATGCCG
Source organism: Phycisphaera sp. TMED9 (assembly GCA_002167845.2). Lineage (GTDB taxonomy): Bacteria > Planctomycetota > Phycisphaerae > Phycisphaerales > SM1A02 > UBA12014. The sequence continues at coordinate 8,645 of NHBO02000033.1, read as the reverse complement.
CACAACAGCAGGATCGGAAATTCGAGAAGCGTGAACCCCAGGTAGACCAGCAGGATGACTCGAGCGGTCTCACGGGCATGNGGGCGCAGACCTTCAGGCGCCGGCCCCGTGGACTCGGTGAGGTACATCTTCTTCCCCCCCGTTCCGAGCGAGGGCAGGATCGCGACGAAGATCACGATCACCCCGAGACCGCCGATCCACTGGATCATGGACCGCCAGATCAGGATGCTTCGCGGCAGCGCTTCGATGTCGGTGAGGATCGTCGCGCCACATGTGGTCAGCCCGCTCATCGCCTCGAAGAACGGATCAACNACGCCGTCGAGCATCGCCGCATGCGGCGCGGAACAGTAGAGGGACCACGATGCGAACGGGATCGCGGCGATGATCGCGCCGATCAGCCATGCCGACACCACCAGAAGACAGGCCTCACGTCGCCCGATCTCCCGGATCGCCCCGCGGAACCAGAACATCCCGATGCCACCGAGCACGGACGCGACCCCTGCTGCGGTGAGGAACGCCCACAGCGCCGCCTCTTCGGCCTCGTCACCGGCGTTCCAGTAGATGCCCGCCACGCCGGCATGAGCGAGAAGCGTCGCCGCGAGCAACAGCAGGAGCAACCCGAGCTGTCGGAAGACAATCGGAAAATTCATCCCGAAGCGTTCCCGAGACATCGAAACCGATCAGTGGGCATCGAAGAGTTCCTTCAGTCGGTCCGCATGCTTCGTGCGTCCCAGGACGAGCACTTCGTCGCCCGCCATCACTTCATCGTCGGCATGGGGGACGCGGGTGCTCTCACCCCGCTGTACGGCGATGATCGACCAGTCGGGCGTGAGTTTGATGGTCCGAAGTCGCTGGCCCGCGATCTCGCACTTCGGCCCGACCACGACGCGAAACACCGAGACGCTGCCATCCGCGAACTTCGAGATCGTCCGGACCGAACGGTCGTCGAGCGCATCCTCGATCTGCTTCGCGGCGACGGTCCGCGGGCTGTACGCACGATCCAGCCCGATGGCGAAGACGGAATCGAGATAGGTCGACCGCTGCACGATCACGGTGACCGAATCGACGCCGCGAAGTTTCGCGAGCACGCCCGCGATGATGTTGTCCTCGTCGTCACTGCGAAGAGCGACGAAGTGATCGGCGTCCTGAATTCGCTCTTCCGCGAAGACGGTCGCGTCGTTGACATCGCTCGCGATCACCGTGACCCATTCCAGATCAACCGCCAGTTCCTCGGCCCTCTCGCGATCCTGTTCGAAGATCCTGATCGAAAAGGCTCGTCCACGAAGCGCCCGGCAGACCCATTCCGCCATCGGCGTGGCCCCTTGAATGACCACGGACCGGCGTGACTTGGGGTCTTCTCGGAATATCTTCCGGGCCGCATCGTAGATCGGCGCGTCCGCGACCAGAACCACGAGGTCGCCGACATCGACCGTCGACGAGGAGTCGGGAACGGTCACCACGCCATCGCGGATGATCGCCGCCAACCGGGCTCCCGCGGGAAGACCAAGGCCTGAGAGTGGTCGACCGACGGCCGAACATCCCCCGGCGATCTGGAACTGCTGCATCTCCACCTGCCCTCGGGCGAAGGTCTCGACCGCGAGCGCGGCCGGGTTGCGAAGATTCTGCGCGATCGTNAGGGCCGTGCTGTACTCGGGACAGATCAGGCGGTCGATGCCGAGCATCTCGCCGTAGTCCTGGCCATGTCGATCCGCGAAGTTGAAATCATGGACCCGGGCGACCACCTTCCTCGCCCCGGATCGCTTGCCGATGGCGGCGGTCAGAAGGTTCACCTCGTCGATGTTGGTCGCGGCGACCAGCATGTCCGCATCGGCCGCACCCGCATCCAACAGGATGTCGGCACGAGCGCAGTTTCCGACCACGGTGCGGGCGTCGATGGAGTCACCGAGTCGACGAAGCCGATCCGCATCGCGGTCGATCACCGTCACCGAATGACCCGATCTCACCAGAACCTCGGCCGCNTGACTGCCGACCTCCCCGGCTCCGCAGATGACGATCCGCATGACGTCACTCCGTCGAGGGACTCCGGTCCGGGACATCCCAGACCGCTCCGAAGCGTGGAATTGTACCTCTCAGGCATCAACTTCGGGTTTCAGGGCCCTGATCAGCCCTTGACGGCGACTGGGGCGACGGGAACGTTGGCCAGCATGCGATCGAGGGCCGCTTTGGCATGGGCGGCGGCATCAGGATGGACTTCAACCCGATTCACCACCCGACCTTCCGCAAGATTGTCGAGCGTCCAGAGCAGATGTGGCTGATCGATTCGGTACATCGTCGTGCAAAGGCACTGACAATCACTCAGCATCCGAACTTCCACCCCCCGCTCGGCCATCGCTTTCGCGACTCTGGTGACCAGATGCACCTCGGTGCCCACGAACCAGCGGCTTCCCGGCTCCGCCTGATTCAGCACGTCGATGATGTACTCGGTGCTCCCGGCGAGATCCGCCAGATCGACGACCTCCTGACAGCACTCGGGATGAACGATGACCGTGCAGTCGGGATCTTCCGACCGNGCCGCCGCGACATGTTCGGGTCGGAACAATCGGTGGACGCTGCAATGCCCCGCCCACAGAACGACCTCCGCCGCCCGGTATGCATCGTCTTCCGCGCCACCATCTTTCCGCGGATCCCAGAGCACGGTCTCCGCGAGTCTGGAGTCCCCATCCACGGCTCCATCGACTTCGGTTCGGAGCCCACGAGCATGCGCCGTNTTCCGACCGAGGTGCTGGTCCGGCAGAAAAAGGATCTTTGCCGGTCCGTCCTGCGGTGACTCGCCGCCGGCCCGCGCCCAGTCGAAGACCGCGCCGGCGTTGGAACTCGTGCAACAGGCGCCCCCATTCATCCCCACGAACGCCTTCACCGCAGCCGAACTGTTCACGTACGTGATCGGCACGATCCGCTCGCCGGGCATGATCGACTGCAAGGCGTCCCAGCAGTCGTTCACGTCGTCCCATTGCGCCATGTCGGCCATCGAACAACCCGCCGAGAGGTCGGGCAGGAGAACCTGCACGGAGCTCGGCGTGAGAATGTCCGCGGTCTCCGCCATGAAGTGAACGCCGCAGAACACGATGAATTCGGTCCCCCGCCGAGCCGCTTCCTCCGCCGCCAGCCGGGACAACTTGAGGCTGTCGCCCGTGAGATCCGCGTGGCGGACCACGTCATCCTGCTGATAATGGTGCCCGAGAATGAGCANCCGATCGCCGAGCTGCTCGCGTCGGACGCCAATCTGCGCCGCGATCGACTCGGGATCGTCGGCAAGGTAGTGATCGGGAATCTTGGGCTGCCAGAGCATCGTGTCTTCATGGTACGCTCGCCCCCCCTCGGAATCTGCGCATGCGTGATCGAATTCAGGCCCGCGGGCCTGCCAAACTCAACCTCGCCCTCTCGGTGGCCGCTCCCCAGGCCGACGGAATGCATCCGATCGCCAGTTGGATGGTGACCGTCGATCTGTTCGACGACCTCGAACTCACTCGACTGCCGGTCGGATATCCGAGTCGATACGCCATCACCTGGCATGAAGAGGCGCTCCGCAAGTCGGACATCGACTGGTCGGTCTCGAAAGACCTCACGGTCCTTGCTCACGACGCTCTGGAGCGAGCGGTGGGACACGCCCTCTCGGTGCAGGCCCGGGTTCAGAAGCGCATTCCCGTCGGCGGTGGTCTCGGCGGTGGCTCGGCGGATGCCGCCGCGATGCTCCACGGACTGAATCGACTCTTCGAGCTCGGCCTTTCCTCGGAAGAGCTCGCGGAGATCGGCGGGCCGTTGGGATCGGACATTGCGTTCCAGGTGCATGGGGGCGCGGGCATCGTCACCGGCCTCGGCGAGCGCATCGAATTGGTCTCTCCGCCCTCTCTGCTTCATGCCGTCCTCATGTTCCCCGAGACCGCATGCCCGACCGGTCCGGTCTATCGGCGCTTCGACGAACTGGGACCGGCAGCCCGAGCGGACGAGGAACGCGTTCGAGGACTCGCCACCGCGACGCTGGACAAGGACGCACCCTTCAACGATCTGGCCGCCGCCGCCCTCGATCTTCACCCGGAGCTGCAGGAGGATCTGGATCGAATCCGGCCCATCGTCGAACAGGCGATTCACCTCTCCGGAAGCGGCTCCACCCTCTTCACCCTGTGCGACGATCAACTCCACGCCGATCTCCTCGCGGCGGCGATCTCCGAACGGCTCCAGATCCCCGCCATTTCGGTTCAAACGGCTCCCGGCCAGAACCTGGGCGAGATCCAGCGGTAGGGATTCGCTGATTCCCCGTCGTCGATCCGATCCGAGCCCTCGTTCCCACTTATCCTCTCCGTTCGATTCGCCCCGAAAGACGCCGGCGCTCCGACGTGCTTCGGGAGAATCACTCGAATTCACGATCCCGACGGCGGACCACCACTGCCCGACAGACCCCCGATTTGAAAGCCAATTCCATGAGTTGCACCACCAGTGATTTCGTTCCCGCAGACCTTGACGCCACGAAGTGGGAGAACCTCGAGCCGCTCTACCAGACGCTGGTCGAACGGGAACTGAAGTGCCCGACCTGCCTGAAGAACCTGATCCTCGATCGCAGCGAACTCGATGCCGCGACCAGCGAAGCGATGGCCAACCTGTACATCGAGACCACCCGGCACACCGATGACGAGGCGATTCAGAAGGCCTTCGAGGAATTCGTCCAGAACGTCGAGCCGCCGCTCAAGAAGATCGGATTCGAACTCGACCGCAAGATCGTCGATTCCCCGCATGCGCCGTCGCTCGATGCCGAACGGTACGAAGTGCTGCTTCGCGCTCTTCGCACCGAAGTCGAACTCTTCCGTGAAGAGAACGTCGCCATCGAAACCGAACTGAGCCTGCTTGATCAGAAGTACTCCCGACTCTGCGGCGCCATGACCGTGGAATTCCAGGGCGAGGAACGGACCATGCCGGAGATGGGGCGATACCTCGAAGTGACCGATCGCGAAGTCCGCGAAGGCGCCTGGAGGGCGATCGCCGAACGCCGACTCGTCGAACGCGACGCCATGGACGACATCTACGAAGAGATGATCGGCAAGCGGAACCAGCTCGCGAAGAACGCCGGCTTCGACAACTACCGCGACTACCAGCACCGCCGGATGCATCGCTACGACTACACCCCCGCGGACTGCACCAAGTTCCACGATGCGGTGGAGAAGCACTGCGTTCCCGTGCTCCGCAGGCTGAACGCCGAACGCCGGACCGAACTGGGAATCGATCCGCTCCGCCCCTGGGACCTCGGCGTCGACGTCAAGGGACGAGAGCCGCTCCGTCCCTTCGAGACCGCCGAACAGATGGTCGAGGGAACCTCGAAGATGTTCCACCGCATGGACGGCCGACTCGGCGAGATGTTCGACGAACTGCAGGAAGGTGACTGTCTTGATCTGGCGACCCGGAAGGGCAAGGCCCCCGGCGGATATCAGTACCAGCGTGAACGCAGCCGGAAGCCGTTCATCTTCATGAACGCCGCCGGCCTTCACCGCGACCTCGAAACCATGGTGCACGAGGCCGGACACGCCTTCCACTCCATGCTGTGCGTCGACGAACCGATCCTCGCGTATCGCTCGGCGCCCATGGAGTTCTGCGAAGTCGCGTCGATGGCTCAGGAACTCCTGACCTTCCCCTACCTTGACGAGTTCTACGACGAGACCGACGCCAACCGCGCTCGTCGCGAACACCTCGAAGGCATGGCCACGATCCTTCCCTGGATCGCGACCATCGATGCGTTCCAGCACTGGATCTACACCAACCCCACCCATTCGCGAGACGAACGCACCGCCAAGTGGATCGAATTGACCGATCGATTCGGCGCCGACGTCGATTGGTCGGGCGTTGAAGACGCGCGATCGGCCTCCTGGCAGCGACAGCTCCACCTCTTCGGCGTCCCGTTCTATTACATCGAATACGGCATCGCACAACTCGGCGCCTTGCAGGTCTGGTGCAACGCCATCCAGAACGAACAGGACGCCATCGGCAAGTACATGGCCGGACTCACCCTCGGCGGAACACGTCCCCTTCCGGAGTTGTTCGAGGCCGCCGGCGCGAAGTTCGATCTTGGCGACGACACCGTCGGCCCGCTCATGGCCCGCGTCGCGAACGAACTCGAAGCACTTCCGACCTGATTCCTCCGCTCCGAAAGTCGACAAACTGGCCGTTTTTCTCGGGATCCCGATGACTTCTGGGTTACCCTCGGGTCATCTGGTGCAAACGGGGGCAGAAATGCCGCCAGTAGCGGCGATCGCCTTCCGGCATCGCCGCTTTTTCGTACCCATGGCGGAAACCGTCGGCCCGCGTAGCATGCGGGTCCATGCACCACGAATCAGACCGAACCGGCCCCCACCTCGGGCCCGCGGAATTCGAGCGACTCGGCGCCGAGGCCTTGCGCTGGATCACCAACTACCTCGATCGCGCGGAGACCCTCCCAGTCGCCGCTCAGGTGGAACCCGGAGACATCCGGCGATCCTTCCCCGCCACGCCTCCGGAAACCGGGACGTCACTCGACGATCTCTTCGAAGTCATGGACGAGAAGGTCGTTCCCGGCCTCACTCACTGGCAGAGCCCCAACTGGTTCGCCTACTTCCCGTGCAACCATTCGTTCCCATCGATTCTTGGAGAAATGCTCGCCGCGGGCCTCGGAACCCAGGGGATGATCTGGGCGACCAGCCCGGCCTGCACCGAACTCGAGTCCTTGATGATGGACTGGGCGCTCGACGCGTTCGGGCTTCCCGATCGCTTCCGCACCGGCGCCCGCGACGGCGATGGATCTTCGGACTGCATCGGCGGCGGCGTGATCCAGGACACCGCGAGCAGCGCGACGTTCTGCGCGCTCCTCGCAGCCCGAGAGCGGGCGACCGACGGGGTCGCGGGGCGGGACGGCGTCAGCGCCTGCCCGCCGCTCGTCGCCTACACCAGCGAACATGCACACTCCTCGGTCGAAAAGGCGTGCGGGATGGCCGGCCTGGGCCGGGCGAACCTCCGGTTGGTTCCGAGCGATCCCGAAACGCTCGCCATGCGGCCCGACGAACTCGAGCGCCTCATGGACGAGGACGCGGCAGCGGGACGGATCCCCTTCTACGTCTGCACGACCTGCGGCACGACCTCGAGCGGGGCCATCGACGATACCGCCGCGATTTCGGAGATCACCCGCAAGCACGGCGCCTGGCTGCACCTCGACGGCGCGATGTTCGGCGTCGCCGCCATCTGTCCGGAATTCCGCTGGGTGCTTGCCGGGGCCGAGCACTGTGATTCGGTCTGCGTGAATCCGCACAAGTGGCTGTTCACGAATTTCGACTGCGACCTCTTCTGGGTCGCGGACCGACAGGCCCTCACCCGCGCCCTCGGGATCATGCCCGAGTACCTTCGAAACGCGCCGAGCGAGAGCGGCAAGGTCATCGACTACCGCGACTGGCAGGTCCCCCTGGGCAGGCGTTTCCGCGCCCTCAAGCTCTGGCTGGTCTTCCGGCACTACGGCCTCGAAGGCCTCCGCACGGCGCTGCGTGAACACATCGCGATCGCCCAGGAGTTCGCGGACATGATCGACGCGGATCCCGATTGGATCCGCTGCGCACCCTCACCGCTGTCCCTGATCTGCATCCGACACCGAGACGGCGACGAGCGGACCCAGGCGGTGCTCGAAGCGATCAACGCGAGCGGCGAGGCGTTGCTGAGCCACACGAAGTTCGATGATCACTATGTGATTCGCGTCTCGATCGGCCAGACCCGCACCCGACTCGAACACGTTCACAAGCTTTTTGAACTGCTCGGCATGCACGGTCACGGGTGATCCTTGCCGGTACGCGGACCCCGAGGTGGTGAACTCGCCTGCGCATCACACGATCTTCGACCCGGTCATTCGGTCTCGCGTGCCTCGGCCTCGTGCGACTCGATCTCTCGCACCCCCGTCTCGCCACCACGACAGGTCAGCACCACCACCTCGGCGGGGCAATGCACGCGAAGCGGAAACCAGCTTCCGGTCCCCACGGTGACGAACAACGTGCTCGTGTCGCGGTGATAGAAGCCTGCACTGTGACGATGCGCCATCGCGAGATTCACGCCGGGGAGTTTCGGTGTCGCGATCTGCCCGCCATGGGTGTGGCCGGCACGGCAGTAGCCGCTGGCATCTCCTTTGCAGTGGGTTCGGCGATTTTGCTAACCCTTTGGGTGAAACAAAAGTTTCGTGTGCGCCATGTCTCTGGTGGCTGGTGGCGCCGCGAGCGCTTGCGCAAGCTCATCCATATCGGCTACCCGGCGGCATTGGAGCAGGGTGTTTTTCAGCTTGGTTTTTTTGTCTTTTTAATCCTTATTGGCCATAACTATGGCACTGAGGCCTTCGCTGCCTACAACATCGGAGTGAACATCTTAGCGGTGTGTATGACCGTGGGCTTTGGTTTCTCCATTGCAGGGTCGACGCTGGTTGGCCAGCATTTGGGCGCCGGAGATTTTGCTGGCGCAGCGCGCAGCGGCTGGCGGTCGATGTGGCTGGCAATCGGCTCAATGGGATCGATTGGCTTGGTCGTTGTCTTGTTCGCCGAAAATCTAGCTACCTACTTTATCGGCAGTGGCGATCTGACTATTCGCTATACCGTCGATTTCATTTATATCTTAGGCACCATGATGCCGCTGCTTGC
>NHBO02000032.1 GCA_002167845.2 Phycisphaera sp. TMED9 | reverse complement strand
CGAATCCGGATCGCATCCGTTGTTCTCGACCCACTGCGAGATCCAACCCACCGCACCGGGGTCCTGAAACTGGTTTTTGAGGTCGGCCGGGTGGGCCCCGAGGTGACGGGAACGCCTCTGAAAAACGGCAGTCCGCATCGTTGATGCCGCTGCCCTTCGGCCGCGTCAGTCATGGGAGACGAGGATCAGGTCGACCTTGCCGTCGTCATCGATCTCGACCACGCCGAGGCGGAGAAGCATCGCGGTCGCCTCCACCACGAGATCGTCGTCCAGCATCTCCGGCGGAGGATGGCAGGTGGTTGGGCAGAGGAGTTTCGGCAGAACGATCTGCGTTCCAAGAGACGACGCCTTCTGACGGAGGAGGGCAAAGAAGATGCAGCTCGCCGCGAAGCAAAGGCGGTTGGCATCGGTTTGGGAGATTTCCTCGTCGAAGTCGGGCATCGGCTTATCCTGCAATTGAGACTCAGTCTCAAGATAATACTGCCCTGGACCGGCTTTGGTGGCCGGCAAGCCCTGAAAGCCTCGATTGGGTTCGACCAATGCCGTCCACGCCGCGAGACCTGCCGTCGGAATTGAGACCGCAAGTGATCAGCTGAGGGTCAGGGAAGGAGTTCGGAGGGGGGCCTGTCGATGGCCCAAGGCCTTGTTCAGCGGCCTGGAGAAACTCGTTGGTCGAGGTCGGAGATCTCTGTCGGACGCTCCGGAAGACGAGCATGCACGAAAAAAAACCGAGGGGACCCGCCATGGGTCCCCTCGGTGCATTCATCATCTCTCACTCTGTGGCGATCGAGGATCGATCAGCCGCGACGGCGTCGACCGGCGAGGCCGGCGAGGCCGAGCAGGCAGATCGCACCCGGGGCGGGCACGTTGCCGCGAATGACCCAGGTGCCCGGAAGACCGAAGTCGTCGATCAGTGCACCACCCGCGATATCGATGGGGTTGGGGGCGACGGCGGCCCATGACTGGAACGTGACGTTCGATGCCTGGGCGGCGGCGAACGTGGTTCCAGTGGTGTCGTTGTAGCTACCGACGATGAAGAACCACGAGTATCCGCTGAGGTCGATGTTGACGTCGATCACGTCAAGGTTGCCGTTCTCCCAGTACTGGTCGTTCTCGATGGTGTGAAGTCCACCGCCGAGCGACGTGAGGAACGAGGGGTTGTTCTGCTGGGAACCGAAGACCTCCCAAGCCATCTCCGAGCCGACCATCGTTCCGCCCTGGTTGATACCCAGACCGAATGCGATGTTCTCGAGCATGGTGTCGGTGGTTTCGAACGCATTGCCCCAGGTGATCGGGCCGCCGGGGACACCGATGTTGGTCAACGCTTCGTCGTTGTCGATCTGGTAGACATCGGCAACCGCGGCGCCAGCGAGGCAGAGAACTGCAGCGCCAGCAAGAGTCATGTTCTTCATCTTTAACTTCTCCTTGAGACTAGAGACCGTTCAACGGACGGAACGATCGGACGCGATGCGACGAAATCGACGCACCAGAGGTACGAATCAGCTTCGCGAGCGTCCTGCAAGTCTTCTGGGAGGGGAGACCAAGGGAACGAGACGCCGAGAAACCCCGCTGAACACGGTGTTCAACGTCCCTTCGCACCTCGATGCACGCTCCCACACGTGCGCCTCCATGATTGAATCTACCTCCGGATCTCCGCGGATCGCCGTAAATTAAGGGCTATTGTCTCTCTTTCGCGCCCCTCTCCCAATGGTCACTTCTAATATCGGACTTCGGGGCTTTATCGGGTTTTGGACGCTTTGGAGGCAGCCTGGCCGTTCTCCGGGGACTCCGGCGCGATGAGCGTCCTTCCAGCACGCGTCAACAGGTCATGCCGGTCAGGCCATCTCTCTGGGGCGGTGATGTCCGGCCATTGAACACCATCCAGTACGACCAGGCCGAGGGTGGGCGAGATTCAGTCCTGCTCGACCAGGAACCAGCCGTCTCCGAGGTTCTGGGTCCAGTTGGTGTTGTCCCAGATGTTTCGATGATTCGACCCCAACGGGAAACCCGTGCGCCAGTTGGAAAACTCGGGGACGAATCCCGGTGGCGTTCGAACCACGAACATCCCACCGCCCGCTCCGCCATTCAGCTGAAAGCCGACCCGGTCTTTTCCCCGCGACATGCGGATTTGTCGGAATCGAAAAATGCCGACTCTGGTCGGCCCGGAAATCACTTCGCCGTTCGCCACGCGATCGGCGATCTTCGCCATGGCCGTTCGATGCATTCTCAAGGAAACCGCGACCGGCCAGTTGGTGACGCAGATGCTGAGAGAGACCAGTGGAACGAGAAAACCCACGAGTCGTCTTCTCCAGGCGATCTCTTGGAGGGGCAGTGCAAGCAAGATGAACTGAAGCAGGATGAAGGGCGCTGATGCGATGGCGAGTAGAAAGAGGAGGAGCCAGTCTCCCCCGATCGCCGAGTAGACGAAGCTCGAGAGCAACGCCAGCCAACTTGCGTAGTACAAGAGCACGGAGGTCCCGATCAGCCATCGGCGATATCGGTTCGTCCCGATGGTTCCGGTGGTCCGGGGATCATCCGGATTGAAGGGGCGGCCGCATTCGGGGCAGGTTTTGGTGGTGATACCCCGCAAGTCATGGGCGCACTCGATGCAACAACGGCCTTCGAGAGACGAAGCGGAAGATTCGGGGATGCCCGAGAGGGCGGGGGGGGAACTCTTCATCGACGTCGCTCCCAGCCTTCGGCGAGCCGCCAGCACCGGTGGATCCGCTGGTTGCGGAAGTCTTCCGGAACGGACCGATTGCTGATCTCCCGGCAGCCGTAGTTCGCAGGCACCGCATCGGATGAGAGTTCGAAACTCCGGGAGTTCGTCGAAAAGAAGATCTCACCCTTCGGTGCGACGAAACGCGCGAGATTTCGCAGAAGTGCGGGATGATCGCGATCGATGGAGAAGGATCCGGCTTTCATCCTTTTGGAGTTGGAGAAGGTCGGGGGGTCGCAGACCACGATGTCATAGCGATCGTCTTCGTCTTGCGGGCCGGCCTCCAGCCACTGCAGGCAGTCGGCCTGCACCACTCGGTGTCGTGGCTCGAGGGTGTGCCCGTTCAAGGCCAGGTTTCGTTCGTACCAGTCGAGATATGTCCTTGACATGTCGACGGTGGTCGTTGCGTCGGCGCCACCCGCCCGGGCGTGGACGCTGAAGGCCCCGGTGTAGGCGAACAGGTTCAGGACGCGTTTTCCGTCCGCCCGATCCTGCACCGATTTCCGGGTGGGTCGGTGATCCAGAAAGAGGCCGACGTCGAGGTAGTCGGAGAGGTTGATTTCAAATCGGAGGCCGTGTTCCCGGACCACCTTCGTCGTCGCCCGGGTGTCCACGCGTTCGTACTGCTCCCGTTCGCCGGACCCCGAGGACTGCCGGCCGCGGTGCTTGACGTGCATTCTTTCCCGAGGAATGTTCAGCCCGGCGAGGATTTCGGCTTCCGCATCCCGGCGGTGCTCGGCCTCCTTCTCCAGGGTGTCGTCGCGCTTTCGTCCGAAGAGCCAGACGATGGCATCTCCGTCGCGGGTGGGATCCTCGGCGTTTTCATCCGCGTACCAGTCGACGATCGCGGGGTACTCCGGCACGTCGCGTTCGTAGAGTCGAAAGCAGGAGATGCCCTTCTTTCTTCCCCACTTCGAGAGATGGCGCATTCGATTGGCAAGTCGTTCACCGAGCATCAGCTCAGGATATCGACCGTGGTCCGATCCGGTCTACGACGCGAGGCCGATGGGGAGCATGACGGCCACGAAGAAAATCAGCCAGGTCATCGCCAGCATCACGGCGGCGATGGCGAGCGAGCGGGCGATGTCGATTCCGATGATCGCCGAGATCAGAATCGTCCAGAGGACCAGCTGCACGGGCAGTTCCAGAAACCACGTCGTCTCCATCGAGGTCGCCGCCCACCCGATCTTGATCAGCCGGGATCCGGCGATGGCGAAGAATGCGGTCTTCCACGCATCGCCGTAGTCGATGGCCTGCTTGCAGACGATCTTCGACGCGAGCTGCATGAGCAGGGCCACGAGGAACGCGGCGATGACCGCGGAGAACAACCCGCCCACGATGGTGAAGATCATGGCCGTTACTCCGAGAGAGGTGGCTCGATTCGGACCGGCGTGAAGGCAAATCGACTCCCGTCGAACAGCCCTTGATCGCTCAACTTGAGGCTGGGAATGACCAGGAGCGCCATGAAGGAGAGGGTCATGAAGGGAGCGCGGAGCTCGGAGCCCAGATGATGGGCGGTGCTGGTGAGTTGCTCGTAGGTGGCCGCAACCTCTTCGGCGGGCTGGTCACTCATGAGTCCCGCGATCGGCAGTTCGAGCAGCGTGGTTCGCCCCTCGCCCACGGCGGCCAGTCCACCCTTCGATTCGAAGACCGAGTTGACCGCGGCGCAGACGGCGCCTCGCGTCGCGCCGACGGCGATCACCTGATGGGAGTCGTGGGCGACGCTGCTGGCGATCGCGCCGTTGAGAAGATTGAACCCGCGAATGAAGGCCAGGGCAGGCGCTGCCGGTTCGTAGCGATTGCAGACGGCGAGAAGAAGAGTGTCGCTGTCGGAGTCCGGTTCGATGAATTCCCCCTGAGGGTTCAGAAGGGCGGTGGTCTCACCAGTGATCAGCTCACCGTCCTCGGCGACGATGGTCAGGACCTCCACCGGCGCGGATCCGCCGCCGGAGGGAACTGCGAAGTCGGATGGGGCGAAGCGTGCTTCGCGGAATCGGTTCGGGGTGGGGGGTGAATGGGCGGGGACCAGGCACTCGCCGTCTCGGGCGACCAGCGTGCCTTCGATCCAGGTCCGTCGCACTCGGAAATCGTCGAGGTCATCGACGAGGATGAAGTCGGCGCGGTCGCCCGCCCGCAAAAGTCCGGTGGGGAGTTCGTAGTGCTCGACGGGGTTGATGCAGGCGGCGCGGAGCACGTCGAACCGGTCGGCCCCGTGTGCGATGCACCGGGCCACGGAGCGGTTGATGTGTTCGCGGAGCAGATCGTCCGGGTGTGCATCGTCGGTCGAGAACATCGCGAGGTGCGGAAACTCGAGCAGGATCGGCCAGATGGCTTCGAGGTTTCTGGCGGCACTTCCTTCCCGGATCAGGATGTGCATCCCGGCTTCGGCCTTGTCGCGGGCCTCCTCGATCGTGAAGCACTCGTGATCGGTGGTGATGCCGGCCGCGGCATATCGACGCGCGTCATCACCACGAAGGCCCGGCGCATGCCCGTCGACCGGTTTGCCGAGTCGCCGTGCCGCCGCGATCTTGGCCATGACTTCGGGGTCCTCCTGAAGAACACCCGGCCAGTTCATCATCTCCGAGAGGTAGCGAAATCGGTCGTCCGCCAGGAGCCTCTCGACGGTGGTGGCGTCGAGCCGATCTCCCGACGTTTCGAAATCCGTCGCCGGAACGCAGCTCGGCACGCCGAAGTGGATCGGCATGCAAGCCTTCGCCGCCTCGGTGAGCATGAACTCAAGCCCCTCCTCTCCGAGCACGTTGGCGATCTCGTGGGGATCGCTGACCGTTGCGACGGTTCCGTGGCGGACCGCGACCCGGGCGAATTCCACCGGAGGGAGCATGCTGCTTTCGACATGAACGTGCGCGTCGACGAATCCGGGCAGGAGATATCCGGCATCGACGGGTTCCTCGTCTCCGAGTGGACGAATCGACTTGACGGTCCCGTGTTCGACGTCGATCTCCGCGGGGAATACTCGTCTCGCGTGAAGATCAACGAGTTGGTGGCGAAGAATCGGCATGAGTGAAGATTACCGTATTCGGTGCGGGCTCCTGCGGCGGCCGGATCGGGGGACTTTCGAAGCGGATAGGCTGTGAGGCGTGTGAAGCGTCGTCAAGGATGAACGCGACTCTCCAGACTGGAATCCACCCCGATGAGCGACACTCCGAACCCTCTTCGCCCGCTGGCATTTCTCCGTCGAGAGTGCGCTTTTCTCGCGGGGATCGCTTCCGTGGTGCTTTTTCTGGTGTTCGGCGGATCCTGGCTCGGAGATCTGTCCGACCCGGTCTGGTCGTGCTTCATGTTCGCGTGGCTTTTCGCCGTCATGTTGTGGTCGTCCTTTGCCGTGGTTCGTCACGCCGACGGACTTGCGGTTCGGCTGGGCGAGCCCTTCGGGACCTTGATCCTGACGCTCGCGGTGATCAGCATCGAGGTCGTGATGATCTCCGCGGTGATGGTGACCGGAGACGAGAACCCGGGGCTCGCTCGCGACACGATGTTCGCGGTGCTCATGATCGTCCTGAACGGGATGCTCGGGCTCACGCTCTTGCTGGGTGGCCTCAAGCACCACGAGCAGGAATACAACCTTCGCGGTGCCTCGGCCTATCTGGGGGTGATCATTCCACTGGCCGCGATGTGCATCGTGATGCCGAGGTTCACGGTCTCGACCCCTGATTCCTCGGCGTCGCCGCTCTTCGCCGTGTTTCTGATCGTGATGTCGGTCGGTCTCTATGGGACGTTCCTCGCGCTTCAGTCGGCTCGCCACAGTCAGTATTTCAGGCAGCCGGTTCGGGACGACGGCAGCGACCAGGACGATGATCACCATGGTGATCTCGAGGTCTTCGGAGTCGGTTACCACGCGGTGATGCTGGTTCTCACGATGCTTCCGATCGTGCTCCTGTCGAAGAGCATGGCCAAGGTCGTCGATCATGGAAGCGAAGCGCTCGGGGCACCGACGGCGCTGAGCGGATTTCTGGTGGCCATCCTCGTCCTCTCTCCGGAAGCGATGGCGGCAGTGAAGGCGGCGATGGCGAACCAGCTTCAGCGCACGGTCAACATCGCCCTCGGGTCGGCCCTGGCGACGATCGGACTGACCATTCCGGCCGTTCTGGTGATCGGGTTCCTCACCGGCAAGACGGTCGAGCTGGGTCTGGAGAATGTGGAACTCATCCTCCTCCTGGTGACGCTGGCCGTCAGCATGGTGAATTTCGGGAGTGGTCGGACCAACACCATGCAGGGGGCGGTGCATCTGCTGCTCTTCTTCGCCTATGTCGTGCTCATTTTCGACTGAGTCCGATCGTCCGGCTCGTCCGAGGATCGCCATCCCCTATCATTGATGCCGAGGCGGCCATCGGGTCGATCGAATCCTCGAACTGCTGTTTTTTCAATGGAGCGAACCCGATGGCGACCCGCAAGCAACTTGACAAGCAGAAGAAGGCGCGAGCCCTCAAGAAGAAGAAGATGACCCTTGCCAAGCAGGCCAGGGCACGGGAAGAAACGCCCGAAGAAAAGGCCGAGCGAAGAGAGCAGCAGGCCTTCGACCGGAAGAACCCGGGTGGTGAGATGAAGGGTGGCCTTCGTCAGGGCGGAACCACGCCGCCGATGCATCGACCGCAAGGGGGCTGAGCCCCGGTGGGAGCGCCGCCCGATCCGAACGCCCAACTCAAGAACGGAGTTTTCTCATGTCGACTGAGTCTCTTCCCCATCTGATCGGGGGAGCATCACATGAAGATGCCGGTACGACGCAGCGGGTCAACATCGATCCGGCCACGGGCGAGACGGTCTCGGTCACACCGATGGATGCCGTGGATGCGGCGGACCGAGCGGTGGCTGCGGCGGCTTCGGCCTTCGAGTCCTGGTCGCAGACACCGGTGGGTGACCGGATCCAGCATCTCTTCCGTTACAAGGCGATTCTCGAAGATCATGCCGAAGAGCTCGCGGCCATCCTGGTCCGTGAACACGGCAAGACGATGGGGGAGTCGGTCGGCTCCGTCCGGCGAGGCATCGACTGCATCGAGCACGCGTGCGCGGCGCCGGTGTTGATGATGGGCCGGACCCTTCCTCAGATCGCGGTGTCTTCGTCCTTCTGCCGGACCGAGGACGAGGGCGGCGTCGGTCTCGACTCTTCCGCCGACCGCATGCCGCTCGGGGTGTGCGTCGGGATCACCCCGTTCAACTTTCCAATCATGGTGCCGATGTGGATGTGGCCGATGGCGGTCGCCTGCGGAAACACCTTCGTCTTGAAGCCCTCGGAGAAGGATCCGATCTCCGCGGTTCGGACGACCGAGTTGGCGCATGAAGCGGGCTTCCCCGAAGGTGTGCTCAATCTCGTGCACGGTGGTCCGGCAGTGGTGGATCGTCTGCTCGCCCACGACGACGTCGCCGCGGTCTCCTTCGTCGGATCGACTCGGGCTGGAGCCTCGATCTACGCGAAGGGTGCGGCGCACGGCAAGCGTGTGCAGTGCATGTGCGGGGCGAAGAACTATTCGATCATCATGCCGGATGCCAATCGCGGTGCCGCGGTCGACGGGATCTTCGGATCCGCCTTCGGCAACACCGGACAGCGGTGCCTCGCGGGAAGCGTGGTGGTCTGCGTGGGAGATTCCGCCGACTGGTTCGTTCCCGCGCTGGTCGAACGGACCAAGGGGATCAAGGTCGGTGCCGGTGATCAACCCGACACCTCCATGGGGCCGATGCAGGATCTCGAGTCTCGTGACCGGGTTCTCGACTACATCGGAATCGGAGAGTCCGAAGGCGCTTCGGTGTTGATCGACGGTCGCACCGCGGAAGTTCCGTCGGCGGGCTGTTTCGTCGGACCGACGATTCTCGATCACGTGACGCCGGACATGCGGGTCGGCACGGAAGAGATCTTCGGGCCCGTCCTTTCGGTGATGCGGGCCGGATCGCTCGAAGAGGCCGTCGGCTTCGTCAATCGATCCGAGTACGGCAACATGTCGGTCATCTTCACCGACTCCGGTCATGCGGTTCGAAAATTCGAACGAACGGTTCAGGCCGGCATGCTCGGCGTCAACGTCGGCGTCCCGGCGCCGATGGCCGCATTCCCCTTCAGTGGCTGGAAGAAGTCGTTCTACGGCGACCTCCATGTGAATGGCGAAGATGGCGCCCGGTTCTTCACGAAATCACGAGTCACCGTCCGTCGCTGGATCTGAGGAGAGTCGACCCATGCCCCGAATCACCCGTGCCGCACTCATTCAGGCGTCCAATGCACTCCCGGACTCGACCGATATCGAGGCGATCAAGGCCGCGATGATCGAAAAGCACGTTGGATTGATCGCCGAAGCCGCCGAACGCGGGGCGAACGTCTGCTGTCTCCAGGAGATCTTCTACGGGCCCTACTTCTGTGCGGAACAGGATCCCCGCTGGTATCGCGCCGCCGAGCAGGTGCCGGAGGGGCCGACGACCCGTCTCATGCAGGAACTCGCGAAGAAGCACTCCATGGTGATGGTNGTTCCNGTCTANGAAGAAGCGATGACCGGCGTCTACTACAACACCGCNGCGGTGATCGACGAGACGGGTGAGTACCTCGGAAAGTATCGAAAGCACCACATCCCGCACTGCCAACCCGGATTCTGGGAGAAGTTCTACTTCACTCCNGGCGACCTTGGCTATCCGGTCTTCGAGACCAGGTATGGGAAGATCGGCGTCTACATCTGTTACGACCGNCACTTNCCCGAGGGCGCTCGCGAACTCGGGCTCAACGGGGCGGAGATCGTGTTCAATCCCTCCGCGACGGTGGCGGGTCTGAGCGAGTATCTCTGGAANCTTGANCANCCCGCCCATGCGGTGGCCAACCAGTACTTCGTGGGTGCGATCAACCGGGTCGGNACCGAAGCGCCCTGGAACATCGGTGAGTTCTACGGCCAGAGCTACTTCTGCGATCCNCGNGGNCAGATCATGGTCGAAGGNTCCCGCGATCAGGATGAAGTGATCATCGCGGATCTGGATCTGGATCTGATCCAGACGGTNCGCGACACCTGGCANTTCTTCCGCGACCGNCGGCCGGNATCCTACGAGGGCATCGCNGCCTGGTGAGCCGGCTCGAACGGNTGGNGGGGACATGCGAGGNATTCGATTCGNGGGGAGTGAGTGACGNCTGGTCCACTCGTACTCTCGGGAGCAATTTCAGATGTCCGATCAAAGACTGACGAATTCGGATCTCGCCCCGGTCGCGGAAGACCGACGAACCTGGTCGAAGTGGCATCTGGCCGCCCTCTGGATCGGCATGTCGGTGTGCATNCCGACCTACATGCTGGCNGCNGGGATGATCAAGGCCGGCATGAANTGGTGGCAGGCGGTGATCACCGTCATGCTTGGAAATCTGATCGTTCTGGTACCNATGATTCTCAACGGCCACGGCGGGACGAAGTACGGCGTCCCGTTTCCGGTGCTGGTGCGTTCCAGTTTCGGGACGACCGGCGCCCAGATACCGGCGATCGCCCGATCNCTCGTGGCATGCGGCTGGTTCGGGATCCAGACCTGGATCGGCGGTGCCGCGATCTACTCGATCATCATCACGCTGGGATGGATCGACGTGGAGCCGGACACGGCGAAGATCGGCCTGCTGGGCATCACGGCGATCCAGTTCGCNTGCTTCATGATCTTCTGGCTGCTTCACGTGGCGATCGTGGTCACCGGAATCGATTCGATCAAGTGGCTCGAGTCGTGGGCCGCGCCCTTTCTGATCGCGGCGGGACTGGCCCTGTTGATCTGGGCGATGATCCGGGCGAGTGAGACGGATGGGGGGGTCGCCGGTCTCTTCAGTTCCGAGACGAACTACGCGGAAGGGGCGGGATTCTGGACGGTGTTCTTCCCGTTGCTGACCGCGATGGTGGGCTTCTGGGCCACGCTCTCCCTGAACATTCCCGACTTCACCAGATACTGCCGGTCGCAACGTGACCAGATCGAGGGTCAGTTGATCGGGCTTCCGCCGACCATGACGTTGTTCTGCTTCATCGGCGTCATGGTGACCGCCGCGACGGTCATGGTGTTCGGGGAGGCCATCTGGGATCCGGTCACTCTGGTCGGGAAGCTCGGATCCAAGCCGGTGGTGGTGATATCGATGCTCGCGCTTCTGCTTGCGACGCTCTCGACCAATCTCGCCGCCAACGTGGTGAGTCCCGCGAACGGGTTCTCGAACATCGCGCCGAGGCGGATCGGCTTTCGCACCGGTGCGTTGATGACCTGCGTGATCGGCGCTCTGATCATGCCCTGGCGACTTCTCGACAGTCTCGGCGACTACATCTTCACCTGGCTGATCGGATACAGCGCGCTGCTGGGTCCGATCGCGGGGATCATGCTCTGCGACTACTTCGTCATCCGTCGGACCCGGCTCGACGTGGACGANCTCTACGATTCGAAGGGTCGTTATGCGGGAGTCAACTGGATCGCGATCGTGGCCCTGGTGGTCGCGGTGCTTCCGAATCTTCCCGGGTTTCTCAATGCCGCCACCAACACCGCCGGAACCACGGACGCGTGGTTCTCACCCGTCTTCGACGCGATCTATGATTACGCCTGGTTCATCGGGCTGGGCGTGGGAGCCTTGGTTCACTGGATCGGAATGACGTTCACGAAGGGATTCGCACTTGAGCGATGAGCATGCAGAGCCGGTGATGCCGGCGACGACGCACCAGCCACAGCCGTATGAAGGACCGAGTCGTGAGGAGGTTCTGGCGATGCGACGCGAGTTTCTCGCGCCGTCGTTGCTGACCTACTATCGCGATCCGGTGATGATCGTCGAAGGATCGATGCAATGGCTCTTCGACGAGACCGGGCGCCGCTACCTCGACTTCTTCGGGGGCATCGTCACGGTGTCGGTCGGGCATTGTCATCCTCGCGTGGTCGAGAAGGTCCGGGAGCAGGTCGAGCGGCTTCAGCACACCACCACGATCTATCTCCACCCGACGATCGCGGAATTCGGACGGAAGCTCGCATCCACCATGCCGGCGAACTCCGGTCTGGAAGTCTGCTACTTCACCAGTTCCGGAAGTGAGGCCAACGAACTGGCGATGCTGATGTCCCGCCTGTACTCGGGGAATTTCGACCTGATCGCATTGCGGAACGGGTATCACGGAATGACCAATCAGGCGATGGGCCTGACCGGGCTTCACACCTGGAAGCAGCCGCTGCTCCACGGGATCGGAGTGCATCATGCTCGTCTTCCCGACCGGCTTCGCGGTCAATATGGATACGACGATCCCGACGCGGGGTCGAAGTACGCCGACGAGATCATCGACCTGATTCAGCACGGCACCTCGGGGCAGATCGCCGGTTTCATCGCCGAGCCCATTCAGGGAGTGGGGGGGACGGTCGAGATTCCGCCGGGATATCTTCCCAAGGTCTACGAGGCGGTTCGAGCCGCGGGCGGGGTCTGCATCTCCGATGAGGTACAGACCGGCTTCGGACGGACCGGGACGAACTTCTGGGGTTTCGAGAATCACGGTGTCACGCCCGACATCGTGACCATGGCCAAGGGCATCGGCAACGGGGCGCCGCTCGGCGCATGCGTGGCGAGGGCGGAGGTCGCCGGGAGCATGGCGGACCGTCTGCACTTCAACACCTACGGCGGCAATCCGGTCTCGATGGCGGCGGGGCTCGCCACCCTCGACGTGATGCTCGAAGACGATCTTCAGTCCCGTTGTCACGACATCGGCGGCCATCTGCTCGAGGGATTGAAGAGTTTGCAGGCCACTCATGACATCGTGGGTGATGCTCGTGGCCAGGGCCTGATGCTCGGCCTCGAACTGGTGATGGACTCGACGTCGCTGGCCCCCAACGGCCCGGCTGCGGCGCAGGTCCACGATCGGGCCAAGGACATGGGNCTCCTGCTGGGCAAGGGTGGGTTGAAGGGAAACGTGCTTCGGATCAAGCCGCCGATGTGCATCACCCGCGAGGACTGCGATTTCGCGATCGACGTGCTCGATCGATGTCTCCATGAGGTCTCCTGAACCGATGCCGATGCTCATCAAGAACGGTCTCGTCGTCAATTCCGATTCGCAGGTCCGCGCCGACGTCTACGTCGAGGACGAGACGGTGTCACGGATCGAGCCGTCGATCGACCCCGCAGGGCTTCCCGACGGGACGGAAGTGATCGACGCCACGGATCGACTGGTGTTTCCCGGTTTCATCGATCCCCATGTGCACATCCATCTGCCGTTCATGGGCACCAATGCGATCGACGATCACGACTCCGCGACCCGGGCCGCCCTCGTGGGTGGGACGACCACCATCATCGAGATGATCTGCCCCGGTCCCGACGACGAACCACATGACGCCTTCAAGACCTGGAAGGGGCTCGCCGACGGCGGCGCCAACTGCGACTACTCCTTCCATCTCTCGGTGGTGCGATTCGATGATCTGGCTGACCGTCAGATTCGCGAACTGGTGGCGGATCACGGCGTGGCATCCTTCAAGATCTTCCTGGCCTACAAGGGCGCTCTGGACATCGCGGACTCGAATCTGATCCCGCTTCTGGAGCTCGCCCGCGAACTCGGAGTCGTCGTCACCGCCCACTGCGAGAACGCCGAGGCGATCGACGCCATGCAGCGGCGGTTGCTTGCCGATGGGAAGACTGGGCCGGAATGGCACGAGCCTTCCCGGCCTCGATCGGTGGAGGCGTCCGGCGTGAACCACCTCTGCACGTTCGCNGAGTTGACCGGCGCGCACGTCTATATCGTGCACACCTCATGCAGGGCGGCNCTCGAACAGGCCGTCGCGGCTCGAGCGAGAGGCGTCAACGTCTGGATCGAATCGGTGGTTCCGCACCTGGTGCTTGACCACACCTATGCCGAGCGTCCGGATTTCGAAGGCGCGAAGTTCGTGATGAGTCCGCCGCTTCGTGATGCCGAAGAGCATGCGCCGCTCTGGAACGGGATCGCGGATCGATCNATCGCGACGATCGGAACCGATCATGCGCCTTTCAATTTCGGCGACCAGAAGACGATGGGCCGTGAGGCCTTCACCGCGATTCCCAATGGAATCCCCTCGGTCCAGGAACGAGTGGATCTCGTCCACACCCATGGCGTCGACGCGGGTCGAATCGATCTTCAGACGATGGTGGACGCCTGCAGCACCCAGGCCGCGAAGATTTTCGGGCTGTATCCCCGCAAGGGCGTGGTGGGAGTGGGATCGGATGCGGATCTCGTGATCTACGACCCTTCCTTCGAAGGGACCTTCGACGTCGCGGACAGCCTGTCCAAGNCCGACTATTCGGGATATCAGGGCATGCGACGGAAGGGACGGGCGGACCGGGTGATTCTCCGCGGACGCACGGTGGTGCAGGNTGGTCGTTTCGTCGGCGACGCCGGCGGTGGACGATATCTCGAACGCACGCCCGGGCACTGAGTCGTTCGACCGACCGAGGTGAGGATTCCGCGTGAGATCTCGGCGTCGAGGAGCGGCTCAGTCCTCTTCGTTGTCGTTGGCCACCAGCTTGTTCGACTGTTCGACGAACTGGTCGCCGTCCCAGTTGGTGTCCTGGGTGACCATGCCCTCGCGGGCGGCCTTTTCCGCCGCCTTGATCTCGCCCTGTCGTCGGACGAGTTCGGCGTGCGTGGTGAAGAAGTTCAGGCTGTGGCCACGGAAGTCTTCGATGTTCTTGAAGCCGTGCCGGTCCATGAAGGTGGAGAGTTCATCGCAGAGCGTCTTCGCGAGGCCGTACCCGTGGATCATCACGCCGGTGCATACCTGGACGGTCTGGGCGCCGAGGAGAATGAACTGAGCCGCGTCGCGGCCGGTCTCCACGCCGCCGATGGCGCTGATCGAGCGATCGGCGTAACGCCCCGGATGATCGAAGGATGACACGGGCATGGCCTTGATGTCGCCGGGCTTGATGTCCTTGGCCTTCTTCGGATTCGGCGTCGGGATCGCTTCCATTTCGGCAGGAATCCGATTGCCGGAGTTGCCGCCGTACATCATGGTGGCGAGCTCCATGACCATTCGGAGGGCGATCGGACGGACGGCCTTGCAGCTGTAACCACCGGGGACCGTCCAGCCTTCGACGGTTGGTTCGGGTCGGAGCGTGTCGAGGTCGACGCCCATCACGCTGAGGATGGTGTTGATCGCGGCCACGCCTTCGCAACCGGCTCGAAGCGCCGCTTCCGCCGGTGCTTCGATGTGGGTGATGTTCGGAGTCATCTTCGCCCAGACCGGAATGGTCGCGACCTCGTTCACCCAGCCGCAGACCTCTTCGAGCAGATCCGGGTCCTGTCCCATGGCCGCTCCCATGCGTCGCTCGGGGAGTCCGTGCGGACACGAGAAGTTCAGTTCGAAGGCATCGACCCCGGCGTCCTGGCAGCGTTCGACGATCTCCTGCCAGGCGTCCTTTCGATATTCCTCCATGATCGAGGCGATGAGGATGCCATCGGGATGGGCGTCCTTCACCTCCTTGAACTCATCGAGCCAGACATCGAACCCGCGGTCCGAGATGAGTTCGATGTTCTGCCAACCGATCACCTCGCGAGAGTCGGTCGCNCGCATTCGGGCGTATCGGGGAGCCACGTTCGTGACCTTCGAGGCATCGAGCGAGATNGTCTTCGCGATCACGGCGCCCCAGCCTTCGTCGAANGCNTTGCGAATNACGTTCGCATTGGTCCCGGGAGGNCCCGAGCCGATCACGAAGGGGTTCGGGAGTCTGAGTCCGTTGACGGTGACGCTGAGATCGGCCATGACCTCATCTTAGCGAGGGATCCCGGGCATCCGCCCGGTGGGCCTCTTCGATTCTCCAGCCATCAACACGGAGATGGTTCGCTTTGACGCGGGGCTGATCCAACCCGCGTAAAATGCGGTGATGACGACCCCTGAAACGAAGATCCCCGAGACTGATGGTTCGCCGCTCCANAGAGACATCNGCTGGCTTCGGGAGCGACTCGNCGAGCAGGGGGACGACGGAACCCTCGAGGATCTCGCNCGGCTTGGAACGATCGTCGACCGAATGCGACGGGACGGGTGCCCGGATCCCGGTCTTGCGGAATTCGATCTCGGGCGTATCCGCGCCATGTTGAAGCGGCTGGGCACCGGATTCCATCTTCGGAACAAGGCGGAGCAGGTGCACATCGTCCGGGTGAATCGAGACCGCGAACGGGCGGCGACTCGAGAAAACCCTCGTCCGGAATCACTGGCCGAAGCGGTTGGGATTCTTCACGCTCGGGGGGCGGATCTCGCCGAGGTGCGAGCGACCATCGATCGGTTGGAGATCCAGCCCACGTTGACCGCGCATCCCACGGAGTCGCGTCGGCGGACGATCATCCAGAAGCAGGCTCGGATCGCGGAACTGCTCGCGACCATCGATTCCGAGAGTGTGGGAGAGCTTGCCCGGGATCGAGCGGCCAGCGGAGTGCGTCGGGCGCTGGCGCTGACACTGGCGACCGATGAGATCCGTGCGAGCCGGCCGGAGGTCGCGGACGAGGTTCGCAATGGGATTCATCATCTGGCGGGGGTGATCTGGGATGCGGTCCCCGTCCTGCATCGTGATCTTCTGGACGCCATCGAACTTCATTACGGGGAGCGGCCGGCGGACCTGCCGGCCTTTCTTCGCTACCGATCATGGATCGGTGGTGATCGAGACGGGAATCCGAACGTGACCGCGGCGGTCACCGAGGCGACGCTCCAGTCGATGCGACGTGCGGCGATTGAACGGCATCTGACCACGATCGAGTCCTTGCATCGGGATCTCAGCATCTCCGACCAGCGTGTCACGATCCCCGTCGGCCTTCAGGAGGTGATCGAACGAGATGCCGGCCGGCACGGCGAATCCGACGAAGATGCGGCCTATCTCGCCCACGAGCCGTTTCGTCGTCGGCTTCGGCAGATCGAACGGCGGCTTCGCGAAGCCCTGGATCAAGGAGACGCCACATACCGCTCGTCCGATCTGCTCGAGGATCTGGAGTTGATTCATGCCTCGCTGCATGCCACTGGTCTCGGTGAAGTTGCTGATACGGGATTGCTCGCGGAGGCGATGATCCAGGTTCGGACCTTCGGATTCCATCTTGCCGGTCTGGATCTCCGGCAACACAGCCGAGTGCATGAGGCCGCGGTGGCGGATCTATTGAACCGTGCCGGCGTCGTCGATGATTACGCCTCACTGGATGAGACGGCGAAATCCAAGGTTCTTCGAACTGAACTCGAGACGAGCCGTCCGCTCCTCGGACCGGGGGCGGAGACTTCCCCCTCGACCGGGGAACTTCTTGAGACGCTTCGGGTGGTCAAGGAGGCGATCGAGCGCGAGCCGGAGTCGATCGGTGCCTACATCGTGAGCATGGCTCACGTCGCAAGCGATCTGCTCGAAGTGCTCATGCTCCTCCGCGAGGCGGGGCTCTGGACGATCGTCGACGGACGGGTGGAATGCCCGGTCGACGTTTCGCCGCTCTTCGAGACGGTCGACGATCTCGAACATGCGCGGGAGGTGTTGAGCGGGTTGTTCGCCGATGCGGTGTACGCCCGACATCTGGAGTCGAGAGGCCGCTTTCAGGAGATCATGCTGGGCTACTCGGACAGCAACAAGGATGGCGGCTACTGGGCTGCCAACTGGCGTCTTCAAGTGGCCCAGGACGAACTCTCCCGCGCCTGCATCGAAGCGGGAGTGGAGTTCCGATTCTTCCACGGGCGAGGAGGAACGGTCGCGCGGGGTGGGGGGCGTGCTCACCGGGCGATCATGTCGAGTCCGCGTGCCAGTCGGAACGGTCGCATTCGATTCACCGAACAGGGCGAGGTCATCTCCTTCCGTTATGCGATGCCCGCGTTGGCGAATCGTCATCTGGAACAGATCGCCAATGCGATGATGCTTGCCTCGCGGGACGTCGACGTCACGGATTCCGTGGACGCCGGAGTGGTCGACGAGTCCGACGCATTCATGGATGAACTCGCCACGTCGTCCCGCCAGGCGTACCGGCGACTGATCGACGATCCTCAGTTCTGGCCGACCTTCGTCGATCGATCTCCGGTCGGGTTCATCGGTGATCTTCCGATCGCATCGCGGCCGGTGTCACGATCCGGGGGTGATCTCACCTTCGAGAATCTGCGGGCGATCCCCTGGGTCTTCGCATGGACGCAGATGCGATGCAACGCTCCGGGCTGGTACGGGATCGGAACCGCATTCGAGGAAGTCGTGCTGGCTCGCGCGGACCGGCTCGAGGCATGCCGTGCCGCCTATCTCGCCGGCGGCTATTTTCGTGCGTTCATCGACAACGCCCAACAGGAGATGGCGAGGTCGAGGCTCTCGGTCGGGCGGTGGTATCTCGAGGATGCCTCCGGTCTTCTCGAGAACCTGCTCGATGAGTTCAAGCGGGCTGAATCCGCGGTTCTCGAGATAACCGGGCAGGCCGCGCTTCTCGACAACAATCCCGTGATCCAGCAGTCGATTCGGGAGCGGAACCCCGACACCGACCTGATCAACGCGATCCAGGTGGAGTTGCTGCGGCGGGTTCGAGCGGGATCCTTCGACGATGAGGCCGCGATGAAAGACGCCATCATGCTCGGCTTGAACGCGCTGGCGGCGGCGATGCAGAGCACGGGTTGACGGTTCGATGAGCGGGGGAGCGTCGGCGGCTTGACGGGACCGGCTCTCCAGCCGACCCTGATCACATGAATTCGCTTGCCTTCGTCCTGATCGCGTTTCTCATGCATCAAGCTGCTCCGAGGGCCGTCGACGAACCGATCGTCGTCGGTTCCGACTTGCAACTGATGATCGATGAACATCTGATCGAATCCAAGGAACGGGTTCGCCTCCAGCTGGCGAGGCCGCGGGATGAGGGTGCGGTCTTTCAATTCGATCGATCCTGGGAGGGGCCTTTCTCCACCTACTCGACGATCATTCACGACGAAGATCGCTTTCTTCTCTATTACCGGGGTCTGCCCATCGCGGGCGCGGATGGAACGGATCGCGAAACCACCTGCGTCGCGGTCTCGACCGACGGCCTGAACTGGAGCCGCCCGCTTCTCGGCCTCTTTGAGGTGGATGGATCCCGCGACAACAACGCGGTGCTCGCGGACGCGGCGCCGGTGACGCACAATTTCAGTCCGTTTCTCGACGTTCGTCCCGGCGTCTCTTCCGAGCGCCGCTTCAAGGCGCTTGGTGGGAACGAACACACAGGTTTGATCGCCTGGGCGTCTCCGGACGGGCTGCGCTGGAGCCGGATGCAGGAGGAACCGGTGTTCACAGAGGGGATGTTCGACTCGCAGAACGTCGCGTTCTGGTCGGAGCTCGAACAGTGCTATTGCTGCTACTTCCGCACCTGGTCGGGTGGCGGGTATTCCGGGTATCGCACGGTCAGCCGCACGACGTCGACGGATTTCATCAACTGGACGGCGCCGGTGGCGATGACCTTCGGCGAGACTCCGATGGAACATCTCTACACGAATCAGACTCATCCCTACTTCAGGTCGCCGGGAATCTACATCGCGATCGCCGCCCGGTTCATGCCGGGACGTCAGGTCGTGCCCGAGGCGGAGGCCGCCGCCCTCGGCGTGAATCCGAAGTACTTCAGAGACTGTTCCGATGCCGTTCTTCTGACCTCCCGGGGTGGTCGTCGATACGACCGGACTTTTGGTTCGGCGTTCATCCGCCCCGGCATCGGGCTGGAGAACTGGGTCTCTCGTTCGAACTATCCGGCACTGAATCTGGTGCGGACGGGGCCCACGGAGATGTCGGTGTACGTCAACCAGAATTACGCCCAGCCGACGTCGGAACTCCGGCGGTATTCCCTTCGGCTCGATGGTCTGGCGTCGATCGTCGCCGAGGCCGAGACCGGAGGCTGGCGCACCAAACCCCTGGTCTTCTCCGGCGACCGCCTGGCCTTGAATTTCGCGACGTCGGCTCGGGGAGGCGTTCGAGTCGAGATGCAGGAAGTCGATGGAACACCCATCCCCGGGTTCACCATGGAGGATTCGATCGAACAGATCGGCAACGAGATCGATCGAACGGTTCGTTGGAAGCGCGGCGCTGATTTGAAGGTGCTGGCCGACCGGCCGGTCAGGCTTCGATTCAAGATGACCGACGCGGAGGTCTTTGCGTTCCAATTCATCGATTCCGCGGTTCCCTCGCCGGATTCGACGGAGGACGCGGCGATCGATCCCAGGGGACTCGAAGTGAAGTCGGTCGAGCGGATCTGGAACGGCGGACCCCACAATGCATTCACCGACATCATCGCGGTCGACGGGAATCTGTTCTGCACGTTCCGCGAAGGCGATGGGCATGTCTACGGTGCGGATGGTCGGATTCGGATCATCGCACGATCGATCGACGGCGAGGATGACTGGCGATCGGTCGCCCTGCTCGAGGAGGCGGGGGTGGATCTTCGGGATCCGAAACTGTCCGAGGCGCCGGACGGTCGGATCATGGTGAGTTTCGGTGGTTCGGTCTACGACGGCCGGACGTTGATCGGTCGCCGGTCAAGAGTCGCGTTCCTTGATCGAGACGGGGCGACGCTGGGGCCGATCCGGAACGTCGCCATCGACGGTGCGGTGGCGTCGAACGATGACTGGCTCTGGAGAGTGACCTGGCATCGAGGGGTCGGCTATGGCGTCGTCTATCAGCTGGATGAAGATGAATGGAAGATCCATCTCGTGGCCACGCGCAACGGAGTCGACTACGACCACCGAGCCACNCTTGATGTTCCGGGAGATCCGAACGAAGTGACCCTCCGGTTCGAGGAGGATGGAACCATGCGGGCGATCATCCGGCGGGAGGCGGGGGACCGAAAGGCCTGGCGTGGCTTCGCCGCGCCACCGTACGAAGATTGGTCGTTCGAACCGCTCGGCGAGCCGATCGGAGGGCCTGATTTCATCGGGCTGGGCGGTGGCGAGTGGCTGGTCGGTGGTCGTCGGTACTCCGCCGACGGGCAATCGACGATCCTGGCCTCGATCGACGCCGATGGCGNGTGGAGCGACCTGGCCGAGCTTCCTTCCGGGGGTGATACCAGCTACCCGGGATTCGTTCGAATCGGCGACACCATCCTCGTCTCGTACTACTCGAGTCATGAAGGCCGGACGTCGATCTATCTGGCGACGCTCGGACCGAAATGATTCCCGGGTTGTCCGTCCGATCAGATCAGGCGGGTCGATCGCTCGCGGGAGACACCGGTCGAATCCAGGAATGGAGTCCTTCGGTGAGACGATCGGCTTCCTTCGGTCCCATGGTTCCCACCTCGTACTTGTGTACGGGGCCGGGTTCTTCGAGGAGCGGTGAGAGCGCCGTCCAGGTGCCTTCGATGATCGGTTGGGTCGCGAACCGGGTCGCATTGCCGTCGAGCGCATCGCCGAGGAGTTGTTCGTAGGGAAGCTTCTCAAGGCTCAATGCGTTGGTGAAGTCGACGTTCATCACCACATCGGTCGAATCCATGTCCTCGGAGTTGGAGGGGTCCAGCGCCTGAACGCGGGTCTGGACGCCGTCATTGTGCCCGAGCCGGATTCGGATCCAGTTGGCTTCGGGGATCGCTCCGCCATGGCGGTCCTTGCCGAACAGATCGAGCGGTGGCTGCTTCAAGACCACCACGGCTTCGGTTCCCGTATCCGCGAGTGCCTTTCCCGCTCGGATGAGAAACGGCACGCCAGCCCATCGCCAGGAATCGATGTGGACACGAAGCGCCACGAAGGTCTCGGTGGTGGAATTCTCGGCGACGCCATCGACCTTGGAATATCCGTCGTATTGCCCGCGGACGT
Organism: Phycisphaera sp. TMED9; assembly: GCA_002167845.2. GTDB lineage: Bacteria > Planctomycetota > Phycisphaerae > Phycisphaerales > SM1A02 > UBA12014. Next base: position 7,020 of record NHBO02000032.1, on the reverse strand, counting down.
AATCCTTGGGATCGATCGGCTTCATCGCGTCGAAGACGTCGAGTTGGGCGCTGTGGATGTGGGCTGAATCCGTCGAACTCGGCGGTTCCATGGCGAGCAGGCCGACCACCTGCATGATGTGATTCTGGACGACATCCTTGAGTGCGCCGACGCGATCGTAGAACGAACCTCGGTCGGCGACATCGAACGACTCGGCCATGGTGATCTGGACGCACTCGATGTGATCCCGGTTCCAGATCGGTTCGAAGAGTCGGTTGGCGAATCTCCAGACCATGATGTTCTGGACCGCGTTCTTGCCCAGGTAGTGATCGATGCGATAGAGCTGTTCGTCCCCGAGCATCGATGAAAGCGACTTGTACAACGCCACGGCGGAGTCGTAGTCGTGGCCGAACGGCTTCTCGACGATCACTCGCACGCCGGGGTCGGAGACCAGGTCCGCATCGTGGAGCCCCTTCACGGTGACCTCGAAGAGGCTGGGAGGAATCTCCAGGTAGAAGAGCGGTCGTTTCACGCCGCTCAGGGCGGACTTGACCGCCGCGTAGGTCTCGGGCTTGGTGTAGTCGCCTTGGATGAAGGACATCCGCGCGGCCATTTTCTTCCAGACGTCCTCGTCGACGGATTGGCCCGTCGCTTCGATGTCGGCTCGAGCGTTCTTCCGGAACGTCTCGTTCGTCCAGTCGCTGAAGGCCACGCCCACGATGGGCATGTCGAGCAGGTTTCTGGCGGCGAGGCGGTAGAGCGAGACGAACGTCATCTTCTTCGCAAGGTCGCCGGAGGCGCCGAAGAGGACGATGGCATCGGATCTTGAATCGGACATCTGATCTCCCTGGGACGTCGGCGGACCCCGTCATTCGGGGAACCAGCCGCGAGAACAGTACCCGGATTCGCCCCGTCCGGCGGGATCTTCATCGGAGAACGGGAAGTTAGAATCCCGGTCGTCACTCAAGCCCGCAGGCATCATCCGGTCGATCTTCGTTTCGTCATTCATGGAGGCGGAATTCGGTTCGAACGGCCCAACGCGACCTGGAGAGTCTTTCTTGATCACGCACTGCATTCTCGCGACGCTCGCGCTGGCCTCATCGGCATCGGTCATCCCCGTCGATGATCGCTTCGATCGCTGGGATCGAAACCGGGACGGGCGACTCGTTCCCAAGGAGATTCCCGAAGGGCTTCGGGGTAACTTCGATCGAGTCGATCGTGATGGTGACGGTTTCATCGATCTTGAAGAGCATCTTCTCACGGTCGGCCGTCCGGTCGAAGCGCCTCGGTCATCCCGGATTCGCCTGGTTCCCGATGTCGACTACGCCGGGGACGGCAATCCCCGGCATCGACTGACGCTGGCATTTCCGCTCGAATCGGCGGTGAAGAAACCGCTTCCGATCATCGTGTACATCCACGGCGGGGGCTGGTTGGAGGGTGATCATGAGCGCGGCGTCGGAGCGATTCGTTCGCTCGTCGAGACCGGGCGTTTCGCGGGTGCGAGCATCGGCTACCGCTTGTCCGACGAGGCCGGATGGCCGGCACAGATCCATGACTGCAAGGGGGCGATCCGCTGGATACGAGCCCACGCGGCGCGCCTCGGTGTGGATCCGGACAGGATCGCGGTGATGGGGCATTCCGCGGGTGGGCACCTCTCGGCGATGCTCGGACTCGCTGGGACCGCGGAAGACGGACTCGAGGGCGACGTCGGATCGCATTCGAGCACTTCCAGCCGCGTGGCGGTCGCGATCAATTTCTTTGGCCCATCGGACCTGTTGTCGATGCAATCCCAGATGCCCGAGAACGGAGTGATTCAGCACGACGCCCCGGATTCGCCTGAATCCCGACTGCTTCGCGGACCGCTCCAGTCCAGGCCTGACCTCGCCAGATCGGCGAGCCCAAGGTTCTTCGTGGACTCATCGGATCCACCGATGCTGTTGATTCATGGCGATCAGGATCGACTGATTCCGATGGCGCAGTCAATCAGCCTCGCGGCGGATCTTGAAGAAGCCGATGTCGATCACGCGTTCGTTCGAGTCATCGGAGGCGGCCACGGTGGATTCGTCGATCCTCGGATCGACGGAGCCGTTCGACGCTTTCTCCTTCATCATCTTCATGATGAAGGCAAGGTTCCCGCGAGCTTCGAGGTCGGCGCAGAGAAGTGATCAGGTGTCGTCGGTTCGCCCGGCCGCATGCTCGACGTGCGGAATGGCGAGGAGTCGCGACAGGAGGCCGGGCCAGCGATCGCCCGAGATTCCGCTCATCCGGATCTTGATCGATTGCTCGCCCTTGATGCGGTCATGGGTGCAGGATTCGATTCGGATCTTGATGCCATCGTCTTCCAACGCGGACCGCCAGNCGGTATCGGGAGTATCGAGGCCTCGAATCCGGAGACGAAGGNTGGACTGATTCTCGCTCGGCACCAGTCGATTGACGGCCAGNAGNACCAGGATGAGGACGGCGATGACCGAGGTGCCGACGATCGCGACGTGCAGGCTCTGATTGCCCAACGCAAGGCCGATGATCACGGAGAAGATCACGAACGCGGCGTCGAGGGGGTCCCTGATCGCGGTCCTGAATCGAACGATGGCCAGGGTGCCGAAGAGTGTGAATGCCGCGGCGAGGTTCGATCCGACGGCCATGGTGGACATGGCGATCAACGGCGCGATCAGAAGCAGCGGTCGCCAGAGACTGTAGATGGGGCGTTCGCGATGCGCCAGCAGGTGAAGAATGGAGACGACGAGCCCGAAGACCGTCGCCAGGCACAACGTCGTGAACGGATCCAAGGCGATCGCCTTGGCTTCTTCGACCGTTGGTGCGGAGGTCATTTCAACCAGATCTTGCATGCGTGCTCTCAAACCGGACGTGGTGCCCTCATCTCGGGCCGAAGCAGGGCTCGCGACTCGACGGCGGGGAAGGATGAACTCATCTTCAGGCGTTCGGGGCGTCTGAGGAGTCGTTCGGCTCCGACTCGAATCGGCGTTCTGGTTCCGGTTTCTTCAATGCTTCATGGTCGAGCAGGAACTTCCTTCGCTCGGCGGCCAGCGACTTCAGGGAGGCTTCGTTTCCGTACAGGCTCTTGAGGAATCGTTCCCGATCGCCCAGGAACGGATCGCGGACCACATCTTTCTCGATCAGGTCGCGATAGCCGTCGATCCGAGCTCCGAGAATCGCCCAGTCGAGTTCCACGGTCGCGAGTTCGCGGAGGATCTCGAGATACTCCTCGCGCCAGGCCTCGACCGCGAGAATCCTCGTGATCAGCGGTCTGGTGTCGATGTCCTTCTCGAAGGCGAGGGGAGACTGCGTCATTCCTCCGCCCCCGCCACCGCCCGGTCCGCCTCTTCCTCCACCTCGGCGTCGATTGCCACGACGACCATCCTGTCCTCGGCGTGGTCGTTCCTGGGCTCTCGGTGCCTGCGACGAATCCTGCTCGAAGTTCGGTCCGCCACCGGGACCACCGGGACCGAAGTCGGGACGACCGCCACCGGGACCGCCGGGCCCGAAATCGGGTCGGCCGCCACCAGGGCCGCCGGGGCCGAAGTCGGGACGGTCGCCACCGGGACCGAACTCGGGCGGACCGCCGCCGGGACCGCCGGGGCCGCGTCGGCCTCCCGGACCGCCGCCACGACCACCACCGAAGGTCTCGTTGTTGTCGTAGTGGATGAGATGAAAGTCGCCGTCGGGTGCCTTGTAGAGGTAGTAGTCGCTGCCGCGGCTGTAGTACCCGTCCGAATCGAGGAATGCATTGTCGATGGCGAGGAAACGGATCGTTTCGTGGATGTCGATGTAGCGGGGGAGCGTCGCTTCCAGTTCCTNGTCCGGTGTCTCGCGAAGCACCTTGCAGAACTCGACCAGGTCGGCCCAGTCCTCGTCCGTCGCGGAACCGGTCTTGATCTCGTAGCGATCGCGGTAGTCTTCGATGTCGTCGCCGTGGTAGGTCAACGCGGCGCCACCGGAGAAATCGGGGGGCACCTTCCAGCGAACACCCTTCTTCGATCCGTANTGCTCCTCGGTGAAGTCCTTGTTGATCTGCTGGACGTTGGCGTAGATTCCGAGGTAGACGCCGTTCACGACCACCCGAACGAAGTTCGCTTTCGGCGCGGGCATGTGTCCGGCGGCGATGTTGGAGAACAGGACCTCGCGCATGACCGACTCGTCACCGTTGGCATTGAGAAGATTGAGGGTTCGAAAACCATCGATTCGGAGGTCGTCATCGAAGGCGTCGATCGACACGCCGAAGGACTTCTTCGCAGGCCTGTCGAAAGATGTGTTGCCCCGGTATGAAACGCCGACCTCGCCGAGTCGTTCTCCATCGAGAGAGAAGATGGCCGGGACCTCGATGTCCGTCCCATGGAAGGCGACCATCTCGTCATGCCAGTCCGGCGCTTCGAAGTCGAGAAAGATCGTGTGGAGAACGTCCGGGTCATAGAGGCCGGTCCCCTCCAGTCGCGGNACCTCTTCGAGATCCGCAGGGTCGATTCGAAGGGACTTCGGATCCGCCTCCGGACGAGACGTCGTTTCCTGGCCGCCACGCATTCCTGGTGGGCCACCTCGTCTTCCCCGAGCGGGTCGATTGGCGGCTTCTTCTCGTGCGAGATCGCGTTCCGTGCGATCGAGACGGCCGTTCCCATCGGCATCGAACCGGTCATGCAGGAGCACATCCTGGAATCTCGGCCCGCCACGGTCCTGAGGGAATGCGAATGCCGCGGNAACGACTCCGCTCGACGCCAGAAGCGCGAACGCGGCGAACTTCNAGCTGTTCAAGCAGGGGAAGNTGGTTTTCATGAGGGGCTCGGTTTTCTTCTGGTTTCTTCCAGAAGTGGNTTCGGAGGGTTTTCTAGAGTCGTTTGTGGGCGAANCTCGGGGTGGTGACAAGTTTTAGACGCAGAGTTCGAAGTGGCTGAGCGACGTGATGGCATCAGTACGAGGCCGATGATGAGCCTTCCGGTGCCTCCACTCGGGATTCTGCTCGGCATCATTCTGACGGGGTGTGGGGCCGCGACGCTCCGGAATCGCCGGAGGTCGACCGCATGCGGATCGAATACATCAAGGGAAGTCTCGGATGTCCGTCGGGAAACCGAAAGACATCGGTGCCGGGGGCTGCGGCCAGCGAAGCGAATCGCGGGAACACCGTGTAGTCGTGCTCCACGAAGGACTCCAGCGTCAGCCCGGCCTCGAGGAGCGAGGTGATGACCCGGCTGATCGGATGGGTCCAGCTGTAACTGAGATTGGCCGAGGTCTCCGCCGCGCGATCGGTATATGTCCCGCTGCTCTCGTCGCAATAAGGTCTGCCGTCGTCGAAGTATGACTCGGCGATCACCAGGTTCTCATCACCGAAGATGTCCGTGACCGGGTGGAATTCGGGCATGTAGAAGATCCCTCCGGGCTTGAGAAGCCGGACGATCTCCCGGGCCCAGTCGGCCAGATCGGGTATCCAGCAGATCGCACCGAGGCCGGTGTAGACGATGTCGAATCGGCGGTCCAGACGGGTCGAGGTCTCGTACACGTCGCAGGCTTCGAAGGTGGCGGAAAGGTCCGTCCGCTCGGCGAGTTCTCGAGCGGTTCGGATCGCCGGCTCGCTGAAATCGATGCCGGTGACGATCGCTCCACGCCGGGCCCACGAGAGCGAGTCGAGTCCGAAGTGGCATTGGAGATGAAGGAGCGTCTTCCCCTCGACGGGACCGAGTTCTCCCGGTTCGAAGTCACGCAATCGACACTGCCCCGTCAGGAATCCCGGGACGTCGTAAAGATCGCTCTTCACATGCAGGTCCACCCGCTCGTCCCACATCGATCGATTCGCGCGGCGGTGTTCCGAGTCCATGATGAATCAAAGCCTACTGCGATTCTGATGTGGTGACCGAGGCCGCGGAATGATGCAGGTCAGAGGGTTTGGTCGGGGGCTCGGCCCGACGTGCTGACAGCAAGTCAGTAGAATGATGGAATGTCTGCATCGTCATCCAGTTCGGAATCGAGTCCCCGACGCCGTCGGACGCCCGACGCGGCCCGTGAGGAGATCCTCAGTCAGGTGATCGAAATGCTTTGGGAGCAGCCGATCCGGGATCTCTCGATCGCGAGCATCATGGATGGCACCGGCTTGAGTCGGCCGGCGTTCTATCAGTACTTCCCGAATGTCCACGGCCTCGTGGAGCAGCTTCTGGCGGACCTCGAGGTGGAGTTGGTCGCTGCCGCCATGCCATGGTTCACCGCGGTCGGCGACTCGAGAGCGGCACTGCGGGATTCTCTTCGGGGAATCATCGCGGTCTGCATCGAGAATGGACCGGTCTTCCGGGCCATCAGCGAGTCGGCGCCACTTGACGCGCGTTTGGAGCTCGCATGGACGGAGTTCATGGGGCGATGGGACGATTCGGTCTCGGAGCGCATCGCGCTGGAGCAGAAGGCGGGGGCGATCGGTCCTCTGAACGGCGTGGCCATCGCGGTGGCGCTCAATCGACTCGATGCTTCGACCCTGATCGCGGAATTCGGTCGCCGGCCGCAGGGAGATCCCGAGGCGGTCCTCGACTCGCTCTATCACATCTGGATCAAGGCGCTCTACACGAAGCCAATTCAGGGTTTCGAGGGACTGCCTTCATGATTCTCGATTCCAACCAAACGCCCGTCACCCTTTGTTTCATCTCTTCGCCGGAATCTTCGGTTCCGACGTCCCTCATTCGATCGGTTGAATCCAGAATCCTCGGATCGCTGATCTCAAACGAAACCGCTTTCATTCGGACTCTCGCCATGATCCTGAAACTGATTCTTCTCTCATCTCTGCTCGTCGTCACTGCCGGCCCGGCCTTCGCTCAGGAGGAGGCCACCCCCGGCTTCAACACGCCGATTCCGAAATCCATCATGACGTCCGACGAGGTCGAGACGTCGATCGGCACACTCGAGTTCTTCGACGGCATGCCGACCGCGAAGACCGTGGACGCCGTGTACGACAACCTCGACCGCATCCGCGGCACCGAGGTGTTCCTCAACTTCATCCCCGCAGCCTCGCTCGAGGGAATGCGGCTGGGATTGAAGGAGATGGGGTGCGTCGCA
>NHBO02000031.1 GCA_002167845.2 Phycisphaera sp. TMED9 | reverse complement strand
CTCCGTCATTCGCCGCGTCGACCGCAGGCTCGGCGCCCTCGTCGACCGCCATGCTCTCCTCGGCCAACTCGCCGTCCGCGTCGACCTTCGGACGGGGCAGCTTGATGCCGTACTCCTCGGCCTCGGGCCGAAGACGATCGATCTCCTCGAGCGCCCAGATGAAGTTGTTCTTCGCGTTCATCGCGAGGCGTTCGATCGCGAGGCCACGCTCTTCGACCTGACCCAGGCCACCGAGACATGCGATCAGGTTGAGCCCGAATCGAGCCTCTCGCGGCCAGTCGCTCCAGATCTCCTCGAGGATCTCGGCCGCCTCCTCGAGTCGCCCACCGTCCATGTAGGACTGCGCAAGGTTGTACTTGAGCTCCCGCGTGGTCTCCCGGACCGCTTCGTCGGTGTTCTCGTTCGGCTCCTCGATGTATCCGAGTTCGACCAGCTGCTTCATCGCCTCCGCGCTCTGCACCGAGTCGATGTGCGCACCCTCGGGATGCATGCCGTTCGGATGCGGACCGTCGATGTCGTCCCAGGACGCCACGGTCTCGATCTCGGGAGGGTCCTCGAAGATCGTCACCAGCGGTTTTCCGTCCATGTCCTCCCCGACCGGAAGATCGAAGGCGGCCAGCACGGTGGGCGTCAGGTCGAGCACGCTCGCACCACTGACCGTCTCACCCTTTCGGATTCCGGGTCCCTTCGCGACGAAGATGCCGTAGGGGCGGTGCTCGATCGCGGGTCCCGCCGGTTCGACGGGGATGTGCTCGGGCCGGAGATGATCCGGGTGGAATCCGTGATCGGAAATCAGGATCACGGTGGTGTCCTCGCCGGCGAGGTGCAGAAGGGCCCCGAGCATCATGTCGTGGAAGCGGTACCCGCCCTCCACCACGCCCTTGTAGATCTCGAAGTCCTCTTCGTTGATGAAGGATTGTCGCGGCGGGTGGTACTTCATGAAACCGTGACCGAAGTGATCGATCCCGTCGTAGTACACCGCCATGAAGTCCCAGGGCTCGAGCTGCATCAGCGCCGTCGCCGCACCGTGGATGGTGACGGTGTCGGCGAGGGTCTTCGCGAATCCGGTCAGGCGCTGGTCCTTCTTCTGGTCGATCTCGGCGAACTTCGGAATGAACGGGCCGACATGCTCCGCATCGAGCTCGAGAGGATGAAATCGGAATTCCTGGAGGTTCTTGGCGAGGCTGGGCGGATGAACGGTCCCCTGCGGCATTTCCCACTGCGACATCTCCCAACCGGCCGACTCCGGACGCGGCTTGCCGATCTCGGGGTCGATGTCCGCGTTCTTGATGTTCCGCGCGGTCTGGTAGAAATTGCTGACCATCACGCCGTCGATGGGTTCGGCCGGATGCGACGGCCACCAACCGACCACGTTGCACTTCTTGCCGACCTGGTTGAGCATGTTCCAGATCGCCTTGGTCTTTCGATTGGTGTTCGTGATCGGACGGATCGCTTTCCCGTCCGGAGTCGGTTCACTGAACCCGTGGATCCCGTGCTTGTAGGGTCGCTTTCCCGTGCCGATCGAGGTCCAGAGCGTCGGACTGAGGACCGGATTGAGTGTGGAGACGTTCCCATGCACGCCCTCCGCCATCATCTTCTCGAGGTTGGGCATCTTGCCTTCGGCGATCATGGGATGAATGACCCGCCAGTCGGCGGCATCCCATCCGATGACCAGAACCTTCTGGTTGTTGGGAGAAAAATTCGTCGGCGATTTCATGAGGACTGGTCCTGACCGTCTGGCAAGTTGCTGTTGGTGTGAAGAATCAACTCGGTAAAGCGTACCTTCCGCCATAATGTCCCTGAAGTCCGGACCGAGGATTTGTCGTCATGAGATCAAGATGATGGGTCCGATACCAAACCACCCGACCTCCGGATAGGCTCGCAAGCATGAAGATCATTCACTACCGCATCATCGGCGAGTCGCAGGTTCGCTTCGGCGCCATCGCGGAGAACGGCGACGTGATCGACGGCACCGATCTTCTCGATCCTCCCGATCAAGATCGCTTCGACCTCGGGGTTCGCGATCGATTCGACATGACTCGCCCCATTCTCGCCAGGATGCGAGCTCGATCGAACACCTCGGGGGTAGATCGAATTCCGATCGCCGATTGCCGACTGATGGCGCCGGTTCCTGAACCCGGCAAGGTGATCTGCATCGGACTCAATTACGCGGACCATGCTGCAGAGAGCGGCATGGATCCCCCGGCATCACCGCTTTCCTTCTCGAAGTTCAGCTCCAATGTCGTCGGGCCCGGCGACCCGGTGCCGATGCCCCTCGGAACCTCGGAGACCGACTACGAAGCCGAACTCGCCGTGGTGATCGGACGCCGGGCCTGGCGAATATCGGAATCGGATGCGATGGATCACGTCCTTGGATACGCGTGTGCCAACGATCTCAGCGCCCGAGCGTTCCAATTCGCCGACGGGCAGTGGCAGCGAGGAAAGAGTTGCGAAGGTTTCTGTCCGCTCGGCCCGTGCATCGTGACGGCCGACGAGATCCCGGATCCTCATGAACTCGGAATCCGACTCCGGCTCAATGGGGAACTGGTTCAGGAATCATCAACCAGCCAGCTGATCTTTCGGATCCCCGCACTGATCGCCCATCTCTCGTCCTTCGTGGCCCTGGAACCCGGCGATCTCGTCCTCACTGGAACCCCCCCCGGCGTGGGATTCGCCAGAACGCCACCCATTCACCTGAAGTCAGGTGATCGGATGGAAGTCGAGGTCGACGGTCTCGGTGTTCTTGAAAACACCATGGACTGAGCCCCGCGGCTGCGAATTCGATCAGTTCTCGATGACTCTTTCGCTCGCCTTCATGGTGACGGGAATGATCATTTCTTCACCGTCACGGATGATCACCATCTCGACCACGTCGCCGGGCTGATGCTCGCGCAGGCGAGTGACCATGTCCATGACGTCGATCAGGTCCTCGCCCCCCCAGGCGATGATCACGTCCCCCTTCCGGAGCCCCGCAGCACTCGCACTGGTGTTCTCGCTCACCCCTTCGATCTTCACCCCCGGCTCATCAGCCGCACCCATTCCCGGCCGAATGCCGAGACGGACCGGCGCATATCCACGGTCGTTCGGATCAGGCCTCCCCGCGGTCTCGTTCTTCGGCTCTGAGACGACCCGAGTCGGACGTCCGCCCCCGAAGACCAACCGTTCGGAGTCGGTCGCGAAGTGCTCCGCGACCTCCACGATGAGATCGATGGCTTTTGCGGCGCCGGCCGGATTCACCGTCCACCCGTAGTCGCCGGGCTGGTGATAGACATCATGCGTCCCGGTGAAGAAGAAGAGCACCGGAATTCCCGCCCCGTAGAAACTCGCATGATCACTCGGCCCACGACCATTCGGATCCGCATGCACGGTGAGACCGCTCTCCTCGAGCATGGGCCGAATCTCTTCGAGCATGCCTTCCGCGCTCTTGGTACCGCCGACGGCGATCGTGTCGCTTCGCATCCGGCCGATCATGTCCAGGTTCAACATCGCATTGATGGAACCCGCGGGAAGCGTCGGATGCTCGACGTAATAGCGAGATCCGTTGAGTCCGGTCTCTTCGCCGGTGAATGCGAGGAAGAGGATCGAGCGCAGGTCGGCCTCTTCCCCCGCCTCGGCATATCGCTCTGCAAGCAGCCTCGCCGCGACGATCACGCCGCCGGTCCCGCTCGCATTGTCATCCGCCCCCGGGTGGAGCCGGCCTCGGTTGTTGGGCATCGCGCCGAAGGTCCCCAGCCCGACGTGGTCGTAGTGGCCACCGATGATCACCCACTCGTCGGCAAGGTCGCCGCTTCCACGCAGCACGCCGCCGATGTTGGAGGTTCGGTTCATGCCCCCGTCGATCGCCGTCGCCAGCCGGACCTCGTCGTCTCCATCGAAGATGATGCCGCCATGCCCGCCCTCGTCGGCGATCCGGCGGAGCGCAGCGAGGTCTCTCCCTTTCGAGTCCGCGGACGCGATGATTCGATTCGCGATTTCGGGGGTCACCTGAACCACCGGAACATCAAGCTCGGTTCCGGATCGACTTTCCGCGACGTCCTGAAGCCCGTCCTTCGCGAAGACGGCGCCCGGAGGGTTCACGAGGATGATGCCGGCGGCCCCACGATCCACCGCCGCCTTCATCTTGGGCGGTATCGCGGCGTGACGGCTGAAGCGGCGGTTCGTGAATCGACTTCGGCCTTCTTCATTCAACGGCTCGTAGCGAAGAATGATGGCGATCCGTCCCGAGAGATCCGCGTCGGTGGCTTCCGCGGCAGGAAAACTCGAATATCCGTCCGGCCCTTCTTCGATCGCGTAACCCAGAAACGCGAGCGGCGCCGAAACGTCCGCGGTTCCGGAGTTGCCCAGCACCGTGAAGTCTCTTCCCACCTCGGCGGTCTGTTCGCCGACGTCGGCTCTCCGATACTGCATCAGCGCCCGCTCGATGGAGGGTCGCCCTCCCGGCAGTTCGAGGAACTGGCGATAGCTCGACCAGGTTTCCGACTCTTTTCCATCTTCCGGAAACGCCGGTTCCAACTCCAACCGCTCGAACCAGAACTGCACGTAGTCCGCCGCTCGCTCGATTCCCGCACTCCCCGGCGCCCGCCCCTCGAAGTACGGACCGGAAAGCGTCATGACGTGTTGATACCACTCACGAGCCACCGGACCGAGATCTTCAAACAATCGGCGGAGGTCCGCGGTCTCCGCATCAACGACGATGGAGTCGTTCTCCGGCTGGAAACCGTAGGGATTGATCGTCTCTTCGATGATGGTCCCGGACCCGCCGTCCTGCGCTCCGGCGCTCGAACCGAAGCCGAGCACGGTCAAGAGGACGATTGACGTGAGGATGAAGGCGGAAACCTGACGAATGCACATGGGCGGGACCTTTGGCGAGAGCGGTGGAGATGGCGACGCGGAGCGGTGGTGGATCAGGATCGAACGGAGATTTGATCGCCGAGATCATAGGTCCCGCGGGAACGAAAATCCGTTCACCGAGGAGCCTCCGGGAGAGATCACGGCTGCAAGGGCAGGAGAACCCCTCCGAAAGCGGCGAAGGTGATTCGACGTCCGGAATCGACCTCGATCAAGTCGAACAAACCTCCCGGCCGAGGGCGATACCGAGGTGGCGCTGCGTCGAGCGAGGCACCGGAATCAAGAATCTCCGCCGCCTCGACCCCGTTCGGCAGTCGCCCGCCCCGAACGCCGGCGTGGGCCGTGATCTTCCGAGCATGTGGCACCAGGCGCTGGATGAGCGTGACATCCTCGTCATCGAGCTGCATGCCACGTCGCCGCGAGTCGAGCGCTCGTTCAAAACCGACGAGCATCCGACCATCCGCGGCGTAGAGATAGATGCCGCCTCTCTCGGGATCGACCGGCGCGATCGCCGATCCCCTCGTCGGATCAAGGGGCGGCCCGATTCGCCAACGCAAGAGGCACCCCGACGGCCGCGGCAGGGTCTCGATCGCCAATGGACCGGGCGGCTTGCCGCCGTGCCGTCGCAAGGAAGCCGGCAGGTCCTCGAGAATCGCCGCGAGCGCCGAGTCCGGTGGGGTCAAAGGGTCAGCGGGGTCGACGCCACGAGCGATCCGGGCGGCCATCGCCGATCCGAGTCTGCCTCCTGCGTGAATGACTCCGGGGGGTGGTCGATCCGCCGCCATGGCATTCAGGAAACCAGCCAGACCTCCGATCCAGCCCGACAGAACACACAGCGAAAGCACCGTGCCCGCGATCGACCAGGCTGGCCTCGGGGATCGGATTCCCGCCAGACCCAGCCCGATTCCTGCGATCGCGGAGAACCCGACCGTGGGGATGCCCAGAAGCCCCATCACCACCGCTGCCCGTCCTCGACGAACCTCAAGCGGTTCCGGCATCGTGATTCCCGGAAGGTTCCCGGAACCTGATCCGGGAACCGGATCAGCCTCTTCCGGAGACTCTGGTTCGGACGGCGTGTCGATACGGGAATTCGCCATGCGGACCATCTATACTCGACGACTTCGATCAGTGTCGACTCCCCTTCGATTCCCGCTCTGGAACGAACCTCCCGCCATGGCCAACTCCACGCGAACCTCAGACTCCGCCACTTCGACTCATCCCCTCGACCCGACCGACGATTTTCCACGTCGCCACCTCGGACCGGATGCGACCGAAGCCGCTGGAATGCTTGCGGAACTCGGTCTCGATTCGATCGATTCCTTGATCTCCGAAGCGATCCCCGCCGCGATCCGGGATGGGCGACCCCTGTCCCTTCGTGATGATGTCCTCTACACCACCAGCACCAGTCGCGTCCCGGGAGAGCAGGAAGCCCTGTCCTGCATCCGCGGCCTTGCGGAGCAGAATGAAGTCTGGCGCAGTTACATCGGAATGGGATACCACGGAACCATCACCCCATCCGTGATCTTGCGGACGGTGCTGGAGAATCCGTGCTGGTACACCCAGTACACGCCCTATCAGGCGGAGATCGCGCAGGGAAGACTTCAAGCACTGCTGAACTTCCAGACCATGATCGCGGACCTCACCGCGATGCCGCTCGCAAACGCCTCGTTGCTCGACGAAGCGACCGCCGCCGCGGAAGCGATGTCGATGTGCGCCACGCAGACCAACCGGAGCGCGTTCTTCGTCGCCGACGACTGCCATCCCCAGACCATCGGAGTGATCGAGACCCGAGCGAAGGGGCTCGGCATCGAAGTGCTCGTCGGCAATCTCGCGGCCATCGACTTCGACAGCCGGGAGTTCGCCGGCGTCCTCGTGCAGTATCCCGCCACCGACGGACGCATCGGCGACCACGCTGCTCTGGCCGAGCGCACCCATGCGGCTGGCGCCATGCTCGTGGTGGCGGCCGACCCGCTCGCCCTCACCTTGCTCAAGCCACCCGGGGAATGGGGTGCCGACATCGTCATCGGATCCACGCAGCGATTCGGCGTGCCGATGGGTCTTGGCGGTCCTCACGCGGCCTACATGGCCGTGCAGGAGAAACTGGTCCGCCGCATGCCCGGCCGCCTCATCGGGGTCAGCCGAGACGTCCACGGCGAACCGGCGCTTCGCATGGCGATTCAAACCCGAGAGCAGCACATTCGACGCGATCGGGCGACCAGCAACATCTGCACCGCACAGGTCCTGCTCGCGATCATCGCGGGCTTCTACGGCGTGTACCACGGTCCCGAAGGTCTTCGAAACATCGCCGATCGGATTCGCGGGCTCTCCTGCACGCTCGCGGAAGGACTCCGGCGACTCGGCCACGTGATCCACGAAGGCCCCTTCTTCGACACCATCCGCGTCCGACCCAAGGGCGGCGTGGAGACCGTTCTCGAGAAACTCGCGAAATCGAAGATCAACGTCCGCAACTTCGGAGACGGGTCACTCGGGATCAGCCTCGACCAGACGGTCCAGGCCGCCGACCTTCAGTCGATCTGGTCGTGTTTCGGTTCGACGGAGTTCGAATTCGACGCGGTGTACTCCGAAGTCGATCCCGAGTATCCCACCGCGGTCAAGCGCGAATCGAAGTTCATGACCCATCCGGTGTTCCACGAACATCGCACCGAAACCACGCTGCTGCGTTACATCACCGAACTTCAGTCGCGAGACCTCTCCCTCGCCCATTCGATGATTCCGCTCGGCTCGTGCACGATGAAACTCAATGCATCGAGCGAGATGCTTCCGGTCACCTGGCCGGAATTCGGGGCGATCCATCCCTTCGCACCCGAGTCCCAATGGTCGGGATACACGGCCCTCTTCAAGTCGCTCGAGTCATGGCTGGCGGAGATCACCGGCTTCGATGGCGTCAGCCTCCAGCCGAATGCCGGCAGCCAGGGCGAGTATGCGGGACTGATGTCCATCAAGGCGTACCACGAACACCGTGGTGATCGAAACCGGGACGTCTGCATCATTCCGCTCTCGGCGCACGGCACGAATCCCGCCAGCGCCGTGGTCGCCGGCATGACCGTGGTCCCGGTCAAGTGCACGGATTCCGGCGACATCGATCTCGATGACCTTCGAGAACGAATCGATGCGAATCGAGATCGGCTGGCCGCGATCATGATCACCTACCCCTCCACCCACGGTGTGTTCGAGACCGAAGTCCGGACGATGTGCGATCTGGTGCACGAGGCGGGCGGCATGGTCTACATGGACGGCGCGAACATGAACGCGATGGTCGGCCTCGTCCGCCCTGCCGATCTCGGCGCCGACGTCTGTCACCTCAACCTTCACAAGACCTTCTGCATTCCGCACGGCGGAGGCGGTCCGGGCATGGGGCCGATCGGGGTGACCAGCGTCCTGCAGCCATTCCTTCCCAGCCATCCGGTGGTCAGACCGATCGACGCGGGCGAGCACGCGATGGGCCCGGTGTCGGCGGCACCCTACGGATCTCCGAGCATCCTGCCGATCTCATGGATGTACATCGCGATGATGGGCGGCGAAGGCCTGACCCGCGCCACCGAGATCGCGATCCTCAATGCCAACTACATGGCGTCCCGGCTCGCCGGCCACTTCGAGATTCTCTACACCAACGAGAATGGACGGTGCGCCCACGAGTTCATCATCGACTGCCGAGAATTCGACAAGTCCGCCGGCATCAAGATCGATGACGTCGCCAAACGGCTCATGGACTACGGATTCCACGGGCCGACCATGAGCTGGCCGGTCCCCGGAACCCTCATGGTGGAACCGACCGAGAGCGAAACTCGTGCCGAACTCGACCGTTTCTGCGATGCGATGATTTCGATGCGAGCGGAGATCAAGGCGATCGAGGACGGAACGACCGATCGCGAGGACAACGTCCTGAAGAATGCCCCGCACTCACTCCACGCGGTCACCGGTGATTCATGGGATCACCCATACACCCGCGAACAGGCGGCGTACCCGGCAGCGTGGTTGAAGGAACGAAAGTTCTGGCCGACCGTCGGACGGATCGACAACCCCTACGGCGACCGCAATCTGGTCTGTTCGTGCGAGGGCATGGAGTCCTACGCCGAGGGTTGAGCAAGAGAGCGCGAGCGGAAGATCACGACGCGTCACGCGGAACCAACGGTTCTGCGTGACGTGTTGTTTCATCCCGGCCCGGTCGTCACGACGGCACGACTCAGCCGAGCCCAAGCCAGCCCGAAAGCGATGCCGCGGTACCCAGGAAGATCAGGAAACTCAGCGAGTCGGTCACCATGGTCAGGAAGATGGTGCTCGCGGTCGCCGGGTCAGCGCCCAGACGTCTCATCAACATCGGAAGCGCCGTGCCGGTGAAAGTACCGATGGTGAGCGAGCAGGTCATCGAAATCGCGATCACGATTCCGAGTTTCCAGGTGCCGCTCCCCGACATGATCGAAATGCTTGCGATCAGCGTGCCGACCAGAATTCCCGCGATGAGCCCGTTGATCGCCCCGACCATCGACTCGCGAAGCAAGAGACGGCTCGCGACCTTGTGGTTCACCTGATCGAGCACGATGCCTCGAAGGGTGACCGCAAGCGACTGCTGTCCGGCATTTCCGGATTGATTCGCGATCACCGGCATCAACACCGCGAGAATCGCGATCTCCGCGATCAGGCCCTCGAACTGGAAGACCACGATCGCGCCGATCGAACTGGTGATCAGGTTGACGATGAGCCAGGGAATCCGACTCCGAAGCTTGTCGCCCGTCGACGAAAAGACCATTTCCTCCCGACCCGCACCCACCATCAGCTGCGCATCTTCGGTGCCTTCGGCAAGGATCGACTCGAGAACGTCGTCGACGGTGACCGCGCCGAGCAGGCGGCCCTCACCATCCACCACGGGAAGCACCAGATAGTCGTACTTTTCGAATTCGATCGCGACCGTCTCCCGATCGAGTTCCGGCGGGATCGCCGCGATCTCTCGATCACAGACGTCGCTGATCCGCTCGTCCGGACCGGCGATGACCAGACGGCGGTACCCGAGCATGCCGGTCAGCCGGCCTTCGGCATCGACCACGAAGATCGAGTGCATCTCCTCGCTCGCATCCGCCACTCGAATCGCCTGCACCGCCTCGATGACCGACATCTCCTCGCGGATCCTGAGGACGTCCGGCGTCATCAGTCCACCAGCGGTGTCTTCCTCGTAGGCCAGCAGCCGCTGCATCGCGAGTCGACCGGACCCCGACATCCGAGGGAGAATCGCATCGGTGATCTCATCCGGCGCCAGCTGGAGGAGGTCCGCCGCATCATCCGACGCCATCGATTCGAGAAGCGATGCCGCATACGCGGAGTTCTCTTCCACGAGATCTTCGAGCACACTGACCGCCAGCGGTCCGACCATGTGCGAAAGCGCTTCGGCCGCATTCGCGACTTCCATCTCTTCCAGAACGTCCGCAGCGTCACCTTCGTCGAGCGTCTCGAGCGTATCCGCCGCATCCGCAGGATCCTGAGCCTCGACCGCGGAGGCAAGGATCGGCAGGTCGATCGTGTGCTGAAGCAGTCGAGCGACGCGATGGTCTTCGGCGCTGGCTTCGGCCGGGTTCTCGATGACCGTGGACGGAGGGGTGGGTGCGGCCTCCCCGACGACGTCTTCCGAGCGGGGGCGATCCTCTGGCTCGGATTCTCGTTCGGCGGTCATGGCTCGAGTGTATCTCCGACATCCGGTCCTTACCTCGGCCGTCGGGGTTGCGGAAGGCGTCCACAACCGCGACCCTCCCTTTCATGACCATCGAGGCCATCCGGCATTCCGAAGATCCAAGGCTGGAGGATTTTCGCGACCTTCAAGGCCGCGATCAGCGAGGCATCGACGCGCGACCGGGAGTCTTCATCGGAGAACAGCCGCTGGTGGTGGAGGCGATGCTCGAGTCTCCCGAGAGGATTCGGAGGATTCTGGTCTCCGAAGGAAAGCGTTCGTGGCTCGAAAAGACCCTCGCGGCGCACGGCGCTCCCGAGGTCGAGGCGCTGGTCGCGCCGAAGGAGATTCTCGAGTCCATCGTCGGATTCCAGATCCACCGAGGCGTCCTCGCCAGCGGCGATCGAGCGGGCCTCGATGATCGGAACATGGATGAGATCATTCCCCATTCGGACCGGCCGTCGACGATCCTGGTCTGCGAGTCGATTCGAAACATCGACAACATCGGCATGCTCTTTCGCGTCGCCGCCGCATTCGGCGTGGACGGGGTGATTCTGAGTCCGGACTGCCACGACCCGCTCTACCGGAAGTCGTTGCGGGTCTCGATCGGCCATGCACTGCGGATTCCCTTCGCCCGCAGCACGAACTGGGCCGAGGATCTCACCCGACTTGGAACGGCACATGGGTTCCACCGGATCGGAGCCAGCATCGATGGGCGGGCCGAAGTCGACCTCCCGGCATCGATCGACCGCATTGCGCTGGTGATGGGAAGCGAGTTCGACGGCCTGGGCGACGTGGCGTCACGAAACTGCGACTCGCTGGTCCGGATCGCCATGGCGCCGGGCGTCGATTCGCTCAACGTGGCGGTGGCGGCTGCGGTCCTTCTGGATCGCCATTCCACCGCAAGCAGAGGCTGAAAACGCTCGACTGACACGGTCCGAATACTTCGCAAATTGAAGAACGAAGTCGATCGACGCCGAACCCGCCGCTGCGGCGGGGCGTAAACCCCATGCGTCGACCCGTCCTGGAGGAAAAGGGGATACGGGGACGACGCCACCGATCACCGCGAGGTCTTCGGCTGAAGCCGATCACGGCGAGCGCCATCGTGGCGCCTGCACTCGCGCCACCCAAGCCTCCGTTGAAAGGAGTCATGAGTCATGCAAGATTCCACCCAGAACGGCCAGGCGAACCGCACCCCTCGAGGACGTCGAATGATGGTCCTCGCCGCCCTCGCGGGACTTGCGGCATCGCCGACGCTCTTCGCCGCCGATACCGTCACTTTCACCAACCACGACACACGATCAATCGCCGGTGTCGGCGACGCGATGATTCTGTCGAATGCATTCCGTTCCGTCGCGGAGACTCTTCGTCCCAGCGTCGTCCAGATCATCTCGATCGATCATCCTCCTTTCGCCGGTGGCGAAGGGCGAGCCGCCCGCCCTGATCGAAATCGAATTCCCGAGCAGTTCCGTGATCTTCTTCCCGAGCGGCCACAGGCTGCGCCGGATCCGAATCGGCGACAACCCGATCGCATGGGCCAGGGAACCGGGGTCATCGCCACCGAAGATGGTCTGGTGATCACCAACAACCACGTGATCGCCGGTGCCGACGAGGTGAAGATCCTCCTCCACGACGGTCGCGAGACCACCGCCGAGGTGATCGGCGCCGACCCCGCGACCGATCTCGCGGTACTTCGTATCGATGCGTCGGATCTGGTCGCCGCGAAGTTCGGTGACAGCGACGAGTCGCAGGTCGGAGACTGGGTCATCGCTCTGGGAAGTCCTTTCGGACTGAGCCAGACGGTGACCGCCGGAATCGTCAGTGCACTCGGCCGGGAAGGAATGGGACTCGCCACGTTCGAGAACTACATCCAGACCGATGCGGCCATCAATCCCGGAAACTCCGGCGGTCCACTCTCCAACATCCACGGCGAAGTGATCGGCATCAACACCGCGATCTCCAGCGCGACCGGTGGAAACGACGGCATCGGGTTCGCGATCCCCAGTCGAATGGTCCAGCGGATCGTCAACGATCTGGCGACCGACGGCACCGTGGAACGCGGCTGGCTCGGCGTCAACATCCAACCGTTGGACGAAGACCTCGCGGCAAGCTTCGGCCACGACGCCAGATCCGGTGTCCTCGTGGCAGGCGTGCTCGCCGGAACCCCGGCGGCGAATGCCGGACTGGAACCTGGTGACATCGTCTTGAACATCAACGGACGACGGACCGACACCCCGGCGGGACTCGCCCGTCGGATCGCGGACTTCGCGCCGGAAACCTCGGTCTCCCTGGAAATCCTCCGCGACGGAGAACGGCTGTCGCGAACCGCGGTGCTCGGCACCCGTCCCGGATCCGAACCTGAGACCGAACTCCAGGAAGCTCCCGAGCCGAAGACGCCGAAGCTCGGACTCGAACTCGAGCCGCTGGATGAAGCGACGCGACTCGAAGCGGGACTGAACTCGGAAACCGGCCTCTTCGTGAAGGGTGTCCTCGCTGACGGACCGGCCGCGGCGGCGGGCATCGAGCCGGGAGACGCGATCCTCCGGATCAACGGGCTCCGACCAACCAGCATCGAGTCTTTCGAGGGTGCCTTCGAGGGCATCGAGCCGGATCAGACGATCCGACTCCTGGTCGAGCGGAGAGGCATGACTCGCTTCATCCTCGTCAAAGTGGAGAACTGAAGACAGGTCCGAATATCAACCAATTCGATCCGACCTCTCGCACCATGGTGGTGCGGGACTCCGGGACCACGGTGGGCGCCCCTCCGCCGTGGTCCCCCTTTTTTTCATGAGGGAATTCCGATTCTCCGAATTCGGAACCGCCCCGGTCGAGACGGGTCCGATCTATGCTGTCCCGCTCCTATTCCGTTGGCCTCGGTGTCTGATCGAGCCGATTGACCCCAGGTCCCAATGTCTTCCACCCACTCCATCGCCCACGAGATTCGCAACGACTTCGGCGTGCCGTTCACCCATCGGCTGCTGTTCGATCGTGACGTGCTCGATCCGGCCAATCCGCTCGTCGACACGGTTTTCGAAGGCGAGCGAGGCGATGCGCCTGAAGCGGGAATGATCGCGGTGATCGATCAGGGACTCGCCGATGCTCGACCGGGAATCCAAGAAGCGATTTCAAGACGCTTCGCCGGATCCGGGCTACCCGAACTCCGCGAGATGATCTTCATTCCGGGTGGCGAGGATTGCAAGAACGACCCTGCGATCATCGACCGAATCCTCGAGGCGATCGAACGCCATCGAATCGACCGACGGTCATACGTCGCGATCTTCGGCGGAGGCGCCGTTCTCGACGCGGCGGGTTTCGCGGCCAGCACCGCGCATCGCGGAGTTCGCATCGTCCGCTTCGCGAGCACCGTCTTGTCACAACTCGACGCCGCGATCGGCGTGAAGAACGGCGTGAACCGATTCAACAAGAAGAACTTCATCGGATCCTTCGACGTTCCTACCGCCGTGATCTGTGACGAGGCGATGCTCGACTCGCTCGACCAACGGACCTGGCGAGAGGGTTTCAGCGAAGCGGTCAAGATCGCCTGTCTTCAAGACGCTTCCTTCTTCGACTCCATCGCGGACAACGCCGATCTCATTCGAGAGGGGGATCTGGATGCGGCCCGGCCGATCATCCGGCGGTGCGCGAAGATGCACCTCGATCACATCGCCGATGGCGGAGATCCCTTCGAACGACTCGAGGCTCGACCGCTCGACTTCGGTCACTGGTCGGCGCATCGACTCGAATCGATGAGCGGTTTCGATCTGAACCACGGCGAAGCGGTGGCCATCGGGATATGCCTCGATTCCGCCTATTCATATCTGGTCGGGCGTTTGGACAAGACGGCATTCGAGCGGATCGTCGACGTCATGACGCGGCTCGGGCTGCCGATCACCCACCCGCTGCTCTCCGATGACCGCCTGATCGCCGGGCTCGAGGAATTCCGCGAGCATCTCGGAGGCCGCCTGAACATCACGCTTCTCGAAGAGATCGGACGCGGCGTGGATGTGCACGAGGTGGACCTCGGCATCCTGCGTCGCGCGATCACCCATCTCGATTCGAACGCCTCGATGTGAATCCCCGCGGCGGCGGACGCGAAACGACCCCCATGCCATCCACCTTCCTTCCCATGCTGCTGATCTGGATCACGATCTGGGTGGCGGCCGCTGGCGTGGCCCTGTTGAGGCCCGGCATGGGCGAACTGGCCCGGGGCTTCTGGGCGATGACGCTCTTCTGGGTCGCCATCGACGCGGGGATCGCCGCTTGGAGCCTGTTCTCGCCCATCGAGGGCCTCGAGGCCTTCCGTCGAATTCTCCTCGTCAACTCAGGCCTCGACGTCGTCTACCTGATCGTCGGCGTGGTGTTGCTTCTTCGAACCGCACCACTGGTCAGAGGATTCGGAATCGCGATCCTGATGCAGGGTGGGTTCCTCCTCGTCTTCGACCTCGCGTGGTGGCTGGCGACGGGTTCGCCGAACGGCGGTTGAGCCGTTCGCCGCTAGACTCTGGACATGTCAACCAGTCCCCCGACACTCCCGTTGAATCGTCATGCCGTCGTCGATCGGTACTTCCTCGAACACCGAGCGAAGGTCCTGGACCTTGCGGCGTTCCTTGATCGCGTCGATCGCGCCAAACCCGATGCGGCGGATTCCAATCGCGACTTCCGCCTCGACAGCCTCCGCGGTGCGATTGCCCTGCTGCTCGACGGCGAATCGGATCGCGCGAAGCGTGTGCTTGATCTGATGAGCGACCCGAGCACCGAGCCCATCGACGCGGCGCCGATGAAGGGCGCCTCGGGGGCATGGGATGGATTCCAGGCCGGAACCACACGAGACGGGGAGAACGCCTGATGTACATCGATCCCCACGTCCACATGGTGAGCCGAACCACCGACGACTACCAACGCATGGCGCTCGCCGGCTGCGTCGCGATCACCGAGCCCGCCTTCTGGGCCGGCTACGACCGCTCGAGCCCGAAGGGCTTCCACGACTACTTCTCGGTGCTCACCGACACCGAACCGCAGCGGGCCGCCCAGTACGGCATCGCCCACCACACCTGGCTGTGCATCAACCCCAAGGAGGCGGAGGACCCGGTCTTCGCCCGCGAAGTGATCGACATCATTCCCGAGTTCCTGGAACGCGAGAACGTCCTCGGAATCGGGGAGATCGGGCTGAACAAGAACAGCAAGAACGAGCTCGAGATCCTCGAGGCCCATCTCCAGCTGGCCGCGGATCACAACCAGATGGTGCTCGTCCACACGCCGCACCTGGAAGACAAGCGCAAAGGAACGCGTCTCATCATGGACGCCATCAAGAACCACGGCGTGCTCGATCCGAACCGGGTTCTGATCGACCACGTCGAGGAGCACACCGTCCGCGACGTGCTCGACCGCGGCTACTGGGCCGGCATGACGCTCTATCCCGACACCAAATGCACGCCGCAGCGAGCCGCCGACATCTTCGAAATGCACGGGACCGATCGACTGTGGATCAACTCGGCCGGGGACTGGGGCCCCAGCGACCCGCTCGCGGTACCGAAGTGCCGGGACGAAATGCGTCGTCGCGGCCATCTTGAAGCGACCATCCGGAAGGTCTCTTTCGACAATCCCCTCGAGTTCCTCTCCCAGACGGGCAGGTTCCGAACCGACGTTCAACCAACCCGCTGAAGAATTGGTCATGCTGACCTACTGCACCAACGTCCACGCCGGCCGAACCCTCGCGGAAACCGAGGCGAACCTCGATCGCTTTGCGCCGCGAGTCCGTGAACTCACCGCACCTGAAACCGACCCGAATGCGCCGATCGGACTCGGGCTCTGGCTCTCGGCATCCTCCGCCAGAGAACTCCGAGCCGAGGGCGGCGCCGCCGGCCTCCGCGACCGTCTCCTCGCCAAAGGGCTGCACGTCGTCACCTTCAACGGATTTCCCTACGGCGATTTTCATGCCGACGTCGTCAAACATGCGGTCTACGANCCNCACTGGGCGGACCCGAAACGACTCGCCTACACCATCGATCTCGCCAATCTATTAGCCGATCTTCTACCGGACGGCACGACCGAAGCTTCCATCTCGACGCTTCCCATCGGATGGCGAACGTCGTTCACCAACGAAGGATGCGGTTGNTCNGTTGGCATGGCCGCCGCGCAACTCGTCGAGGCCGCGAAGATGTTGCGGGCGCTTGAAGATCGGACGGGCGTCTGCGTGCATCTCGATCTCGAACCCGAGCCCGGGTGCGTGCTNGACGTGAGCCAGGACGTNGTNGANCTCTTCGAGCANGCNTTNCGNCCCAGTGACGACNTCGANCACCGCCGNTANCTCCGGGTCTGCCATGACGTGTGCCATGCGGCNGTCATGTTCGAACCGCAGACCGCGGCCTTGCGGACCTACCGAGNNCATGANATCGGNGTGGGNAAGATNCAGNTCTCNTCNGCGATNGANGTTGATTTCGACGCCCTCGACGACGANGNGGANCGNGCGCGNACNCTNGANNCGTATCGNGGCTTTGTCGAGCCTCGATACCTCCACCAGACCATGATTCGAACCGGCGTCGAACCGCACTTNGACGCCGAGTTCTTCGAAGACCTGCCGATCGCGATTGCGAATCGAGCAGAGCATCAGGTGCCCACCGGACTCTGGCGCACGCACTTCCACGTGCCGATCTTCACGCAGGGCATGAACGGCTGGTCGAGCACTCAAACCGAGATCGAGCGATGTCTGGCTGCCTTGCCCAAGGACCTTCCACTCCCGATGCTCGAAGTTGAGACGTACGCCTGGGACGTTCTTCCAAACTGCCTTTACGCCGGTGACGAGGGGCTCGCCGCCGGCATCGCTGAGGAATTGCGCTGGCTCCGCGGGACGATCGAGACCATCCGCGGCGGAATTGAGCCATGAGGGCCTGGCTCGAGATTCTTCGCATCTCGAATCTGCCGACGGTCTGGACGAACGTGCTCGTTGGTGCCGTGCTGTCGATCGCGGTCGCTCGACCCTCGAATCCTGAGATCGTGCCCGGGCTCGTCATCGCGATCGTCGCCGGATCGTGCCTCTATCTTGCCGGCATGGTCTTCAACGACGTCTTCGACGTCGCGATCGATCGACGAGAACGACCGGGACGACCGATTCCTTCGGGAAGAATCCGCCGTGGCGCCGCGACCGCGTTCGGAACCGTCCTGCTGGCCATCGGCGTCGGGCTCCCGTGGTTCCACGGCGTCATCGCCGGCGGCATTGCCACGGGCATCGGACTGATGCTTCTCGCCTATGACGCACTCCACGCCCGCACCGCGTGGAGCGTCCTCTTGATGGGCGGGTGTCGAGGTGGACTCTATGTCCTTGGAATGGCATGTCTCAATGAGCCCAGCGGTGTCGATGCTGATGACGGCTTACTGCTTGCGGTGATCGTCGGCGGCGTCGCCGCGATCCACGTCGCCGCGTTCAGCATGGTGGCCCGCGACGAGGTGACGTCGGCTTCGCGGTGGAAATGCCCCCGATGCGGATATCCGATCGCCGAGAATTCCGACATCTGCACGGAGTGCGGAACCGCCTGCGACGCCGACAGCATCGTGGCGATCACCACCGAACGGCTCGGGAAACGAAGGGGTTGGTACGGAACCGCCACCCTGATCCTGCTCTTGCCGTTCGGCTTGTTGCTCATCCTCACCCTGATGCTGGGACCGCCGCGAAACGGAGGCCTGTTCCTGTCGACGGTCATCATCGGAAGCATCGGAATCGGTGCCTACCTCGTGAACTCGACTCGGCACCTCGCCCGGCATCCGGAAGCGGTCGGTCGTTTCGTACTGAGGTCCATCGCGGTGCTCACCCTCTTCGATGCCGGCATCATGGCGTTCTTCTGGCCCGCGAGCCCGACCGCCGACGCCCGGTTCGTCGCCGGCATCGGGGTCCTCGTCGCCATCGCGTGCTTCTTCCTCGTTCGATGGTCCCACCGACGGATCGCGGGAACCTGAGGGAGCCGGAACCGGATCCGGATCCGTATGATCGTCCGCATGGGCCCACGGTTCGATCCCAGTCCGGTCGCAAGTCTTCCCGTCACCTGGGCGAACGTGCTCACCGGCATCCTGCTCGCATCAGGGATTCAGGGTCTGGTCGACTGGTCCGCGATGCTGCTCGTGCTTTCGGCGGCGACCCTCCTTCATCTCGGCGACGTTCGATCGCCTCGGACCGCAACCGACGACCCGTCCTTCGTCTCCCGTCGCGGAATTCTGCTGAGCGCCGCGGCCGTCGCGATCGCATGGGTGATCCGTCCCGAGTGCGGCGTCGTCGCGATGATCTTCGCGGTCATCATGATCCTCGACGAGCTACGAGGCCGCCGCGGTCTCACCGGCATTCTCGCGTTCGCGACCCGGCGGACCACGATCTACGCCCTCGGCTTCGCCGCCGCGATCCCGCAACCGCTCGACGCGCTTCTCGGCACCGGCGGCGCCGAGTTCCTCATCGCCTGTCTTCTCCTCACGGTTGTTCACATCCACCTCGTCGGCGCCGGATTCGTGGCGTGGGGCCGCTTCGACCCGACCTCCCCGACCTGTCCCGAATGCCGACACCAGGTGCTCGAAGACCAGTCGACCTGCCCCGAATGCGGTTCGCCGTGTGGAGCCGAATTCCGAGCGGAACCCGTCAGGGTCACGCAGGGACGCTATCGAGGCAT